>NZ_FWWY01000001.1:853818-1462102 GCF_900176145.1 Sulfobacillus thermosulfidooxidans DSM 9293 | reverse complement strand
CGCAAAGATGTATCCGAAATTTTATACCATTACTATCATTTCAAAAGGCAAGGCCTCTAAAGCCTTGCCTTTTGAACTCTTAAGGTTTGGTCGTAATCGCAAGTCACACGAGCCTATCACGGTTTTAGGGGATTTCGGCTATTTGCGGTGTTGTCGTATTTTCGTCGATTTGCATCAGGCGGGACGCGACACCCCATGGCAAGAAAACGATTAAGCTGACTAACACCACAATGAGGCTGCCTACATCAATATTGATCCATTTTTTGGCGCCGACACTGCCGATATAGGTCATCGCCGTCAAAAACGCAATGTAGGCCACATACCAGATCGCATTTTTTGCCCCTTCATGAACTTTGTATGCCAACCCGAAAATGATGGACGCCGCAATCAGCAAAATGCTGGCATAAGGAACGGAAGGCCAACCGCTCCAATAAACAATTAATGAAGCGGAGGCAAAGGCAATAGCGGCCACAAGACCACCTTGCTGCAATTTTCCTTCGCGACCTTGTTTGCGAAGGGCTAACATGACCACCGGATTCACCGCAAAACCTAAGTAACCGGCAACCACCGCGTCGCTGATCAGGTTATAAATCGAAGGGAGGGGCGCAGCAATATAGGCCACAATCGCACCAACCACGGTAAACACCACAAGGGCCCATACCGGAATGGCATAATGCTGGTTAATTTCTTTCATGCGTGCGCTGACAAGCCCGGTACGGCTCATAGCTAAAAGAATCCGGGTTCCGGCTCCTTGATAAATGTAACCTGTTACAAAAGGCCCAAGAATGGCAATAATAACGGTAAAGGCAATGAGCCATCCAATGTGAGCGCCACTCGCAATCGTTAAAAAGGGATTCCCCGCAATCGAGGAAATGGCACTCCAAGATCCCGCATGTAATTTCAGGGCCACCCAGTTGATGGACGTCAAAAAGCCCACGGCTAATAAGACATAAATCAAGGTTTGCCCCAAAACGACCCAAATAATGGCCCGGCCAATAATTTTGGGAGAACGCACCTCTTCCGCATAATCCGGAATAACCCGAATACTACCAAACGCGAACATTCCGAGCGGAATCGCCGCAAATATGCCTCCCACACCAAAAGGCACGATTCCACCATATGCTGTAAAATTGGAAAACCGGGCAAAAGCAATAAATCCAATGGCTACTAAGATATATAACAGGAGTTTAATCACCCCCAGAAAATCGGTCGATTTGGCAAAAGCGCGAATACCAAAATAATTGAACGGAAAGAAGAGCACCATTAAGATGACGCCTAATAAAGCACCTAAAGTGGTCGGACTGCCAGCCGTGTTAATCAAATGAGGATAAAAATAATTGATTCCCTCCACCGACGCTAAGGCTTCCACAGGGGGAATAAACAGGTACCATATCAAATCCGCAAAAGCGTTAATCAGATTGGTAATCCTGCCATAACTATAAAGACTGTACCGGGACGGTCCTCCGGCCTCAGGATATAAAGCACTTAAATCCACGTAGGTTAATCCGACAAACAAATACATAATAGCGCCGACGATCCACGCAATCACAACACCGGGGCCCGCTAAAGCCGTCATACCTGCCGTAGAAAACAACACGCCGGTACCCACGGCACCGGCGACACCAATGATAATGAGATCTTTCAAATCGAGATCTCGTTTGAGACTATTCATCATTATTCACTCCTTAAGATGTAATGTCACAAAGATGCTGTTCCATGTCTTACAAAGGGAATGAAATGTCTCATAAAGCGGTGACCACTTTAAAAACGACCCTCATCATCCATTGTACAGAATAGTCTGTCTGATTTTCTAGTGCCGGTTTCTAAATCATGGTTACTGAACAAGACAGCATTATTTTTTGCTTTCATAAGCCCAGGGAATAAGATTCATGAATCTGACCTCTGAATCTCGTGATGCATAGGTCTATAAGCCGGAAAGAAAATCTTGGGTATTCGTCACATCTGATGAAAAGCGGGAGTTCATGCCATTGATATGGGGGACATCCCAGCAGCACAAGCCACGCACGAGGTTCCTTGCGTTTATGCTGAGTCCCTAATTCCAGTGGTCAAAGAAATCACGGATCACATAAGCTACTTCAGGATGCGCGTAATGCACAAAATGCCCTCCATTGACTTCGTAGAGCAAAATTGGCAATCCCTTCTCGTCAATCTGTGTTAAGGGAGAATAGTGAGTCATATGTTCAGGAACCACCAACAATGTTGCCGGTTTAAGCCGACTAAAAGCGGTTACCGGTTTGCTCCGGTAAATGCCTAGCAATAAATTTACCGCCAAGGGATTAATCGTGACCAGTTTTCGGGCGGTGTAAAAAGCCTCGCGTAATTCATTGGTTATCAATAAATGCTGATGCTCAACAAATTCTTGAAACTCCTGTTCCCACGTATCAGGCACTGACAAGGCATTTCCAGGAACACGCCTCTCTCCGATCCAACGCGTTAACAGTTTAACGCCACCCAAAGAAGCCAAAATGTTTACGGCGGGGACCAAATAACGAAAGGGTGTGGCGATATCTTGAGGAAAACGGGGAATGGGTTGATAGCCAGCATCCAAGAGAACTAATTGATAAACACGGTCTGGAAAGTGATCCGCATAGGCTAATGCCATAATTCCCCCTAGTGAGTGGCCAATAATACGGACCTGATTCCACTGATGTTGTTCACAATATTGATGAATCCATAACGCTAAATCTTTCCAAGTAGGAATTTTGCTCAAGGGTTCACTGCGGCCTAATCCGGGCAAATCTAAACGGTGGAAATGATATCGTTCTTCCAATACGCTGACCAAAGGCCCCGCGGATTCCGCCGTCCATCCCATGGCGGGTAAAAAAATCACAGGATCGCCTTGGCCACTAACTTGCGCGTATATTTTAATAACAGTCCCTCGCTTCCTCTGACAAAAACCCGCACTTGCCCCGCCTTAAGATTTAGAGTCCTCTAGGGCGGTCAGGAACTATCCTAAGTAAAAATCCATTCAGACCGCTAGAGTAAAAAACATCAATCCCAAGACCTATACAGCCACAGAAAATCTCCCCCGCTCTGTTTGTACCGTATCCATGATAACGAAGTTGTCCGCGACCTGCAGGAGTCTTAAGAAAAAGACCATTGGTAATTTATCCTGTCATTCTTGTAAAAGCCTAGGCCAACAAATTAAGAGGGGATAAGATTTGAACGTCTCTTGATCAAGGTCATCCTTCACGGACGACACATCTAGCCCTCTCCCGTGAAAGACCATAAAGCGTCATCATCGAATAGACATCTTAAAGATTGCACATAGCTGTTAGGTCACATCTTTCTTAAACATTTTTACTGGAAGCCATGCAAAACCTGAAACGATGTGTTATAGGGATGGACAGAAAGATTGATCCGCTTGGAATATGTTACACGGTGCATTTGGCCCTGATATTCACACACCGCTCTTTGGCATTGTCTTTATGAGATCCGATTCATCAAGGAGCGTGACATATTTGGATCAGTTCTGGTTTACCCCGTCCTTTCAAGAAAATC
The DNA here is from genome assembly GCF_900176145.1 of Sulfobacillus thermosulfidooxidans DSM 9293. Lineage (NCBI taxonomy): Bacteria > Bacillati > Bacillota > Clostridia > Eubacteriales > Clostridiales Family XVII. Incertae Sedis > Sulfobacillus > Sulfobacillus thermosulfidooxidans. The sequence goes on along the minus strand of NZ_FWWY01000001.1, from coordinate 1,458,580 downwards.
CCATCGCTAAAGATTTTCAAAGCCGTTTGGTACACAGCCTTTTGGAGGCCGGTTTTGCCTTGACATCACAAGTTGAAAACGCCAACGTGGTGTTCCAAATTGTCAACGACAAGACGCGTCCCTTTCGTCGGCAACATTATGCCGTTTATGTCATCGGTGTTAGCTTTGTACCCACATTGGATCCGCATTACGACCTCTTAAAGCAATTTTATTCCACCCATATCCGGTCCCTATCCAATATTCTCATTGTGGTCGCAGGCTCTCTCGATGATCCGACTTTTGTCATTACGACGCTAGAACGAGGCGCGGTGTTGTTATCATCACAGGAGAATACGTTAGAACAACGCTACCAAAAGCTCGTCGATCGCATTGCCCCATTAATGCGCAGCCACTTAATCATCCGCAACCACTTTCACCCCGATCTACAACCCTCTTTATGGAATGGCACACGGCACACCTCTAGCCTATCGCGTGCAGGACAAATTCTCGAAAGTTGGGATCTTCTTCCGGCACCTTTTCCCATGGAAGATTATCTCTCTGCCGAAGACATGGCCCATGTTCGCCGCTTGTTTGGTATTGGCGGATTAAGTTACGGAAATCTCAGTGTGCGGCACGAGGACGGAAGTTTTTGGATGAGTGCTAGTGGGGTGGATAAAAGCCGGCTCCATGACATCGGCCGGGACATTCTTCTGGTCACGGGGTTTGATGTCGCAGATGAAAGCATTCACTTAAGTGTTCCTGAAAACCTCACTCCACGGCGTGTCTCCGTGGATGCGATTGAACATTGGAAGATTTATCAACAATATCCGCAGGTCGGCGCAATTATACATGTACACGCCTGGATGCCAGGCATAGTGGCCACAGAATTTAACTATCCTTGCGGCAGTAAAGAATTGGCGGATGAGGTAGCTAAACAGCTCGCATTCGCAGATGATCCCGCGCATGCCGTGATCGGGTTAAAAAATCATGGGCTAACAATCACCGGTGATAGCCCTGAAGAAATTTTATCTCGAATCCATGACCGTGTTGTCCGCCAGGTTCCGATGCAATGAGGGTCATGGGTCTTCGCTATCATTTATCTTGGCCTCGTGTGTTACGCCAGAAGCTTATTCCTTCTACCAGGCAATGGCGTGCGCTGTCTTCTCTCCACTATGAAGAGGTGATAAAACCTTCTTGGGCTACATCGTCTAACAGTGTAGAGATCCTCCCGCTATTATCGGGTATTTGCGGATCAGATGTCGGGTTGATTCGAGGACATAGCTCTCCCTATTTAGCGCCCTTAACAAGATTTCCTGCTGTCTTAGGCCACGAAGTTGTTGGACGTGTTGTAGAAGACTCGCCCGAGTGGTCCAAGGGGACTGTAGTTGTCGTCAATCCCGCCTTATCCTGCACGTCATTAGGCCTAAAGGATCCCTGTCCCGCGTGTCGCCACGGTCGTCCCGATCTCTGTTATTACCGCGGTCGACACGACATGGGTCTTCTCCTAGGTTTTCATACTCATTTTCCAGGAGGATTTGCGGAACGGATGTGGGTCCCTTCCCATCAGCTTTACCCAGTTCCTCCCAAGATGAGCCCAGAACGGGCCGTTTTAAGTGAACCGTTAAGCATTGTTCTTTATGGGTTGTCTCATATTCAGTGGTCTTCGGTGAAGCGCGTTTTAGTCATTGGTTCAGGGCCCATAGGTCTTCTCACCCTCTTTGCCCTGCGGGAAACGGGTCTGACCCAAGATTTGCTCATGGCCGTTGCCCGCTATCCTCAGCAGCAACAGTGGGCGAAAAGACTCGGTGCTGAGGTTGTATCCAACCTAGAGGCTCCCGCCATAACGGAAATCACAGGGATACCCTATCCCCACATTTGGCATACTCTCCCCTGGCGTCCTCGCGGGTTTGACCTCGTTATTGATGCGGTTGGATCATCGTCCTCTCTACGAGGAGCCATCAGCTGTGTGCGTCCTGGCGGGCAACTCTTGTTATTAGGAGCAGCCAGTGAAATGTCATGGGATTTTACTCCTTTGTGGTCTAAAGACATAACCTTGTATGGGACGTTTGGCTATGGTCCTTCTCCAGACCAAACATTTCAACACGCATTAACTCTATTACATACGACAAGCATTCCCATTGAACAACTGATTACCCACACGTTTTTCTTAGACGAATACCAAAACGCCTTTGCCACCTTGGAGAATAAAAGCCAGGGCGCAATAAAAATATGTTTGAAACCCCGTGCAAGGCGTGCTTGAATTGTTCCTCCTAAGACAGGACATAACGCATCACCCCGCATCACTGAAAAACGCGTGCTGTAATCATTTGCATTTCTCTTCTTTTCGCATCTACTTAAAAGACTATAGAGACTGTTGGATCATCGCCTTGTTATACCGCGCATCAAAGTCCTCATCGGACATGGAAAAGAGGCGAATCGCTTCCACGAAAGCCACAATCATAGGGATAAAGGTCCAGCAAAAGAGAATATAAAGGATGCCCTGGGTCCTTTGACCAAGATAAAATTTATGCACGCCCACAAATCCAAAAAATAAAGCCAAAATGCCTGCGCTGACTTTACTCTTCATAATGAATGCCTCCTGCTCTGGTTTAGGTCTGTCTATTCTCTTTACCCTGTTTGACAGTGATTGTCATTATCAGTATAGAGAAATCGGTTTAGAAGAACTACTATCGAAAAAATGATCAAAACATCTCATTATCCATCCTATCGTTACGTCCATGCTAGAAGCTTGTGCAATGCGGGAAGAAAAAGAGGCACAAATCTTAAAGGCTATCAGAGCATCTATCTTATACTGTATGATCGTAAACAGTGTCATCCGTCCGAGGAAATTCAGCTTATCCGGAGAAAGGGGTTTTGACAGAGCGTGCATCGTCCATTTTTTCGCGTCGTGTTTACAGTAGCGGTATCCTTCGCTCTCTCAGCGTGTGGTTTCAACCCATCCACTGCATCATCCAAGCATTCAGCAAAAGCTCCCGCATCTCCTAAGACGAGCCACCGCCAATCTCCCCAGTCCAAATCCTTAGTACCATGGGGTGCCACAGCGGCCAGTTCGATTTTGCCCGGGGATATCTTAATTGCCGATTCGCATAATAACCGCATCTTACTGGTCACCCCACAAAAAAAGATTGTCTGGCAGTATCCCAAACCGGGACAACCCTCGTTGTTACATGATGATGACGACGTATTTTTCGGTCCCCATTTTGACGAAATTATTACCAATCAAGAAGGCTACAATGTTATATCCATTATTAATTTTAAAACCCGGCAAGTCGTTTGGAATTATGGTCACGCAGGGGTACCGGGAAGTCTTCCCGGATATTTGAATACGCCTGACGATGCCTTTCTGTATGCTAAGCCTAAAGGGGATATCATTACTGTCGCCGACATTCGAAACCAGCGTATTCTCTTTATTTCACGAAAAACCCACCAAATTCTTAAACAATATGGGCAAACCGGGGTCATGGCGGTTAACCCTCCCGCAACGTATTCCGCTCCCAACGGAGATTTTCCCGCTCCCCATGGAGGAATGCTCGTGACCCAAATTAATGGCAATGATGCGATGTTACTTAACCGGCACAATCAGGTGCGCTATACCGTGCATTTCCCGTCATTCTTGTCCTATCCCTCCGATGCCAATTTCACGCCTCATGGCAATATTATCGTGGCTTTTTATACCAATCCAGGGGCCGTTGTGGAGATGAGTCCGACGGGCAAAGTCCTATGGTTATACCGTCCGTTAAGTGGCCCTGGTCGTCTCGATCGCCCATCTTTAGCCGTGAAATTACCTAATGGTTTGGTCCTCCTCAATGACGACTATAACGATCGCGTGATTGTGATTAACCCCAAGACCAATCAAATTGTCTGGCAATATGGACATACAGGCATCCCGGGAACGGCCCCAGGCTATCTCAATATTCCAGATGGATTAGACTTATTGCCCCCAGGCATTGTACCAGGAGGGCACAATCCCATTGGCCATCACCTGTGGAGTTATCCCCATAACGGGTATTAATGTCAAAAGAACTTTAGGCAACCATTACACACCCTAGCACGTCGAGATATGGCAGTATTAAAGATGGGTGAGAACAAGCGCCTTTATGTTTTCGTATGATCCTTGGGCTGACGCAGCGCCGTAATTGACAGCACGGTCGTGGAAAAGGTGCAAGAAGGTTTCGTGCACACCATTTTGGATCCATTGGCATCTTTCACGACCTGCAAAGGGCTACCGCAAACAGGGCAACGCCCACTCGCCACGTCTAAACTGTTGCCCAGATCCCGCTTGCGGCGGCCAATTCTGCCGAGCCAGCTATGTTTAATGGCCCGTCGGCGTTTCCATTGCAGTAATGTCCGAATCACATATTCCCGTTGTGCGGGTGAGAGCGGTTGAGGCACACTGGCATTGGAGCGGGTAATAAAATCGACCAAGTGAGAAAACTGGACAATATAGGCACCCGAGATTTCTTCAATATAAAGTTGCAAGGAATTAGGCACCGCAATTAAGGAAAACCATACATCTTTCGGTAAATCGGGGAAGGCTCGGCGTAAGGTCTTGATATGCGCCGCATTTTGGCGGTGTGGGGCATAAATCCGCCGTTTCTGCATCCCCACCACGTGGGTCCAGTACACTTCGCGCCGCTTACCATGCAAAGCCCCTTGGATATTCTTGGTTTCAATCACAAAAATAGCGGAGGGTCCTACCACAATATGGTCAATCTGACAAATGCCTGACGCGGTCGAGGTACAAGGCACGATAATATCATGAAACACGTCATATTCCAGGGGATCTAAAAGCCGTAAAGCACCTTGGACAATGATTTCTCCTTGCTTTCCACGGACATAAGCGTTAGGTGGACGCAGCGCGAGAACCAAAATGGTTACCGTAATTAAAATCAATGTTCCCGCAAATACAACCCCCATACCGGCCTGCCTTTCTCGCTTCCTACGCCGTTGGCGCGATCTGTCATTTCTTACTATAACTTATTATAAGACAACGGAATTTTCACTTAACATGTTTTTTAGAGATATTAAACGGCTGAAAGTCGTGTGACGCTTTTCAACCAGGCTTTCCCCCTATTCTCATCATACTCAAACTATTTTCACGCCAGGTATTATCATCCTATATACCCATGCGTTATCTTTACTGGCTTGCAAGCTCATGACTTTGAACGCATGTTTTCTCCCCTTCATTTCTTTCGTCGATTCCGGTCTTGAAAATATTAAATCCCGCTCTTCTCACGTTGGCCAAGAGCGGGTAAGCTAACTTTTCGGGATGGAACTTACGATTTGAGAAATTTAAATCCCCTAAGATATCAATGGTGAAAGGCAATCGAAACTATCACCAACGCTAAAATTACCCCGATCATCAGCCAAGAAATGGGATGAGCAAAATTTAATGTCCATCCTACACCAAACCGTTTGGTTACCAGCCATTTGGGATCGGACGGATTATAGTACCACAAACCAGCTTTCCATTGCGCATCATCATTGCGGTGGCGATAGGGTGTGTTATCGTGAGGGGTGACGGCAAGACGACTTCCTTCTTGACCCGTGACAAACGTGATCGCCATGACAGCTAAAACCGCTAATAAGGCTGGCCCCGTCAAAATAATAGACGAAGGATGTTTAATCCATCCCCACATACTAAAATCCGTTAGTCCAAATGACAGAACAATGCCAAATTGCACAATGCCTAGGGCATGAAGCATGCGCCGAACAAAGAGAAAATATTGCATCCGCGATGCCTGAGGATTGTGAGGATCAATATCAGGGCGCAGGTGGCTCAGCAAATATATCTCAAAAAGACTGATTCCCACCATCACCACCACCAAGGTGAACAAAGGTTGCAATACGGTCCACCACGTTTTAGACACCCGGTTCTCAACAAATCCCTGAGATGACCAGTGAATAGGAAGCGTTTTGGGCAAATGGGGATAAACACCAATGGTTATCACAGCTAAAAGAAAAACGAAGAAGGCGTTCACGATTAACCACAAGGTGAAAGGTTTTCGTAGGGTTTTGACATCTTCTGGCTCAATGATCGCCATCATGGCCTCAGGATATCCTTGATACCATTGTTCATGCTGTTTTCTTCTCTCAACCCGTGTATGAGCGATTTCATAGTTTCCCATGAGTAATACGAAAAGGACACCAAGTGTGATCAGGAATCGAAAATTTTCAGTCAAGGAATGGGTGTAATGATTAATCCCTATCGTCATCAGCAAGACGACGAATAATCCTATAAAGTAATCGCGCCGCACTTGCTGCAAAAAGGGATCTGGTTGTCGTTCCTCAGGAATTCGCACACCAAAAGCGAGCGTCTTGGGTGTCAAATAGGGCATAAACGCATAGGTCAATAGCACCAAAAATGCTATGCCATCACTTAAGAGATTGGGTCCCATTATTGTGCCTCTCCTTCCCCAACACTTGGAAATCTTGTTACTCCTCTTCCGCACGTGATGGGTGAAAGCAGAGGAATTTATCCCGAGGGTCTCGATGGCACCTGCGTGTAAATCGTGTCTGTGAAACCCAAGGCGGCCAAAATGGCCGCTACCGGCTGGGTGTGAACCGCCGGGACAAAGAGTTGACGGGTCTGAGCATCGAGGGGCATGACAATGAGTCCACGCAGATGATGTAACACTTCCTGCCCGGTGGGCCGCGCCAATAGACCACGGGTTGGCGTGGGAAGGGGCGGGGCCTGCCGAGCCCGGCGTTCGATGAGGCTGAGCACCAATGCGGCGAGCAAGAGCACATAGCCTAAGGCCTCGACCCGTTCCGGCTTTTGCACATAGAGCGCATCCACAAAGGTCGGATCTTTTAAAAAGCGAAAGCGTTGTTCAATGACCGTCTGCCCTTTGTATTCTTCGAGCAATCGGCGGGCATCAAAAGGCGTGGAGGGCAGATTCGTGATGAGCACAAAGGTCGCTGCGCGGTCCTGTGCGGCCTGCACGCGTTGCGCATCGACCGCCCCGATGGTGGGACGGACCCGGTATACCGTGGTGGTGGCCGGATCGGGCGCATCGTGGCGAGGACGCCCGCGAGTCGCGCGTTGGGTGACTTGTGTTTCCGCGACGACCGTCGCTTCGACATGATGCCATTGCGCGGTAGCCTGCCAAGCGGCCACGGCCGCTTCGGCATCATGAGCACAGGCAAACACGGTCCCCGCGAGGCGAGTCGCTGCCCGGGTTAACTGATCATAGGCCCGGTCGATCTGGCGGGCGATGGTGTGAGCTTTTCGCTCAGCCAGATGATCGGAACGATAAACCACAAGGCGATAGGATCGACCCTCAATGTGGCCGGTCTGTTCTGCGGCCGCATAGGAAGTGGCATCGGTACGCTCCCCGATTTTGCCGAGGGGAACCCAGGCGTTGGCCGCCAAGGCGGCCGTTTTCGCCTCTTGCGCCGCCCGAAAGGTATCCGGACAACGCGAGAGAAAGCGGAGCGAACGATCAGCCATCGCCTTTAAGTTGGGGCCCGTGACGAGAGCGGAATCGGCCACATAGACGAGTTGTTGGAGTTGCTGGGGCGAAAAGTAATCGTCTAAGGCCGCAATCATCTCGGCATTGAGGGTTTTATCACTCAGATTCCCGTCTTGCACCGTGCCCACCACGGGAATGCCTTCCCGGGTCCCCAATAGCGTCAGAAGAATTTGGCGGAGATCGGGACGATGATCCTTGGAATGGCCATAGGTGGGATGCACTCCGCTTGCCGAGTCAGGGTCCGGATACGTGCCATAGACCGAGCGAGTCGTACTATCCCAGTGGACAAACACCGGATGATCGGGCGTCCACACGTGGTCGTGCACGAGGGCTCGCGTTGCGACGGCACTGAAAACGGTGGCACCGCCGGCCGCGGCGACTTTGTCCAAAGCGCGTCCGAGCGCGTCATCGGTAAAATCGGCCGCGGTGCGGCCGGATCCAAATAATAAGGGCACATCGGTCAACTGAAATTGCTCGTGAACGCGATACAGCGGTTGACGAGCGGTGAGCAAATTGACGATAAGCGCGAAAATCCGTTCACCGGGCGACAGATGGCAACGCTGCGCATCCCACGCCACGGTCTGATTCACGGCCTCGACTAATCCGATTTCCTCACAGAGGGCCCGGATGACCGGTCCGGCTCCCACAACGAGCGGTGTAGGCATTGGTGTGTTCATAAGAGATTACTTCGCCATGCAAGGCACTATCTCCTTTGCGATCAGCCCCAAAAAAATAATTTTTTGTTCTCACCACGTGCGGAAGGTAAGTTGTTAGGATTTCACGACAGGCTTCAATTATCGCCATATCGTCCATACTAAAGGCGCGAGCTTCTGCAAGCACCAAAGTTAATCGTTCCCGCCAGACCAGATCAAAATCGGATGGCGGTTTCGGCTTAATCACCCCACCACTGCGTCTGGTCAGCACAATATAACCGTCTTGCTCTAAGATTTGATACGCCTTATTTACCGTGTGCAAATTAATCGCCAAGAGCTCTGCCACGGTGCGAATCGGTGGCAAGACATCTCCCGGGCGTAATTCGTTTCGCGCTATCGCCTCAACCACCTGATTACGAAGCTGCATATAAAGTGGCTCATTACGATGTTCATCCACCACGAAAATCATTATTGTGTCACCTCTGTTATATTACAACTATAACAAATATCACACATTTTCCAAGAGATCATTTTCCATGTCGTGTGACGATCATTGAGAAATGCTCGCTTACTAAACCCAAACATGTCGTTATCCATGGGGAGGTTTTGGGATATTTTGGGGTGTTCCCAAATCAAACAGAAAAACACAACGCATCACGGAAATTTTCGTTCCTCTGCTTGGGTCATCAAGCGTCGTGACCACCGCCCGATGATCTTAAGATGTGGCAACTGATTGTAGATAAGATGATATTATCGTTATCACAACGCGAATATGGAAAAGGATTGTTCCTCTTTGCCACTGACATTATCCCAAAATTGCACTTTAAGGAGACGATGACCATTCATCCCCTTATCGCCCATGAATTTTGTTTATAATGAGGTGGTAACATTATCCTTAAATAGAAAGAATACTCACAAAATTTTATTGTGATGTTTTCTCTTACGGAGGTGCCTACCATGAAATCCCAGCATGCCATTTTACTGACATCGGCATTAGCTTTTAGTCTCACCACATTGTCGTCATTTGCGCCTGCAACTGTCAATGCCTTTAGTCTGCCGGGTCCCATTTATAAACTGGCGGACAAGCCCACAGTCTATATCGAGCGCAATGGAAAAATGCATGCCATTGCCAATGAAACCATCTTCTATGATTTAGGCTACCAATTCACAGAACTCCATGTCGTAAACACTTTACCCGCTCCTATTGGCAGTGCCGTCGATCTTTTTAAATTACCCAACAAGCCTCAGGTTTATTGGTACTCTCAAGGGACATTACACTGGATTGCTTCCGCTCAAATATTTGTGGCTCACGGCTTTCAATGGGACAACATTTATACGGTTTCACAATTACCGGCCCCTATAGGCAGTCCCATATCAGCATCCTCGACTCCTCCCTCCACGATCCTCCCCTTAGTGGGATTTCCAGACGTGATTGTGGGTCAGACCAAAGACATCATGATTGACGGGTTAACATCGTCTTATCAAGTGGACCAATCCTATTCAGGCAGCATCCCCGTGACCTTGTCTGGTTCGTCCCATAACTTTTCCATTTGGAATGGATCATCATGGGTCAGTTCGGGTACCGTCAATGTTTCTCTTCACGACGGTACAGGAATCATCCAGGTGAAGAGCGGAAATACGCCTTGGCAATCAGCAGACTTGATTTTCGGATCATCTGGTAGTCAAGATACGCAACAACTGACGAGCGTGCCCGATACAACAAAACAGGTTGGATGGCGTGTGTTTACCGATAGCTCCCAACCTTCACCCGTATCCGGGGAACATCCTGCATATCCCAACGGATCCTCGACGTTTTTGATTGAACCCGTCAATGCCCACGGCCAAATTGTACCCGGGACTTTAGCAGATAAGGTGGATGTTGCCGCCGATCCCCAGGTCTACATCGGTGGATGTGACTTTTCTTGGCCCTATTGCGATATACTGAGTTCCCCCTATGTCAGTACAAAAGGCATCGCGTTTACTGATAATCAGGCTGTGCTTCCGTCCTCTACTCCCGTTGTATTTGCTTTGAGTCCACAAGCCCCAGTGCAAGCCCTAGTCACAGCCGTCACCCCCAAAGGCTCCTCATCGGCCATCACCCCAAGCGCCTTAGTGAAAACATCCAGCGGGGACATTCAGACCGTTGGGGGTATCCTACCCAATCATTCCTATGTCATCCAGTTACAACTACAAACCTCATCGGGGCAGCCTATTTTAGGCCTGCCGGAATTAGGCTTGACGACCAGTACTCAGATATCTCTTTACCAAAATAAGCGTTCGACTCCATCTACCTTGAGCTTCGAAAAGGCGGGAGAGAACCATTTGTATTTCCTCTATAACAGCGGTTCCAAGGACAATAGCCCGGACGTTTTAGCCTTATTCGGTTCTCCTCCCGGCAATAATCTTCCACCTGTAGACCAAAGCATTTTTCTCGAGCTGATTACCAATAGTTTCTAAAGGCCCTGTGACTGTGACAGCAACGTAATCACAATTAAACTAAGAGCACCAGAGAAACACTGACCACCGTGCAAAGGAAATAAATCCCTTGCACGGTTTACATTTTTCGCTTCGAATTCATAATAGTAGTTCTTTGATTTATCCATCAAAACTGCGTCTGGGCACAATTAACGACACAGGGTCCATTTTTCTCTCTAACCAGCCTGTTCACAGCCTGGGCACCACCATGTTCCCCATGATTCGCAGATTAATCCGTCAGTATTTTGCGAAAATTTCAGGTTCCCAGTTCTTCACATTAACTGGGATATGCCTTAAGAGGTTTGATACGCCTCCCTCTGGACAGCCGGACGCCGCCTACGGCGATGAGCCCGTTTTCTCATGCCATCAGGAGTAATGTTATAGACAATTAGACCGTCAACATCATATTTAAATTCAATCGTACATGTAGAGCAAAAGAACCAGCCGGGAGCGGTTAGCCTTCCAACCCAACGGTTGCCGCATTCAGGACAAACGGGATACGTCACTCGCATAACCATTCTCCTTTACTTGCTTTTATATTTACCATAACGTCACAAACGAGTTGTTGGTAACAAGAATTTGAAAAATTTTTATTGGTTATTTGCACAATTCATTTTTCCTTATCGTCATTTCTCGTTGTCTTTCGCCATATTACACGTGATTTTATGGATAGAGAAAAATTTTCCACATAAATTTCCCGTGCTTATCCCTTACTCCGACAAAAGCAGACCTTAAGCCATTGCCATAAAAACCGCCTTCTTTAAAAGAACCGAAAGAAGGCGGAACAAATGTCGTGATTCTTTATGGAAATCCATCTTAGGTCTCTCACACCGGGTCCGATGCATATCCCATTTATGGTGTTGGGCTCATCACCATATGCACGAATCGTCCGAGAAGAGCCGTCATAAACTGTAACCCTTTTTGAACATCGGGGTCTTTCATCATCGCCATCATGCCGCGGACCCCCCCAAATGTGGATGTCTTTTTTTGAGTTTGTTCAGCCACGTCTTTCACCGTTTGAATAATCCCGTCCACATTAAATTGGCCTTCTGTCGTCCATAATCCGGGGAACAGTTCCTTCCATGGGATAGCTGTCTTTAAGGTCTCAGCCATCCCAAGCGCTTGACGGACCAGATCCCATCCGTGCTGCGCATCGATAAATTGCAACACTTCGGTGCCCACTTTCAACAGTTGTGTCAAAGTGTTTTGAGGGACATCTTTAATGACCTCTAAGGCGGCAAACAACATTGCAACGACGTGACTTTGACTCGCCAAGGCGGTCAATTGAATGAGGTTTTTCCAGTCAGTGGAGCGCATGGATTCAATCACATGATTGTCATTAACCCAGCGGAATATTTGATCGATAGTTTCTCCGGGAGGCAATATCTCCGTCAGTTCATCCAAATAGTCCAACGCTAAGAGTAAATCATCAAAAACTCCACGCTCATTAGCAATTTCTAGCGCGGTGAGTAGTTTTGGCAAAGCATCAAGCATTGCAGGATGGGTCATATCCTCTGCCACACGCACCACAGAGTCGACCGGAAGATCACTCGTTATTTTACCGAGTCCCTTCAGCAATGCCTGCACCTTTTTAGGATCCTCAATCGATTCAATAGCCTCCGCCAAATTCATTAGCGGATGGGCAATACGATCTTCACTCATCAATTGTGTCAACTTCATCAAGTTGTCAGGACGAATACGCAGGGCGTTCTGAATGAGCTCCTGGTGCGATTGATACAAAGATCCCACTTTATCTGATAGCTGATCGGTATCAATGGCATCAGGATACATGCCCATAAATTCCACCAATGTCGTCAGCATATCGACGATTCCACTGTCATTAAGAATTTCTAGTGCCTTCAGCAATTTAATCGCGGCATCTAAGACTTCGGGTTGTTGGGCTTCTTCCAAGAATTCATCCATTAACACATCCTGATCGATCGCGGGAATACTCTCCAAGTCTTTCATCGTACCTCGTTCGTACCTCCTTCGTGATCACAAGGAATCGACGTCCTGTTGGGTCTTACAGCAGAAGACGAAACAGAACATCGTTTCTTTAGTGGATTGTGCAGCACATTGTGATGATTCTCAGTCTGAAACCTCCTTGGCATACTCACTAGGAGCTTTTGACCCAAGCCTCAAGGGACCGTTCGTTCCATATTTCTTATTCTCTGTTCAGTTCCGTAAAGGGAAAACGACATAAAGAAAACGATAGTGCTATACCTGACCACGAATAGAACGCTACTAAACATTTTCCGGTTTAGGAAGTTCAGTAAACATAAGAAGCGATGTCGTGACATCCTCAAAAACCGAGAAATTCTCGATAAGCCGGCTACTATGTCCTATAGAAATGTTGATTCATTGCGCCTGTGGAACAATCATAGTCGAATCTTGTCATTTTTAACAAAAAGCACCGGATTTATCGAAAACGGATTTATCAAGTGGTTCGAATTTGTAATGAAGAGTATCATGAATATGCATAACTTATCCTTATTTTTGGATATTCATGTTAATGGTAAAACATTCTCGTTTGCCACTAGCGTTCCCTTAAACACTGTATGAATTAACAGATGAAAAGAAAGGAAGCGATGGTTTTGCATTTATCTTTCCGCACTTTATCCCTTGTTAGCGTTAGCGTTCTTCTTCCTATTGTAGCGGGGTGTGGAGCATCAGTATCGTCGAAAAGTCCTTCCCCAAATTCTTCGAAAACCGTCGTCATTGCTCTACCCGTACAAACGGCACCCAATTGGTTTTTTCCTGTCTTTTCGACCAATACATTTAGTGCCGTGAACATTGAACTCGACGCTCTTTTATACAAACCGTTATTTGATGTAACGCCGCACGATACTATCGATTTTTCTCATTCGTTAATATCCAAGGCAACGTGGAATAAGACAGATACCGCGGTGACCTTAAACATCAATCCACGTTATCATTGGTCCAATGGACATCCCATTAGCGCATCCGATATCATTTTTACGTGGAACTTGATGAAAGCCGCGAGTGGCAACAGTTCGTCGCTTCCATGGAATTATGGTGGAGCTGGCAGTGGTGGGGTGCCCAATGATTTTAAATCCGTCACCGCGATTAATTCACAAACAGTGAAAGTGACACTAAACACGGCGGTCAATCCACAATGGTTTCTTCTAAATGGACTCGGACAAATGAATCCCGTACCCGCATCTGTCTGGGACAAATATCCAAACAACATCATAGAAGAATTGACCTATATCAAGAATATAGCTAATAATCCCACCGCATCCGTATTTCGTGTAGTCGATGGTCCGTATATGTTCTCCCAAGTCAAACCTAATGAGTCGTGGAGTTTCGTTGCCAATCCCCACTATGGAGGAAAAAAATCTCAAATCAAAACACTAATTTTTCAATATGAAACATCGAGCGATAATGAATTCGCGGCCCTGAAAAAAGGAACTATCACCGTAGGATACTTACCTCTCAGTCTCTATAAATCGCGTCAACAACTGGCTAATATCGATACCATTATTCCAGGGTATGTGTGGGGCATGAGCTATCTGCAACCCAATATGCATCACAATGCTCCCAATGACATCGGGTCACTATTTAAAAAATTATATATCCGTCAAGCTTTAGCATATGGCATTAACCAACCTGGGATTATTCAGTCCTTTTTCGACGGCCAAGGGATCTCTGAAAGTGGCCCTATTCCATCACGTCCAGTCACGCCGTATTTCGACCAGCAGTTAAAAAATCCTGTCTATGCATTTAACCCGCATACAGGAAAAGCCCTATTAATAGACCATGGCTGGAAAGAAATTGACGGCGTCATGACCAAAAACGGAAAAACCTTGTCCTTTACGTTAAACTATAATGCAGGTAGTCAGACCGTCACAGATATTGCTGAGTTACTAAAGAGCGATTGGGCACAGGAAGGCATTAACGTCAAATTAGTGTCCACGCCCTTTGACGAGCTCATAGCTCTGCCCAATGATAAGTGGTCAATGATTTGGTTAGGTTTGGGTAGTTGGATTTATGCTCCCGACTATTATCCAACTGGGGGTGCACTATTCAAAACGAATGCCGCGCTCAATGGCGAAGGCTACAGTAATTCCGAAATGAATCATTTGATTAATTTGACTTATTCCCCCTATCAGTCTACAACGCAAGAAATTCAACGACTTGATCAATACCAAGAATTTGCAGCACATCACATTCCGGTGATCTGGATGCCATATGCCGCAAACTTCTATGTGGTAAACAAATCTTTACATGGATATAAACAGTCTATGAATTTGGTTTCTGGTCTGATCTACCCTAATTACTGGTCTTTACAATAATTCTCTTGTCACTACAAAATCCTGGGAAAATGGGCTAATCGGAAACACCGCTCAGCCTATTTTCCACAGGGGTTTATTCATGTCGTTTTCTTGCCTTAGAATATCTGATAATTCCACAAAATCTTCAACCCGTTATTATTAAACGCAGAAAATCATACCGACGAGGAAACAGAATTCTTGACAGCGTCAATGTAGGAGGCAGATGCACAAGTCCAACTTTTGGCAAAGATATCTCTATCATGATGTTGGGTTCAAAATCAATCATGTCGTCCAGACTTATACAGTTCCTTCCACATCGCCTGAAGGCAATAACTTTGTGTGGCATTTAAGCAATCGAGTGTAGATTCTACCCGTATTTTTGTATGGACGATGGTTCAGACAACGTCAAGAGTCCGGGGTCCATGACCACAGAGAATTTTTTAGACGATATGCTGGAATATAGACAACCATAATAGGCAGACCCACAATGGGTTAAAGACGATTCGTTAATCTTTCTTATTTCGCGTGGTTAGGTTGGTCGAATCGCTGATAATTACTGGATATAAGCTGGTTTAGACATCACACCGATACTACTGTGTCCCACATAAAAATAGGCGTCCTCTCATTTTGTTTTTCTATCAGCCTTTATTCGGTAACCCCAAAGGAACCACAACCGTTTTGATAGTAAGAAAGAGTCTATTATTTTGCTGAAAATAGAACGGAAGTAGGGCCAATGAATAAATCACTCATCACCGCAATTACCGCATGTGTTGCCACAGCAGGATTTCTAGTCTCCTACGGCAATGGGGATAGCACGCAGGGGCATCTCCACGCACCAGGGGCCTTCGACAACTACAAAATTGCCGAAGCGCCCAATATTTCCGGGATCAACCAAGGTACTCCCAGTTTATCGCTAATTTCCTCGACAACAATTGCAGCCCTCATCAATAGAACTCTTGTATTTACTAACAACAACGGCAAGAGTTGGACTACCGAGCTTCTGCCACCGCATACGAATCCAGAGGCCATCGACTTTGTTAATTCGCATACTGGCTGGCTCTTGGCTTGGGCCGGTACCTCTTGGAATCACCCCACGATCTACAAGACCCGTGATGGAGGACGGCACTGGCAGAGACAATTTGAGGCCCCTCGTGCCATCGGTCAAGGGACATTGGACATGATCTCGGCTGAAAACGGATGGGCCATTTTAGCAAACCGCCCATATCATACCCGAGACGGAGGCACCCACTGGACTCAAATCCGCTTACCATCCGGAGATATTCCAGTGGGATTGGATTTCGTGAACTCAACAAAAGGCTGGGTTTCCGCCCGTAGCCCACGCGCCATCCCAATAGAGTCTCTATTGGCCACGAATGACGGCCTTCACTTTCATACGATCCTCACCACTTCTCATAGCATTATCGCTATGAGTTTACAATCACATGGTAGCGGTGAAGTTCTTGAAGGTGCACCGGGAGGCTATATGGCATTTGGCCCCCTACTGAAGACAACCAATGATGGGAAACAGTGGTTGACCATCACGCCCAGCACCCATTTCAGTCAACTCCATGTTTTCGGATATGCATCAGCCATGGCTTTTGATGGCGAGACGGGATGGATCGGGACAACCAATGGAGCGTTAGGATTTGTACCGGATGGACTTATGGTCACGAACAATGACGGCAAAACCTGGCATTTTGCAAAAAACCAAGACGGCTGGGCAATTCAGGCCATAAAAATGACGGGGTTAGGAGAAGGATGGGTTATCTCCCATGCCGCTTCGGGTGTTGATTTTTTAGCCCACACGGTAGACAATGGCCAGCACTGGACCATTTCGTGGCCTCCGAAGACGCCTAACTCGCTTGATTTTATCACGCCCCAAATCGGTTATGACATGGGTGTTCCCAGTGATAATAAAGCTATCGTTTTCACCAAAGACGGCGGTCAACAATGGACCTGTCAAACTTCAACAACACCCAAAGCTTTCAACGCCTATGCATTTTCTTCCACATTAGGGCTAGCCGCTTTTGATACCAATGTTGGACCCCAAGCAGAACAAGTCGCGCAGCTCTATGCATCCCATAATGGAGGACGGACATGGCAAAAGTCGAGTTCGCTTCCTCATCTCACCGTACTCGCTATACAATATCTCGGAAAAGGAGTCTGGATGATGAGGGTTCAGACAAATATGGGACTCTCCAATCAGCTTGAGTTGAGTACAGACAACGGCAGACACTGGACACGCCTAAAACTTCATCTAACCTCGGCTGACATGGTGAGCATGGTAAACCCTCATCAGCTCTGGATATTTTCCCCTCCCACCAAAAACACATCGGCCACTACGAATTCGTTGGTACTGGAAACGACGACAGGTTTCATCCAAAACACCGCACTCACTTTTCATTCCTCCCACCGGATTACATACGTTGTCAACGCTATTGATTTTCGCAATACCCAAAATGGGTGGGTCATAGTCACCAAATTTGTGAAGTCATCCAAACTCATCCACAAACCCGGTCCCATCAAAAAATTAGTCCATGCAGCACCCAAGCTCTATAATCTTCTTTACGAGACCACTGATGGTGGTCGATGGCGGCCGGTATCATCCGGACACACCCACGACCAAGGTAAACCGTCTCTTTAGCAACTCAGGTGATTATTATGAGGAGAAGCGTCTTAAGCTGTCTTAGACAGACATCGCTTTCAGAATGTCATGGTGCAATGAACAGCTACAGCCTTAAATAGCCTTACGGGATACCAAAATTTTTTAATCCGTATCAAAAATATCGTATTCTTCGTTATCATAACGAGTAATGAATAGCTACTGTCCAATGATGGGTTGTCAACTGTATCCATTCTCTCGCCATTTTTTGGCGTGTTAAAAGAAAGGTTTGTACTGATTTGGTTCATGTCGAGGTTAATGACCTGTCCGTCAAGTATGGCAGTTATCAAGCCTTACAACACGTGTCTTTGAATATCCCCGGGGGCGAATATTGGATATTGCTCGGAGAAAACGGCGCGGGCAAATCCACCCTGTTACGTTGTTTAGCGATTTGGATGCGTCCTACTGAAGGCTCGATCGCGATTGACGGGTATAATACAGAACATGACGAACGGATCTTGCGCTCACGTATTAAGTTTGTCCCGGATACGCCAGCATTTTATGCAGAATTAACGGCATGGGAACATGCCGAGCTTGTCGCTACCCTACATCATCTAGAAGACTGGAATATTCACGCTCAAAAGCTTTTTCAGCTCTTTTCTCTCGACCAGCATAAAAACGCCTATCCTGCGAGCTATTCTCGCGGCATGCAATATAAACTCGCCTTGCTGCTCTCATTATTAGTCAAACCCGATCTTTTGTTATTAGATGAACCCTTTGGACCTCTCGATCCCGCTTCTCAATCGCAATTAGCAACAGTCCTAGGCAGATTATGCCGCGACGAACACATGACCGTCATTGTTAGCACGCACTTACTGCCTGAATCCATTCAGCCTGATCACTTAGTGTTTCTAAACCAGGGACGTATTCTTCTAGATCAGTCATGGGATATGGTCATCGAGAAGTATCCCGGAGCGGTGAGCAGTTTACCATACCGGCTAACTTACAGCCTTTTAGAGGATAGCGCAGGTGCGGAGTTTTCCCATGAATAGGATGTATTCCAAAACGGGCTGGCAAGTACTGGGGGAAATTTACTGGCGGCGATTTAAAGCCCAAAGTCTTTATTGGTTACGCAGTATCGGCATTGATCCCAACAACCGGGATATTTTTTCCCGTCTCTATATTGTCTACATTTTCATCATTGTAGGGATTTGGGTCGGGGTGAGTTATTCGGGCCTTCTGACCTTAGCGTGGCACCTGGGCCATACCCTGCACAAACCCCTTGGGGCGATTTTGCCTCCCATCGCCATTCTCGCTGCCGTGCTCAGCATAACCCTCACGGTCGCTCGCTCCCCGCTATATCTTACCCATGGCGATATCGAGTGGGCGTTATCGTCGCCCATTTCTCCCCGCCTGTTTGTTCCCTTTTATGTTATTCCCAGACAAATCCGGCTGTTTCTTCTGTCGTATTTAATCGTCTCTTTAGCGGCTCTATTCCTTCATACTCCACATGAAGCAGTCTTGGCTGTCTCTTTCGCCTTGTGGATGGTTACAGCAAATAGTTTAGGATGGATTATCGCTGCCATTCATTATTCGCGGCATGCTAAGCCTTACCGGTATTTTTGGGTGGCCGTTTTGATTTCTCTCCTCACCCTTGTCTTTCTCTTTCACCAAGACCTTATTATCGTGGCGCAAAGGGTTGAGCCCTACCCCTCTCACTTTGTGGAGCTAACACTCCTCTTAGGGGGACTGTGGTTTTTGGGGTTCTTGGTCGCTTCGCACATCAATCTCTTAAGCGTACAAGAGGCCAGTGAACTTTATGCGGATATCGCAGATTTGGGAATCATTTATTTACCCAACCGCGATCTGGTTCAACAGATTCACACCCGAAAGCGTTTAGCGAAAAAACGAGTAATTGGTCGTCTTCCCTCGTGGCCAAAGCCCTATTTCGAAATCGGACGTTTTGTCATCACGCTTTCACGTCAACCCCGTTATCTGTTGACGCTCGTGGAACTATCCCTATTATTCCGAGCAGGCATTGTGCTATTGGCTAAAACATCTAATCACTGGGCCTGGCTGTTTTGGCTATTTATCGCCTACCGGTTTCGCCGTGGGCATCTATCCCAAATCTTCATCGAGGATGTCACAAATCCCTTTCTTTATCAATTTTGGCCCGATTCCATCGTGCTTCACTTTATTCAAAGCAGCATACTACCTGTCCTTATCGTATTTCTCCTCACGACCGGATTTTGGTGGATTTTGCCTTTGAGTATCCCCTTGACAGGCATGCATCTGCTCTTTGTCACTTCTTTAATTTTGTCATGGGTATTAGGAGAAGCAACAGCCCTGATGAAAAGTATCCAAAGTAAAACGGCAGGGGACAACTATCATGTCGCCGCCGTGATGGCTTCTGGATTGGTTCTGCTGTTAGCCACCGTTCTGCATCATATTGCGTGGGCCCCTTTGATCCCGTTAGTGTTAATGACCTCGTTATGGAGGCAATATCAAACAGAAAAACCACCCTTACGTGCTCATCTAGGAAAAAACTAGTCTCGCTGATATGAGATAAATTTTCCTATTGATGAAAGATCATAAAATAAGAAAATCGGTTTTCAACGGCTAAGAGAAATGCTTTCCTGGGAGCTGCTAATGGGTGATCGAAAATGACCAGGGCCTAAAATTCCTATCTGTCTCGATGTTAGGCTTAACGTATTCAGATATTTTGGGCACGGAAATCCTTCCTGTCAGGACAGAAGAGTTGACCTTCGCCATGGAAATTTGATAAACACCAACCACATGTCGTCCCCAGATAGCATTTCTCCCCTGAAGAGCCCCTTCGAGTACATGTTGCGTCTATGAGGGATGATGGTTTATGCAGAGGTATAAACGGGGTGGTCCATAGCATGAACGAAAAACCATCTCTTTAGCCTGTTGGAGAGCAGTGCGAAGAGTGATGAAATCCATGCAACAAAAGAACGCCAAAACGTACCTAAGTCGCATCCGTTTGGCAGTTGACGGCAAAGAGGCATTCCCAAACAGATTTAGATATACGCTCAGCTCAAACGGGATGCTACGATCGCTGATGAACTCATAGTTTTTTGCTAATCCAAGAATCCTATTAACCACTCTAAAACCCGGGTGCTGTTTAAGCCTTTTCATCATACCGTCTTTTGCCTAAGCACCTCAGATAATCAAGAGCTTACGGCTGCGAAAGTCGATTATTCCCTTCATATATTTGACGCTTTTGTTTAGCGAAAGGTCTTGACGTCTTATTCGTTGTTCTTTTTAAGCCACTCTAAGAGTAATTCATTTACGACCTGGGGCTTGGACAAGTTGGGGAAATGGGCGACACCCGGCATGCGGATAATGTTGACCCCCGGCAAAGTCTGTTCGAAATAGTTAGTCACCGCTAAGCAAAAAGCCGTATCATGATCCCCGACAACGACCATAACGGGCATGTTGAGATTTCTGGTCGCGCCTGTATCATCCATATCCCGGTACTGGGGAAATTCCCCATGTTTCCTAAGCAATTCCCGGTACATCAAGCGGAACAACTCGCGATAAGGCTTGGACACATGCTCTTCACGACCGCTGATGCCAATGAGCCAAATGGCCTCGGCCAAATCGACAAGTCGGTCAATATCATGGTTTGCTAAAGCCGCTTCATATTCCTGGTAGATAGTCGGCTCAGGGGTATTGAGCACGGGTTGAAAGCCAAAGAGTCCGGTACCCATCAAGACGATCGATTGGATGCGACCAGGGTAACGGGTCGCTGCATGGATCGATATTGAGCCGCCCATGGACGATCCCACCAATGCCACCCTATCCACCTTCAAATGATCTAAAAGCGCGAGAAGCGTATCTGTGGGATCGTAATCGTCAGGGGCATTGTCGCTCAATCCCGATCCCAACAAATCATAGGTAATACAACGGTAGCTCGGGGACAATGCATTAACTTGATCGCGCCACTGTCTGTGATCAGTAAGAGCAGAATGGAGGAACAGCACACTCGGCCCATTACCCGTTACCTCGTAATAAATCGTCCCCTGCCGCGTGATCAATTCACTCATCGTCCCAATGATCTCCTCTCTGCCATCGAAACTATATTCTATTTATCCGGTAAACTGACCGTTAACAACACCCCAATCGTTACGATTTTAGAGTACACCAACACTCATCATTGCTGCCTACCGGAACAAGAAAAATCCTCTTCGGGAAGTCGGACCGACATCATCCTGTCTTCATCTGGCACTCGTTATCAATGACCTTCACTTGACGCACAGCATTATCCCAACAGGGAGTTCATCATTTAAACCGGAGCCGACCATGAAGATGTGATAGGCTTAGAGCAAACCCAACAATTCATGATAAATGAAGTCAACTTCTGATATGGGAAAGGGGATATGGTGTTGGCAGTAAAACCTTACGGATCATGGAGTTCTCCCGTCAGCACAGAGATGCTTACGCAAAACACCGTGACGTTCGATCAACCACAATTCGATGGGGACACGCTGTATTGGATTGAAACGCGTCCTCATGAGCAAGGACGTAATGTCATTGTCCGTTTCAATCCGCTGACCCAAGAGATTCAAGATATGACTCCCCCTGGCTTTAACGCCCGCACCAGGGCTCATGAATACGGTGGACGAGCATACGTGGTTCATGATGGGGACATCTTCTTTTGCAATTTCCAAGACCAGCGTCTTTACCGGCAAATTCAAGGAGGAAAACCCGAACCCATCACGTCTGATCTCCCCATCCGCTATGCCGATATGATTTTTGATACGCATCACCACCGCATTATCGCTGTGAGGGAAGATCACCGAATTTCCGATATTCAGGCGACCACCACGATTGTCAGCATCAACCCCGAAGGGGATGAATGCGGTACCGTGTTAGTGTCTGGTCATGATTTCTATAGCGATCCCCGTCTTTCTCCTGATGGTCAACAGTTAACCTGGCTGGCATGGAATCATCCCCAAATGCCGTGGGACGGAACAGAACTCTGGCTCGCCGATTTAAACCATGAAGGATACCCCACCAATTCACAACGTCTTAAAGGGTCAAGTACGGAATCGATTTTGCAACCCCTGTTTTCTCCCGCTGGCGTCTTAACATTTTTGTCTGATGAAAGTGGGTGGTGGAATCTCTATCAGTGGGTCGATGGCACCGCCCAAGCGATTTATCCCATGGCGGCCGAATTCGGGACGCCACCTTGGGTATTTGGCATGACCACTTACGGGTATTTAACCCCTGATCAGATTGTGGCCGTGTATATGGAAAATGGTTCACGACATTTAGGGCTCATTGATCTCAAAAAACATACCTTGACAGAGATTAAAACGCCCTACACCTATTTT
Organism: Sulfobacillus thermosulfidooxidans DSM 9293; assembly: GCF_900176145.1. Classification (NCBI taxonomy): domain Bacteria; kingdom Bacillati; phylum Bacillota; class Clostridia; order Eubacteriales; family Clostridiales Family XVII. Incertae Sedis; genus Sulfobacillus; species Sulfobacillus thermosulfidooxidans. The sequence continues at coordinate 1,435,720 of NZ_FWWY01000001.1, read as the reverse complement.
GCCTTGCCTGTCACTCATCACCACCATGTCGCGATGATTGCTGGATCCTGGCAAGAACCCGCTGCCCTCGTGACATGGCAGGGGGAACACACAGAAATTCAGGTCATCAAACGATCTCAAAACGTCGTCATGAATCCTGAAGACATTAGCGTGCCGTCGTTTATCACTTTTCCTACGGCCCATAACCAAGAGGCCTATATGCATCTTTACCCTCCTAAAAATCATGCGTTTACCGGTGTGCCCGGTGAAAAACCACCGCTCATGGTCATCAGTCATGGCGGACCGACCAGCAGCGGAACCCCTTTATTTCATCTCGCCATACAATACTGGACAACACGCGGATTTGCTGTAGCTGATGTGGATTACGGTGGTTCAAGTGGTTATGGACGTGCCTACCGTCGCCGCTTAGAAGGGCAATGGGGCGTTGTCGATGTGGAAGACTGCACCAATGCAGCCCTATATTTAGCGCAACAAGGACTCGTCGATCAGAACCGCATGGTCATTCGCGGGGGAAGTGCAGGAGGATTTACCACCTTGGCCTGCTTAGCCTTTCGCAATGTCTTTCGGGCCGGAGCCAGCTATTTTGGTGTCAGTGATCTCGGGGCCTTAGCCAGGGAAACCCACAAATTTGAATCACGCTATATGGACAGTATGGTCGGTCCTTGGCCTGAAGCGGAAGCGTTATACCGTAAGCGCTCGCCTTTGTTTCATGCGGACCAGATCAAAGCGCCGGTCATCTTTTTTCAAGGCCTCGATGACAAAATCGTTCTCCCTAATCAAGCCGAAATGATGGTAGAGAAACTGAAGGAAAATCATATACCCGTAGCCTATATCGCGTTTCCCGAAGAAGGCCATGGATTTCGTCAAGCTCAAAATATCAAACGCGCCACCGAAGCCGAATTATATTTTTACAGCCGTGTTCTCGGATTTTCGTTGGCCGAGGCCATTGACCCCGTTCCCATCGAAAATCTTGCCTAACTTCTTGACCATATGACCGCGGGCAAACTGATATGAGAATTTTAGCAGTTGCCCGCGGTTCATCCTTTCAATCAGTCGTCTATCTTTCCGCATGGTAGGCCAAACCTAGCGCCATAGTCTTATAGAATCTTTTCCCCATCTACCGCAATAAAGGAAATTTAGATACAATAATGCATAAATCAATCACGACAATCTGCGTTCGTAGGCCGACCAAGGTCTTGTTAGGGGTGGCGCCGACAAGGTCGGCGTAAGAGACGTTCCCAATTCGGCGGAAATCCCATGGCACGAAGGTCGATAATCCCCTGATATTCATCGCATAACGTTTCTAGTGCTGTCACAAAATGACTCCAGTCGGTCCACGGTTCATAGAGATGTCGTGCGGCCATCAGAACCGAGAACCATGACTGAGGTTCTGGAATATCTGGGCGATCATCATGACATATTTTGGGCTGAAACGTAGGAGTCCGGCGGTACAGACGGGAAAAGTGCGCGCAGGAATTCCGTACCGTCACCAAACTCAAAAGCCATTGAGCAATGACTTTTTCGTTGAGACCATAATGGGATTTAGCAATGTGTTGGCGATGGCTACGAACCAAATTGCCAAACACCTTGGATACCGAGCCAAAGGACATCATTTCGACTGCCACCCAAATCGGAAAAGTTCCTCCATAGTATTTTCGGTAATGATCAGCAAATGGTTCGCGACTCCGCTCAATCGTCATATCTATCACAGTCAATTGAGCCGTATGTTCACTTGGATTTACAAAATGTTTTGGGTCACGATATGCTAGGGGATCACAAGCTACCGCAAGGTACTGCGCAAGCTTCGTCCGAATAGAAATTTCGATAGGTTCGATTATCGCTAACAAAAGATTCCGAAAGCGGCGATCAAACTCATAAATCGCGTAAACGGTTGACAATTGGGTCCCTGGTATGTAGGTGTTATCTGGCCGTTTGAATTCCACAAGATATCCTGAAAGCCGGTAGTAACTGATGCGCTGTAAAACCGCCTTGGCATCAACCTCGTCGGCAATTATCAGGCCTCGACTTTTAAGGAGAGTAACTTGCTGATCAATGGTGGTGGCCGGCTTCGCACTATTTGCCATAAATATTCCCCAATATAAAGCAAATGGCTCACCGATTTTCGCATCGCTTATGCGCTAGGCGTGGTGAGCACTGTTAATATAATAATATAGAATGCTGTTGTTTCCGTCAATTCTTTATCTCTCTGAGACAGGAGCACGACCACGGTAAAGATGGTATCTAGATACTATGACCGTCTCAATAAAACCCAAGTACCATACCTGTTGTCACATTTCTCATGCCACAAATAGCAAATCCCCATAAATTCTACAAAAAGTCCGTGTTTAGCGTTTGTGCTGGTGCACAAGCATATGATTATATCTTAAGTATTATAGAGAGATGATCCATAAGAAAACCGCTATGTGGTTGCTCCACGCCAAACTTCTTGTCCCAATCCCATTATTTAGTGATAGGATAATGATATTCACGATGACAATTTTAAAGATTATTCTATCTGCCTTTAATAAGAAATCCTCTAACAAATGGGTTCACAATCTTTTGACAAAGGCGGTGAATCGATGAATGATCTACGCGGCACAGAAGTCATCCCGCAATATTTGCAGCATTGGCTGAGCCACAAGCCCGATGCCTTATATCTTGTCGATCACAGTTTAGAACGCGAAGAAGTGATATGGACCTACCGCGAATTTGCTGATAGGGTCCACGCTGCAACCCTTGCCTTATATGATGCCGGGGTTCGAGCGCACGATGTCGTCGCCGTGCAATTACCGAATAACTGGGAATTTGTCGCCTTAACCATCGCAACCTGGCAATTAGGCGCGGTCATTTGCCCGATTATGCCGATTTTCCGTGAACATGAAGTGCGTCAAATCCTCGAAAAAACTCATGCTAAGTTATGGGTTTTGCCCAAGACTTTTCGCCATCTGACATTTACCGAAATGGCCGAACATTTGGCTGGCGAATTTCCTCACTTGACCATTTGGATGCGGGGTGGACAAGACTTTCCAGCTCTCGAACACATCCTAGGTCAAACATCAGGAGTCAAGAACGTTCCCCTTAGTCTGCCTGCACTGGATGACTTAGCAGAGATCGTGTTTACCTCAGGAACTACCGGTCGTCCGAAAGGGGTCATGCACTCGCACAGGACACTCTTAACAGGCCTCCTGTTGCAAAAGGATTTCCTCCATTTAGGTGATAGCGACGTCATCTTTATGCCATCCCCCTTTGCCCATCAAACGGGATTTTTATATGGCGTTTTATTTCCCCTTCTTCTAGGCATCCCTGCTGTCTACCAAGATATTTGGGATCCGGAAGTTGCCCTCTCGTTACTCTCCCGCTGGCGGGTGACGTTTTCGATGGGTGCCACGCCATTTTTGAGTGATTTAACCACCCATTACCGTCCTGGTCAGCATGACTTATCGGCGTTGAAGATTTTTATTAGTGCCGGCGCCCCTATTCCCCGAATCTTGGTTGAAAAAGCTCACACCCAGTTTGGCGTCCATATTTTAGCCGGATGGGGTATGTCCGAAAATTCCCTTGTCACACTCGTTCGCCCCGAAGACGAATTGGAGAAAACCTATACGACCGATGGACGGCCTGTGCCCCAAATGGCCTGCCGTATTGTCAACGAAGCGGGTGAAATTTTACCCTCAGGAACAGAAGGCGAACTGGAAGTGAAAGGACCTCAAAACTTCATGGGCTACTTTGATGACCCAGACACCACACAAAGTCTTTTTAGGCCAGGAGGATGGCTTCGAACCGGGGATCTCGCCATCATGGATGATGCGGGGTATATTCGCATTACCGGCCGAGCCCGGGATATGATTAACCGCGGTGGGGAGAAAATTCCGATTGCCGATGTCGAAGAATTATTATACCGCCATCCTGCCATCAAAGAAGCCGCACTGGTGGGAATCCCTGATCCCCGTCTTGGACAACGGGCGTGCGCTGTGGTGGTTTTGCAGCCCGGAGCGCATTTGAGCTTGTCAGAACTCACCCAATACCTAGACCGCTGCCGGTTAACCAAACAATTTTGGCCTGAACGCCTCGAAATTATCGAAGAAATGCCCAAAACCCCAAGTGGTAAAATCCAAAAGTTTCGACTTCGTGAGTGGCTCAATGAGGGCGGCAGCAAAGAACTTCTCCGTAGCCGAGACTAACAGGCCAACCCTCATTGGGAAATTGCAATGACCAAAGAAGCATTTTGGCCTCCAAATCCAAACGCATTGACCTGCACGGTTTTAATGTCCTTGACCCGGGGCTCACCTAACACAACATCAAAATTGACCTCTTCATCGAGTTCCCGGGTCCCTAAAGTGTGCGGAGCCCTTCCCTCGTGCATGGCTTTGATGGCAGCAATAACGGACATAGCCCCTGAAGCGCCCATACTATGCCCAATATGCCCTTTAATTGATGTCACAATGGGATGAGCATGGGCATAGACCTGCCCGATGGCTCGAATTTCCGCCTGATCGCCCACGGGAGTACTGGTGCCGTGCGCCATCACCAGATCAATATCCCAAGGGGAAAAGCCCGACGATCGCAGGGCCTTATTCATGGCCATGGCTTCCCATTGCCCCGAAGGCTCGGGTGCTGTCACATGATAGGCGTCGGCCAATGATCCATAGCCGTGAACATAAGCCAAAACGGGAACGTTTCGAGCTTGTGCATGGGCTAAGGATTCGAGGATCACGACAGCTGCGCCTTCCCCCATGACAAAACCGGTACGGTGTTGGTCAAACGGCATGGAAGCTTCCTCAGCGCGCTCACCTTGTGACAACGCATGGGCATGCCACAAGCTGGCACTTACTACCGGTGTGAGGAGATTTTCCATTCCCCCGCAAATGGCCACATCAATCACCCCAGCGGAAATCAAAGAGAATGCCATTCCAATACTATCAATACTGGATGCACAAGCTGTGCTGAGTGTCAGTTGTGGACCATGCAGCTGATATCGCATCGCAATTTGCGATGCAGCCATATTGGGAATGACGGCCGCCATGAGTCGCGCGGGCACCTTATGGATTCCCTGACTATCATAACGGGCTTGAGCGTCAACGAGTTCTGGAACACCACCCATTGACGTACCGAAAATGACGCCTGTGCGCTCGCTATCGAGTTCTTCTAAGCCCGCGCCTTTCAGTGCCTCCGTTGTGGCCGCTAATGCATACAGACTAAAGCGACTGGCATTGCGTAACACTCTCGGATCGCTGACAAATTCTTCGGGATGAAAAGCCGTACCAACAGGAGATTGCCAGATGGGTGAGGATTCTCCGAGAATAAACGCCGGCTCTATCGCGTGACGTCCTGCTAACAAGTTAAACCAAAAATCATCGACGTTTAGTCCTAACGAGGAAATGATTCCCATTCCGGTAATAGCACATACTGACATCAACTTATCCTTCCATCCCGCCATGTGGCATGAATTGTCAGTAATTCACATCAGCTCACGACCCACGATCATTAGATGAACTGTTAGGGCTTTGGCTATCCTCAGAAGGAACACCAGCTGACAGAGTGTTTGAACCGTGCAATTCCTGTTGAAAGGCTTTAATCCCTTTGGCTAAATCCGATCCTAAATGGGGAAGCCTTTTCGGGCCGAAGACTAAAAGAGCCACAATCAATAATACGATAATGTGCATGGGAGCCAGTAAATCGTCCATAATGGGTCGCTTCCTTCCGGTTCTGATCAATGTCCCCGCGCTAATCTAACCCATTTCTTACCATCACAATTCCAAAACGTTTCCCCTAAACCATACATCTTGTTTTCTAAACTTATTATACCGCCGGTAGTTCCCCAGGGTTGCCCCCAACTTGATCCCTTATTGTCACCTTCGAGAAATGTCTTTCAAATATTGCTGGTGAGAGCAACCTCTGCCAACATCCAAGGACTGAATCTGCTCAGCAAATCCTTTACCAGCCTTGATTTTGTGTAATTTATGTCATTTCTGTTTTATCCGTTTTTTCCATTTATTTTCAATAGCATTTGTGTTGCCTGGAGGTTACAATCGTCATCGTTCGACAAATGTTGCGGATAAAAAATGTTTTCCGGTTACAACCTGGCCAGGCATCTAGTACCGATCATTTCCTTTCGCACCATCATTTCTTCATAGGAGGCCATGATATTTCAATGCATATTTCTTGGTCAGATTTTGCCTTGCGCGACTTAAAACAATTTGATGTGTTTGAAGCACAAGCATTACGCGTGCAATTAGAAGAAGTCCTTCAAACCTATCCATGTAATGAGGGAGAAAGCATCCGGATTCGTTATGACGATGAGTATGTGGTCATTTGTCACCGCTACGCATCGCCTAAGACCACGTCCATCTTGCGTATTCTCTACGAGCCGGTAGACGTAGACACCTTGTGATGGCGTTTTCTTGCCTGTATATCTTGTTATACGGGAACCACCGTGGCTCATCGTCTGGTGATGACACAACGCCAGATGCGTCATCTGGCGTTGTGAATTCATCCAGTATAATTTTGATGGCCTTATTGACGGTGACGCATCACCTCAAAACGGAAACGGTCCGTGACAAAATGATCCTGCGACCATAAAATGGGCAGCGATTTCTGATTGAAATGGGCTTGGCGCAAGCGCAAAAGGGGTGTGTCTTGAGCCACTTGTAAATGATGTGCCATGGTGCGTGAGGCTTGACTCACATCAATCTCGGTTTGCGCAAAAATGACCACTTGTCCCCATTTTCGCTCCAAATATTGAAAGAGCGATTCATCAAGCTGGCCAGGATTTTCAGGGGCAAAGACTTTCGGCATCACATCAACACAATAGAGTACAGGAACGCCATTCGCGGTCCGCACCCGGTGAATTTCCATGACCTCTTCCAGATCCCACGCCTGAAATAATGTGCGTTCGTTTGACGTCGGTACCCGCGCTTTCATGTCGATATAGCTTGTGCCAGCCTGATATCCATGCCGTTCAATCCACTCCGTAATACTGATTAACGATTCAAGACCACCCGATATCGCTTGTGCCTGGGCAACAAAAGTTCCAATTCCCCGTTTTTTAATTAAATAGCCTTGCACACTCAAAAGGGACACCGCTTCTCGAACGGTCGCGCGGCTCACCGCAAACAGCTTGGCCAATTCATCTTCTGAAGGAATTTGATCTCCCGGTTCCCATTCACGACTAATAATCCGGGAACGAATGGCTGAGGCCACTTGCCGGGGTAAGGGAAGCCGAGTGGGTAAGGCCTTGGCGCTATTCTCGCCCAAAGTATCAGGCGCCATGGATTTCTTGCTCCTCGCACTGCTGTGTAATCCTTGATTAGGGATTTTGTCCCCGGCACAAGACATCCGGTACCCTCCTCAACACTAAAGTAATGCTGTAGCAACCTGCCCTGAAAAAGCCCCAGGAAGATTCCACAAAGCAGTTAATGTGGCACCGATATCCCCAAGACCTACCCGGGCTTGACCCACAAAAGGCGTTAAGCGAGGGCCATAGGCCAACCATGGCACCATTTCCCGGGTATGATCGGTGCCAGTAAATGTCGGGTCACACCCATGATCCGCCGTAATCCATAACTGATCGTCACCCCTCAAGATCTCCCAAAAACGTGGAATAAACGCATCGAATTCTTGTAACAGGTTTTCCGCACCTAAATTTTTCCATTTAGTATTAATTATAGACGGAATGTTCTCGCAAAGGATTTGGCGGTCGCGTGTCGAATATTCTCTTTATGAAACTTGTCGAGTTGCCCAGTCGGGTTGTCGGCGCCGCGCCCGTAATTCGCGGGATCGCGGATGCTATCGGATTCGTGGATCTCTTAAATACCTTATTGGTTTGGGATGCGCAGCAATGTCGGACATCGCCGGGTGAACGCATTTTGGCGATGGTGCTCGACATTTTGACGGGCAAATCCCCTCTGTATCGCGTCCCGGATCGTCTCGCAGAAACGGATGTGCCCTTGTTGCTCGGGCGCGGCCGTACGGCCGCGGATTTTACCGATGATGCGCTGGGGCGGGCGTTGGATAAACTGTTTCAGGCCGGGCCCGCCGCGGTGTTTACGGCGGTAGCCGCGCAGGCTTATGCTCGAGAAGCGATTGAACTGCGTTCGGGGCATTGGGACAGTACCTCCCGATCGTTGCAGGGGGCCTATCGGTCCGCCGAAGACGACACAGAGCCCTGCGACCCCACGGCGGTCGACGATGCCGCCGTCCCTCCCCGTGCGATGCCCCGGCGCGGCCATTCGAAAGATCGGCGCCCCGATCTCAAACAAGTGCTCTTAACGGTGTTTGTGAATGGGGAAGGGGTCTTGCGCTTTGGGTCGGTGGCCTCGGGCAATACCTCGGACAAAACCCTCAATCGCCGGATGATTGAGGAGTTAGTGGCCGCCTTTTCGCCCCAAGAGCTTCACGATGTGATCTATGTCGCCGACTCGTCCTTAGTCACGAAGCCCAATCTCGCCGGCCTGCGTCAGGCCAACCTCCGCTTCATCTCGCGGTGTCCTTCGACATTTGCCGTGGCGCAGACCGCGAAAGAGACGGCGTGGGCTCAAGATGCCTGGACCTTCCTCGGGTCGGTCGCCGCCCGCCGCGACGCGGCGGAGTATTGGGCCTCCGAGCAACAGGCTATGATCGATGACGTGCCCTATCGGCTGGTCGTCTACCGATCTTCCCGGCTGGAGACCCACAAAGAAAAAACCCTGGATCAGCAAATCGCCAACGCCCGCAAAGCCTTGGCCGACGCCGCCCACGTCCTGTCCCAGACGCTCTATGACTGTCGCGAGGACGCCGCTCAGGCGGCCCGCCAGTGGCAAGCCCGCCGCGAAACTGCGTGGTTTGCGGTGGAGACGACCCTCCATGAAGAAGTGCAGCGCCTCCCCCGGTAGCCGCCGGGGCCGACCGCCGAAAACGGAGGAACCCCAGACCAAAATCGGGTGGCGCGTCACGGCCACCATCGGCGCGGTGAACGCCGCCCAACGGCAACGCGAATGGGAACGCCAGGCCACCTTCGTGTTGATCACCCCGTTAGATCGCCGCGACTGGGACGCGCGTGCCCTCTTGCAGGAATATAAAGGGCAAGTGCACTGTGAACGCCATTTCCACTTTTTGAAAGATCCGTTGTTTGTGGATGCCTTGTTTGTGAAAAAGCCCGAACGGGTGGAAGCGTTAGGCTATGTGCTCCTGATGGCGTGCTTGTTATATAGTGTGATGGAGCGGCGCGCGCGCCGCAGTGCCGTGTCCATTCCCTCGCCGGCGCGGCGGGTGCTCACGCACCCGACGGGCCACGAAATCATCCGACACCTCCATTCCGTCCAGGTGATTCCGTTGCCGTCAGGGGCGCGGCAAGTCGCCGTACCGCAACGCTTTCAGGCGACATTTTTGGCCATTTTGGAGGCCTTAGCGTTACCCGAGACCGTGTATACGGAGCCCCCCAACCCTCCGAAACGGGAATAAAAAAAATGCCCAAACCACGTACCAAAGGGTGCGAAATACGTGTTGTAATGCCTGAGCATATCCCAACACGTCGCGTCGGTGCCCAAAATGGGAGTCAAACTCCACCAAATTTGTGAAAATGAATTCATTGCCATCTGGGTCCCGGTCTAAAGCGCTTAACGTCTTTTCCAACCCATCGCGGTTCGAGTTCGTCACAATATGCCGGCGAAATCCCTGGCCTGAAAAAATATCGCCAATTTTCCCGATGGCTGTCGTCTCAATGCCGTGTTGGGCCAGATGGTCAATAACCGTAGGTCCTGGCGGCCTCACAGTAAAATCGTGACGCCTGGGTGTCCGGACAAAGTGTTCCGGTGTTCCGGTAAACGGGCGGGCAATAACCCGTCCGATGCGGTAATGCTCCTCATCGAGGACCTGTCGCAAGGTGTTACACCAATGATATAACAATTGTGGCGGAATAATCTCTTCATGCGTCGCAATTTGCAATACGCTGTCGGCTGAGGTATAGACAATCGGGTATCCTGTCTGTAAATGTTTCTCGCCAAGCCGAGCAATAATTTCCGTACCCGAGGCGACTTCATTCCCTAAAATGGGACGGCCGATGACCCGTTCTAAGAGGCTCAGAATAGGATCAGGAAATCCTTGGGGAAATGTCTGAAAAGGTTCACCAATGGTAATACCCATCATTTCCCAATGCCCCGCGAGCGTATCTTTACCATTGGCTAGGGGGATCATAGGAAAGGCCACACCTTGTAATGGCACACTGTCATCGCCGGGTAAGGCGACCAATCTATTTAATCCCATGGCAGCCATATGCGGCAAGGAAAATTGTGGCGTGTTTTGCGCGACATGGCCTATGGTATTGGCGCCCTGATCCCCAAAGCGGTCAGCATCTGGCGCGGCGCCAATGCCTCCTGAATCAATGACAAGCAGTACAATGCGCAAAAGCTGTCTCCCCTTATCCTCATGATGATCGTCTCATTCCCGAGCCCCAAGAGATGAACCCTCTCTAATGAATGCGGTCTAAAACTAAGGGTTGGGGCACTAAAGGACCATCTCCCCATGTCATGGCCTTTTGCAAATCTCTAAGAGCTCTATCCCCTTCAGTCTCATTGTCAGCAAACACGGTGGCAACGATCTCCCCGGGTTCAAAATGGCGCCCAATTTTGGCATAACAGAGAAGGCCGACATGAGGATTGACCGCATCATCCAATCTCTTTCGCCCTGCCCCCAAATTTAGCGCCACTTCACCAATAGCCCGGGTATCGATAGCGCTTATCGTTCCGGCTTTCTCTGCCCGCCACTCTTTTTTGATGGGCGCTAAGGGCAAGCCCTCTTCGACGGCGTTAAACTGGCCCCCTTGCGCCCGAATCCAACGTCCGAAATGTTCCCAAGCCTGCCCGCTATCGATCACTTGCCTGATGCGTTCTTCCGCTTGGGTTAACGGCTCGTGTGTCACAAGATGCACAAGCTCCCTGGCTAAGAGAATGACTTCTTCCCGGAGGTCTAATGGTCCTTGCCCTTTGAGACATAAAGCCGCCTCATTCACTTCAATGGCATTGCCCACGGCAAAGCCAAGTGGCTGATTCATCGTCGTTAACAAGGCGCTGACGCGACGATCATGGTGATGGCCAATTTTCACCATCAGGCGGGCTAATAGCCGGGCATCATCAATCTGGGCCATAAAGGCCCCGTTTCCCACCTTAACATCCAACACCAAGTGTTTGGTGCCTCCCGCCAATTTTTTTGACATCACTGAGGCTGCAATCAAAGGAATCGAATCGACGGTTGCCGTCACGTCCCGTAAGGCATAAAGCCGTTTATCGGCCGGTGCCAACTCTTTGGATTGGGCTATTACCGCCACGCCAATGGTATCCATTTGTTGGCGCAGTTCTTGGGTGGTGAGTTCTGTACGAAATCCCGGGATACTTTCGAGTTTATCGAGTGTCCCGCCCGTATGCCCGAGTCCCCGTCCCGACATTTTGGCCATAGGCAGGCCTAAAGCGGCCATAACCGGGGCTAACACTAACGTCGTCTTATCTCCCACTCCGCCGGTTGAGTGCTTATCCACAATTCCTAAGGGTTCTAAAGGAGGCGCCCCGGTAAAGGCCATAGCCCCTGTCAATGCAAACACTTCGTCTTCACTTAAACCCCGGCAATATACCGCCATGAGCCATGCCGCAAGCTGATAATCGGGCCAAAGGCCCGTGACAGTGCCTTGGACCAGTTCATCAATTTCTTCATGCGACAACGGCTTTCCATCCCGTGTTTTGGCGATCAATGAAATCATGATGACCCTCCTGGCTTACTGATTGTGTGACTGTAAGATTTCTTGCGTATGACTCGCCCCAATACGGCTTGCTCCCGCCATAATCATGGCCATGGCGTCTTCCCTCCGGTGAATCCCGCCGGCCGCTTTCACGCCAATATCTCGTCCCACGACCTCCCGAAGCAAGCGCACATCCTCCCGAGTCGCCCCACCCCGGTCAAATCCGGTAGAAGTTTTGACAAAATCCGCTCCCGCCGCCACACTGCATAATGCACCGATAATCTTTTCCTCTGAGGTTAAGACCGCTGTTTCTAAAATGACTTTGAGAATAACAGGTGGCGGTGCTTGTTCTCTAACGGCCCGGATATCATCGATGACAAGCCGCCAAGCGCCTGCTTTTAACGCGCCGCGGTTGATCACCATATCAATTTCATCTGCGCCCTGATCGGTAACCCAACCACTTTCATAGGCTTTCACTGAAGACGCATTAGCGCCCAGCGGAAAACCGACTACGGCAGCAATTTTTACGGGACTTCCCTGTAAAATATTCTGAGCCGTGGGTACAAGCCAGGAATTGATACAAACAGCATACGTTTGCCAATTCACGGCTTCTTCACAGAGCTGAATAATATCGCGAGGGGTTGCAGCCGGATTTAACAAGGTATGATCAATAAATGCCGCCAAATTCCCTTGGGCAGGTAAAGATGTCAAGGGCTCGCGATGAATATGGGCCAGCCGTTCTTTTTCATCCTCTTTTAAGATGGGCTCTAATCTCATCGTTGCTTCTGTAATCTGAGACTTCATGAATGGATATCCTCACTTTCTTGTTGCCCCATTGCCAAAGGGTGGTGGATGACGGCTATGAACACCGGGATTAAATTCTTGGGACACGCGATAGCATTCGACCATCCGTGTCAGAGCAGAAAGTCCAGATTCGCTCTCCTATCGGCACGGATTTAACACTACTCATTTCACTGGCTACCCAAAAAACAAAAAATATCAAGGACACCACGTTGTTCGTATTCTATTGTTACGTTTGTTGCCGTCCGTCTTTCTCTTTCTTTAAAGGTTCCGACCGTTCACGTCTTATTCTCCCGAAGCCGACTCGATACTGGCCCCTTTACCGGTTTCATTGCCCTTAAACGCCCAGAGCAAAGCGCCACTGAGGCCAATGGCCCAAATAATGAGATTGAACAACATATATTGATGCAAACTATAAGATTAGCTCATGTAAATCGTGACAATATAGAGGCCGATACTGATAAAACGGACAATGGCGGTATAGGTCCCACGCCTTTTCGTGGGCCACACTTCAGCTTTTAACGTATCTTCGGTCAGATAACTGATATTGACAAACAGGTTCAATACGACCAGTAAAAACCAAAACAAGGCAATGGTTTTGGTCCACTGATTAACCGTCAAATAAATGATGACGGTAATCACAAAGGTTCCCCCGTAACCCCAAAGCAGCATGCTTTTACGACTCCACTTGTCGGCCAAAAGGCCCAAGAATCCGGAAAAGAATCCGACCCCGGTAGCAACCAATAGAATCATCGCCGTATAATGCTTAAAGTAACTAGGTCCTAACACATAAGTCATTAATCCAAATCCCGCCGTTCCCGCAAATGCAATAGCAATCGTCGCATATAAGCGCACCGCTAAAGAGACTTGAGCCACTGGCTTACCCTCATTTTGTTGGCGGATAGCTTGACGCACTTGGTACTCGTCTTCCCCATAATACTTGGCGGCTTCTTGTTGCGCGCGTTCCATTAAACCCCGTTGTTCCAGCCACCGAATTGATTCGGGGGTGTGATTTCGAGCCAGAAATAACACAAATAAAACGACTAAAATGGTGATAGCAATCATACCGCGTTGAAAGGCTACCGAGTTGTAGGCACTCACCAAAGAAACCAGGGCCAATAAAAAGCCGCCTAAATTGATAAAATTGAGTTCCATCATCATGGTTTTGCCGCGGTGCTTACTCGGCATCATTTCATGGGATGCCGCCATAATCGTATTCATTTCACCGCCCGCAGCAAACAATAACACCGCCAAAAACAAGAGAATCAATTCATATGAATAGCTGAAGACAATACCCACCGCACCTAATCCATATAATGCCATGGTCAAATAAAAGGTGTTTTTGCGGCCCACTTTATCCGATAAGGGTCCTGCCACAGCAATACCAATAATCAACCACAACGGCGCCCATGACAGTAGTAACGATCGCAAATTGGGCGGCATGTGAACCCATCCTGTGGCGATCGTCGCCATGCCAAAAATATAAGCTTCCAGCAACATCCCGAGCCCGAAGGCCCAAAACGACCAGGTATCGGTGGCAGTCCACCGTTCTTCGCGCAATGCCGTTCGTGTTTCTGACATTATGTTTCCTCCCCATCTGAAATCAATGGAAGTCTGCCCATGTACAGGAGAAAATGCTCTTATTCGATTGAATGTTCCGACACTTGACAGTATCGTCAGACATCTGATGTCTGAATTTATCATACTGCGAAGTGTAGGTTGACACAACTCACAGGGTTTTAAATCGTTCAGACACATATGATGGACCTTAGCATAGCCTGCCCACGTGCTCACAAATCATCCCAGTGACCACTAAGTGAGTTTAAAAGTACTGCGATATCGAAACATCAATCAGTAGGCACAAAGGATGAAGGGTCAACATGGTCTGTGGGAAAGCACGCGGAACAAATTGAAACCTCATCTTAAAACCTTCATCGATTGTGATTAGGCTTAAGTAATTTCGCCTAAAGAATCGAACAATGGCGAGAGGACGTACCGTCAAGGAACACCATTGCCAGGTGTCATAGGTGATGTTCGTCGGAACGACCTGACTGCACAATTAGGATGATGGAAATCCCCCACTTTTCCGTTTCAATATTTCTTGTTGCAAGGTTCCCACCAAATCTGTCCCATGACCCGCAAGCAACGTTGTCACTTCAGCAGGGACAACATGATCAAATACACGGAAAGCGGCTTCAACTTTTTGACTGTCTGCAGGATGATTAAAGCCTTCAGGGCAGACCCATAAATGCCGCTCCAAAGAGCCCATGGCAATATCTCCACAAACAACCGCCTGGCATGGCAAGATCAAAGCCATTTCATCCAAATATGGTGCATCGTCTGCTTGCCACATGGGTTGCGGTACTTGACACCGTAGCGCGTGAATACCCCCAGGCAATCTAGTTCCTTCCGCATAAAAGTGCACATGCTCGAGCCCAGCTCGACGCAGTGTTTCCGCTCTGGCCTGCTCAGGAACATAAACAGGACACTGAAAATATTCCGCTAAATACCTGGCTCCCCGAGTGTGATCGTGCGTGGTGAGAATAATCGCCTCGATCCCTCCCAAAACCCGCAGATCGGTGGGCAAGTTCGGTGTCATGGGCGGATCGATGATGATTACCCGGTGCTCTTCCTGGATTAAGTGCCCAACCATAATCCAATCATCTTTCGGATCCGGTGTTTCCCAGCGCCAAATTTTTGGCAATACGGGTCGAAACATGGTATTTTATTCTCCCTTTTTGTCCTTGGACGGGTCCGTTGTTATACGAGTCAAAGGTCTCCTGCTTCACGTCTTGGTTTATAGCCCTATTTTCTCAAACATTCAGTCCATTTGATAGGGTGAATTTCGCGTCCTGGCGGGTTAAAAACGAGCCACCGTTTCCATCCCGAATACAAGGCAGATCCTGGCTTGGTGTTAATCGTGATGATTCCTCTCGCCACAGAATAGCTCCCATCGCAAGATGTCACAGCATAGAGCAATACCGGGATTAAGCCTCAATGGCTGCACACCGTAAACAGCACGGATCATTGCTTAAGCAGCCTTTCTCAGTTTATACGGGAAAGTAATAACATCATCGCGAATGGCAAAATTAGATCATGAATGCTGGGTGAAGCCAAGTTAGGTAACGCCATGCATCGTGAGTGACACCAACTTTACCGTCATCGGTAAACCACCAGGCATACAGACGGCGTTTATGGGCAAAATCCGCTATGCCTGTAGCGCCCTGTAAAAACAATGCCTTGCTCCAAACTTCTGCCCAGGTCGGCCTGTGGTGCGCAACAGTTACGCTAAGAATCCCCTCCCCACCGGGTTCATGGGTCAAGGGATTAATGAGATGGTGAACTCTTTTTCCGTGGTGTGACCACTGATGAATGCGAATGGATGAAGTACAAACCGCCATGGAAACGGGAAAGGTTAAGACCATCCCTATCTGATTGGGGACCACCGGATGCTCAACCCCTACCTGCCATCCCATAGGTTCTGGAACAGAGGCTCCTAGCATTTGCATGTCGCCTCCCGCATTGAGGAGCATAGGAGGAACAGGCTGGTGGATTGCCATAAAATAGCGGGTAATGAGTCGGGCTCCCCAATATACGGCTAAACTTTTGCCAATGCCGCCAAAATCCACTGGGGCATTTAACCGGACTTGGCGTGACCGAGGTCTGCGTTCAAGCCACTGGGCTTTTGCATAGGCTCCCTGGGGAATCTCGACCCCCACATATCCTAAGCGTTCGAGATCGGTAATGATCCGGGGATCAAACAGTCCCCCGGTGAGGCGCCATGCACGATGACTCAGTGCTAAAGCCGCATACAGCACGTCCGACACGCTCATCCATTGCCCCAAATTCCGGTTGAGCCAAACGGCTTCACTGTCCTCCTGAAATCGCGACAGTCGGCGTTCAACTGTCTCAAACAATGCCCGCAAGTCCTTTTCCAGTCGTTCGATGCCCTCGAAGGTGTCCGCATCAATAAGCCACTGAACCGGAGAAGCCATTTGTCGCCAGCATCTTTCAATCAGAACAGACTCCTTCTCTCTGCTTGGATTATCCGGGTCGTCTTAAGGATTTACGGTTTGCCGGAAGCTCCGGTTACCGTATGGATGACCGGTGGTGTAGTGGGCATTGCTGGCAGGGTCATGGGAGTCAGAGCGCTAGAAGACAACGCCGGGGAAAGCGGCAGTAAATTGGTGACGGGAGTGCCTGTCAAATGATCCATTTGTGCCACAGTGTGATTAATAGCTTTTTCGGTGGCAATAATTTGATCAGTGGTCTGGGTTAAAGCCTTCGCGGTCGCGTCATGTTGAGCCTTCTCAGCGCGACCTTTCGCCAATAACTGCGTCAATTGCTGGCGCAATTGCTCAGTCTGGTGGGCATCGACCTCCCACGCCGCACGAATATTTCGCACGTGGCGGTCTTGTAGAGCAATTTGGGCAGACACTTTCTGTCCCACCCAAATAAGGGGAACGGCTACACTGGTCATGGTAATGACCGTCATAGCCATGACCGTTTTCCATGTTGTTTTATGACCCGAATACGGGCCGGATAGTTTAGTCGTCGGTTCCACCATTGCTGTCATCGCCCCCGCCATTATCATCACTGGGCTTCCCCGATGCCCCGGTTACAGTATGCACAACAGGAGGTTGGGACACGGTCTGTGCTGCCTGAATGGCCGCTTTCACAGCACTTAACCGGGTTCGATCCGTGCTTTCAAGGGCTTGCAATTGGGCTAAAGTCTTCTGCGCCTGGTTTAATTCGGCTTGCAAAGATGCGGTGCTGGCCGTTATCTCCGCATCACTTTGAGATGCCTGGCGCACCGCTGATTGTAACGCCGTGTCTTCTTGCCGGGTTGTGACTTCGGCATTGGCATACACCCTGGCAGACGGTAAGGCAGGAGAAAGAGGTGGCGGCGCCGCACTTGCTGCCCAGTGAATTCCGAGCAGTGAAGCGACCGTACCAAGACCCGTTAATCCTCTTTTGCTCCAGATATTCATACTGATCTCTCCTTAAGCGTAAACTTAAAACGTAAAATTTCTTTAAATGTCCTTCTTTTTCTCCTGGATTTGCCGGTCCCCAGGGTACTCGATCACAGTCTTAGCCCGGGTAACCCGTTCCATGCCATAACGCAATATCACGGCCATTCCCACAAGCCCTGCCGATGCTTCATAAAATAATGCGAGTGCCCTGGTGTCCGAACCGCTCCATAACCCATGGATAAGCACTAACACCCACATCAATAAGGCTCCCCGGTGAACCGTCATCCATTTGAGACGCCCAAAATTTTGAGCGAGATAGGCTGAGAGGGAAACTAAGACAAGCCCTTCCGCTGCAATCACGCCAAAGGCTACTCCATAGGGACGGTAATGGGAAAAACCCGGCACCAAAAGACCCGTCCAACCCACGTGGGCATACCTATCTAATGCCAAGGACAAACCATGTAAGGCAATTAAAGCGAGAACACTTAAGGCCAGTCCCCGGTGCCAAACAAAAAACCGACGGTTAAGGTGGCGTTTCCATACCGGATGGCTCATCCCTATACCCATGATCACAACGATAGTTAACAGGCTATACGCCCCAATCCCTGTGGCCCGTGCGAGCAACCACGTCCATAAGGGACGTAAAGTGGGATGCAGCACAATCCAGCGATAGGCCAAAAATCCCAAAAACCCCGCTAGCAGTTCCAACCAAAGAATGGGGCCCCACAATTTCGTTACTGATTTCATGTCTTCTCCTCGCTACCGCCTTTGATGTGCTGGTCCATTTCTTGTTCGTCAAAACAACAGTTTCCCGGGGAATAGAAGAAAGCATTACACAGTTATGTTACGGGTTCATTACCAAGAAGGCATCATATTGGCTTTTAGTATAATGAGGAAACCCAAACAAAGCCAATATTAATTGGCTTATTCTCTATCATGGATTTATTCCTGGCATGTCAAAAGAGTACAAGGTTCTAAAGGAGGAAAATCATTTGAACAAAGGGGGGGTTAATCCATTCCATAAGGCTTTGTGGATTCATCGTCATCACGATTCCGTCTTAAAAAAACTCGAAATAGGATGGTGACGATGATCAAGAACTTCTTTTTAAAATCCGGTAACCGCTAGACACAGTTGAGGTCCTATTACACAATATGGCGAGCTGCAAGAGCCTTATTGATTTCACTCTTACACCTCGCCCGCTACTCGTTATTGATCCGTTTCTTGCCCAGGGACTGCCGCCTGATTGTCAGGCCCGCCCCCTACACTTTGAACATTCGACTGCACATTAAGGCCTGACTCTACATCGGGACCAGACTGGACATCCGCACCGCTTTGGTCATTCACTCCGTGATCGATGCCGTTGGTCTGATTCGTACTCGCTGTCACCAGCACCTTATGCACTGGCACGACTTGAGACGGCAAGGAGTGAGCACTCGCGATAGCGGTTGCAGCCCCAACCAGTCCTGCAGTGGCGATAAGCCCTATCATAGGCTTGACATACCATATAGCCATGAGTTGCCCTCCTAATGATGATGGCGGGAAACCTTTCGGATCCCACATCCCCAGCTTATCTTTCCTGGTTAACACGGAAGTGAAGGGAACATGACAATGACATGACAAAGTTAGAACAAGTGCCTGAACAAACAGAAGATTAACTTCCCATCCGCCTTATGACGCCAATTGGGGCAAGACAATAGTAATCTGAGCTCCACCATAGGGACTATTGGTGGCAAAAATGCGACCGCCATGACGCTCCACGATGGTCCGAGCCAATGCCAAACCCAAACCCGACCCTGGGCTTTCGGTATGCTTCACAAAGGGGTGAAAAAGATGTGGCAATAGATCGACAGGAAATCCCGGGCCATTGTCTGTCAGCGTCAATATAACCCTAGACATCTTGATATCTAACTCCCACTGAATTCGCAGTTGCGGGCTCAATCCGCCATATCGCCGGGCATTTTCGCAAAAGATATTCAACAGTTCGGCAAACATGTCCGGGTGAAAATTGACCGTCACGTGAGGCTCTCCATCCAACTCCACAGGGATCGTCTGCGAGATAACCCACGTCGCCAGGTAAGGCCCGAGAACAATCGCCTCCCTCTTCAGGTCCTTGGCATCTTCGGCCTCCGCCAATTTGAGAACGGCCTCAATCGTCCTGTGAAGCCGTTCGAGTTGTTCATGAATGACTTCGAGCCCTTCTGCGACTAAGTCCGGTTCCGTTTGTCCCCAATTTCTTAACATATTGGCATAGCCAATGGCTGTCGCAATAGGAGTGCGCAATTGGTGAGAGGCGTGGGCGACGACAAGTCGCTGGCGCTGAAAACTCTCGTCTAATTGATTCACCATATGATTAAAGGCTTTAGCCAGGTCATATACTTCATCATGGGGTCCCACAACGATAAGACGTTGGGCCAAATCATTGCCAGACCGAATTTGAGCCACCGCGTTTTTGAGCCACCGCACCCGAGCATAGGACCGGTAGACCAACAACGCACTCACCAAAGAAGCCAAAACTAATGCCGTGATGCCGACCCCCAACAAGCCTTGTCCCACGGTTTGAATCGCATTTAATGTCCCTTGGAGTGAGACCGCCGCCTCGATTTCCCCAATTTTTTGACCTTGTTGCCATATCGGAGCCCAAGCAAGGACAGCCGGCCCCTGGGGGAGCGTGATAAGAGGAGCGGACGATCCCCAAAGCGGTATCTGTCCCCAGTGCAATAGCCGGGGCGAGAGGGGCTGAAGGGGAAGTGTCGCGGTGCTCAAATTGCTGGAACGTTGAACGATGTTTTTACCCTGGGATACTTGCAAATAGAGCGTGGACCGGCCTTCGGCAGCGGCAACCATCCCCGGATCATTAAGGGAAAGATGTTGGCCCTTAACCCCACTGTCTGACGCTAAGCGGGCGGATTGACGGGCTGTGGTTTGTGCTTCATCTAAGGCCTGAAGCACCAAATGATGGCTGAGATTTAACACGAGGCTGCCGCCCAACAAAACAAAAACAACTAATAGGGCGGCAATAAGGGAGACGGTTAGACGGCCAGCTAATCCCATATCTTTTTACTCGTCTCGCAAGACATAGCCCACACCTCGAATGGTTTCAATGTCCACATCACTGCCAGCTTGGCGTAATTTTCGGCGCAAGCGGCCGACACTCACATCAACCATGTTGCTTTCTCCCCGGAAATCGATACCCCAAACATGTTCCAGTAGGGCCTCTCGACTCTGAACCAACTTTTGATTCCGGACAAAATGTTCCAGTAGCCGAAATTCGAGTGCGCTTAGAGACAAGGGCTTGCCCGCCACCTCAGCCCGGAATTCATCAATAATCAGGCACAGGTTCTGAATTGCCAGTTTCCCGGCATCATGCTCCCTGGTCTGGTTTCGGCGAGTCACGGCGCGAATTCGGGCTGTCAATTCTTCGAAATTCACGGGCTTGACGATATAGTCGTCGCCACCGAGTTCGAGTCCTGCCACAATATCAGGCGTCTGTCCCCGCGCTGTCACCATAAGAATGGGAACGGATGCCTGAAGTCGGATCCGTCGGCAAATCTCAAAACCACTCAAATCGGGCAGCATGACATCCAACAAAATACAGTCATAATGATGTTCCGCAAAATAACGCAGGGCATCATGACCACTATGCACAACATCGACCGAAAATCCCGCGTGCTCTAGTTCCAGATGCATTAAACGCGCAAGCGAGTGTTCATCTTCGACCACCAAAAGTTTCACCACTGTCCCCCTATGACGCGTCACTTGGACTTCTTCATCCATCATACCGGAACACGTCAAGCCGTCATGAAATCTCAGGTGTCTTAAGTCCCTTTCTTTGCAGACGCTATAAATACTTTGCCAGTCCACCGTCGACATCGACAATGGTCCCGGTCACATACGACGCCCGTTGTGAGAGGAGAAAGGCAACGACGGCGGCCACTTCCCTAGGCTCGCCAAACCGTCTTAAGGGCACATCAAACGCCTCGCATAATTCTGCAAAGAATTCCGGGGTTTTCCCCTCCCATTGCCCGGAATAGGCAAAGCCAATATTGACCGCATTCACCCGGATAAGGCGGGGCGCCAATTCTTTGGCTAAGGTTTTTGTGAACGACAAACACGAAGCTCGGTTGACGCTGGAGGCAAAAAACCTCGGATCGGGTTGCTTGCCAAACACTGCTGACATATTGATAATGCGTCCACCATCTGGCATGACTGGCAAGACCCGGCGTGCCATCCGCACCTGTGCCATCAGTTTCACATTGATATCGCGCTGCCAATCGTCATCACTTAAGGTGGCAAAGGATCCTGGATAGGCCTTGCCCGCGTTGTTGACAAGCATATCGACTTTCCCAAATCGCTCTGTGACTTCGGTAACAAAAGCATCAATGCTGGCGGGATCGGTGACATCCAGGTCACGGATCATCACGTTTGTGGAATCCACGAGGTCGCGCTCAAAATCCTCAGGATGGCGGCTTCCCGTTGCAACCTTAACCCCTTCATCCAACAGTTCTTGCACAATGGCTTGACCGACGCCGCGTGATCCGCCACTTACAATCGCCACTTGACCATGAAGTCCTAAATCCACGTCATCTCGCTCCTTAAAAATAATGTCCACACTGAGTGGTCAATCTTCTCGCCTTCGCCTAGATACAATATCGTGGGCTTAATCAAAGGTCATCACTTTATGCGTGGCTTCAAGCATTTCTCGGTATCCCGAGCGGGGCGGTGCAAAGATATCTAAAGCCAGGCACGCTTTATCATGAGTCCTGGCGCCATGGGGTACCCCAGGAGGCACGATGTACACATCCCCTTTGCCAATCAATTTCCTCACGCCATTTAACTCAAATTCGTATTCTCCCTCTAACACGAGCCCAATTTGCTCTTCTGGGTGACTATGTAATGCCGCCACCGAATGAGGCTTCATGTAGACAAAAGACAACATCAGATTGTGCCCAAATACCCCTTTAAGGCCAACGCCCTCTGATACTAAGGAAATCGGTAATTGATCGATGTTGATATATTGGGGCAGAAAATCTTCAGAAACCTCGACCACACGGTTTTCTGGTTGGACAAAATATCCCTGTTCTTGTGGGGACGTGTCATTGGCCATGTTACGTTTCTCCTCCTTCATGGGTTTGCAGTAATTGGGAAATCCGTTCTCCCGCCGCTTTTAACAGCGGCGCATATTGAAAGGCTTGTTCACGGGAAAAGCGCACCGTGGGACCTGAAATGGATACACCCCCAATGGCTTCCCCACGTTGATCAAAAACCGGCACAGCCACACAAAACACCCCATCAAAATATTCCTCGTTATCAAGCGTAAAGCCCCGGTGTCTGGCCACTTCGAGTTCGGCCTTGAGCTCAACCAGATCCGTAATGGAATGAGAAGTTCTCTGTTTTAGGCTTATATGGGCAAGAAGATCGGGCTGATAAGCCAGGACCGCCTTTCCCAGCGCGCTACAATTTAGGGGAACGCGCTGGCCGACAGATACCACAAAAGACAAGGCATGATCAGATACCGCTCGCTCGACATACTCCATTTCATCTTGCACGAGCATGGCCAGGTTGACGGTTTCCCCGGTTTTCTTCTGCAAATCTTCTAGGACATGACGAAGGCTTTCACGCACTCCCGTTAACCAAAAGCCTTTCAGCCCTAGCTTATAGAATCCATGCTGGGTCCCTGTCACGTAGCCATGGCGTTCTAAAGCCTGTAATAAGCGGTGCGTGGTTGATGGTGGCAAAGAGGTTTCTTCCGCAATTTTATGCAAGCGAGCTTCTTTCACCCGGATGAGGTAGTCTAATAATTGAAGACCTCGTTCTAGGGCCCGGAGTGATGGTATGTGAGATTCTTCTTGCTGAGGTTCCATGACATCTCCCTTCTTCATTCCCCCTGACAATTTAAGACCAATTCGGTAAAATGAAAAGTATATTCCATTTCTTAAAATAACTTCGTCATCTCAACAAAAATTCCTTCTTGACCTGGATAGATTGCCAAAAATTCTTTGAAATTCCCAAACAGGCAGGAAACCTGAAGAAACTCAACGAATTCACTGTGTCAAAATTGAACGTATAGGAGGACCATCATGTGTGAAATGTTAGCCGTTTCATCCCCCGATTTTGTCAATATGTCAGAACTCTTGGCGTGGGCCAGGAATCTTGAGGAACTGGGCGTTGCTGGCTATGGCTGGGGCTTAGCCTGGATCGATGAAACGGGCCTTCACCGTTACCGCTCCCTTTATGGCTTACGCAAGGATCCCTATGCGAATGATGCCTTAAGGGACGTGCGGACCCGTCGTGCGTTTATTCACCTTAGACGGCCAAGCCTCATGACGACACAAAGTCCCCGCAATGCCCAGCCCTATTGCGATCCTCTGAGAACCTATGCATTTGCCCATAATGGATTCTTAAGTCGCCACAAGGCCTACCGAAGCGAATTTGCCGAGCAGTTGGAAGGAACGTCCGACAGTGAAGTCGGCTATTATTACTGGCTTGAACAATTGAAACGCGGGCGCACCATCACAGAAGCCCTGGTCGACACGCATCAGCATTTAGAAGGACGGGCGAATTTCATGGCATTATCATCACACGGTACATTAGCCGTTTATGCTGGCAATGACGAGAATCCCTGTTATCTTTTCCGCATTGGCTCTATGCAACTAGTGACAACGAGCTTACATAGTCTTGACGATTACGTCTTCGAGGTGATTTTCCCGCAAGCGACATCCATCGAACAACTCGCCTACGCTCAGGCCATTGAAATCTCATAAGTCCTATATCTAGGGCCATCCGAATACGATGACAGAAGGGGCCACACTGGTGCTTTGCCCCTTCCGTGATCGAGTTTCATCGACTTAGTGCAATAGCTTCTGGCCATGAATGGAATATCCACGCATCATACAACATTGTGGGCTTTACCAAATTATCGTTCCCCGGAACTTAGGCTAGACGTTCAATGCGTCTTTGAGAAGAATCACGATTACCGAGTTACTGCCCCAGCTGAGGGAGACTCAGTAAATGTATCATGTTCTTGCCATTTTAATCCTGACGATAATCCCCAGTAATAAAATACTAACGCAACAATCCCTACCACTACCGTGTCCCATGGTGAAGGAATGAGGTTGTGACCGCCAAAATTCTTGCTTCCGATATAAGATAGTCCCATCAAGATAATCTGAAAAATAGGAAGCCATAAACCCCTTCGCCAGTCATCTTGAGTAATGCGGCTATGTTTGCGATAAAAGAACAGGAGCAATAAGCCAATAAACACAGACGGAATCAAAATGTGCACCGAGGCCCACCCTGACCAATAAATCATCAGCGTACTGATCACAAAAGCAAAAGGTGCGAGGATCTTATACGCTGGCAATACATAAGGTCTTGGTTCATGAGGATATTTTGTGCGAAAAATCGCCAAGCTCAAAGGGCCCGGGGCATATGACAACAATAAGGCACTCGCCACTAAGGGAAAAAGAGAAGAGAAAGATGGCAATAAGATGATGTATAACGACGACACCACCAACACTAATAGGACGGATGGCAACGGAATCCCATTTTTGGTCATGTTTGTAAAGACCTTGGGTAAATACCCGTCATAGTAACTCAGCGAATATCCCACCCGGCTCGCGCCCCCAAAATAGATATAACCATCTTTGAACGAAGCAATGAGCATGGTAATCATGGCTATGAGCCCGATAATTGGTAGACCGATACCATGACCAATAGAAACAAAGGGATAGGCCAAGCTAGACAATCCCGACCAATTTCCCGCTTGAACACCAATGCCTTTCCAGTTGATGGCGCCAAGATAAGAAAGGCTTTCGAGAAAATAGATTATTAGCGTAATGATCATGGTCAGAAAGACCGCTTTAGGAATGGTTTTTCCCGGGTCTTTCACTTCTTCGGCATAATCGATCGGCTGCCGAAATCCGCCATATCCATAAATCGTAGCCGAGATGGCAAGAAATAAACCCGAAGTCCCAAAAGGAACAAACCCGTGAAATTGGTGAAAGTTACTTGGATGCATATGAGTTAACAGCACCACACTGACCACAACAAGACCGACAATGGTTAATACCGTAAAAATGTTATTCAATTGGCCCATATACCGGATACGCAAAGTATTAATCCAAAAAATAACGACGGTCACAGCAATTGCGGAAACGATACCTGTAGTGGTTAAGGTCCCGCCTTTATATAAACCAGGAAACCAGTAACTCAAGTATTCCACGAAGGCCACGACAATCGACGGCACCGCTAAGGCATAGCCGACAAAGGAACCCCATGCATTCATCACCCCAACAATGGGCCCACTACTTTTTGCGGGGTAATAGGCCACTCCTCCTGCTTTGGGCCACATGGTTCCCAGTTCCACGTAAGCCATGGCAACTGCCATGATTAATAGAAAGGCAATAATCCATGATAAGATGCCCGATGGACCCGCCAAAGCCAGCACAGACACGGGAGTGAACCCGACAGCAGGTCCCAATATGCCTCCCGTGGCTAAAAACACGACTGTCCAAAACCCTAGTTCTTTTTTATACCCGCTTTGTTTAGAATCAGCAGCTTGATTGGCATAATCCAAATCAGACTTCACGGTGGGTAAGGCTCCTCTCTTGCATCATTATTCAAGAATCTTGATTAAAGCCGCCACAATTTTGTGCGGACCAAATAACCACGTGTCCAAATCAACGGGCTGGATCCTCTGAAGGTGATGAGAGTGATGGCCATTCAAAGGCAATCTTTAAAGCCGTCGACATGGCATTCGTCCCCGCAAAGAAGTCAATGACAGAAACCAGTTCAACCAATTCCTCATCAGTCATTCCCATCTTTCGCAACGCGAAAGAATGGCTGTCAATTCAGTAGCTGCACCCATTCACCATGCTGACCGCCAAAGCCAACATTTCCTTGGTCTTGGCGTCGATCTGGCCTTGCATCATGATTTTCTGGTAGCGCTGCCAGTTGACCTTAAGGTATTCGGGTTTTAGGGCCATCACTCGCCAAATGGCAGGAATGCGGTCCCATCCCCGAACCCGCTTCATTTCCTCATAAATCTCTTTAACCATCCCGACTGCCTGATCTTCAGCGACACCTTCGACTAAACTCATTCGTCTCTCCTCCTAAAAGAGTTCACGGTATTCTTTGACTTCCCAGTCGGACACATGATCGGTAAAGCGGTTGATTTCATGAGTTTTTAGTGCCGTAAAGGCTTGGACAAATTCAGGGCCTAACAGATTAACCAACACCTCATCCTGATTTAAGGCCTCAAGAGCTTCGCCAAGACTCTTCGGAAGGGACGATGCATCCGCTTTGGCGTAGGCATCTTCATTCTCCACTGGTGGAGGTACAGGTAATTGCCGTCTTATGCCGTCTAATCCCGCCGCATATATGGCAGCCATCATCAAATAGGGATTATTGTCCGCTCCCGGTAACCGGTTCTCGATGTGCGTCCCTTGTCCCCTGGCACCAGGAATGCGAATCATACACATCCGGTTTTCTAATCCCCACGTCACATTACTGGGCGCGAATGTATAAGGACGCAAGCGGTGATAGGAATTAATCGTCGGATTAGCCAAAGCAGAAATAGCCTTGGCATGATGCAATTGCCCAGCGATAAAATGTTTCGCCAAATCGCTCAGTCCGTAAGCATCTTCTGGGTCAAACAAGGCATTTTGGCCTGTGGCTTTGTGATAAAGCGAATGATGGAAGTGACTGCCGCTGCCACTTAACCCCGTTAACGGCTTGGTCATAAAGGTCGCCAAGAGTCCTTGTTGCGCCATCATTTCTTTAATCGCCGTCTTAAGGGTAAAGGCCACATCCGCTTGGGCAATACCCCATGCCGGATTAATTGACACTTCGAATTGTCCCGGACCGTATTCCGTATTAGCAGCCTCGACGTGAATATCCACAGCAGCTAGGCCGCTGACGATTTGATACAGGATTTCGTCAATTTCTCCCTGTTTGATTTCGGAGTAGCACTGAAGGCCTGTCCACGTCGGATCAAAACCATGTTCGTCATATTGCTTGAAAATGTAAAATTCGAGTTCAGCGGCGCCATAGGCCGCTAACCCTTCTTTATCTAATTCCTGAAGGACGCGCTGAAAGACCGATCGTGGTGCCACCGGAACGGGCACTTCTTCCAGGGTGTAGAGATCAGCAATGACCCGCGCGCTTTTTTTCGCCCACGGGATAATGCGAAAGGTTTCCGGATCGATTTTTAAGAGCCAGCTACCATATCCGCCAGCGAATCCTGCTCCTGCCGCTAAGACAAAGTTGGCGGATGTGTCGACCGATAACATGGCCGAAGGATATTGCACGCCTTTTTGCATGACGGTGTCCTGAAAATGTTTCACCGGAATGTTGCGTGCCCGTGAAACATTGGTGATGTCATTAAACACGACCCGAATCACTTCGATATCGTTGTCCGCAATCAACTGGTTAATGTCTTCATATGTCACGTATCATGCCTCCTGATCGTTTCTCGAACAAATACTTCTCAAGCCTGTGGTATGGAAAAATACGGTGAGATAAAATGATAAGAGAAATGGAATGTAGATTTCATTGTCAATTCGTGATAATCCGGCATTTTTCCTGCTAGATGTGCCACAATTCCCGAAATTTTTTGTCTATCCGGAGAATTTTTGGGCAGAATCCCAAATTTTCTTCTCCAAAAAGATCGTCATAATGAAATGAGCCAACCACAACTTTGCGGTTAGAAGGAGTGTTTTATGGAACTCGAAGACGTGCTGCAGAAAGTTCAAGAGCAAGATATTCGGTTTGTCCGTTTCTTATATTGTGATAATGGCGGCATTATTCGCGGCAAATCGGCTTATGCCCCCACGCTCCCAGCCAGACTATCAAGCGGCATTGGGCTCACCGTTGCCATGCAAGCCATGAACAGCCTGGATCAATTACAGGCAGTGGACGGCATGGGTCCCGTCGGGGAAGTGCGGCTCGTTCCCGATTTATCGACCTTTCAGGTCCTTCCCTATGCCCCTAACACCGCTGCGGTCTTAACCGTCATGACAACGCTTGATGGTCATCCCTGGGACGCCTGCCCCCGCAGTTTTCTTGCGCGTATGGATCAAAAAGCCAAGGCGATGGGAATCACCATTCAGGCCAGTATCGAAAATGAGTTTAGCCTCGTTCAAGACGACAAGCCGTGGGATGAGACCTTATGTTTTTCGTCACAAGGAATGCTAATCTCTCAAGACTTTATTGATGATCTCGCAAAGAGCCTCGAACAACAAGGCATCATTTTGGAGCAATATTATCCGGAGCTGGCCCATGGTCAACACGAAATCTCCGTCCGCCACCGCCCCGTTATGGAGGCCGCCAGTCAACAACTGTATATCAGAGAAACCATCCGCGCCGTAGCCAAACGTCACGGACTTCAGGTGTCCTTTGCCCCTAAGCCCTGGCTCGATCAGGCGGGAAACGGAGGGCACATCCACTTCAGCGCACGGGATGATGAAGGGAACAACCTGTTTTATGATCCGCGTGATCCCTACCGCTTAAGCATAATGGGTTACCAGTTCATGGCCGGCATCCTCTTTCATCTTCCCGCTTTACTGGCCCTCACGACACCGACTGTTAATTCATACCAGCGTTTGGTCCCCAATGCCTGGAGTTCCAGCTACGCCTGTTGGGGACCGGATAACCGGGAAGCGCCCTTACGCATCGCGTCTCCGATCAAAACGCAAGAACAACAAAGTGTGAATGTGGAGTTTAAGCCCGCAGACTTAACGAGTAACCCCTACTTAGCCTTAGGCGCGCTTATCGCCGCCGGGCTTGATGGCATAGCTCACAAGCTTGATCCTAAAGAACCTGTGCTCAGTAATCCTGATGATATTCCCGCTTCCGAAAGGGAAGCGCGAGGCATTATCCGCTTACCGGGATCCTTAGATCAAGCGCTGGATCACTTGGCGCAAGATGCCGTATTGCAAGAGGCCATGGGCGAGATGCTGGTGCAAAGCTATTTAGCCGTCAAACGCTCTGAAGTTGCGTTCTACCAGAACAAGTCGCCCGAAGAGATTGCAGCATGGCACAGATTTCGGTATTAAAGTTGATAAACGCGGCGACAATTTTCCCAAGCAATCAGATTCACCCAGCGTTCGGCCACCTGCGGCAAAATATAATGGTCTTGGGTGATATGATCGCAATAGGCTTCTAAGCCTTGTTTCCATAGGGTTGCCGCTAAATAGAAACTTTCCGGACGGGTGTGGGAATCGGAAGCAAATAACAGACGACTGGCCGGAGCCAATTCCAAGGCTTCGGCCACAATGCGCTTAGCCCCGCTTGCTGCCAATGGCAGGGCTAAAGATACATCAAAATAGACACGAGGATAAACAGACGCCAAATACCCCGCTTCCCGGTGATATGGGTAGGTATGAAGCAGTGTCACCTGAAGTCCTTGGGGAATAAAAGTCTCAAGAAACTCCCGCAGTAATAAAGGATTTCCCTTATACAGGTTGGTATCGGGATCGCCATGGCCCGTATGAAACTGAAGGGGTAACGCTTCGGAGATGAAAACCGGGGTCACTTCCCACAAGAGGTAGTTCAAAAGTCTAGGATCCGTCAAGCGGGTTTGGCCTTGCTTTTGCATCTCGGCAAACGCCGCCTGCGCATCGATTGTCTTCACCGGATAAACTTCTAATCCGGAGCGGTAGGCCACAATCGATTTCATCCCCACATAACCCTGGCTGCGAGCATTTTTGACACGGTCCTTCACCGCTAAAATCCAGTCTCTCACATCGGCAAATTGATACAAAAGCTCTTGGGCCGTGGTTTCTAACCGTAAAATCTTTAGAATCGGCACTCCCAAAACGGTTTCTAACTCGGGTAAGGCCCAGCCTCCTTGGGGGGTAAAGCCGGTATCAATCAACAGGCGCTTGTATCCCGCTTGTTGAAATAAAGAACGGGAATAGGCTCCAAAATCCCTTTGCCGCAAGGCTTCTGCTACCCCCTGATCGTCAATCTCACAACCGAGTTCCTTGGCCGCAACGGCTAAGGCTTGCCAATAGGTCACCGTCTCTTGAATATCGCTCAGGGGATAAGAACGTGGGGCCTCTGTGAGCGCATAAGCAAAAACCTCCATATCCCCAGCCAAACTCGGGCCAATTAAGGCGTGACAATGGTGATCCCATAAGGGGACCCCGTCCATCCAGCTCATGAAAAAATTCCTCCTTAAACTTTAGATAAAATTGCGATGGACTTGCCAAGGTACGAAAGTCGTAATGGTTATATGGCCTTGTCCGGTATGATGAGATTATTGCTTCTAATTTCGCAGGGAAAGTAATGCTTGTATGGTAGCATTATTTCTGAAAAATGTGGGAGCAAATTGGCATGAAAGAATGGTTAGTCCATGAACTTTAATGAATTGCCGCCTGAGACGCAGCAAAGACTGCAATACTGGCAAGAGCAGATTGAACCCATCCAAGGATGGTGCTCTCCTGTTGCTGGCATAACCTTATATCATTTAGTCCAGAACAAAATTCCCGTACCTGTCGTCGTGGAATTAGGATCATGGAAAGGTCGATCCACCGCCTGGATGGCAGCCGCTTTAGCTGATCAAAACTCGGCTGGGAAAATCATTTGTGTAGATACTTGGCGTGGTACCCCGAGCGAAAAAGAGCATGCACAGCTGCTCGCCAATTACCATCCTGATCAACTTTTTGAAGAATTTTTGCACAACATGGGCCATTTAGGACTTCGAGACTGGATTGTCCCACTACGGATGACAACAACTGAAGGGGCCAAAGCATGGCCATCTGAGCAACCTATCGGACTATTATTTATCGATGCGGATCATGACTATTATGCCGTGCGCCGAGATTTTGAATTGTGGAGTGGTTATGTGAAAGAAGGCGGCTTAATTGTCTTTGATGACGTTCCAAACTGGCCCGGACCGACTCGATTGATTTCTGAGTTACCCTCATGGTGGAAACATATTGGGTATTCAGATAATCAATGGATTGTCATTAAAACCGCCTAGACCCTAAATTCATATTTATAACGGGAACAGCGTTTTTCCTCTTACGCGGCGGTTCTGACGCGTGGAAAAGGCCTACCCTGGTTCGCCTCACCATTTCCACGGAAGAGGCGTGGTAGGCTCTATTAGTAGCATTTTAACTAAATAACAGTGTTCGGCCTATAGGGATATGAAACAAATATTATGACCATTAGGTGCCCGCCATAATGGGCTTCTACCGTTCCCGTGATCGCTTTCACCAAAGAATTCTCATATTGGAATGCTCATCGAGACCATCATTCATCCGCAATAATACTACCAACCCGTTTTGACAGGTCCGGTATTTGTCGCCGCCGGATTACCGCGTAAATGGCCCCAACAACTAAAACCGCTAGCACAATGCCGGGAAAAAGATTAAACGGGGCGGGTTGTCCTGGTTGAATAAGTCCCCATAAGGGTAACAACAGAGCTAAAGTTCCTAAAACCGGCACCACTAAATGCTTCCACCACGAAAACAAATCTCGGTGATGAGTCAGGTAATAAACTGGTAAAGCAAGATTCAGCACCAGATAAACGAGGGCAATGGGAATGGTTCCTAATGTGCCGATAACCCCGGCTTCCGTAAGAGCAGACCCTTGACTGCCCCAAATCAGGGTAATCATTAAGGCAAGGCCACTATAGAGCAGTAACGCTACCCAAGGAGTGCCATAACGGCTCACTTTGCCTAAGCCATAGGGTAATAAACCTTCCCGTCCGGCACTAAATATCATCCGAATTTGGGCATTGGTAGCACCAATTAACGACGCAAACGTGCTGGTTAACCCGGCAAGATACACTAAAATTGCCAAGGGTCCCAAAGACTTACTCGCTCCCGTGACAAAGGGAACCGCTAAATGGGCAATAATCCCGGCATGATCATGAAATGCGATAGACGTTGACCATGCCATCATGACATACAAAATACTCACAAAGATGGTCGCCGCATAAATGGCGATAGGAACGGTCTGCCTGGCATTACGTGTTTCTTCGACCATGGCACCCGGATTTCCCACCCCAATAAACATAAATAAAGCCAGGGGAAAAGCCATGCCGATGCCTTGTAGCCCATGTTTAACGATCTTGCGCCAGAAGTCTCCCGCCTCTTAGGCGGCGAGATGAATGGCGTGTTTTTCCTTCTCGTGTTATCCTATCAGTAGTAATAGCAAAGAAGGTTATTTGTCAATGGAACTTGATGGCAATAATCATTCAGTGTTCTTGATGCACTATCACCTGATTCTGGTGATCAAGTACCGACGCAAGGTGATAGATGATGTCATTTCCGCCCGTTTGCGCGAGATTTTTGAGTCCATCCAGCCAAAGTACCACATCACCCTTCAGGAATGGAACCCTGATGGCGATCATGTCCATATTTTGTTCAAGGCGCATCCCAATTCCGCACTCTCTCGGTTTATCAACGCATACAAAAGCGCATCGTCAAGGCTCATCAAAAAAGAATTTCCGCTCATACGACAATCGCTTTGGAAAGAGTATTTCTGGTCACGCAGTTTCTGCTTGCTCACGACAGGAGGAGCCTCGATTGAGACCATTAAAACGTACATCGAAAACCAAGGAGAATGAAATCGTTGGCGTGTTGCGCTTTCGCTTAAAACCCACCAAAGAACAGGAACAAAAGCTCTTTTACACCTTCTATTTGTGTCGAAAACTCTACAACCAGGCGCTGGAGGAACGCATCACCTATTACCGAGAAAAGGGCATCTCCATTCGCTACACCGATCAACAAAACCAACTCCCCACATGGAAACAGGAACATCCCGAGTACAAGGAAGTCCATTCGCAAGTGCTGCAAAACGTCTTGCAACGGTTGGATCAGGCTTTTGTGAACTTCTTTGAGAAACGGGCACGGTTCCCGAAATTCAAAAACAAATTCATGTTTCGTTCGATCACCTACCCCCAAGCCAGAGCCCGTTATTTTCATGAAAACCAGGTGTATCTGCCGAAAATTGGATGGGTTAGAATGATGGCCCATCAGCCCTTCGATGCGGCGTCCGTCAAAATAATCAATGTCAAGTTCCATGATGGCAGATGGGACGTAAACCTGACCTATGGGACAGAAGCCGTGGTGTCACGTACAGAGATTCAAAACGCGGTGGGCATTGATCTGGGGGTCCTTTCGCTGATTGCCACCTCAGAAGGAGAATTCTTCGAAAATCCGCAGTGGCTACAGAAGAGTGAAGGGCGCTTGAAGCGCAAGCAACGGCAGCTTTCTCGCAAAAAGAAAGGGAGCAAGAACCGCGAGAAAGCGAAACAAAAATTACAATGTCTACACGATCATGTGGCGAACCAGCGCAAGGACCATCTGCACAAGATCAGCCGATCATTGGTAGACCGTTACGATCTCATCTGCATGGAGGATTTGCCCGTGACAGGGATGATGAAAAATGATCGACTGGCAAAATCCATTGCGAATGCTAGCTGGGGTAAACTCGCTACCTACCTGGAATACAAAGCGAAAAACGCTGGAAAGCACCTGATCACAGTGCCCCCGCATTATACGTCACAACGTTGCAGTGGCGGGTGTGGAACCATCGTCAAGAAAAACTTGTCTGTGCGTCTCCATCAATGCCCGACGTGTGGGTTAGAAATTGATCGTGACGTCAACGCCGCGATCAACATTCTCCATCGAGGGCTAGAAATCCGACATCAAGCGAGCTAACGTGTCTGCTCAACTAGGCATGGAATGGGCCGAAGTCACGCTTGTGGAGATCATGTAAGACCTGCTATAGCAGGCGATGGCCGATGAAGCAAGAAGCTCTCCGCCTCTAAGCGAAGTGAAGGCGGGAGCAGTTCACTATTGTGAGGATTTAAACTCGCCAAGTTGAGATGGGCTCTACTAGTCACAATCATCGCAATCATACTGACGAGAATCAGAAGCAGTTCAAAACCAAACGTGATAACAGCCCATTTGGTAGAAATCCTGACACCCCGGTAGACGAGATATGTGACGAAAAGGACAAACAGCACGGTTATCGGTTGCCAAGGCACCTGAAGATGAATAAATTTAGCCAGCATGAGCGAGGACCACGCGCCCATAACCGTCATCACATAGCCGACAGCCACGATATATCCAAAGCCTAGTGCCCATGCGGTCATCACCCCAGGCACTGCACCAAACGTTTTCCCGATATACGAAATGTACGATCCCGTGCTGGGTGTTACCCGGGTAAACTCAACCAAACTATTAATTTTGAGCAAGACAGCGATGGCAGCCACAACAATGGCGAGAGGACTGGCAAGACCAGCAGCCGCGGCGATAACTGCAAAGGAGAAGAAGAAACTCATGGCTGGAGCGGTATTCGCTAAAGATACCCCTAAAATATCGCCTGTGCTCAAAGAATTTCTGGTTAGTCGATTCGTTGATGATACGGGTCGTTCTGTCCCTAGCACAACCATTCACCTCACTTTCGTTTTGTCACAATTCCCCATCAAAAATGGCTCCTTGTTTCGTCCAAATTTATCTTGCTGCCTTTAGTCCTGCTAAGGTTTCATGAAGGGCAAAGATGATCTCATCAATCTCCTGCCGCGTAATAATAAGTGGCGGCGATAAGGTCAGTACATCGCCCACAGGTCGAACAATGACGCCCTGAGCTTTCATGTGTTCACTCACTTTCTCTCCCTGGATACCGGCTGCTTGCCCTTCGTGCGGGTGAAGTTCCACCCGTCCCAGTAAGCCCTCGCACTGGGCATCAACAATGTCCTCAGAGAATTCCCGCACCAACTTTTGTAACTGTTCATTCAAATAGCGACCTTGTTCCTGTGCCCGCGACAACAGATCTTCCTTTTCAATAAGGTCGATATTGGCCAAAGCCGCCGCACAGGCCAAAGGATGGCCACTGTAGGTATTGCCATGACGAAATTCGGGACCCCTATCCTGTGAATTTTGAAGAAACACTTCGAAGATCGGCGCAGAAACGGCTGTGGCTCCAAGCGGTAAGTATCCCGAAGTAATTCCCTTAGCAAAAGTCATCATATCCGGTTGGATATGATAGTACCTAGAACCACTCCATTCCCCTAAGCGGCCAAATCCAGTAACCACTTCGTCCGCAATGAAAAGCACATCATACTGCTGGCAAATTGAGCGGACTTGTGCTAAATAATCGGCCGGGGGAAAAATCACTCCACCCGCGGCTTGTACCGGTTCCGCAATAAAGGCCGCGACGGTATCAGGGCCTTCAAATTGGATAATCCGTTCTAATTCCCTCGCACACGCCATCGTGCACTGAGAATCCCCAGGATGAAACGTACAATGATTGCGGTAAGGAGCCGGGGCATGACGTGCGTCGGCTAAAAGCGGCTCAAATAACCGGCGGTTCGGTGTAATCCCAGCCACTGACAAGGCTCCCATAGTGACCCCATGATAGGCATATTGCCGTCCGATCAGCTTGGTTTTACCCGGTTTTCCCATGAGTTTCCAGTATTCCCGGCTTAACTTCAATGCCGTTTCAACCGCTTCTGAGCCGTCATTGCTAAAAAATACGGTAGCCATATTCTCTGGCGCAAATAACGCCTGCAAGCGCTCCGCCAAATCCAATGAAGGTCGATTGGCAAACCCACCAAAAGAGGAAAACCAGCTCAATTTCTCCGCTTGTTTGCCAATGGCTTCATGAATCTCGGCTCTCCCGTAGCCCACATTAGCCAGCCAAAGTCCGGCATGCGCATCAAGATACTTTTTGCCGCTTTCATCCCATACATAAACACCCTGGGCATGATCTATCACAATCGGCCCAGAACTGGTCATCATCCGCATATTGGTATAAGGTCCCCACCGCGAAAGCATCCTGTTCGTCTCCCTCTCTAAACGAAATTCTTATCCTATTCGCACAAATATTTCGGCATATCGGGAGGGAATCCCTTGACACATTTGACTAATCTGAAAATAATTTGTTGTGCAGATTGCACGGGTAGGAGGATTTTATGCTCACCGTTGAACAGTGTCTTCACTTCGACGTGCTACAAAAAGCTCAGGTTATCGCAGGTTCTCATGGACTCGGTCGGCCGGTGCAATTTGCTCATGTGATCGAGGAACCCGATATCGAATCATGGATTCGGCCCGGGCTCGCCATTTTAACCACTGGACATCCCTTCCGCGATGACAGCATCCATGAAACATGGTTTCGTGAGTTAAATACCCACGGTGCGGCTTGTGTCATGGTCGCCTGTGGGCGTTATTTGGCAACGATTCCCCCGCCAATGATAGCTCTAGCAGATGATTATGCAATTCCCGTCATCCAATTACCTTGGGACGTGCCCTTTGTGAACATTACCGCCGCCATCCACCAATATCTTGTGAATGAACATGTTAAAGACTGGACGCGGCTAACCCAGTGGCAGACGCAATTAACTCACGCCGCGTTAACAGCGCGTTCATTGGACGAATTAATG
This sequence comes from Sulfobacillus thermosulfidooxidans DSM 9293, assembly GCF_900176145.1. Classification (NCBI taxonomy): domain Bacteria; kingdom Bacillati; phylum Bacillota; class Clostridia; order Eubacteriales; family Clostridiales Family XVII. Incertae Sedis; genus Sulfobacillus; species Sulfobacillus thermosulfidooxidans. The sequence continues at coordinate 1,398,842 of NZ_FWWY01000001.1, read as the reverse complement.
CATAAATTTAGCCTAATCACACGAGGCCTGGTACGAATTGTGCCCCGTTCTGTAAAAACCACGGGGCGATCTTTCATCATTCCTCAAGACGACTTGAGCGATATGAAGCTGTCATTCCAAATGGATACGAAAACTCTCGCCTATTCCGACCAGTTTACGGACCAATTAGGAAGGCATATGGCTACAGTCACCGGATTATTTCTGCTCCGAGACCAAGTGCACCGTCAAAGACAACGGGATGCACGTTCGCGCTTTATTGCCCAATTTTTACGTGGTCAATCCTCATGGCCCAGTATCATTGGTGACGATATTGACCCGGGGTCATTTGACTTAGAACATCAATATTTTGTGATTGTCCTGTCATTAGATGACAAACTAACTGATTCCAAAATATCTCATGTTAACGAGCGTATTTGGACGGCGTTTGAGAAAATTCACGGGTTCCTTACCCCTGTCCCCATGCATAACACCGTGGTCGCGGTATTTGATTCCCATCACACTTCTGAAACAGCTATTCACACCCAATTCGAAACGGTCACGACAAAAATCCCCCAACTTATAGGCATCATGTCTGAACCAGTGGATGTCACTGACATCGCAACCACCTACCAGCACTTACTGCGACTCCTGACTCACGCCACCCCCGGATCATTAATCCCTTCCCGATCTCTTATCTACCCCGACATTGTTGCAAAACTGCCTGCGGATAGTATGAAACGGCTCCTTGAGATGACGTGGAACCAAATCACAGACGCCGACCTCCGTCAAACTCTCGTAGTTTGGCTGGAAGAAGCGGGTAATACCGCAGCAATTCTTCAGCGACTACAAATCCACCGCAACACGTTAAGAAACCGACTAAACCGGATTCAACGCCTGCTGGGAACCCCATTAACTTCTGAAGTGGCGTATCACCTCCGCTTAGCTTGGGACTGGCAGCAGGTACAGGGTCCTCTTCTGGCTAAACACCCTGCTCAATAACGCCAGATGTGATGACATTTTCATAGGGCTTATAAACTCTCTCGCATGTTTAGCAGATATCTTACTCTTTGCTTTTAGTTGGTGTTTCTGGTTCCTTTAATGGTTTGCGGCGAATTCCAAATTCAATCAGTCCAAAAAGTGCGGCTGATAGCATAATGAGTACGGGATAACAGCAAATAGCGTCAAGCTAAAAGCCGATGCGGCGATCCCTATAGTGATTAGTTTATGCGGGACATCTTTCCACAAGGTCCACACCACATCCACCAACAGTCCGACCACAGCAACTTCCATCCCCGAAAGCGCCCCCGTCACCCAAGGGTTATGGATTACTGCCGTAAGTTTTGCTAAGACCAGCATTAAGACAAAGGATGGCCATAAGACCGCAATACTCCCTACGATCACTCCCCGCCACCCCAAAATTCGGTAGGCAATGGCCGCCAGCACGTTCGTCGTCGTCGGTCCGGGAGCAAAGGCCGACATTTCGACGACATGGTCGAATTGGGCATGAGTCAGCCAATGCTCACGGTCCACGATTTCCGTACGGATAAATGCTAAAACGGCAAATCCTCCTCCAAACCCTAATAGTCCAATTTTGGTATACGTTATGATTAAAGCTTTCAGGGTTGCTGAAGCCAGTGGGCTTTTCTCATTCATTACAAACCGCAATCCTTTCATGAGCCCTGTATCTCTACGGTCTAAAAAAGATAGCGCCTAACGTACCGGCGCCTAAAATCAAAGCCCAATAGGGAATTTTTTTGACACGCAAGGCTAAAAACGCGATGATACCAGCTAAGATTCCAGCCTCCCAATCATGAATCAAGGAGAGACCTAATGTCACTGAAACTCCTGCAATGAGACCGACGACAGCAGCGAGACTAATATAGAGCAGGTTTTGTACCACCATGAGCTTCTTAAAACGCTCATACCAGTGGCTCAGAATCACGATCACCACTTGTGATGGCGTAAACACCGAAATGGTGGCGACAACAGCGCCCAAGGGTCCTAAGACGCGCTCACCAATAAAGGTCGCGCTAATAGCCACAGGGCCAGGGGTCACTTGACCCATGGCAATGGCCTGATCAAAAACAGCCAAAGACACCCAGTGATTATCTAAAGTCATCGTTTTCATGAGCGGGATCATGCCAAAACCGCCGCCAAATCCCAAGGCCCCGACCCACAGAAAATTGATAAACAAGCTGAAGATTGTACCCATTTACCGTTTCCATCCTCCAAATATTTTCTCATGACCTTGATTGGATATAGAAGCCTAACCGGCGAATAGGTCTCGGTACTTGGGATGGTAACCGGTTCTCCTCATTGTAATCGAAAAGCGTTATGCACAAGATCGCCACCCTGTACGATTTATTGGCAGACAATCTTCATCTCGTAGGAAAAATCCCGTACCCGACTAGAGTAAGACCTGTTCTTGGCAAGTATTCGCTGCTTAGAATTAATGGGTCTTGTAGGGAGAAGAGGGGCGGCTGACAATAATTCCGGCGACATAAATCACGGCCAATAATCCCCATGCTGGCCGGTAGGAATGCGTAAAACGAATGAGAAAGCCAAAGACCGGCAAAAAGAGTACAATTCCAATAAAGCCCGTCAAGCCAATTAACCCAAGTCCTATTCCCCGTTCATCATCGGAAGTCACATTGGCAATCCAAGCGGTTAATAAGGCATTCCACCCATCTAAACCTGCCCCCAGGGCTAAAAAAAGGAATAATAGGGCAACAAGTGGTGTACTTCTGGGAATGAACGCCCAAAGTCCCAGCGATACGGCCCCAGTGCCAGCCGTGAGACGAATCAGTTTGGGAACCGGAACTCCCCTATCTGATAAATGGCCCATCCAGATGCGGGCAATAAATCCTCCTAACAAAGCGAGGGCAATCACCGGACCCGCATAGGTCAGGTGGATATGCCAGCGATCATGCAAGTCTAAGATCGCATAGGTTAACAGGGCATATTGACCTGGGGATAATAAGAAACTAACCCATAGCGGCATTTTCAGTTTTTTGATTTGGTGCCACAGATATTGAATACGGAATGATGACGCAGGTGAGGGGTGAGTTTTTAGAGGAGCCTGGTGTAAGATGGTGCCAAACAGCATAGTCCATCCCCCCACATTCACGGCAATCAGCAATAACACCGTTTTCAGGGTCCAGGTTTTTACCAGCAGGGGAAACAAGCTGGCGGCAATAATCCCTCCAAGCGGGGTCGCAGCTTGGCGAAAGCCAATGGCCATGCCCTCATGGCGCGATCCATCAAAGACCGTGGTCACCGCGGCAGCACCGGTGAGAGAAAGAGCGGGGAGAAAGAATCCCACGAAGCCTAATAAGACCATGAGAGGGATGAAATGGGTGGGAAGCCACAGGGCTAATACGCCCATGACGATAAAGATCGCGGCACCTGATAGCCATGCCACCAATTTGGGGCCAAAACGGTCCAAGATAATCCCAGCAGGAATCATGCCAATAATGGCACCTAGGGCGACCGTCGAAAATAATATGCCCATCTGAGCCACACCCAGGTGAGCATAATTTTTGAAATCCACACTTAAGATCGATAGGCCTTGCTGCGACATGGTAATCGCCACTTGATCGACAAAGGCAAGGATTAAGACGTTTCGATATTTAATCCGAATCAGACCTTCCCCTCTCCTGTAACACATAATCCATGTTTTCACCCAGGGAGCTTCGATCTTCTGACTCTTTTCTCTCCCTGGCTGGCAGTATTAGTATTCCCCAGTTGATGACTGACCGTTAGCCCCCCGAAAACCACGAAGGATAAAAGAGTTCTTTTTCTGATTTTTGCTAGCAAGTCGCTTGGGTAGATGGGCCTCCCGTAAAAGGGGAGGAAAACGTTCCAAACTTATGGCAGTTTCTTTGATATGACTAACAATGGTCCATTAAAATTTGTACACAAAGGCCAAAACACAGTACATTTATGCAGGGCTACATAATCGACTGGTACTTCCACAAGTTTTACCTATGGCCACGCACTACAATCCCATATCGAGACGGTTGTTGTGGCTCTGAAATTTAGGTTAGGAAGGGAGTTCAAAATACCATGGATCCATTGAATATGAAAGATCGGCGCGGTGAGCCGTTTATTGTCCGACAAGCCACGCCAGATGATACGGAAAGCATTCTAGTCCAAATGGATATCGTAGGACGAGAACAAACCTACATGCTACATGATACGGTAACTCGGAGCGTTGAAAATCAAAAACAAACCATACGGCATATGGGAGAGAACTATTTACTTTTAGTAGCAGAAGTACCAGCTATCGGGGTTGTTGGATCGTTAGAAATAGTACGCGGCACGTTCCGAAAAAGCCAATTCACAGCAACTTTCGGAATGGCCCTTCTTCCCGCATGGCGCGGCCGAGGAATTGGACAGCCCTTGGTTGAAAGTGCCGAGCATTGGGCGCGTATTCAAGGAATTCGAAAAATTAGCATTGCTGTTCTGGGTATAAATGACAACGCTCTCCGATTTTATCATCGGTTAGGCTACACTGAGGAAGCTAGACTCCCCCGCCAGTACTGGCTTGACAATGAGCCGATCGACGAAATTTGGCTAGGCAAATTTCTTTAAGATCTTGTAGATTGCTATGGTTCAACTTCCTATGGGAGAACAGGAAGGTTCTCCCATCCGAGAGCAATTTCTTGATCAACCAAATCGCCAGGGAACCATGCCTGACTTCTCACTAATCCGGGAAGATCCGCTGCCACATTAGGAATAACTTGAGCAAATTCACGAGGCGTATAATTTCCAAAAATTTGACGAATCAGTAACCATAGAGGACGATATGCTGGATAGTGGCGATAAGCAACAAGGGCGGTTGCCGCTGCACGATCATTCTCTCCTCGCGCCCAATACGTGGATGCCAGTCCATGCCAAGCACGGTATGATCCAGTTCCTTGCTCATGCAAGGGGATGGGCGTTGTATCGCCAATAGTTAAGGCCTGTGAAAATGCCTGTTCAGCAGCCGCCCAAGCTCGGTTAGCGCGATGAACCTCGCCTCGATAAAACACCGCATCAGCAAACGGGTTTGGCAAAGCGGTTTGTTCGGCCCGTGCAAATGCCGCTGCCGCTACTGTCCATACGCCTTGGCCCGCTGCCCCCTTCCCTAAAGTCAACCAAGCCACCGGCACTAGAGAATCCGGAAGAGTGCCCGCATCCAAAGCCTTTTTGGTGGCTTCCTGCACCATGTTCCACTCTTCAAGCGAAATAGCACTCTGAGCTAGTTGCCACCAGAGATACCCATTGCCCGGTTCTTCTCGTACTGCTCTTTGAAGAAGATTATAATTTCGTTCGGCCTTGGCCTTTTCTGTCCATATGTCGCGTAAGTAACCAAAATGCCACAGTCGCGCATCCAACGACGCCAGTTGATAACCATGGCGGACAACGTTACTAGCGACCTGTTCATGAATTCGACCTTCGTAGCGAATACCAGGCAAGTTCCGAAAGAGTCGAGTAACCCGGGCCCAAGCTACATCTTGCGCATCGGACAGCAAAGATACTTGCCATAAATCATAGGCGTGAAACTTGTCAGTCTGCAATGCCATGCGGATGAGAGGGGCATCATCGGGGTGCAGCTGCTCGTCCGCATCCAAAACCAATACCCACGGCGTTTTCACGTAATCAAGTGAAACGTTGCGGGCTCGGGCAAAATCTTGGCGCCACGGTATCTCTATGACACGAGCTCCAAACTGCCGCGCAATTCTTGGCGTGTCATCACGAGAACCCGTATCCACCACGACCATTTCATCGACAATTCCTTTGACAGATTGCAGACACGAAGGGAGCCATCGGGCTTCATCACGAACAATCATAGCCAGGGTCAATTGCCCCATACCGCTCCTAGTACGCTCGTTCTGTTTCAGGTCTTTCATTTAAAAGAGTACGTCCTTTCGTCAGCGGTTCAAGAATATCCATCGTGGTTTGCATCAGACGTAACGCGTCGGCGTCATGCTCTACCGCGAGACGCAGTGCCAAACGCCATAGGCCAAAGTAAAGTCCTCGAAGAGTTTGGGCACCAGGAGCCTCGGAATTGACAGTATCATGCAATCCCGCCCACAGTTCTTGCAATGCGCTGGCGTGGTGTGCCAACGCATCCCATCGTTGGGCACTCAATGCTTCTTGAGCGCCCAAACACTGCCGCCGTCCATACCGCCATAACTCTTCGAGAATTCCCCCGGGACTCAAAGTTTGCAGATGCATATTGTAGTAGGGGTTTTCAGCCATTTTCATCCCAATTTCGCTCCTTACGTGGCAAATCCTCCTCCTGATGATGATGGCCCACCTAACACAACATTTTGGAAGTAATTATAAACTCCCAGAGCTCCAGTCATCGAGTTAGCCATGGCGAGATATTCCTGCCTGGCAGTTTTAGCAACGCTCTGAGCTTCTGCCACAAGATTTTGCTTTTGAAGGGTCAGGCTGTTTATCTCATTTTCCAATGAACTTTGCGCGGTTTGCGACACACTTGTTGATCCTTGCGCAAAAACCTGAAGAATAGGCATCAGTTTGTTTGATAAGGTTTGGAAATAAGATGCTACGGAATGCGGGTGTGTCGTCAACAACGTGCTGAGATTGGCAGAGATTTGACTTGAACCATTAGGATCCCATGATAATGTACCATCTTGTGCGCTATAGTTCCATTGCAATCCCACATCTGCCATAGTTAACGGTCCGGCAGCCGTTTGCGCGACAGTTTCTCCAAGAACCGACTGAGCCTGCTGCACGAACGCTAAGGGCTGGGGCGAAGAAATCACCTGATGCGAGTTTGATTTATAGGATGACGAGGAGCTCGAACTGGATGACGAAGACTCAGGAGGGCCAGCATTTACAGGGAGTGTCAGCGTATTGACATCTTGAACCAATTGATTCCAATCCTTTTGGAACTTTGTTATCGATGATTCCATTTGGGAAACGTTTGGCCCCACAGTAATGGTAGTCGTCCCAACGCTTAGGAGTTGCGCCGTAACGCCAGGGACAATGTTGGAGATCGTATTACTGTTGGCTTGCAAGGTAGTGTTGCCGAGTGTGTATTCCGCTGGCTGGGCTACAGCCTCCGTATTGTTATTACTTGTGCCGCTGCTAATAACAGTACCTCCAGACGACGCATTTACAAGACCTAGTTCTCCGCTTCCATTGTTAAGAATAGAGGTACTGCTACTTTCTCCGTAATAAATGAACTGATTCGGTTGATTGGCTTGAACGACCAGCTGATAGCCGTTTGCGGTATCCTGCACGGCAGCCTTCACGTACTGTCCGGCTGATGAATTTATAGCGGACGCTATTTGTTCTAAGGTCATACCAGACGTTATCGTTACCGACGCGCTGGTGGTAGTCGGCGATGTGCCGGACGTTGGTCCTAGTGCAATGGTGAACGTTCCGCTGATATTGGCAGCTTGTGTCGCTGAACTGAACACCGCGCTATGGTCGACCTCAGCTTGAGCCAATTGGTTCACCGTCAACCCGAAACTGCCCGATGCAGCCTCAGAGCTAGCGGCAGCAGTAGCCACACTTGGTGAACTACTACTAGCACTTTGAGCGTCAAACGGCAAACCACTACTTAATGTCGTCAACTGGCTCATGACAGCACTTGCGTCCGCCTGAAGTTGGCTCCATGCGCTACTAGCCGCCTGCACTTGGGAGAGAGTCTGGTTAAGTTGCTTTTCTTGTAGAGATATCGGGGCCAAAGCTAGACTTTCGATGACATTCGGCGAATATGTCAGCATCAGGGAACTTATGGGGTTGTTGGCTTGATTACCCCAAATTTGACTCGGACTCAAGGTCAATAAGGGATTCGTACTCATCAGACGCATGCCTCCTAATCTAAAGTTATCTAGCATTGGAAAGTAAGGCACAGCCTCTTAAAGGCCATGCCTTACTCAATTCACATTATCCAAGTAATTTTAAGATCAGGGACGGCAACTGATTAGCACTTTGAAGTGCTGCCAGGTTCGATTGCAACAAGGTCTGTTCCTTCACGAACTCCGAAGAGACAGCTGGCATGTTGGCATCCATAATCGTTGCCCTAGACTGCGTAAGATTCGTATTTTCCGACTGCAGGTTGCTGGCAGTATATTGGAACTGATTGAGCAAGGAACCCGTGTAACCTTGTAATGCCGACAAGGAAGATATAGCGTGTTGCACCTGAGTAATGGCATATTGAGCTTGCGTAGAAGTAGTAACGTTGAGGTTTCCAATACCTAAAGAATTCGCATCTACTGCTGCGAAATTGGCGTTTACGATGTCAGCACTGCTTTGAGATGGTCCCACTTGGAACGACAGAGTACTTTTATCTGTTGGTGGGTTGATAGTAACCGTGCCAGACGTGGCGGTAGTGGATACCGATGCCTGGTTGACGGTCATAATCATTGAAAATGGAGCGACGGATACTGATCCATTGCTTCCTGACAGGTTATTGAATTGGATATCCACGGTACCACTAGTTGCACCAGTAGTAACGGTCACTGTAGTGGGCTGGATCGTAACAGTTACGCCGTTAACCACCATAGTACCCTGAATGGTGGCCTGATCTTCTCCTGTAGTCGTATTAAGTGCCTGCACTGAAACAGTAAATTGTGCATTCTTGACATTCTGCGTAAACGCGCTTCCAGAGTCTGCTCCAAGATAGACCGCACTAATAGTAGCGCCGCTTCCGACTCCTGTTCCATTTGTCACAGAAGCTCCGTAGTCGCCGCTAAGTACTTTAAGGTTATTATAATTGGTAGTTTGAGCGCTCTGGTTTACAACGTTGACAAGTGAATTTATTTCTTGCTGAATAGCCTGCAACTGAGATGATGAATTCGTGTTTTGAGCCGCCTGTGTGGCTAGGGACTGCAATTGTTGAAGAATTTGCATGTCGTTGTTAACGCCACCCACAGCAGTTTGCACCAAATTGGTTGCTTGAGACACGTTTGCTGAGGCCTGAGTGAGTCCATTCAGCTCTCCCTGCATAATATTAGCAATGGCTAACCCTGCAGGATTGTCTGCTGGCGAATTAATCTGAAGCCCCGTAGACATTTCATTAGAAAGTTGGTTCACTTTAGCAAGCGTGTTCGAATAGGCGTTTTCAGCAAACAACGCGGTAATATTAGTGTTGACGTACATTGAAGGTTTCCTCCTTGAAGGTTAAGTATTGACCTCTCTCATCCTGAGTTGAGATCGGGCGGATTTTCCGCCCTATCAGTGTCATGCCCAGAAGGACTCTAACACTGACAAAAGTGCTGATGCCACACGGTCGGGATGATAATCCTCAGCTGTACGCCGAGCCTCATTCCGCAGGGCATCTAAACTTTGATAATGACCAAAAACCCAGCGTAATTTCTCAATAAGATCCTCGAGAGATGGCTTCGCCCACTGTTGACCGCGAAATAATGAAAAGGGTTCAGAATCAGGAACGCGTTCAAGCCCGTCTATGGCTAAGGGTAAACTGTTTTTGCGATTCATAAACACAGAGGACCCCGACCAATCAGTTGCAATGACTGGCAGACCACTCGCCATAGCTTCTAAAATGGGCAATCCCCATCCTTCTCCCCGTGTGGGTAGTACAAACGCGTGAACCGAACGGTACAACGCAGCCATCTCAGCCGTTGAGACTACAGAATCTAAAAGTACAATGGGAGCCGTATTTGACAGATCTTTTCGCATGGCTCTCCACTGCTCTTGTTGTGCTTGGGAGGCTGTAGAAATTTTGGTAACCTTTAGAATGAGAACGACAGGATCGGTAGACCGAAAAGCTTGTGCCCACGCCCGAAGCAATATATCCCATCCCTTTCGCGTTTGCCAATCGAAAACGCTTAAGAAACGAAATCGATGGTCCATTGGCCAGAGTTTCGGTCCATCGGGATGGAACTTATCAGTGTCTAGAGGCAGGGGAACAACGCTTAAACGATCCGACGCAACGCCCATTCGGAGAGCCTTTTCATAGTCCCATGTCGATGGCACAATCACATGGTCTGCCTGCTCCAATTGCAATTTCCAACTGTGCGGCCATTCGTCGGTCTCCCACATCGTATATACAATATTTGGACCATGATAGTCGGATTGCAGAGCAAAACCAGGAGTAAATTGCACTGCTGGCGTACCAGAGGGCACGGCAACGTCCTCCCATGCAGCCACATCAATGCCTTCGTGCCGTGCATACACGACGGGATCATCAATGTCAAGCAATCGGACAGCAACACCGTGATGTTGAAAAGCCTTAAGCCATAACCGCGTCGCTTGTCCGTACCCGGACGGGCTTCGACCCGGGGCACGCCACAAAACGGCTTTCTCAGGATAGACCTTCGTCGTCCCTTCTCGTGGCATAACTTCGCTCTTCAAAATGGCCGCAAGTTCTTCCGCTGCGTGGTCCCATGACCATGATTGGCTCCATTCCGCACCCGAATGAACGACAGGTAACCTTTCAGTGGCCTGTCTTAGCAGAGTTACCAAGTGGTCCTCATTAGGTTCGAAATACCAGCCTGGTCCTTGGCTTTCATACGATTCAGGTGTAAAGTACCGAACGTTTCCTGATATCCACAAAGCATTCTCACGCGGCACGAATTCCCTAGCCGGGCCGAAATCGCTAACGATAATTGGAATACCGCAAGCCATAGCTTCCAAGAGTGGGAGACCAAATCCTTCTCCGCGGTATGGGTGGACCAAAACGGATGCCGACCGATATAACGAGGCCATTGCCTCTTCAGTCAAGTTATCAGTGATCCAATCAATAGCCGGGTTTTTCGGATCGGAACGAAAGGCCTCCAGGGCATCTAGAATAGAGGCATCATCGTAGGCAAATTGACTTCCCACTGCTTTAATAATTAAAATGACCGAGTGATCTGCGTCAAAAGCTTTTTGGTAAGCACTCAACAAAATATCTATACCTTTACGCGAGATTAATCCACCAACGAACAGAAAGCGCGTTGCATAACGATCCCACCGTTCGCATCGCGGACCACCCGCATAGAAATGATGGGGATTGATACCTAAGGGAATAACGCTTATCATCTCGGCCGGGATGCCTCCCGCAACAAACATGTCACGAACAGCCTCACTGACAACTAAAACGCGACGAACATACCGGCGAATCGGATTGATCCAGCTTTTGGGAACAGCACCGGCTTCCCAATGTTGCAATAGAAAAAAAGGACCCATTCGAGAAGAAAAGGTTGGTGGCCATCCATGGCGGACATGCGCGTCTGCCGTTTTAAATCCGGCTCGGTGCGCTAAAAACCATTTCCAATCTTCTGGAACTGGATTGGGCACCGCGTCCCATGCATGAACAACCACATTAATATTACGAGCGGCCAGGGACCGAGATAACGCGCGATTCACGTGATCAAAACTTGCCGCACGAAAAAATGGTCCATCCCAAAAGACATCCATGTCGGTCGCCTACTTCCTCGCTTTAAGTCTATTCCCTTAGACTAGAGAACTAAAGGTATAATGCCACCTTTATTCTCAAAACCAATATAAGCATGCGAAATTACCGATTGCAAATTATAGTCGTGAATTATGATTATAAATTACGCGTAGATCATTCGAGCAGAGTCAGTAGTTAAAAGAACTTAAAGAGTTTACAAGCCATGGGAAGTCCCTTGGTAAATTTGAAAGAGACAACCCAATTCCCACGATGGCTATGAACGGAAAACCGTCTTCACTTGAAAGACTTAGGAGTTCCACTGGATGGCCTGGGTGGTGTCCGATGACCAACCATTGCGGCCTCGCCCAGTCCGTAGCCGAGCAGTTCCATGACACGGGCTGGCAACAGTGTCAAACCCACATAATCCGCAAGTTTATGCCAAGATAGCCTTATTGCATCAGTTGAAATTTTCAATTTTAATTAGAACGTGGCATATTTAGACAAAATTTCTTATAATCTTAGTAGGAATTATATCAACCAATGGAGACTTTACACATGAATAAGCCAATATTCGTGCATAGTGGATGGCGAACAGGCAGCACCTATATATGGAGTAAGTTTCGTTTGCATAGTGATTGCATGCCATTTTATGAACCGTTTAATGAAGTTTTGGTTCATATTACCCATGATATGTTACCGTCATTTCAGCCGTCCAATTGGGATTCGCACCATCCAAGGGTGGCAACCTCATATTTTTCTGAATATGGTTCTTTGATTTCCACTGGAGTGCAAGGGTTTCATCCAAATTTTACTATTAAGAATTTCTTTCGCAATGAGCAAGAGTGTCTTTGGGATCAAGCTGCTTATTTGGCAATGCTTATGCACCTCAGTTATCAGAGTCATCGACGTCCCGTTTTCAATTTTTGCCGATCACTCGGACGAATCCCGTGGTTACGACAAACCTTTCCCGGAATCCATATTTTGTTACTCCGTAATCCGATAGATCAATGGTTATCAGGTCGTGCTCAACTGCGCAAAGGAAACCCCTATTTCGAAATCATGCCATATCTAATAATGGGTCAGGACGAAGTTCCACCGATTATACGAACCATCGCCCAGTACTGGAAGCTGCCTCAATACACAAGCGACATAGCATTTTTTGATGCTTATCACCAGATTAGACCACTTGTAACAAGTTACTCAACAACGCAGTCGTTTGGAATCTTTTTGGATTTGTATTTATATTCCACGTTATTGGCGCTACCCTTTGTCGATATTGTTATTGACATGGATGAATTAGATCTTTCCCTTACATATAGGCAGGAAGTGTCGAATATTCTTCGTGAAACTTTGAACCTCTCCTTACCATTTGATGACGTGCACATAACGCACTATGGACCCGATAATCGACCGCCGCATTGGCAAAACGTGATTATCAACGCATTGCAACGCATGGAGAGTCAGTGGTTACCAGAAATGTACTGTTCAATTCCAGAGCTACAACCAGAACATGTTAATTACATAATTCACAAAGTTCGAGAAGTCCCTCTTTTGGAACCGCGAATCCGCTGGTAAAATATCTCACACTCTAGTGCTATTCATTTTTTACCGTTATCAACTCACTCTTCGACCATGAATAGGCACCATTGTGGACTATCACATTGGTTGCTACTAGACACTCCAAGCCGCACCATGGACCGCGTCGTTGGTCTACTAGTATAGGATCTTCTACCCTCGTGGCGGCCTTAGCCGGGCTAGTTAGCCATTTTTGACAAGTGTCTTTGACCCCTGAGTGCACGTTCGCTTTCATCATTGACTTAAACTGATTTGAATGACAACAGATTAATTGCTCAGAACGTTGTGTCCACGAGTATATCGTGCACAGTTCGATCCCATGGAATTAAAGGCTCCCAACCTGAAACCTCGCGATATCGATTCGCGTTACCGACAAGCACCATGCGTTCTTGGGGACGAAATCTATTCGGATCTTGAATGATTTGGATATTGTCTAAATGGGATTGCGCTATCAACGCATGCAAAATGTCTTCAACTCTACGGCCCCGCCCGGATGCTAAATTATATGTCCCAGGACGAACTGGTGGACTTAGTGCCATCACATACGCGCGGGCAATATCCCGAACATCTAAGAAATCGCGAATAACCGTTAAATTGCCTGCGGTGATTATAGGTGGACTTTGCTTTTTCAATATGCTATGGATTTGGGCGACGAGATCCGGAACAACAAATCCGGTTGATTGCCCCGGACCAACATGATTAAATGGACGAAAAATAATTAAGTCAAGGTTAGGCTTCCATAAAAGCGTAAGAAGGCGTTCTGCACTCCATTTTGACACGCCGTAAGGATTAATCGGATTTATCGGCGCATCTTCATCTAATGGTTCTCCGTCCTGACCAGCAAGGGGATCATAGATTTCTGCGGAACTCACAAAAATAAAGCGCTTCACGCCTGACGCCTGAGCTGCTTGAAAAAGTTTCACGGCACCGATAGTATTGACTCCAATGACCGAAGTCGGCATACGCCATGATTTAGAAACAGAACTGATCCCTGCTAGATGAAGCACGGCATAAGGTCGCACAGTTCGAAAGAACTCCTCAAAACGCTCGTCTTTACGTGTTAAGTCCACCGAATAAGAAGACGCCGAGGGGCTCGAAGCAGGCCCCCCAACTGGAATAACCTCGTACCCGTTCTCTTGTAGCATACGACACACATGACGTCCAACAAATCCGTTCGCACCAGTCACCACTATTTTTCGCATCACCCTTGCTCCCGTAAATGCGAAATAGCTTGCTGTGAGACCAGTTGTTCTCGCACCAACGCCCAGTCAGCTTCCACCATCAGACGAACAAGATCATCAAAACTTGTTGAGGGACGCCAGTTGAGTTGGGTACGAGCCTTAGTCGAATCACCAACTAGAAGGTCCACCTCAGCAGGACGGACAAGCCGGGGATCAATCGTCACGTAATCCTCCCAATTTAATCCAGCTATCCCAAAACTCTTCATTACCCATTCCTTCACTGAATGAGTTTCGCCAGTAGCAAGAACGTAATCATCGGGTCTATCTTGTTGTAACATTCGCCACATACCCTCAACATAATCTGGGGCGTATCCCCAGTCGCGTTTCGCATCCAGATTACCCAGCGCCAACTGCTGTTGGAGTCCAGCCTTAATCCGCGCAACCGCATGCGTTACTTTCCGAGTAACAAATTCCATTCCCCGACGTGGTGATTCATGATTAAATAAGATCCCGGAGCAAGCATATAAACCATAACTTTCGCGGTAATTCACAGTAATCCAATGCGCATAAAGTTTCGCCACACCATATGGACTACGAGGATAAAATGGGGTTAATTCCGTTTGCGGCACTTCCTGAACATTGCCAAACATTTCACTGGTAGAAGCCTGATAGAAGCGGATGTGACGATTAACGTCCAAGATAGCGTTTAACAACCGTGTAACGCCCAAGCCAGTAACCTCTCCCGTGAGAATCGCTTGGGACCAACTTTCAGGCACAAACGATTGTGCCGCCAAATTATACACCTCGTCTGGTTCACATTCTTCTAAAATATGCCGTAAGGATTTTTCATCTAGCAAATCTCCTGATACCAGACGAAGTTGGTCATGCAGATGATAAATACGTTCCGTTGGTACGGTACTAGTACGGCGAACAAGCCCATACACTGTATATCCTTTTTGTATGAGCAACTCAGCGAGATAAGATCCGTCTTGACCCGTGACACCAGTAATCAATGCAGTTTTCATACTACAACGCGGGCAAACTCTGTGAATTCATCGTTAAACATAGACATTACACTAGTTCCCGCTGCTCCTTTCTATGCTTAAAACGATTACGCCGGAATCAGTTCCATGCGCGATCGTATTGACTGTATTCATTCGACTCATCACAACAAAATCCTCTTATCGAAATCGATTTGTTTTGCCACTGAGATGATCCCTTCATGCATGTAACTCCTCCGACCACTCCCCTTGAATTAAATCGCTGACTTTGAAACGCAGATGCACAAAACTGGATTTTTTCACTTTGATCACCGAAAAGACCTATCGATAATCTATAAATTACGTGCTTCGCAACGCCAAAAAATGATGCCTGTCATCTTTTTGGAATCATCAATTACCGGTGCCCGTTCCCACATTCAACCGCGATAATAGTGTTTAAGAATTTCAGCGACTTCTGGTCGACTAAACTCCTTAGGCAAGTCCTCGCCCTTTCTAAGCATTGTTCTCACCTGAGTTCCAGATAGATAAACATGATGTTCTGGCGCATGTGGACAAGTTTTGCTGGTAGCCATCCCGTCACAGCGTCGGCAGTAGAAGGCTTGTTCAAAAAACAATGGTGTAACGCCAAGTTCTTTGGGTGAAAACCGATTGAAAATCTTATGGGCATCATAGGGACCGTAATAGTTACCCACACCAGCATGGTCTCGACCAACAATAAAGTGGGTACAGCCATAATTTTTTCGTACCAAAGCATGGAATACAGCTTCGCGCGGTCCCGCATAACGCATGGCTGCATAATACACGCTGAATAGCACGCGGTCTGGTGGATAATAATGCTCCAACAATACCTCATAGGTTTTAATACGAACCGATGATGGAACATCGTCGGCCTTAGTAGGGCCTACTAATGGGTGGATAAAGAGAGCATCAACTATTTCCAACGCACATTTTTGAATATATTCATGGGCCCGATGAATAGGATTGCGAGTTTGGAAACCAGCAACCGTTTGCCAACCACGCGATTTAATATGTGAACGGACTTGTGACGGTGTCATCACCCTCATGAAAGGCTGATCTATCAAAGGAAAACGTGGGATATGCAGTACATCCAAATCCCCGCCCAAATATACGGGCCCTCGCTGCAACAAGCGTTTCACCCCAGGATGATGAGGATCATGTGTTCCATAGACAAGGTCTGCCTCTTGCTCGCGATTAGGACGGTAAATAGACGTGAGATGAAGAATAGCATACAGTGTATGATCTATTCCCTTCAAAAGAATGTCCATTCCCTCTTTAAGGCAACAGGCATCGAGTTCCGAAACAGATAGAGTGACAGGAACGGGCCATATCAGACCGTTTGGAAGGCGCATTTCGTGGCAAACCATGTCATACGTAACTTCATCCATGAATCCAGTGAGCGGCGCGAATGCCCCAACTCCCAGAGCATAAATATCCGCGGTAGCAATTTCATCAACAACGAGTTGATGTGATGGCAGAGGGCGAGATATATCGTTAAATTTGTCACGAGGAAATAATGTAGTCATAGATTGATTAACTCCTAATTGCATAGTGAAATTGAATCCGTTTACAAATAACCAGCAGTTCGATGCGGCATTACTCTTACGAATAAGAGAAATCGCAGGAAACATCAATTTCAAAACGGATAACTGGGTACTTAAGAATGCTCCTGGTTCTTCTCCATCGTATTATGAAGTCTACTTGACATTTAAATTCTTTGGTTCCGTGCAAGCACCTTTTGCCAATATAATAACTTGTTCTACATAGTCCTACCTATTTCCTTTTTTGGGAGATAAAGAATGATGTCGGAAAAATTCGGGTGCAGCCATTTTGTCTGAATAGGACGGTTTCAGCGTGGGTCATGCGGACAGTAATAAAGCATGGGAAGACTTTTTACGCGATCTGGTCCGTAGAACTTGGAACTGCCCTTAACCGTCATATCTGCCGGGATCGACGTTACTTAAGCCATACAACGGCCGATGTTATACGCATTTAGGGTGGGGAAAATCTGCAACGTGCTGAGCCGGTTTCCGAAAGCGTTTCACGCGGATGTGACTCAGCTGCTGTATACAGTGGGAGATGAGATCAATAACCGTTCCGTGCCTTGGAAAACGAATTCGTCTAAGATGTTTCGAGGAAAAACCGACGTACGCAGAGGCTTCACCGGTTTTGGTACAAAAAAGTCTATTAAAATTCATCTTTGGTGTGGTCATTCGTGACACAAACTGTGGCGCATGAGGATTAAGGCGGATCAGCGGGTGACCAGTCATCAACTGTGGCAACAAGGTCCGCCAAAAGTCGCGGAAGATGACCGTGTCACGGCATAAGTACGAGTGAGTTCAACGCTTTTTATACCAGTTTTGGAGCATAATCCTCATCATGCCTGGGGTATTGTGAAGTATGTCCGGTTGGTTCATGGGTGGGTCTAACTGGTACTCATTGGTGGGTAGGTATTCGCGATTTGTTGTGATATGGTCATTGGCAACCATTGAACGGCCCTTTATCCTCACGGTTACGCTGCAAACGCTGGCTAACGTCCGCCACCTCCACGATTTGAATCACATTTTACTGGTCCCTACTATACGAACTATTCCCCATCGACTTGTATTTCTTCACAATAATTGCAGTTGGAGCAAAAGATATCCACAATTGTCCACAGACTTATCCCCAAAATTTTCACATGATGTGCCCAAGTTGTTCAAAACGTCCCCTTCGTGGTGAATTTTTTCGCATCTTGGCCTAGCAAGTGATAGAGCGAAGAATGCACATCTTGCAAAGCCGGGGCATGAGGTATCTGCACACTATCACATGCCGCATTATCCCTAATGACCCACTGTTTCCCGTTGCGAAAGTGCACAATTAAGGTGGCGCCCTGGCCAAAGTCGGCCGCACAGTGAAAAAGTTCGGGAGGCAATACCGGCAGGTGGTTTAGCAAATCCACAACCGGGGCAATGGTCTTAGGATTGTTAAGCGTAAAAGACTGAAGAGGACTCCCATAACGCCATGCCCTGTAGTGCACCGTGATTTCGCGAACCGCCGAAACTGGTGCCATGCGACTGCTCTGAGGTCTTGAAGGCACTGGCAGTTCGGCCACGATATATTGCATATTGGTCGTATGAGCATTCAGGGGAAGAAAATTGATGGCTACTTGCGTGGTCTCTTGCGGTCCCTGAGCAAATAACAGGCCGTAGGTTAAGGATTCACTATGCGCCAGGCTCGACATCGCCTGGCTTATGAGATGATATCCCTCTTTTTCCATCTCATGCATATACCAATTTTCCGCGTGGTCATAAGACGTGGGTAGTTGCCAAAGCTTGGAGAGATGATTCTCCGCCCCCAGCACGAGCGGGGCGGCAAACGGTGAAGAGATGGGGGGAGCTATCACCGCCACACTATGAGGATACCGGGGAACGGACTGATAGACTTTCGCCGTGACATTTTGCGTAGCCACTGGCGAGATGTTAAGATTAATGGTCCCCAAAGATGGTAGGGCTAATAGCCCACTTGATAGAATCACCGGTAATCCCCAATGCCCCATTTGCTTCCACATGTTCCGTCACCTTCCCAATGTGTCCCATCATACTATTCACAACGCTTTATTCTGGCAAATAGTCACCGAAATATGTAAATCAACCCAGAGAAAATTTCCCTGGGCCTTTTGACTTTTATCTCGCTCATAATTATTATGAGGATTGACTAACTTAAATTAAACCGCCGTAAAACCACCTGTTTTAACCACCGTCTCACTGGGCGCCGGATAAATCCCGGAACAATACGCGATACGGTAATAACGAGGCGCATGCCTTTGGAGTCTAATATGATGCGCCTTAACCATTCGCGGTGACTTTCCGTGGATCCTCCTTGGGCCGAGTTCCCCTGCAAGACCTCTTTATCCAGCACATAATAGGCTGGCAATCCTAAAAGCTCTTGATGTTTGGTCCACATTTGCTTCTGAATACGGTGCCGGTTCTGGGCTGAGGTCGTCCGCACCATCGAATTCGGACGAACCCGGTACTGGTAATGGGGGTAAGGCAGCACTTCACCGTGATCCCCCGATTTTGCCAGCCGTAATAATAGTTCCCAATCTTCCCACCCATAGCGGAAGGATTCGTCATAGCCCCCATGGGCAAAAAACCGGTCCCGGCGAATCACGATGCCGGCATGGGCTTGATTCTCCGCCAATAACGTAGGTGCATAGAGATCTTGGGGTCCCCAAAAGCCTTGGGCTCCCTCAAAATAATGAATAATAGGATAGACCAAGGAGAGGTCTTGATGCCGCATCAAGGCCTGTACACTGTGCCGTATGGTCATGGGAGCCAGCAGATCATCCGCATCACAAAAGGCCAAATATTCACCCTGCGCTCGTTTCGCCCCGTAATTGCGGGCCCCGGGGAGCCCACTATTAGTCTTATGAAAGACGCGAACCTGATTATGGGCTTGTCCTAAGCGGTCTAAGAGAGCAGCAAAGCCGGGTTCTGTGGACCCATCATCGACCAGAATAATCTCGATGTGGGGATAGTCCTGGTGTAATAAGCTCTCAAGAGTCTCCTCTATGGTCTCACTCGCGTTATAACAAGGGACAATAATACTAACGAGGGGTTCGTCTTGGGAGATGCTGTTCTCGAGTTTTGGCTCATTGATAAACCATGTCGGGAGTTCGGTGGGTGCTTGCGCCATTCTGTGCAGCGCGCTCCGGGCCTGTTCGCCGAAGATTTTGCGTTTCTCGGGATGGGCGATGAGTTCAGTCAAGGCCTCATCAAACGCGTCCGCATCAAAGGGATCAATCAACCAGCCCGCGCCCCCGTCTAACATTTCTCGCATGCCGCCAAAACGGCTGGCAATAATGGGCTTGCCAAAGGACATGGCCTCAAGACAGACATTAGGCCAATTTTCAAAACGGCTAGGAAAAACCACAATATCCGCGTTTAGGTACTCGCGTTGAAGATTTTCCCGGGTTACCGGACCCATAAATTCAAAGGCCTGCTGGTGGTGGGGGGGAATTAAGGATAAAAGATAAGACCGGTACGATCCCTCTTTCCACCACGTATCCCCCCCAACTAAGCGTAGCGACACGTTTTGTCCCCGGTCTAATTGTCGAATTATGGCCTCAACCAGCAAATCAACGCCTTTGCGGTGTTCTAAACGGCCCACATATAGCACCCGAACAGCAGAAGTGTCCTGAGAAGAATTAGGCCCTTTTTGATCTAAGAGGGGATGGGTAAAGGCCGGGATGGGATGGCGCATCGTATAATAATCCCGGGGAACGTCTTGCCCATAAACGGCCGCTAAATCTTGGCTGGGTACACTGACCACGTCGGCATAGCGTAAGCAATACTGCTCCATATTATAAATCGCTTGCCGGTATAATGACGGTGGTTCCTCATTTAAGGTGTCACACAGGTGAAGAGTCATGTGCCCATGGACCCACAGAATAACCTGGCCAAATTCGCCTAATAACCGCTTAGCTTTAATGCAAAAGTACCCTTCCCCATTGTAATCGGGAAACTCTACGATATCAAAAGGCTGGGTCTTTTGGAGTTCTTTGAGTGTCACATAAACGGCATACGAAAAATTATGTTCAGCGGTGCGAAATCCCTCGACAGCCCGAAGCGGGATGATCTGGTACGGGCGTTCGGGCGGTGGAGCAATTTCGTCACGGTCTTCGAGAAACTTGGCGGCTGTCAGGACCGTGACATGATATCCTTGGCTGCTCAAAGAGGCTGCGTGATGGTCTACATAGACGCCAATCCCTCCTGATAGATTATATCCAGCTAATTCACGGCTCGTAATCACGATGTGTTTCATGCAAGGCATCCTTTAATCACGTATAGTCACATAACGTCCAACAGTAATTTTATACTCAACGAGTATACCTGAACCGCTCCCATTGAGACAATATGTGGCCCTTTTCATCAAAATCTTGGAAAGATCGGCAGGACATTACTTATGATGACGAGAATTATGGGAAGAGAGGATGTTCTTTTGCAAAGTGAGGGATTAATGTTCCAATGATGATGAATACACGATCTATATGGTTTTCGGCTATTGCGGCTTTTGGATTAGTCACACTGACAGCGGCCATTCCCCATCGCACCTTAGCCACCACCCAAGCAGCTACCACGAAACCCGTAGCACTTTATGCGACCACTCCCCAGGCCCGCACCGGACAAAGTGTGACTTTGATGGCCGCCACCAATACCCCGTTATCGACAGGGGAATCCTTAGCCATCATGAATGCCACCACCGGACAAATTCTCAATCAGGTCACCTCAGGCACCACGGTGAGCACAACAATTATCCATCATTCTCCGCAAACTGATAAGTTCGTGGCGGTCCTTACCAAAGACAGTATGCCTTTGGCCGTGAGTTGGGTAGCACGCCCCATTGGAAACAATGCCGGTTATCAAAATGCCGCGGGACAGTCCGTGGCTTTAGTTGCTCCAACTACAGCCATTTCCGGCATCAATTTTACGGTGACGGCAGAACCCACTGGGTTTAAAGAACCCGTCTACCAATTCTGGTGGGCCATGCAAGGTGGGCAGTGGCATTCGAGTGGACCCTTTAGTTTCGCCAATTCGTATACGATCACCCCGCCCCGAAATGGCTTCCTGTCGGTCTTGGTCTATGCTCGGGAATTTAGTGCACCCCACAATGAGAATGCGGATCAACAAGCCATCTATGAGGCCAAATCGGATACCAGTGTGATTGATATTGGCGGCAATGCCGAGAACCCCGTGAATCCGATCAGCGCCAACAGTTTTGTCTCATTAAGTTTTGCCAACGAGGTGGCTGTAGGTAACAATATTACGTTAACCGCAAATGCCACGGGCATTACCAATCCCCTTTATCAATTTTGGTTTGAATCACCCACCAACGGCTGGCAAAGCAGTGGAGAGTACAAGGCGACAAATACCTTTGTGATTCCGGCGACGGTGCCTGGTCCTTGGCATGTGGTTGTCTATGCCAGACCCTTAAATGCCCCTTTAAATGAAACCTCAACCCAACGCTCCAGTCTCGAAGTGGCGAGCCCTGAATCAACCATTACCGTCCATAACTAACAGCTCATGTCATAGGGCGATTGTGCCACATAGCGATTGATCCCCCCATTTCTTTCTATTAATATTTTCTTCTTCACAACAACGAAGAGGACAGGCGTGTCCTGATAAGGGCCTGTCCTCTTCTGTCAAAATGGCGCATGTGTTATGGTTTTGAATCATGCTTAATGATGCTCCGGCATTAGAGAAAACCACTCGGTTCTGACAATATGAGGCTGTGGAAAGACATCACGGTATTGAATCACCACCCCGTGCCTTACGCCAAGTTGAGCAATTAAGGCGGACGACGGCATCTTGGTCGTCAAAATCACGGCGGTGGCCTTAGGGATTGTGACCGACGTCACAAGATCACCTGGCCATAACGGCACGACGTGGTAGTGAGCATGTCCTTGCGATAAGTCCTCTAACATATAGTGCGTGCCCAATTTGGCATTCCACACGGTGGTAATATGATCATGGTATGTATAGGTCCAGGGTGCAAATGTCCACGTAGAATTTTTGACGACGATAACTCCTTTTGTCACCTGGTGCTGCTGAAGCGTTTTGAGAACAACCTGCCCGATTTGGGCACTAAAGGCATTTGCCGCATCATAGGCGGCAATATCTTGACCTCGCAAGACAATCACCGTCACCAGAAATGCACTCAGCCCCACCATGGACATCATCCGGCCGATCCTATGAACATTAAATGGTCTCAGGATGACCAGAAGAGCTTCGGCCAAGAGACCAATGCCAATAGCCGCAACAGTGACCGACCTGTCCGCCACCCAGACATAATGCGTGAAGAGCCACGGCATATAGCTAAGCACAATCCAAATTATCCCGGCCCCCGCTAAAGCTAGAGGATGAACGCTCATCTCCCCTATCTCATGAGGTTTTGTATAATTCCACGAAACCACAAAAAGGGAAAATATGAGGCTCAATATTATTACCACGACGAGCCACATCGCTGGGACATGTGACCATCTTAATCCCTCACGCCATGCCGAAAATTGTTCAGTGGTCCAAATATATTGGATTTGAGGGACAATCGCCTGAAACGAATGGAGTACGGCCCCAAGGCTATGATTCGCTTCTTTGCCATTCGCGACCATGCCAGGGACATGCCGTTCATACCATGCTGCCGTTAACAATAAAGCCGATGCCGGACTTAAAACAACCGGCCAAAAGGCCTTGCGGTAATGCCACGCTATGATGAACACTAGCACAAATTGACTAAACCAATATTGTTCATAACATAAATCCGCTGCCAAAAAGGTCAAGAAGGCCAATATCCACACAACGACAGAATGCTTTTTTCGCGCAAAAAATTTGAGGGTAGTCAAACCGAGCCCCAACATGAAGAGTCCCAACACAATGCCCGTAGCAGCCGTAATCCAATATTGTCCTTCATCCGTTAACGGCCACCATAACAGCGCAAGGACAAATATCCAAAATGGGTAGCCCCATATCTTCTCGGAGGACAAATCGCCAGATCAGTGCAGTCGCTAACAGCGATAAAAGAAGAAAAAAGCAACGACCACTTCATGCGGCCAAAATCTTGACCAGAGTTCAATATCTATCAAAAACGACAGAGGGCGGTAGGCATCTAAGTGATGATCCAAATAGAATTGCCAGCGGTTGCCCCCGGCCCAAAAATTTGGAAACCCTAGGGTGAACCAATCATCACGAAAAGGATGGTACTGCCGTCTGGCCATAAATTCCGACAACATCCACAGGATCAAAAGAATACTAGCCAATGTGATATTTTTAACAACCCAAGACCTTCTTGTCACCAGCGTCCTCCGAAAAAACCTTAAACAGTGATGAATAAGACTATTAGTCCTCATCATAAACGATACGCGCATTATCGTCTTGGACAAGTCCTTATGGGTCTGCGCGTTTGGTTAGTGGACTTGGTGCTAAAGACCATGCCTCATCTCTAGGCATTTTTCATTCTCAATAACAGGGAGACTACGGTAGAGACAAGGTCTCATTGTTGGTCTCAAAGCCGGTCTCGACTTGTGTTCGGCCATTGCCGGGCCTTTGCCCCACCCTTATGATGGGAACCAAACATATCCCAATAGGGACCGATAAGACTATAAGACCAACAGTTGATCCCTTGTAATCCCCAGTGTTTTTTAGTCCACCGATACACCAGGTTGGGAATCTCATTGGGGAGCCATTGTCGTTCATGGTTAAGAAAATATTCACAGCATTCGTTGGCGCTTCATTATTGGTCTCACCAAAGGTGTAGGAACCGTATTCGCTATCAGCCAACGCCGCCACCCTTGGTGAATGGCTGGGTTCAAATTTCTTCGCCGGCCGAGCTCCTTTACGGAGGTGAAAATCCCTCACAATACTTAACAGCCAAAATCGAACTCACGGCTTCTATCGATCTCTCTGGAATTAGTTGACAGCCACTAGGCACAAAAAATACCCCTTTTAACGGAATGTTCAATGGACAGAATTATGCCATTAGCGATCTAAGCGTCACGGGTTCTGTAGAAGATAGCGAATTTTTTGGGGTCATTGGGAGTTCCGCGGTGATTGAATATGTTCCGATTTCTGGTTCGGTATCAGTCACTGGCTACTCGAGTGTTGACGCCGGAATCTTAGCGGGTCGATTGGAAGGTTCCGTCATTGGGGTGAGTACAGCTGGTACGGTTAGCGGTGCAGCTTCAGATGGAGGTCAGGTGGGAACTAATGCTGGTGGTTCCATCACGGATAGTGATTCCACGGCAACAGTAACCGGAAATGACGCCAACATCGGCGGACTCGTGGGTAATCAAAATTCAGGCACCGTGCAAAATGTCTATGCCACAGGAACTGTGAGCAATTCAGGTAGTGAGTATAGAGGCGGACTTATTGGCGATTTAGAGGGCGGCACGCTCGTGACGGGATATGCCGTGGGTAAGGTGAGTGGCGGTTACGCAGGAGCCATCTTGGGACTCTATGACTCATACAGCAGTCCCATGGTCTCAAGCGTCTATTTTGATCCGGTCCTATCGGGCACGTCCCACGCCGTGGGTTTTAACTCAGCGTCCGGTATTACCGCATCGACTAATTTAACCAGTGAATCAACCCTTTCCGGATGGAATTTCACGTCGGTATGGCATTTGTCACCCACTATGAATAACGGATTTCCGTATTTGCTTGCCACCCATGTCATCCGCATCTCTTCCCCATTATTATCAGTTTGGACTTTGCCTGTAATCACGACGGAACCCGTAACCATTGGCAAGAATACGAGCCAAGTTATCGGAAATATGGGATACAATGCGGTCCAGGCTATTACGGGGGGCTCAGCTCCTGGATATGAAGAGGAACGCGCGGCGATTCAAACCGGAGCTTCAGCCACCGGCGAGGGGGCGACTCCAGTTACTTGTCGGCCATTTTATCCGGTTCTGGTGTCGGACTTCAGCGGCATGTGTCAGCCCAAGAACAAGGTCAGTTTGCCGCTCTCTATCAGCACCTCAAAATCATCACGACATGGACGAATAATACAGTGACAACACAACAAGCGATTCAAGTTCTTTTGCTCCCACATTAGCTATGGAAAACTACCTCGTTCAGTTCGACGTCTTTTCTTAGGTACTAGCCGAAACATACGCAGGTTCTGAATGAACTCCTTGTTTATGGATAAGAAGTTGGGCGACTTCTTTCCTCTACGCGATCAAAATAGCTATTTGCCGCTGAGTACCCTAACAGAACAGAGGTGTGCTTTTAATAACCAATTGGGGATTAGTAAACATGCTCCTCGGGGAGATGGATCTGAAATATGGATACCTTGCGGGAGAAGATCGGTTTTTTTATCTCTGTAGTGTCATCGATGTCTCTGATCGATCCATCCCGGCTTATCACCTCGGGTCTCACTGGTCCCTCCGTTCAAGCCTTAGGCACCTTGCAAGGCGCCATGCGATCCCGTCAAGGCGACTGGGGTGACACCGACAACGGGTCCCAATTTCTCGCCCAGACATGGACCGCTGGGTGTCAGGCATTAGGCATCATGCATGAACACATTCCCGTGGCCACTCCCACTAAGAACGCGCACATCGAATCCTGGCACAGTCGGCGGGAAGCGGAATGTTTGCGGAATCAGGTCTTTCAGACCTTGGCTGAGGCGTATACGGTGACCGCGGAGTGGATCCGCTTTTATAATGAGCGCCGCATGCATGGACGGTTGCAGGATTGGGCTTCTGCCGTGTACTAGAGAATGCCCCATTTTTCGTAGAAATTGAAACTAGCGATCCTGATGGCTCTCTGGTTTACTAGAGAGGTCTGAACCCATCTTGAGGAGGAATCGCTAGTGACTACCAGTATAAAGAAAAAATCGCTTCCCGAACAGTCGGTGACGGTGCCGTGGGTGGACATCCTCCAGGATGCCGAAGACGGATTATTGGCGCTGTCGATCCGGGTCGGATTGCAGGTTTTGCAACAGATGATGGCGGCCGAGGTGGAGCAGTTGGCAGGACCTAAAGGCCGTCATGATCCGCAACGCCAAGCGGTCCGACACGGGACCGAAGTCGGCAGTGTCTTTTTGGGGGATCGCAAAATCTCCGTTCCACACCCCCGGGTGCGGGCCGCTGATGGCTCGGAGGAAATTCCGTTAGACACCTACCATCCATTTCAGGACCCGACGCTGGCGACACAAGCCGTACTGGAACGCATGCTGTATGGCTTAGCGAGCCGCCAACAGCGCCATGCCGATGCAGCCTTTGAAGCCGCGATGGAGCAGCCAGGCCCCAGCAAAAGCACGGTGAGCCGCCGCTTTATCCAAGCCACCCAACAGGCTCTCGACCGCTTCCTCCAGCGCCGATTGGATGACCGGACGTGGGTGGTGATGATCGATGGTTTGCGTGTAGCGGACCATCTGGTGGTAGGCGCCTTAGGGATTGATGCGGACGGTCACAAACGCGTCTTGGGATTGGTCGAAGGGGCGACAGAAAATCATACCGTGGTCATGGCCTTATTGCCAGATCTCATCACCCGCGGCCTGACGGCCGCGCAGGGATTACTCGTGGTTATCGATGGCGCCAAGGCCTTAGCCAAAGCCGTGCACGACGTCTAGGGAGACCAAGTCCTCATCCAACGCTGCCAAATTCACAAGCAACGGAATGTGCTCGACCACCTGCCGAAATCGGCCGAAAATCGGATCCGCCAGCGCTTACGGAAAGCGTATCAAGAACCGGATGCGGACACAGCCGCACAGGCATTAGAAGCACTCGCGAAAGAGCTGGAACGGGACCATCCCGGTGCCGCCGGAAGCCTTCGGGAAGGACTCAACGAAACCTTAACTGTCCATCGATTGGGCCTTCCGGGCCTCTTGCGCCAAACGTTGGCGAACACCAATGCCCTGGAATCCATCAACAGTCAATTGCGGACTCATGCGCAAAATGTCAAACATTGGACCAATGGGCAACAAGTCTTACGGTGGATGGCGTCGGCGAGCTTTTTTATCGAAGACACGTTGACGCGGATCCCCGGCTATCGCGAGATTCCCGTGTTGCAAACGGCCTTAAAAGCCACGTGTTCCAAAACGCCGGAACAAAAAACCGAGCAAATCGGATAAATCACGAGAAAGGATGCGCTAGCGAAATTCCACGAAGCTTGGGACAACCTCGTGTACTATGAACAGTGCCAAACGGGCACCGCGCCAACGATTCACCCGGTGGGGTATTAAGTAGGCAACCCGAGACGGGCCCGTCGCTTCGCTCTTGACCGCAGGTTTTGCATGGGGGCCGAGGGGTCCGAAGCGTTGCGGAGCAGCAGCCAGACGAACTCTGGCCGCCCGGCCATCCGGGCGGTATCCTCGAGGCGGCGTGAAGCGAGGAAGGTCCACCGAATGGATTGTCAATTTCCACCATAACATCGGTATGGTGCGAAATATCATGCGAACAGGACCATTGTCTAGATATTGGGGGTTAAACCGCGCAAGGACCAGTGCTTTAGGCCATTATGTATGAATTGTGGGGTGTTACGCCATGGCCAGTCATTTTTCTGGCAACCGATTCATTGAGGATAAGCGTAACACCGAGGCTGAATCCGCAGGGGGAATCGATCATCATTCGACGAGGTTCCGTTATTTATGGGTTGTCGTCTTGGAGGGGGCGTTGAGGTGAGGTGGGTCTCGCGTGCGTCCAGTGCCGCCGGAGTTTGCGCCGGGCGCGTTGCAACGCGTTGTCCACGGCCTTAACGGGTCGCCCACGGCGGCGGGCGATCTCACGATAGGATAACCCGTCAGCGATATCCCAAACGACCTGCCACTCCCACGCGGTCAACCGTTGCATGCTTGCGTACCAGTGATTCCGTTCCTCCATCTGATCTGCCCATTGCTGGGGATCAGCGAGCGCGTCGGCTGGCAATCGCTGGTGCCCCGTCACTTTCGCTGATTGGGTCTCCGTTTTCGTCCACGGACTATCCAGCCGCAGGGCGTGGCGGTAAAACACCTGTTTGTGCCGGGTGGCCTGGCGCACCGCATCGGCGAGCCGCCGCTGAATGACCCACCGCAGCCAGGCACGTACTGGCACCTGACGGTCTGGCTGATACTGCATCACCGCTTGCCACACGCCGATGCGCGCGATTTGCTTCCCATCCTCCGCGTCGGTGTCGAGACCCGGCCAATAATAAGCGCGCAGCATGCGGTGAACTAACTCATCGGTTGCCGCAAAAATCTGGTCCCACACGGCCTCTTCCCCTGCTTGCGCACGGGCTATCCACTGGTGCCATGTTCCCTCGTCCGGATCCTCTGGTGGTTGTGGCGACGGCCCACCATCCCACGCAGGGTCCAGCGCCGGGAATGACCGCGCCCTGTGGTCTCCCGAGACGTGATCGCTCATACCGACCTCCTCACTGCTCACGCCATTGCGCCCAGCGGGTTACTGCCCACCGCAATCGGAGCTCCCTCAACGTCTCGGGGTGCTGACACCATCGCGCCCCTCCGAATTCCTCGCGGGCGAAGGGGTCGTGCCGATCGCATAGCGGGTAGCCACAAATTCCCAGAGATACGCCACACTGGTCTCCACATCCCACTGATCCGTGGGAATGCGTAATTCGGGCTGTTTCGGTCGTTCGTACGGGGAGGCGAGGCCCGTCATCGCCGGCACCAACCCGGCACGAGCTTTTTGGTAGAGCAATTTGGGATCCCGGCGCTGGCACACCGCCAAGGGACAATCCACATGGACTTCCACAAATTGCCCGGGGGCAAAAAGCTCCCGCACCATGCGTCGGTCCCCTTCTAACGGGGTAATGAAGGCCGCCAGCACGATGAGCCCGGCATCGACGAGAATTTTCGCCACGTGGCCCGCCCGCCGGATATTTTCGTGGCGGTCCGCCACCGAAAAACCTAAATCTGCACACAATCCGGTGCGTAAGACGTCCCCATCTAACACCGTGTGAGCCAGCCCACGAGCCTGCAGTCGCTGCGAGAGCCCGTGCGCTAAGGTCGACTTGCCGCCGCCCGACAAGCCCGTAAACCATACCACAAAGGGACGCGGTGTAGTGGCGGTGAACATGCCATCCCCCCTTCGGTCTGAAAATCTGCGAACCGCGTCCGCGCGTTTCCTTGTATGATACCAAACGGGCCGCACACCGTCCACCATTTTTCGACACCGTTCGTGAACCGGGGGCCGTATGTTATACTGGAGACGTAACCTGTTCCCGGGCGACGACGCCATGGGTCGGTCCTCATGTCGATAGAGAGGGGAGAACGATGCGTCGACCGATTTTTCTGCATGCGGGCATGCGGTCCGGCAGTACTTATGTGTGGACCAAATTTCGGAACTTACCGGGTGTTATGGCGGGAACTTGGAACACACCTCTAAGTACAGTCACTTTCTAGGCGAGCCTTCCGGCCTCATCGGGAGGCTCTATCAGATGCAATAGATTCTTTTAATATTGAGCTTTTAATGAAGATGGCGCACGCATTCAAGGAATCTCGGCACGGTGTGCCACCCTGGATGAATGTTGTGCATAGCGATGGGATTGGTTTTTTTGTTAGACCCGTTCTCTTCCGGGTTTTCCTCCCACCTCGGTGGTTGAACTGGACGACATATCTTTTTGTTTGGCTGTGCTGAAAAACCCATATCCAACTCTGCGTGGAAAAATCATTCCGTGCGCGCAGTGAACTAGTTGCCATGGCGATCCTGTAACCAATCGTGGACCGCATGCACAACGCCTTCAGCAGATGCCGGTTCCCACAGATAATTAATGTGGATCGTGCTGTTTCCATCCGCCTTCAAATCAGTCCACTGCAACCACGCAGGGTCTGTCAACTTTCCCCAACGATTCCTGGTCAGCGGCACCACCCCAGCAACTTGCAGGACTGCAGGGGTCGCGTTGGGATGCGATCCCTCCACGGTCAGTTGCAGGCGATGGAGAACGCCCGTGCCTGGCGGCAGGATTAACCGGATTTGCCGTACCGGAAACATCGTCGTGTAACGTATCGCGGCAGACCACAGCCCGTCCTTGAAATGATGTGGTACCAACAAGGTCCTCGCCAGAAGTGCTGTGCCAGTGCTGCTGACTTCAAGATACGCCAGTGGCACCGTCGGCAGCTGGCGCCCCACGTGCTGGAGCCCGGCATAGACCCATCCGGCATCCGATTGCCATTGCACGCGAGCGGGGCGCAAGCGGTCCGCGAGGTGGCTATCGTTCTCGTACACCCGACTCGCCTGAACCAAAGTTGCATAAGTTGTCGCCACATAGGGTGGCACGTCCGGCGACGATGCCATGTCGGTCCACGATCGCTTGTCATGCCGAAGATTTTCATCGACAAACTCGTTACAATACGTTGATACTAGCCGTGGATCGGGCGGCCACGCCAGGTCTAGCATACGGGCAACGCGCTCCAATATTCCAATCGGATCGGCGAGCCAGTCATCGTAATCGACGATAACGCGACGCGCACCGTGCGTACTTTGCAAGCTGTCCATGACATACCGCATCCAGAGCTGTAATCCCTCTGCGAGCGTCATTCCGTCCCGTCGCTGGAGGGAGTATGCGACGCTTAAGGGATGGCGAATTACCACCACGTAATTAGGCACCACATCCAGGCGGGAAAAAATTCGTTCCCATAACGGGACGAAGAGACAGGTTCGGGGGTCCTTAAATCCCCAAAGGGTGTGTTCCCCGAATCGTTGCCGCACGAGAGCGGTCATGGTCTCTGCCACAGCCTGCACAGACGGTTGGTCGAGCCATTCTGGAGGGAGCGCTGCCCAGTCGTTCCAACGCCGTCCCAACACCGCCAACAGCACCTCATGCCAATAGACCACGTCCGCCCACTCAAAATGCCCTTTGGGATTGTCAGTCGCTAGAGGAAGGAATTCATCATCCCGGCCCCAGTCAACCCCCAACACCCTCAAACCTGCGGCAATGACACTCGTGCCGCTGCGATGCATGCCAAGCACGACGATTGCTCGGCGAATATTTGGAATCATACGCTGCCCACCCCTTTCGGTTGGTTGCTCATCGTGTCGGCCCGTGAAATGCGGCACCACGAACGCTGTCTGGACTTTCTAGACCGTCGCATGGGAATTTTCGACATCATGCCTAATTCGTGAATCCGTTCCAAGAATGTATCACAAATAAAGGACCGGGGTTCCCGACATTTGTCGCCACCGCATAATTTGCTGTTTCCATTCCTCAACGTTTCCAATTCCTGACTGGGGTACCCAAACAATTGAATCATGGGCCAGTAGATCCACATTGTGAAATACCCAACTCAGCATCTCTGGCGCCGAAGAAAATGTTGGGGAAGAGAACATCCGCACAATTGCAGGATTATTCCGCGCAATGTTTTCCATGAGTTCCCGTGTGCCATCCGTTGATCCTCCGTCGATTAGCACTAATCGGTCCTGTAAGGTCCATAGTCCCGCGATAGTCTGAATGGCCTGCCATGCTCGGGGACGATTTTGTTTGGCCCACACAATGTAATTAGTAGGTCGGTCACCGCCCGAGGGTTCACGCGGATCCGCTAATTTCAAGTTAAAAAAACCATTGCTGAGCCATTTTCGATAAAATATTCCTGAGGATACTGGATAACGATCCGAGGTTCGTCCTCGAGTCGCCGTTTCAATATGGATGATTTCGGCAGAGGCTTCATACCATATGCGTAATCCTTTCTGCGCGATCTTCAGACACAGGTCAGTGTCCTCTAAATCATTAGGATAGGTCTCGTCGAATCCGCTGACCGCGAAAAAATCGTCCCGGCGTACCAGAACGCATGCTCCCGTTACTGCTGGGACCGCACAGGATTGCATCAGTTCCGGTGCCTGCGGACTATTTCCCTGTCGTTCCAGAGCCGTTAAGGGACCCCATTCGGTTTGATGAAACCAAACCCCAGCATGCTGCACACTGCCGTTAAGGCGAATCAATTTGGCTCCTATAAGGCCGTTTTGGGGATCCTGAATGGCTCGTAGCATCGGGCCCAACCAGTCCTGCTGAGTAATGGTATCGTTATTCAAAAACACGAGATAGGTACCAGACGTGGCCGATGCGCCTCGGTTACATGCCGAGGCAAAGCCCAAATTAGGCTCGTATTCTACCACCCGCACAGTTTCCCCAAATACGGCTTTGATTTTCGTAGCGGATTCATCCTCAGACCCATCGTCGACGACGATAATTTCGTAATTATACCGAGATAAGAGTGTCTGTTGAAGAGATTGAATACATTGAATAGTGAGCTCGGCGTGGCCATATTGCGGAATCACAATGGAACACAACGGCTTCGCTCGGTGAGTTACCGCTTCTCCAAGATAAGTATAGAATCGTCGTATCCGAGAAGCCTCTTCGTCATTAGCGTGGACCCACGTTGCCACGATCGCGGGAATCTCCGGACCGACGGCCACAATTCCCAAACCGGAACTATGGGAAAACTGGAACGAGGGAAACTGCATTTTAATTTCTTCCCATAGTTTCCTGATACCACCATCCCCAGATTCAGCCGCAATGCCATGCAACAACACAACGCCGCGACCACTCATCTTTGGCATCCACGCGTCGAAATGATGTCGCGCCTCATCGTACGTGTCAGGTCCGTAAATATGTAATAGATCAATTTGGCCATTATCAAAGCACCCTAAGGCTTCATCAAATGTCATACGTAGTAGCGTAGAAAAGGAGCTATAATGCGCCTCGTTATACCATCGCACCTCATAGAAGACGTTATCCCCTCCCGTGTGGCCGTCGTCCGACCAGGTGTCAACCGCATAACAACGCGTAGAATCGTGAAATCGTTCAACTGCCTGACAAAACGCAAAATAAGAATCGCCCTTATTAGTTCCCAATTCCACGAATACGTGGGGTCGAAGCAAAGTACCCAGTGTAAACGCTAATGGAATATGTTCATGCCATGATGTGGAATTCGTGCGTCGCGCGGGCCACATCCATATTCCGTCATACGCGAGAGGGTTAAACGACATGGTATTCCTCCTGTGAAAAATAGTTTCTGACGATAGGCACCGCCGGTAGCATCAACTGGCCTGGAAAATCGGTTCTGCCGAGCCCCGATCTGTCAGGGGTTTCTAAGCGGCAGATTTCGTGACGGACAGCCGCGCGGGACCGCAGCCGATGGTCGTGCATCACCCGCGCCACCGTTTTTTGGCTGATGCATTCTCCCTCCCGCCGTAACACGGCGGGATTTTGGGGCTGCCAGACCGTTCGCTGGACGCGGCAAACACCGTCCGAATCCGTTCGCCCCGCCAAACCCGGGCTTGTGCCCGGATACGGAGGGAACGATGGTGCCACGCCTAAGACCCGCTTCGCGAACGGTGAGGATTTGGCGGTTTAACCCCCAATTTCTAGACACTAGTCCTGTTCGCATGATATTTCACGGGATATCGATGCTATGGTGAAAAATACCAATCCAGTCAGGGGACATTCCTCCGCTTCGCTCGCCGCGTCGAGGATACCGCCCGGCGGGCCGGACGTCCAGAGTCCGCGAGGCCGCTGCTCCGCAGCGCTCTGGACCCCCTCGGCCCCCGGGCAAAAACCGCGGTCAAGAGCGAAGCGACGAGCCCGTCTCGGGCTGGCTTCTTAACACCGCACCGGGTGAATCGTGGGCGCAGTGCCGGTTTGGCACTGCGCATAGTACACGGCAGGAGCCCAATCGTGCAAACTCCCATGCATGCGGCGTTCATTGTAAAAACGGATCCACTCGGCAGTCACCGTATACGCCTCTGCCAAAGTCTGAAAGACCTGATTCCGCCAACATTCTCCTTCGAGCAGACTGTGCCAGGATTCGATGTGGGCATTCTTGTTAGGAGTCGCCACCGGAATGCGTTCGTGAGTTATCCCTAAGACCTGACACCCTGTGGCCCATCGCTGAGCCACAAATTGGGGCCCGTTGTCGGTGCGAATCACCGGAACGTGGGGACCCCAGTCGGCTTGGCGAGCTCGCACGGCGCCTTCCAAGGCGCCTAAGGCTTGAACAGCGGGACCAGTGAGATCCGAGATGATACGCCAGAATGCATCGATCAAAGACATCGATGACACTGCAGAGATAAAAAAACCGATCTTCTCCCGCAATGTATCCGTATTTCAGATCCATTTCCCAGAGTTGATTGGGGCCCGTCACCACCCGATTGGCGGCCAGAACACGGGGCGGTCGGTTGCCGGAGGGCCGCAAGGGTTGTCCTTGTAAGAGATCGGCCGATCGCAAGAGACGATAGACCGTCTTTTTGTTGATGATCAATCCGTGTTCTCGTCGGAGCCATGTCGTCAACTTCCGATATCCATAAGCCTGACCGTCTCCCGCCATGATAAACTCGCTGAGCCATTCCAGGACCTGCCCTTCCGCCACTTTGGTGTCGTTTGCCGTCCACACATAGCCCCGCCGGGGTCGACCTCCCCCGCGTTTCGGCGTCCAGGACGCCGGACGCTGTCTTCGAGCGCGCCATGCGTAATACGTGGCCCGGGCCACTCCCGCCAACTGACAAACGCGGGTAGGCGGGTATCCCTGCTGGATCCACCGATGGGCTACTTCACATCGGTCAGAGAGGCCCGGGGGGCTTTTTTTAGGAGATCATGCAATATCGCAATCTCTAAATCTTTCTCCCCTAATAATTGTTTCAACTGATGATTTTCCGTGGTGGCTTGCTGTAAAGCTTTCTTTAAGGCACGCGCTTCTTCGGGTGTCCCGTGTTTTGTGGCCGTTTGCACCCATTTTTGTACGAGACGAACCGATAATCCATGCCGGCGGGCGACAGCCGCCGCATTCCGGATATCCAGCGCTTCTTGGATGCACTGGGCTTTCAATTCTGGGGTGATGGTTTTCGACTCTCCCATGGGGTTCACATCCTTTCATGATGAAAATGATGTCAGAATTTTCCGCAGCGATAACTGTATGGGATCGTATCGCTTTGCGTAGGAGATGTCTAGAAGCATTTGGGGGCTTAATAGTTGGCCCCTTTGCGTGTTCGAGAAGGGGAAGCGGTGTTCATCCATGAACTGAACGTTGACTTCCGACCATTGGTGACGAGGTGCATCGATTTTTTTCGAATCGCATTTGCCTCTACGAGATCCCTCAGGTGCCGCTGCACATCGCGCAGGGCTTGGTCTTCCGCTTTCCTATCCCCACTACCCACAAAGGGTTCCACCGGGTCGGCTTAATACGCGGCGACTCAGACATACAAGGTCTTACGGGGAATGCCCAGTTCACGCGCCACTTGCGCGCCACTTTTTTGTTGGGTCAACACGAGCTGAACCGCCGGTGCTTTCAATGCCCGATCATATCGATTGGCCATCGTTTTCACCTCGATGGAGAATTATTGGTCCCATTGTATCGAATCTTCTCAGCGCGTATCGGCAAACGCTTTGTCGTTACCGCGTCGAGTCGCTATCGGTCACCCGCTTGTTCCCGTTCATCGCGTCGGTCACTGCTTGAAACAGCTCCCAAAAACCTTGGGCCGTCTGATCCCAATTAAATTGTTGTGCATGCCGAATTGCCCGGGCTTGCAGCATCTCCCGCTGGGCGGGATCCTGATACAACGTCTCAAGAGCCGCATCCATCGCATCGAGATCCGGCAATGCAAAATCGACCATTCGCGCCGTGGTAAAATGCCGCTGGACGGGAACCAGAAGGCCCCCCGGCCCCACAACCTCCGTCGTCGCACTATAATCCTGCGCCACCACGGGCGTGCCACACGCTAACGCTTCGGCATCCGTGAGGCCGAAGCCCTCCGCCATGGACGTCGACACTTTCACATCCGCTGCATTATAAATGAGCGTCAACCACGCTTTGTCGGAACCCACAAACGTATCCCCCGGATTGTGAATCTGAGCATGGCGATCGGTCAGATCATACCGGTGCAGCAACACGGGTAAGTCGCCCCCCTCATCCCGCGGCATGGCATGAATCAGCAAAAACGCCTCCGGATGACGGCGGCGGAAGCGATCAAAGACCCGGACCGTGTCGTAAAAGTTTTTTCGAATGCTGTTGCGGTTCACGGCCGCGATCACAAAGCGGTTGGTCAGGCCCAATATCTCTTTACACGCCGCTTTCGACGTTAAGGCCCGTTTCGTCCCCGGTTGGTCCACATAGATAGGACGTTCAGGGGAGGCGGGATACACCACCTCGTGTTCGACTCCATGCCACAACACCGGCACCTTGAGTCCCGCCTCGTCCTTCAACACCCGGGCCCCATGGTGCGACATCGCCACCACCGCATGCGCCGCCCGCACCGCCTCGAGCCACTCGTGGGGCAAGTGCGTCCCATCCACCGGAGCATAAATCACTGTCGGGACCGGGAACTGTCCCTGCAACACCTTCAATCCCTCCGCCACGGTGTACAGATCCTGCAAAATAAATAACACGTCGGGTGTGAGCTTTTTCAGTAATTCGGGCAATCGGCGCACGCCAAACACGTCAGCGCGATCGTACTTGGTGGCGGGATACAACGCGATGGGCCCGGCCCACGGATCGCCCAAATAGTTGCTGGCTAACGCCGCCAATTGCGCGCCGTGACGTGTCCACCGTGCCGCCAAATTCGCCGTCACCGTTCCATAGCCCGTATTGGCCCCCGCATCCGACCAAATCAAAATCCGCACAAGTCTCACCTCAATCTGTTAATAAAAGAGGGAGGGGTTCCCCTCCCTCCTTCTTTAACGGTAGTCACGTTGCAGATCCAGCCGACGGCGCTTGGCTACCGCCTCATCACTGGGCACGCCTCCAAGGCCGGATCCGCCAGATCAATGGCTGCAGAGCCTTACGACCCCGCCCGACTGTATCCGTCATTCGTGTACGTGACCGGTTGCGCGGGTGCGGCCGTTGCATTCGAATCCGCTTCCCCGATGGAGAAGATGTACCCTTTGGTGGCAGAAAACGCCGTTGTGCCATTCTCGAAGGACGCACTAGCCGTTGCCGACCCTTGGGTGATAACGCTTCCTGATGTGTTATAAAGGGTGATGGTACTTCCGGACACGGTTAGAGACCCCACCGCCGTGCCTCCAGAGGGAATAGCCACTTGAACATCTGCGAGATCGGTCGTCCCGGGCTCATATTCCGCCACTTGGAAGTTGAAGTAATTCGTGGTGCCAGAGGTCGACGCAGGCTGTAGACCACTCCCAAACGCAAGGGTCGCCCCACTTGTCGCTGAGATGCTCCCGC
Source organism: Sulfobacillus thermosulfidooxidans DSM 9293 (assembly GCF_900176145.1). NCBI lineage: Bacteria > Bacillati > Bacillota > Clostridia > Eubacteriales > Clostridiales Family XVII. Incertae Sedis > Sulfobacillus > Sulfobacillus thermosulfidooxidans. The sequence goes on along the minus strand of NZ_FWWY01000001.1, from coordinate 1,361,088 downwards.
TGCTTACGAGCGTGCCCGGTGCAAAGTTGGCCAGCGTCGTCACCGTCGTGGGTGTCGCCGCGGCTAACGCGCCACTCACGCCCGCGACGCTAAAGAGCGTGGTGCCCGAGGCCACGGAACCCGGCGTGCTTACCGTCCCGGTGGGAATGGCCCCCGAGGTACTCGTGTTTTCGACATACACGGTCCCGACACCCGATGAATTCACGGTAATCGTCGCGGTCGAACCGGGGGTGCCCCCTTCGGTACTCGCCACCTCGACCCCGGACGCGGCGTTCACGGTCACGGTGCCCCCCGCCACGGGAGTGCCGTTCGCATTCAGCGCGGTAAAGTCTACCGCGTGCAACGGCGATGTCGTGGCATTCGCAAATTCTCCATTTAACCAATACCCGACCGTCGTGCTATACCCAGCGGCTGAGGCTCCGGTGGGATCCAACGTAATGGTGCCCAGCCCGGACGGATCCACGCTGACATTCTCGGTCGTCGTCGACGCTAATCCACTCACGTCCGCTGTGCCGCCGCCCACCCGGACGGTTATCGGATACGTCCCGACCGAGGCCGGGGCCGTATACGTGAAGCTCGCTTGCCCCTGACTATTGGTGACGACTTGCGCAGCACTGAGGGTTCCCTCACTGGTCGGCACCGACAAGTACACCGTTTCATTGGGCAGTGCTTGCCCGCTACTGTTCACCGTCGTCACCGTGAAGACTGTGGAGGATCCGGTCCCCAACGTCGTGGTGCCCGTCACCTTCACCGAGGTGGTATCTGGGGCTCCCGTCACGGTCGCATTAGAGGGTCCCACAGTCACCGCACTGGCCGCACTATTGGCTGCCACCACGGTCGCACTCGTTTGTCCGGCCGCGATAGTGACGCTCGTAATGGGGATTCCGGCGGTGTTCTCCCAGGTGATGCCATTAATCGTGGGCAATGTGACCACGTACGCAGCATCGGCCGGGATAATATTGCCCCCGGCATCCACGGGTGACACGGTAAATGACATGGTCGAATCACTCGGAACCGACACCGCGGTTGCACCGCTTTGCGCGAGATCCGTTCCATTGCTGAACAACGCGAAGCCTTGGAGCGCTCCGGCCGTCACCGCCACGTTAGCCACGCCGGACGGTTGCGTCGGCGCACTCAGGTCTTGCACCTTAATCGTGTAATTCCCGACGGTTTGTGGGGTCGCGCCATAGAATGTGATCGGCTGCCCCGCCGTGGTGACATCATATTCGAGGTTGTTGCTACCCGCAACCGGGGTTGCCGTACCGCCGACGAAGTTACTCGCCACGTCTGCGCCGCCAAAGAGTCCTTGCGGCAGGGTCACGCGGAGCACATCGCCGTTAGCCAAATCGCCGTAATTATCCGTCGCCTTAATGGTGAACATCGGGGTGGTCGCATTCCCAGCCGCGGTCCCCGCCGGATACGCGGTGGTTTGACCCGGGGTCACGCTCACATTGGTCGTGGCCAATCCCACTTCCTTAATGGTCCCGGTGGTCTGCGAATGGCCGTTCCACATCGCGGTTACAGTGGCCGTATTGCCCACGCCCGTTGGCAGCGTCAAAGTCACCGACGCTTGCCCGTTTCCGTTGGTCGTCACCGCGAGCGGCGTCGACGCGGAGGTATAGGTCGTGCCGCCATTCAGTTGGCTTCCACTCGGTCCGGTCACATAAAAGTCGACGGTCTGTCCCGCTTGCGCGACATTGTTACCTTCCGCGTCCTGCAATTGAGCCGTCACCGTCGTCGTCGGATTCGACGCCAACACATCGGAGGTCGCCACCGAGGGCGTAATCGTCAGCGCGGCGGCTTGCCCCGGGACCACGATCACATTTTGCGAGGCACTCGCTAATCCCGACGCAGAGACCGTCACGGTGTAGGTGCCCGCCGTGCCAAACGTGGTCGTACTCCCGCCAAAGGGCACCACAAACGTTCCGTTCGTCACGGGAACCGTCCCGGTGGTCACCGTCGATCCACCCATGGTGATGGTGTACTTCACGCTACTTGGGGCGCTCTTCGTGGTGGTAAAGCCGTTAGCATCCTCAACCGTTCCGCTGAGATCCACGGTTTGACTCGTGTTATCCGCACTGATTTGGCCGTTGATGAGGTACGGATTGTTGCTCGGCAAGTTCACGGCTAACTTCGCCGCAGTACCCGGTTCGCCTACCGTCAAGGTAGTGGCCGCGCTATTTAAGGTCGCGCCGCCAGATATCGATCCCGACACCGACAGGGTCACCGGTCCGGAGGCGTAACTGGGCGCATCCAATGTAACAGACCCCTGCCCCCCCGCAAAGGTGAACGTTTGCGATTGCGTGTTTCCCGGGAAGTACGCGTCCCCCGTGACCGTCGCTGTCACCGTGTAGTCTTGGTTCAACGTGACAGGATTGCCCGCTTGGTCAAGAACTTGGATCGGGACGGTAATCGAGCCGCCCGCCGACAAAAGGCTCGATGGCGTGCTCAGCTTGAAGGCCTGGGCCTGAGCAGTACTGTAGTGTACAGTGGTGGAGGCGTTCTGGGTGCTGCCATTGGGGTCGGTCCAGTTCACTTGGATGCTGTCACTGGTTCCCGTTATACTCGTGGGCGCCACAACGGTCAAGGTCGCTTTGCCGTTGACCACATTAAAGGTCTCCACGTTCGTCGAGGTGTCGACGCTGCCACCCTCGATATAGGCGCCGCTTGACGTGGTCACGTAAGGGGTGTAGTTGTGGTTGGCGTCTTTACCATTTCCCGTTCCTTGGAAAGAAATGGTCCCGTTGTAGTTCGCGACCGGGTTCCCGTTCGCATCCACAACCGTCGCGGTGATGGTGTCGGTCGCTTGGCCGTCGGCCACGAGGCTGGACGAAGCTGCCGAGAGTTTCACCGCCGCCGCTTGACCGAAGGCGTCAAATGTGGCTTTGGAGAACTCTGAAAATTGAGCGTCTTGAGGCGCATTAAGGTCTTTAGCAAACAAAACAGCTTTGTAATCACCCGCAACATCTGCAGTTACGGAGAAGTCTGGTGAGGACTGGTAAGGACCGCTTGAGAACCATGTGCCGTCAGGTTTTTGAATCCAGAGCTGGTAAACCGGGTTGGTTAAGTTTTTAGAACTAGCTGTGAAGTTTAAGGTTGTTCCCGGAGCCACATTGGTAAGACTCGGGGCGGTTAAGGTAGCACTGGAGTCCACGTTCACGAACTGATTAGTGTTGGTGGCTTCAGAGTCGACCGGAACGCTTTGCCCTTTATCTTTGGCGTAGACAACAACCTCATAGCTTCCTTGCTCCAAAGGGGGTAACTGGAAGGTATTGTTAGTGCTCCAGTTGGTTCCATGCCAGTTGCCGTGAGGACCTTGATACCAGAACTGGTAAAGCGGAGTACCACTTCCAGTTTGTGTTGCAGTTGCAGTAAATGATACGGGATTGCCGACCGCCACGGTGCCTTGTTCGGAGCTTAAACTTACGCTTACCACAGCGGGAGCGCTAGCTGCAAAGGCACTCGCCGTTGGCAACATGGACAACAAAAACATAGACGAGCCAAGAGCGACTCCACTGGCTTTTTTCGCAATATTTTTAGCCAAGGTTGAAAAACCTCCTCAAAATGAGTCCTGCATTGAAATTCACTTGCATGAAAAGCTTTTTGTTGTTAAATTTCTGTGTCATCCTTCCGGATTACCCGGAGGTTCTTGCTTCGTTCCGGGCATAATCCCGGCCACGTTATCGAGATAATACTCCAGAGCCGCGTTGACTATAGCCACTTGGCTTTGTCCGGTCTCGTAAGACCGACGTAAAAGCCGTTCTTTAAGCTCAGGTGTAAGGCGGACTTGGAATGATACGTAGGCGCGGGACCGTCCATAAAAATTGGCCACAACGTACCACCTCTCACCTCCTGCAACTTTCAGGAATTCCCTGAATATGGTTGCTTTTTTAGACGCGAGGCTCGTCTTCTCCTGCCTACCCGAAAGGCGAACCATTCCATTCACCGATACATTGTGGGTGGTTTCAACCTTTCTACCAATCAATTCGTGGTCAGTTTGGAAAATCCTCTTTTCATTGGGAGATTTTTCTCGAAAAAAGGAGAAATATCCCGATGGAGGAATGATATTCCTGAACCATTCATAATGGTACTCATTACGATGAGTGAGGTCAATAGTGGTATCAACCATTATTCCAACGTTTCTATTGTCTAATTACCCAAAAAAGCGAAAGAAGGCGACAGGAATCGTCCCTTCTTTCGCCATATTTCGTATCAGTTTATGAACAGGTACCAGATATACCGTCGAAATTAATCGTATAAATGGTTCCTGCAGGGCCAGAAATTGGAACAGAAATTGTTTCGGTATTCGTTGTACTGGCACTTTGTACTTTGATACACAGCCCCTGGAATCCCGTTATTGATAGATGCTTGAGCGTTACTGGGAACCACGCTGACACTGAGTCCTTGTGGAATATTCCCTTGCCCATTGCCTAACACGATTGTGAGTGTACCTGATGATATAGATGCCGTGATCGAGGGACTTGATGGCGTTAAAAACGTAACCTCGTTATGAGCCGCTTGGTTTTGCTCGTCCATTACCGCAGATGTCACGCCATCACTTGTGACGGGCGCAACACTCACCTGATAGATTTGGTTATTGAAGTTTAACACGGGGTTTGAGGAATCCAGGGTTAAGGTGACGGTATTCCCCGAGGCGGTGGCATGGGCAATTTGATACATCTGACCCGTGCTCATATCCTCCAGTTGAAATTGCGAACCATTGGCCAAGACAGTATGAGGATTGACCTGACGGCTCATCGTCAACATCAGCGTATTGGGAGTGGTACTGCCACCGATTTCAGCATTCACCAGGGCCATTTGAGCCCCTGTGGAATTTTGCCATTGAATCAGAGTGGTTTGGGGACTTTGTCCAGCGAGGCTTGCCCCCACTTCATCCATTTCGCCCACACTGCCCCCACTTAAAAACACCTGTGCCAATCCTTGTGCATTGGTCACTCCTTGAGTACTACTTAATCCCGCCGTACCTCCAGATGACGGCCACAAGCTAAAGGAGACGGGCTGCCCAACAATGGGATTGCCAAATCTATCCGTCACGATGACATCAATGGGCACCACGGTGCCAATGGCTGACAGCGAAGAAGGAACGTGAAGCGATAAATTCCCGCCATTGGCTGTAAAGTTTACGGTTATGGCTGCTGGGGCAATCCCAGAAATCGGTCCCTGACCCACGTCCTGTTGACCGTCAATCATCAACTCGGGTTGGGTGACTGCAGGAGAAATCGAGAGATCTTGATTCCCTGCCTGATCCGAGGACAAGCGAATAATGCCGACCGGGGAATTCGCCGTATTAGACAGTATGCGTGCATTACCCACACCGCTTTGGGAAAGAGTGAAAGCCATGTTTGATAAGGGAACGGCGTGATTGGATGCGGTGAGCCCTTCAGCCATGATCCCAATCTCGTGCGTACTGCCGACAGCAAAAGACAAAGACGGAATCGCCATCTCATGCCAATGCCAGCTCACAAAGTGAATTTTCGCCGCCGTAAAGGGCACTTGATCGGGTAAATCACTTAAGGCAACTTGCTCGCCGGGACTGCTTGCCTCCACCACGGCCGTCTTCGCATCGGCAGCACTCAAAATGATGGTGGCGACACCTTGGCTGTTGGTCGTCGCCTCTTGTTGAATCACATTCACGCCGCCTTGTACCGACCAATTCACGGGCGCTGCCGGCACCACATTGCCAGCTTCATCTCGCACCGTTGCGCTCAGAACCACCTGTTGACCTGCCAAGGCATATTGCGAGACAAAATTATTGCCCGGAGTGCTAGGCACCCAGCCGACATATGAATAAAGCGTATCACTAGGCCTGGGATTTTGATCTGGGGTGACTTGCGCCACAATTTCGCTCTGACCGACTTGCTGCGAAGACAGGGTCCACGTGCTTTCATGGCTATTCGTGGTCAATAGGAGTGGGGTTAAAGACGCAGGGGAAATAGGCATGGCCACAGAACCTTGAGCAGGAGGACTTAATAACACGTTTTGGTTGGCGCCGTTATTTGTGGTCGGAATCCAGTAATAGGCTTGTGGTTGGCCATTGACCATTTCCTCCAACACGGCATTGCCCACTTCCGGAAATGCTGGCACTTTATACTGGTAACTGACATCCGAGGAAGAGGGCGCACTCTGTCCCAGATATAGGGCGGCCTCTTCGGGCGAAAGACTTTGCCAGGGTCCATAGCTCACCGGAACAGAAGACCACGTGACCGGCAAAGAGGCGGGCAACACTTCACTACCAGGATTTTGCCCAGCATCCACTACCACCGAACCGATACTAACACCTGTTGCCGTGGCCGGATTCACAACCGTTCCTGATTGCAAACGAAATGTCAATTGCCCGCCCACCGGGGATGCCGGAATTTGAATAATCCGGTCATTGAAGTGCACAGGCCCTGTTATGGTTTTAGTCCACTCAGGAGTACTATTGCCTACCTCCGTAAAATCCACCGTAAAAGACGAGCCCGAAGATAATCCCAGCTGCGTGAGTTCAATCTGTGCGGCGTTGAACCCCGGCGCAATGGGAATGACCGGAAATCCTTGGGCAGTGGACGTTTCGGTAACATCAGGGCCGTAAGCGCCCGACTCATAATTTACAGGAATGGTTACCACCCCATTTTGCGGCACCACGGGCAAAAGATATTGGCCACTCATTTGAAAATGGCTCGCTTGCCCAGCAGTCTGCCAGCGAAGATATGCGGTGTTTTGGACCAGAGTATTTCGGTAAATAGGCTCGGTCATAGAAGAATTCGTCCCCGAAACCGTCAAATTTGGCGGGATATAGGCTCCATAAGCAACCGTATTCGTCACTGGATCCACAAGAGGATCTTGCGGAAGGGAAACAGTATAACCCACAAGGGTTATCGCGGAGGCATCTTGGGCGAGCTGAGATGAAGACGGATCCGACGGATTACTCACATAGATATCGGCCAGGGCCTCCCCGTTTTGATTGGTGTAGGCTTCATCATTTAACCCTTGAGCAAAACTGACATGGTCATTGGGATTCGAATCATTGGTTGCCGTAAATAATAGGGGAACATCCGCCACTGGTTGCCCGTCGGCATTACGCACCGTGGCTTCTACCTGCGCGATGTGACCTAACAACAATGCGTTAGGTTGATGGAGTGCTAAAGTCGGATTGGCTAAAGCCGTACTCAGCTGGTAACCTTGCGGCACAACAGGCGCGACCGTTAAGGTTTGATCGGACCACACGGCATCTTGGGCGTCATTGGGAGCCATCAGATCTTTGGCATACACGACAATATGATACGTACCAGGACGTGATGGCGTATACGTCCACGCAGATGATGAACGGTAATTGCCACTGGCACGCCATTCTCCTTGCGGATTTTCGATCCAGTATTGATACACCGTTTGAACGAGATTTTGGGCCGTAGCCTTAAATGTCACCGCATTACCCACAGTGCCTGTGGGCGGTGATGAAAACAAGACGCTACTGTGATGGTTGATAATAAGCGTTTGCGCAAGAGCCCTCTGCCACTGTCCTGATTCTACAGCTGTTCTATCCACGGCATAGACCGTAACAACCTCACTGCTAGAGGACGAGGGTAATGTGAACGTATTCGTGGGTGAATAGTTTTGCACCATGGACCAACCTTGGTTATTCTCCACCCAAAATTGATATTCCACTATTCCGTCTGGATCCTCACCGTACGCAGATATCTTTGTAATCCCATTCAAAGAGGCTTTATGAACGGTTAAAGATTCCACTGTAGGAACAGTTGCCGCGCTCGCAACAGGCGCTAAAATCCCCTCCCCTTCGATCATCAGACTTACCACCACACCCATCAGTCCCCAAAAGCGTCTTGACACTCCCTATCCTCTCCTCATCCTATGAGCTCTCGTCAATCGATAGACCCGACTGACTTCGACACAATTCGACAATAGAGAGGAGAGTCCTCTTTGGAGACCTGATCCAATTTCAGACAAATTAGGAAATTCATCTGGAATTATCCATGTGTGCACAAGAGCCTCTTGAGAAAACACAAAACAAAACCCGGTCTCCTTCCCGTTGGGAAAAAGAGACCGGGGTCGAATCAAACCGTTTTGATGGGGTAATACCCTTTATTTCAACACATCGAGCGTGTTGGTGTTGTCGTCGGTGAAGAAGACGTTCAATTGGCCGTTGTTGTCCATTGCATAGACTCCAAAGAGCGCTGAACCGGCACCGGTTGTGGGGTTCACCGGGGTGTTATCAAGCACTTTTTGTCCCGCCACAAAGGCATTGCCGTTGTTCAAGTCGATTTCTACCAAGTTGTTGTTGCCTTGGTTCACCACCAGCAAGTCTCCGTTCAAGGGATCTAAGGTGATTCCCACCGGGGCATTTAAAGCGCCGCCTTGGTAGATAAGCTGCCCTTGTCCCTGGTTCGGGGTGTTGGGTCCATTCCAGTAGAACGCCCGAATGGAATTGTCCGCGGTATCTGTGACATAAACCATATGGGTGGTGGGATCATAGACCATGCCTTGCGGTCCTTGAACATTATTGGCGGTTGTTCCGGAGTGGGCTAAGCCGCTACCAATTTCAAGGAACTTGGTGTCGGTGTTGAAGTTCGGCGGTGCAAATCCGTACATGGCATCAATGGTACCGTTTAAGGCATTGGTCACCAAGAAGGCCGGATATGTCGCGTTTTGTACAAAAACTTGACCCCATGGTCCATCCAAATTCGAATTGGTTATAATGCTGCCACCATTTTTAAAGGTGGTGCCATTCGGTGCCAACACTTCATCATTGCCATTGGTACCATTGCTTCCGAAGTTTGCAATCCATAACGGCCCTTTGGGACTGACCGCCAAAGCAACTGGTCCATCTGCTGTGCTGGCGAAAGTCTTTACCGCACCCGTCGTGGGATTAATGGCTTCAATGGTGGTACCATCGCCGTTACTTCCCGCTTTATTGGAGAAGTTCGATACGAGTAAGTCGCCGTAATAGGGGTTAGGCGCCGTGGAAGATCCTTTGAAGCTATCGAACGTTAATCCATAGGGATTTTGGTCGCCGTTGGTACTGTCCACCGTACTGGCCACCGGGGCAATGGTATTGAGCTGGCTGATGTTCCCGCCGTAATCTCGCATCGTCACCCACGTTGGTTGATAAGTAACGGATTGAGCCGTTTCGCTACCAGTCGCGGCCGTTAATCCCGATGCCATCAATTGATCGGTGCCGGCTGTGCTCCCCGCCATGACTTGAACCTGACCCATGCCATTTTGAATAGGAACCGTGATGGAACTCACCGGTTTTCCTGACGCATTCATTAAGAGACCTTCGGTATCGGTAACGGTGACACTCCCATTGAAGTTCATTACCTGTTCGCCTTTAGCGTTAAGCACAGTGACCATCACGGGGTCAAGACCACCACTTGATGTGTGCAAGCTGCTAACAGCAGGCGAGAGCATCACCATAGCCGCGGGAGCGGAAACAGATATGGTTTTGGCACTACTCGCTAATGCACCGACGTAACTTGATACCGCGGCAGGCGGTTTCGCAAACGCGACGAATTGATAACTACCATTTTCTGTTAAAGGTAATGTGAAAGTATTCGAGGATTGATAGTTACCACTTGCATGCCAGTTTCCCGTTGGAGTTTTCCACCACAATTGATACACGGCATTTCCAATATTGACCGCGTTAACCGTGACCGTCGCGGTCACCGAGCCTGATGAGGAGGTTGTCGATGTCACATTAAGGGATACCGAAGCATTCACATATAAACTGTCTGGAGTAGTTGGCATCGCCATCGACCAGTCGCGAGCCTGCACCTCGCTTTGGTTGAGAGCATAGGCCACCACTTCATAGGTACCAGCTTTCACATTATTGAGGGTTAAGTGATTTGACGCAGAATAATTTTGTGAAACCATCCATTGTCCAGCAGGAGTCTCCACCCAAAATTGATACTCAGTTGATGCGGTAGCAGAGGGATCTTCGACCGTATAGGTTACTGATTGACCGGCACTGGCTAATTTCGTGCTTGCCATGAGTACTGGGGTACTCGATGCCGCAAATGCTGTCAGCGGAAACAATGCTAATGCTGCCGTTGCGGATGCTAACGCCAGCCCAGAACTTTTTTTCAATGTCATAAAAACGCCTCCCACAATCCATTGACCCATATCATGACGCCTTGAAGACAAAATCATATCTTCTATTAACAAATACGAAATATTTTCCAATACGGATGCACTATTGCTGCAGAAAAATAAAATAAATATTTAGACACTGGTTTTTTGCTCATTTTATCGTTTTTGCTTTTTTATCGCGGTGACCATGGTGAACTGCTATCGCGTCAAAAGAGGACTTTGCGTCATTGTGGCGAATATTTACGGATAACAATTGACGGTTCCTTCAGTGTGTTTCGTGGAATTTCAAGGAGGACATCTTCGTGCTTGCTCATTCGCTACTCATTCTCTTATCGACAGTTGCAGGTTCTCTCACGCCTTCCTCTTCGCCCCCGCTGCCAGTCGTTCACCTGAACAGTCTTAATGCCAAGATGGTCAAACAATTACCGAGAACCAATTTTTACCAAACATCATCGCTCGTGGCCGAAATGCACCACTTAAAAGATTTGTCCCGGCCCAAAACCCTGTTTGTTTTGATTGACAGTCCCAGTAAAATCAAGGCCCTTGAACAATATAGCCAAGCCGTCAGCCAAGTTGGAAGTCCCTTATACCATCATTTTTTGAGTCCTCGTGCGCTGATGAAGCGTTTTGGCCCGTCTCCTACACAGTGGCACGAGGCATTTAAAAGCCTTAAAGCCGCTGGTTGGCATATTCAGCGTGTGCAGGGATTTTTAGTCACGGTGAATGTGCCTGCCCATGTCAATAATCCAGCCATCCCGGTCTCCCCCAATATTTGGAGTGTGAATGGGCTTACGCCTATTCACATTGTCCATCAAATGACCTTGACCAAAGTGCACCTGTTGCCCCACTCCCGTCCCACGGTGACGGCCCATCCAGAAAGTTCAGGGCAAGCAGGATCCCTCAGTGCCTTTCAATTCAACGAGACGCCCACATATCTGCAACAATTTCCTTCGGGTTCCGGGGATCTCATTAGCTTGCTCAGCTGGAATCCAGATATCACCCATGCTATTCCCGCGGGTTTGCCTTTTAACATGTTTGTCGCAGCCCAAAATAGCCAGGGAACTCCGGTAAGCATTACCCATGTGAGTAACATTTCAGCATCCAGCAATGTCGCCATCTATGGCTCAGCAACCGCCTTACCCGCATCGAACGGCAGTCTTTGGCAAATTGAGCTATCAGGTTACACGGCCTCGTCTTCGTCTAGCAGCATTTCGATGACAGTGACATTAAGTGATGGGCAGACAGAAACCATTCAAGGTACCCTTCCACCATTTACCGGAAATGCTTCAGTATTAAACACTTTAACCGGTCCCGAATTGAATACCCTAACTGGCAACGCCGCGTTTAGCCGGGCACAAGGTACACCGTCTCCGGTTGCGCTATATGTTCAAGGACAAATTCCCAGCTTAACTGATCTCAACCAGCTGATGAACCAAGAAAATTTGCCGATGCCACCAGTCCATTTTTATTACGAAGATGGAGCCACTTCCGCCATGACCAGCACGCAAGACTTGCCCGAATCGAATATCGACATTCAAGCCGTGGCGTCCATTGATCCCGGTGCTCCTATTGATGAATATGTCTTTCCAGCCAACGACCCGACGGATCCTTTAGCGTCGTTTCTGAATGATTTAGCAGGGCAATCCACCGCCAAAATTGCCTCCATATCCTACGGCTTCTTTGGAATTGATCCCTCGAGTATTACCCCACTGGTTGATGCCTGTATTGCTGAAGGGATAACCATCGTCAACGCTAGTGGCGACCAAGGCGCTTGGGACAGTGGATCCGATCCAGGACCGGTCGGCATTGATCTGATGGATGCTCAAGCGGGCGTGCTATCTGTTGGAGGCTTAGATCTAGCCTCCCCTGCACAATTTGACCAGTCAGGCAATATGACGTCGGTCAGCCCCCCACCCCTTGCCAAGGCATGGGGAGGAAATTACCTGAATGGATTGCCCACGGCCATTGCTGAGGCCTATACCGCACCCAATGCCGCATCCAGCGGGGGATTCGGAACAAGTCCCATTCCTTCCTGGCAAGCCCCTTTCCTGCCAGCCACTGCCCCAGGCATTGGAGCGCCGGACATTGCCGCGTTAGCTGGCATCCCTGGATTTCTTGGAATTACTGGGGGTCAACAAGTCGCCATGGGTGGCACTAGTTTAGCCGCCCCCTTGACTGCAGGTTGGCTATCATTGCTGGAAAATTTTTCTGGCCAATCAGAAGGCCTCGGCAATATTAATCCATGGCTTTATCATATGGCAGGTACTCATCCCAGCGATTTTACCCAGGCTCAGTGGGGAAGCAACGGGGTGTACCAAGTGAGTTCTTCGCAAGATGGAACATGGAATCCCGTGACGGGGTTGGGACTCCCCAATTGGTACCAGCTCGCCTTATCGCTCTCAACCAATATCGCCACAAAGCTTGTCATTCAAGCGACTCCATCTCATGTCAATATCGGCCAGCCCGTAACCGTCAATGTCACGGCATTAAATGCCAAGGGAGCTGTCACCGGCAACCTTCCCGGTTCCATTGTGATTACCTCAACAGATACCCAGGCAACGCTACCTTCGACCCTCAACTTAAGCGGGGGAACGGGACAATTCTCCGCCGTGTTCAATACACCGGGTACCCAAAGCATCACCGTATCCATTGAAAACAATGGGCAAACCCTCTTTCAGGCGACCACCTCGGTCCAGGTCAGTGATATTAGTCTATCGGTGCCAAGTAATCCTCCAACGTTGAGCTCCGTTGAAATAAAAGCCCTTGGTGGTAGTAGCACCACGGAATACCAGTTCTGGATGCAAAACCCGGCCACATCCCAGTGGACGTCATCAGGTCCCTTTAGTTCGCAGCCTGACTGGATAGTGAAAGAAGTCGTCCCTGGGGTTTATCCGGTTCTTCTTTATGTCAAAACCTCCCAGGGCACCTTGTTGGCAGCAACAGGGCAGGTCCACTTTGTGAATCATAGCTCTACGCCCATGGTGTCGGGTTTGACTGTAAACAGCCCTAACACGCAGTTTGCACAAGGGGCGTCCACCACAATTACGGCAAGCGCTCAAGATCCAGGGGGCGTGGCAGAGTACCAATTTTGGATCCACGGACCCGCTAACCAGTGGAAAATGGTGCAAAATTATTCGCCCAACAATGTGTTGTCGTTAACGCAACTTGCCTCTGGGAGTTATGTCATTGCTGTCTATGCGCTTGACAAAACACAAGTCGCTCAAAGGCTATTCAATGAGGCATACCGGTCTTCCACTGTGATTGACGTGAATAGCCATGCCACACTCAATGCTCCCAACACGGGGGCGGTTCAAAATCCTCTCACCGTCACCGCCGCGTCCTTTGGGATTACTAATCCTGTTTACCAATTTTGGTATGAGACACCAAGCGGGCAATGGGTAGCCAGTGGCAACTACCAGAGTCAAGCCACCTTTACATTCACCCCATCTCAAAGCGGAACTTACCACGTCATCGTATACGCCAAAGATCCTTATGCACCAGCGACGGCAGCTTATGCCGTCACCGCTGAGAGCATGGTCACCATCTCGTAAGGTCATAAATCACGCAACCAAGAAAAGAAGGGCAAGACGGGAGAAAAGAGACAAGTCTATGGAAACACGGTAAATGGGGGAAGCATCGTAACGTGTGGGTAGGAAGAGACAATTACACTCCGCAGGGCTGAGGGTTCCCCACAAGCCTCTGCGGAGTCCATTAGGGCAAAAATATAGGCCGTGGATAATCTGCTCTCTTACCACCAGCTTGATGGCCCTTTCAAAAACCATGAAGCGTGATACTCAATGGATCAGGTGAACATGAGCGGTTTGAATCACATCAATAGTTATTTCCGCGCAGCCTCTTTCGCAAATCGATAGCGCCTGGGATGCTTTCGCTGAAGAAAAATCCCGCCTGCAGTTAATATCATGCCTACGGTAGCGATGGTCACCACACTTCCTAACAGCGGCAAGCCTTGGTCTAGTTCTGCAAAAACTGCAGGCGCCATCATTACCGAAATCATCGTCAGCGTCTTTCCTACGACTTGCCGTTTGCGGAGGGAAAATGACGAATCCGAAGAGCGATTGGATATGATGACAGAAGATGTTAACACCATGCCAAGAAGTGCTAACAGAAATCCATCGAGGATTTCCAAACTAGGCTCTTGATAACCAGTTAATAACAAGACCACGGTGAATACAAATGCCCCTAGCAAGGAAAATAGGGTGAGAGAGGGAAGACGAGAATACCACAGCCGCCCAATGGAAATGGGCGCTATGGATAAAAGCGGCAACACTTTACTAGTCCCCACTCCTAGAACCATAGCGCCCATTTCAGAACCTAAAATCCCAAACCACCATAAGACCAGTTGTCCAGGAATAAGGCGCATCATAAAGGCCAATCCCAGCACTCCAAAAACCACCGTCATCATCTGCCGCCGAAAGAAAATCATGTCCCACCACAGAAAGAGACGAACCAACCCTTGGGGGACGTCCGGGGACCGGTACGTTTTGTTCTGGTATGTCGCCCCTTTCTCTAATGTGGTCAGCGACCCAGCTAAACGTTGTCGTAGTGGCAACAAAGTCATACTGCCAAAAATCACGACCATGCCAAAAAGCCATGCAATGATATGGCTTAGAGGGATGTGCTCGGTGCTGATGCCAACAAGCCACCGCCCGGGCATAAACGCCACATGGGGATCGTGATGAGATAAATAGAGAAATCCCGGGATAATGCATACATAAATTAAGCCCAGTAGACCGCCACCGTTTTTGCGCTTTTTCTCGGGCAAATAGGCAATAACGGCACTGGCAAAACCACTTCCTAGACCGAGGAAAAGAAAAAATACGGTGATAAACAAGACCACAGCCACCAGCAGCCCACCCATAAAGCCGTAGCGTAATCCCAGTAAAATGCCGGTACCCCCCGCCAATATCCCCACATTCAGCCCCGCAACGATAAGCAAACTGACTAAAGCCATGATAACTTTGGCCTGGGGTATAACTGGGGCAATTCCTAAAAGACCTGATGAGCTGCTTAGCATCACTTGAACAAAAGAATTCGTGACTTGAATAATCCCAAATATTGTAAGATAAAGAACTATGGCCGTGATATAGGGAACAATAGGCTGCGAGGTATGTGTACTCAAAAGCACTATGAAAAGGATTTGTAAAGCGACTCCCATCAGCAGGGGAAATAGTCCTTGAAAGGTTAAGAGTTGCCGTTTCATGATAACGAGTTGCCAACGAAGAAGATATCGCGTCATGATCCGGTATCCTCTTCACGAGTTAATCGCAAGAAAAGTTCTTGCAAGGAATCCCCAGCATTGTCCACTAACGCTTGCGGCGAACCTTCGGCAATGAGACGACCTTTGGACAGAATCACCACGGTATCGCAGAGTTCCTGAGCCATGTTCAAAAGATGCGTGGAAATTAAAATCGCATGCCCCGCCTGACAAAATTCGCGAAAGATATGGGACATTTCTGCGGCACTGGCGGGATCTAAACCGACAGTCGGCTCATCCGCCAATAAGACTTGGGGTTCATGGACCAATTGGGCGACTAGTGCCAGTTTTTGCTGCATGCCATGCGAATAATGATCAGCCCGGCGGTGAATAGCCGGTATTAAGTGAAATCGTTCCAATAGGGGCCAGGCTTTTCGCTTAATCTCATCCGAAGAGAACCCATAAAGTCCACCCACAAACTGGACATATTCCCATCCGGTCAATAATGGAAAGATTAAGGGCTGGTCGGCCACATAGCCAAACAGGCGTTTGGCCTCGGTAGGATGCTCGGCTAATGACCACTCTTGATATCTAATGGTTCCCGATGAGGGCTCAAGCAAGCCGGCTAACATTCGGATCGTCGTGCTTTTGCCCGCTCCGTTGGGCCCTAACAGCCCGAGTAACTGTCCGGGTTCGAGGCTCAGATTGATATCATCTACGGCTGTCATCGTACCAAAAGTTCGTGACAAATGGCTAACCTGCAGCAGTGCCGGTGGCAAGGATTGGATAAACCCCTTTCACAATTCATGAAAAGAAAGCACGATCTATTTCATCTAATCGTCGCACAACTCTGTATGATTAATTATATGGGAAATGATTCCTGATAGAAAAATAAATACAGGAAAATCTACGGATACATCCAACCTTTCTACAGCAATGAACATCCCCATCGCCCCTGGGGCCAGCCAGGTGAGAGCTTGACCCTGTAATCAGGCAATTCGTATAATAAACACACAATGACTGTATACCCAAAAGCTAATGGGATATCACTAACACCACTTCTGGCCCGGGAAATCATCAGGGCTTGGTTTCGATTTTTTCCAAAGCGTGCTATAGCGTGGCTTTCGTCCCCCCAAGATGTCTTTGATAGAGAATATCTTGGCCAAATTCCCTATATTTCACCGTCTAACCGGGAATCCTGGGATGTCGTAATCAGCCTAAGCCGTGAGGTGCTCACCGAATTCTCGGAACACCATGCTGTTCCGGTGCGGTTTTTGCTGACCTCATCGCCCAAGGATTTCAACGCTGATGCCGTCATAAACATCACAATCCATTACTCATTTCATTTTGAAGACGTAGCCGATCTGGAAACACCTGGATATGACAGCCATCCCAAAAACCAATCGGTGGGATACCTGTTAGGATGGGGACCAAGGGATTTACTGGCTGAATATTTGCGTGTGCTTCATAGTGCTGAGCATAACATGGCTCGTATTCAGCAAGATCTCGAGATTTTGCTTGCTGAACGCCAGCCCCTGTTGAGCCACCTTGAGGATCAAAAACACACCATCACCCTGTTAACTGAGCAAAACCAGACTTTGCAGCAGGTTCAAAAACAACAGGATGTCCAAATAACTGGATTACAACAAGAAAACAGCATCCTCACGGGACGTCTTGAGGAGTGCCAGCAAGAAAAAGACCGGGCACTAGAAGAAAACCGTCAGTATTCCGATCAAGTCAAATCGCTTTACATGCAGATTGACCATCTACAAAATGATCTGAGGGCAATTCATAATTCTCCTTCGTGGAGACTCTTATCCAAGATTTGGCGGATCATGGCAGCCGTGAAAGGCAACCGGAGGTCCGTATGAATATTTGGATCCTTAGTCCGCGCTATGCCCAAGACATCACCGATGACACGGCCATTTTGACCTGGCAATTGGCCCGCACCCTACAGCAGCAAGGTCATAACGTGAGAGTATTAGCGATTTGCTGTGGCCCGACAGTGACTGGCATGCCAATTTGTGAAAGACCCCGGTTGTCTTCAACGCCATATTTACATAGCACATCCTATTGGTCATGGCATATGGCCCAGGCAATTCTTCATGCCCGGGAAATGGGAACGGGCCCTGACATCATTTATGTTTTGACGGATTGGGGCTTAGGTCATGTGCTGCTTCAACACATGTGGACATTGCATCCTCTCTTGAAAGATATCGAGGTCATCACGATACCGGCCAGGCCGCTACTATTGACGCTCAAGGACAACATTACCTCCCCCTACCGTCTTGATTATTGGTGGGCCACGGAAATGGAGCGTTTTACGCTCCAAGCTTCAAGCACGGTACTCTCCCTATCCTCTGTGATGAATGAGGCTTTAGGCTTATCCCAATCAAATGAGATAGACCCTTCTGACCTACTAGAGCCCGTTATCCCAAAGGATGTGCCGGACACCATTGACCGCCTATTAATCCTCGGACCTATTGAGCCCGCATCACGTTTAGAACTCTGGTTAAGTGCTTTGTTGCCTTTGTGGGAACAAGGCTTTCCCTATAGGTTAGAGGTCATGGGTTCACAACGCCTGTTTAGCCTGACCCAACGGCCTTACCAGGAGTGGCTCGAAAAGAAATTTCCGAAGGCCTTTGCCAACCACTGGGTTAAGATGGTTGAAATGGACGCCAAAAATCCGCTTAACGAGGAACTCTTGGTCTCTTCTTTGTTGTTATATGGAACCTCCTCGCCCGTATTGGCGTGGCCGCTGATATTAGCATCCCAGGCGAGGACGCCCGTTCTGGCCGTTGACTCGCCCCGGTCCCGGGAAATCGTAGGCGACGAGGATGCATTAGTTCCGTCTATTCCCGCCGTAATAAGAGACAGGATGCAAGAAAAAGTCACCCAAACATTTGCTCCCAAAAAACTGGCGCAGCCCACCAGCAAGGCCATTCTATCAGGCATAGCAGCCCCTAAAAGCGCTGTAAAAATGTTTCCTTTTGTACGAGTTAGTGAGCGCGCAAGTCATCAAATGGCGGAGATCACGAAAGATCATGATAATGGCACATTATCTGTCGTCATCCCCTATTATAATTTGGGATTTTTAATATTCGACGCCTTAGACAGCGTCTTTCAATCCCGGCTAATTCCTGATGAAGTCATCGTCGTAGATGACGGCAGCGATACACCAGAAAGTATTGAAGCTCTTCATGGGATTGCCCACCGCTATCCCGTGGTTCAAGTCATTCGCACTCCCAATCGCGGCATCGTTCATGCCCGCAACCTAGGGGTCAAAAAAGCCAGCGGAAACTTTGTGGCCTTACTAGATGCTGATGACCGGTACCACCCTAACTATTTAGCACGCTGCTGCGACATTCTAAAGACCTATCCGAATGTGGCGTTTGTCGGCTCATGGGTTCAGTATTTTGAAGACAGCGAGGGAATTTGGCCAGGATGGAATGCTGAGCCCCCCTATGTGCTATACCATAACACGGTTAACAGCAGTGGCATTGTCATTCGCCGCTGTGCCCTGATCGATGCGGGGTTAAGCCATCAAGACATGGCTTACGGACTTGAAGATTACGAAACGATTGTCCATTTGATTGCCAAGGGATACCGGGGTGTAGTCATTCCCGAGCCGCTGTTCTATTACCGGGTACGCGCGAATTCACGTTCCAAGACTCACCGTCATGATGCCCGCTGGATTTATTTATATGACATTATTCGTGAGCATCATGCTGGCATTTTTGCCCAGTACGCCGAAGACGTCATCGGACTGCTTAATGCCAACGGTCCCCAATACCGGATTAATTCACCATTATGTCCCCCCGAGGATTTTATTTCGGAGCAATTCGAACGAAAAGACATGGAGCCTATTGAGCCTATTGAACCTAATGATCAGTCAGAATTTAGCTGACGTAGGAAAAGATTGAGATCAAAATATTTAGATGATTGATGATTAGAGGAATGATTAGCGACCAGCCTAGAAAATGTCTGACTTGGGTTCGTTATTTCGCCATGTATGTGATGCAGATCCTTGTCCTTGTTCCATCCCCCCTATGTTTCATCCCTAAAAATGCTTGGATAATCTCGGAAACGTGATATGGACCAGACATGAGGCCGGTGAAAATGAACTGAACGGCTATTCATGCCAACCCAAATATCTGGGGACTGGATCGCGACGAAGGTTTTGCAAATCTGCAGCCAGTCTTGCCAATCCTTTATCACTGGTACGATAAAATACGTAATGACCATCCGCAATCCTCTCAACCAGTCCCACCGAATGCAAAAAAGTTAAGTGTCGCGATACCGTCCCAGCACTCAGACGCAGGGCATGACTGATTGCACTCGTCGTTCTCATCGAGCCCACAAGGTGCCGTATAATCAATAAGCGCGTGGGTTCACTGATGGCTTCCAGCAGTGTTTCCATCTGAGCGGGAACGGGCACTGGCATCGCCCAATTGCGCACCGCGAGTGATTGATACGTGATATTCACTTGATGTTCATCGCCATCAACCCATAGATGGGGCCAGCAAAAGACGCTAGGAAAAAACCGGACGATTGTATTGTGCTTAACCAATAACGTAGTTTTCCACGGGACATGCACTTTGACCGTGTCAAGATCACGCTCGAGGCGCAACCGTGGCGACATATTCTGCCACCACAACCCAGGGCTCCCCCGTGCTGAACCCAGGTTCTTGACATCATCTTCCAGGTAGGGATAATTTTCTTCCCAGACAGTCTGAAATTCTCGGTTCCAGAATTCGCGCATAAAATATCCCAGCTGATCGCGCAGCGCTTCAAGATTTCCACGCCATGGCGACCACCAGGATCCCTTCGTTAACAGGGCAACCCGAATCCATTCCGAGTTCCGTGCCATACGTTTGTCAAAATCTTCCGTCCAGCGATTACGGATTCTTTCATAAGTGGACTCGAGGTCCATCACACTAAGACCCATAAAGCGTTCCCATTCATCGTCAAAGTGTGGGGTCAGGTCATCCGCGGAAGGAATGGGAATCAAAGCTTGTAGCCATCCCTGAAAAATGAGGGCATGTTCTTCAAGTTGATCTGTCCAACTTGGGCCCATGCGTTGCCGTGCAGCCAAAATCCACCGTTGAAATATTCCGTGATCCGTGGGACGGGCCAGAACATGCAGTGCCCATGCCACTTCCCGCAAGGGAGAGAGCGCGAAATTCTTCCGTGTGCGTTCCAACACTGCCGCATGAGATTCTGCCATAAAGTGGATATCCACGCTGCAACGTCCTTCTAGTGGGTGCGTCGATTTTGTACTTCGACTATAGCGGTTACCACAAATCTTGACAAGTCGAGGTTTCTTGGTCCTCCTTTCTATCTAGTCAAAAGGTTTCTCTCAACGGAAAGATGGGAATAGGGAATAGAAATTTTTGTGATGGATTAACGCTTTTCCATCTAAAAACAATACCCACATCTTATAGTAACAAGATATTGAATCGTGTTGGTATATTGCGTTGAAGCGCAAACCCATGGCAACGCACCAAAAGCCGTACCTATCTCAAAAATGCGATCAGGATGGATATCCCCACTCACCACCTGGCAAACGTAACTTCACATAAACGACCGAGTCTCTAGGCAGTCCGTCAACACCTGGTTCCTCTTGACGCAAGACCGCTTCGAGATGAAATCCCGCACGCTCGGCAACTTTCCGACTCCTGAGATTGCGAGCATCGCAACGGATCTCAAGGCGCCGTGCAATGAACTCTCCCGCCACCTAACCCTATCGGGTTGAGGTGGGGGTTTCCCGGATCACTCCGCGAAGTTCCTGGTTCTGCGACCTGTGCATGTCCGTCTTTGACGGAGCACGTCTTATGTGAGTCTCCCCAGGCGTGACTTCGGACCGTTCCGGCCCTAGTGTCCGAAAAATCCGCGTCGTTTTACGCGATGTCGTAAGCGGTTCTCCGGACAGGAGTTTCTGAATCCCGCGTTTTTTGATCACGCGGGCGGCATTGTGGTCCGCATTGTCCCTGTGTCCGCAGCGTTGACAGACAAACGCAGCCTGGGAAGGCCGATTGTCCGGGGCAGTGAATGTACACTCAGCACATTCCTGCGAACTGTGTTGGGGCGGAACCGTGATGACGAGTTTGCCTCGGCGCCGTGCTTTATAGCGCGTGAACATGACCACCTGGCCCCATGCCGAGGCGAGAATAGCCCGGTTCAGGCCCGCTTTCGCGGCCCGCCCGTTGGGCAGAAAATGGCCTTGGGCGTCTTTTTTTGCTTTGGGCCGTTTGGTCATCTGCTGGATAGGCAGATTCTCAAAGACGTACAGGTCGTAGGCTGCGTGGACCACAAGCGCGTGACTGGTCTGATGCGCATACTCGTGTCGGACGTTCTTTTCGTACTGGGGGTAGTGAGCCACTTTTCGGTAGGCTTTCTTCTGATTTTGCGATCCTTTTTTTCTGCGGGCAGCCCGTCGTTGCCAGCGTCGGTGCTGCCGCCGCGCTTTCTGGATTCGGGTTTGCTGCACCGGTAGGAGATCAAACACGTGACCGTCGGAGGTCATGAGGGGCTTGGCAATCCCGCGATCTCCGCCGAGCGTGCGCTCGGCGAGTTGGTCAGCAGAGAGGTGCCGTAAATCCTCGGCGATGCGTTCGGTTGCCGCGTCTCCCTCCTTGCCGGGAATCGTGACGGTCAGATCCTCCGCCGCAAACGAGAGCCACCACTGCCCCCCTTCGATGGCAAGATATATCGAAGCCGGCACAGCGTGCGGCCGATGGGCCACATACGGGATGATCCCGACGGGAAATTTGTCGGTACCGACATGCAGGTGATACCCGCACACCGCGCCGGGGGTGTCATCGACTATCGGACGAAAGTCGAACAACTCCGAGGTCAGCCAGACACTTTGTCGCCCGGATTTCCGCTTCATCTTTGGGCGACCACTCAGTTTCTGAAAAAACCGTTGATAGGCTTGTCGCCAGCGCACCGCGCCATTGCGCAACACTGGGGAGGGCACTTGGCGGAGGAATGCGGTCTTTGCCGTAATGAAGCGGCTGTACTGTTGGTCGACAGGAATGTCTTCGCCCACAGTCCCGACCATCCGCCGCTGAAATCGGCGAAAATAGCGATCTTCTTGCACTTTGGCGTTGTAGATGAGGCGTTGACACCCGATCCACTGGAGCAAGATCGGCTCCTGCTCTGGACTCGGATACAGGCGAAACTTATACCCGTTCAGCATGCCCTCACCTCCTTGCGTTGATTCGGACGTCTATTATATCATTAAGCTACTATGAATGACACAGAAATGATGTCTGCCTCACATGCAGTGTACTCTCTTCGGCTACATATCGTCTTCGTGACCAAATATCGAAGGAAGACATTAACGTCAGAACTCCTCGCGGCCTTGCGAGAGGCGTTCGCAGAAATCCTGAACGACTGGCGCTGTACCCTGATTGAGTTCGGGGGGAAGCAGATCATGTCCATTTGCTGGTGGGTATCCATCCTGCGCTGAACCTGTCTACCTTGATTAACAATCTTAAATCCGCCAGTGCGCGGCGGATGCGCAATCGATTTGCCGATCATTTAGCGAAATTCTATTGGAAGCCATACTTCTGGCATCGCGCATATTATGTCGGGAGCGTCGGTGAAGCCTCGCTGGAGACGGTGAAACGTTACGTCGAAGCCCAAGGGACGCAAGAAAAACCCCGCAAGGCGGCCAAGAGGCCGCCGCCCGCTTGACCCCCTCTTGGCTATCGCCTAAGAAGGGAAATGCGCGGGCATTGTGTTCAAATATTCTGAAGCCCATCGTACAAGACCGTGCACAGCTTCTGTCGCCAAGCCCCGGCCAGATTCCGCAGTGCGAATCCAGTAACCGATCTCAAACCGTCTCACGTCCCAATTGATGCGGTGCAGTCCGGTGCTGCCCACAAAACGTCCAGATGCTTTGAGAAACAGATGAAGGCGCAAATCCTCACGGAGGATGAAGTTGACGTGCGCCCGGCGCACATTTTCTTCTACCTCTTCGACCACTGGCAGGTTAATGGCCCACGGCATCCATTTCCTCACTTCGGCGTGAGACTCCACCATGGCCTCATAGACCATGGTGCCATCACCAGGTAACGGACACCGGATGACCAACCGTTCTGTTTCGAATTCATGGGGAAAATCCAGAAGAATCGGATTCATGGCATGACTCCTTTTTACGGGCGATACACCCCTATATCGGGCGAATTCCCGGTAAAATCATCATCCCATTCAGATTACCATGTGGTGTCATCACATAGGCCACAAAGTCGGGATCGTTCGAAAGCAAAAAACTCCTCCGGCCATGTTCTTTCCCATATCGATTTAAGCGAGAAATCCTGCTGCTATGATGTTTGAGCTCGCCTCTTTTCCCGTGCGTATCCACCGAAACCTCTTTACTGGCGTCATCTCATCGCAAAGATTTCTCTTGAGACTTAGTCGCCCAACGTCGGCAAAGCTCCACTAATAGCGCCACCCCATAACCGGTCGCCCCTAAACCGGATTCACTTTCGTTATACGCAAGACCTGCGATATCGACATGGGCCCACGGCACGTTAGCGGCAAAATGACCAATAAACAACCCTGCAGAAATGGTTCCTCCTGCCCGGCCTCCGCTGTTTTTCAAATCGGCAATCCCGCTATGGTTCATCAGGGCATATTCCTGGTCATGTGGCATCTCCCAGACCGGTTCCTCCATATCCTGAGCGGATTCCATCACCACTTTTGCCAATGAGTCGTCATTGCCGATCAAAGTTGCACGGACCCCTCCTAAGGCCACAACATTGGAACCGGTCAACGTTGCCATATCCACAACTAAGGATGCACCGTCCCGGATTGCCATCGTCACCGCATCCGCCAAAACCAGGCGCCCTTCTGCATCTGTCGAAATAATCTCAACGCGTGTATTATCCAGCATCTTGATCACATCGCCAGGGCGATAGGCTGCACCATCTGGTAAATTTTCCGCTAACGGAGCCCATGCTGTAATGTTAACCGGCCACTGGTTCTCCGCAACAACCCGCAAGGCTGCCATGACGGCCGCCGATCCCGCCATGTCGCCTTTCATGCGTCCCATCCCCTCCCGCGCTTTCAACGAAATGCCTCCGCTATCAAACACAATGCCCTTTCCCACCAACGCAAGCCAAGGCCCATCGCCATTGCCTTGATAGTATCCTTTAAGGAGTACAGGAGGTCGTGTGCTCCCTGACCCGACAGCAAGAATTCCTCCGGCCCCTAAATCCTTCAAATCGTCTTGCGTATAAAGATGATAGGAAATGGTATCCGGTGCCCCCTTTTGATATTCCTCGGCTAAATGGTGCGGGGGCTTTTCGTTCGCCGGAGTGTTCACCCATTCCCTAACCCATGACTGCGCCCCGGCAATACGGGTTAAATACCGGATGCGGTCCATCACCTTGGCCTCTGCAACCACGCTCACCCGTTCTACCGTATCCTGTTGGCCTTGATAATGATAAAATCCTTGCTCAAGACCAAAAATCACAGAGGGTAATATCGTCTCATCGAGTCCTCTAATATAAACACCCACCACCGGGGCCCCTTGTTTTTCAGCCAAACGCGCAGCCTCACTATAGGCCCGGTAGCGCTTTTGCCGAACCGGAGGTGTATCAACTACGATGATAGCGCCCTGGGTCCCACAGGTGATCACAGGAGCTCCTTGCGGCAGCACGGGAAGGCTGTTGGCATTTAGACCAAAGAAGATTTGGGCACCGTCCCATAACTCCCGGGGCACAATCCATACGGGGGGTTTTTCAAGTAGATTATCTGTCACAATCCATGTTCTCATGACGATTCTCCTTTTCCAGGTTCAAATGGGTAATAAACGCTTTAGCATAGAGCTTGGCATGGTCACGGCATGCCCAATAAAAGGGAGTTAAATCCCCGGTTTTTTGTCATTGTGAGCGATCATCCTTGACAAGCGGCAATCGCCGCACGGGCCAAAATATCTGTGGCATTAAAAAGAGGGCCAGGAAAGCGGGGATGCGAAATACCGGCAAAGACAACAGAAGTTTCTGTGCAAGCTAACAGCATACCGTCCGTTTCCCGTGCCCACGCTTTTGCCATAGCCTCTTCGAGGCGTTCTCCCCACTGTGGACGGTTGCCCTCGGCTTTAACACCCCTAATCACCGCCATAATTTCGTCTTGAGTTTGTGAATCAGGATACACAGCGGTAATTCCCCGTTGTGCTAGAGCCTGGTCATAGAGTCCCAAGGTACATGTCGGCGTGGTCGCGATGATGCCTACCCGGCGAGAGGATGATCGAGCAATATCCCGGGCTACCAGTTCGATGAGATTTAACACGGAAACCGGTACACTCGTAGCAATCTCCTGGTAATAGGCATGCGTAGTAGTCGAGGGAATCGCCAGAATCTCAGCCCCTGCCGTGATTAACCGCTGTGCTGCCTCAATCAAGCTTGGCAGAGGCGAAGGACCCTGCCCGATCAAATGATCGAGGCGACTTGGAATCGAATTTTCCGCAATTAATACCACGGAAAGATGCTCATGATCGTTCACAGCGGGAGTCAATTCGATAACCCGGCGATAAAAATGAGCCCCTGCCAAAGGGCCAAGACCCGCTAAAATTCCCAACGTTTTTGTCATCCCGGTGTACTCCTTACAGCAATAAAGTTACAAGATGCGTCACCGGGGATGAACAGCCGACGTCTTGGGACACATCCCCGGTACGCATAGATTTTTGAAGAGACTAGTGATATTGAATCCGGGGATCAACCACCGCATACAGAATATCGGCCAAAAGGTTGCCTAATATGGTCAACACACCCACCATCATGACAATTCCTAACAAGATCGGATAGTCCCGCTGTTGGGCCGCGTTCCAGAATAATAAGCCCATACCGGGGTAATCAAAAATAATTTCAATAATCAACGCCCCACTAAAGAGGCTGGGTAAGGACATGCCCACAAGGGTAATGAGCGGCAGCAGGGAATTTTTTAAGGCGTGATGAACCAACACGGCCCGTTCGCTAAGACCCTTGGCTCGTGCGGTGCGAATATAGTCTTGGACGAGCGTCTCGGCCATGGTTGAGCGCATGTAACGACCCCATCCGGCGACCGAACCAATGATCAAGACCGTCGCAGGCAAGACCATATGATCTAGGTAGGAGCCCACGGTCGGATGCGTTAACAAGGGGTTGTAGAGTCCTCCCGAAGGAAACCATCCCAGCGTAATCGAAAAGGTGGACACCATCAGGACTCCCAGCCAAAATGTCGGCATCGCGTACAAGAAGTACAACAGCGCGGTTAAAATGTGGTCTATGACTTGATCGCGATGCACGGCCTGATAAATTCCGACAATCACGGCTAATACATGGGAAATGGCAATGGCTGTCACCACCAGAATGAGGGTACGGGGCAGGTTAGTAAGAATAAGGCTCACGACACTCTGGTGATAGGTGTACGCATAGCCGAGATGGCCTCGCAATAACTGCCCTAACCAAATCACATACTGCATCCACAACGGCTTATTCAGTCCCAATGATCGATTGATCTGGGCAATCAAGGCCGGGGTGGCCTTGTCGCCCAGCATCATCACGGCCGGGCCACCGGGAACCACGTGAATCAGCACAAAACTAATGATCGATAGCAGAAGTAACGTCGGTACAGCCTGCAAGACCCGTTCCAGACTGTATCGCATCATTCGGAACCACCTCCTCGCACTTTTGCATCCATTCGGGTATCCAAAGCCGCCCGAAATGCATCCCCGATAAAACTGATGGACAGTACCGTCCATAACACGGCCAGTCCGGGTGGATAAATCAACCACCAGGTGTGTTGGGGCAAATAGGTCATGGCATCCGCCAGCATAGCGCCCCAATTTGGTGTAGGCGGAGGCAAGCCCATGCCTAAAAAGCTCAAAGAGGCAATAACGAGCACTGAATCGGCCACCATAAATGTCGTCGCCACAATGACCGTGCCTAAAATGTTGGGGAACAAATGGCGCAGGGCAATGTGTCCGAGGCTCCCTCCCATAGCACGCGAGGCTTCGACATAGAGACGATGTTTTAAAGACAAGACTTCTGCCCGCACGAGGCGACTGACACCGTGCCACGAGGTCAGTGCAATCAATACCACCAAAAGCCCGGCACTTGGGGTGACCAAAGAATCCAGAAAGATCAGAAGGAAAAGACCCGGAATGGCACGCAGCAAATCCACCAGCCGCATCATGATCGCATCCAGCCAACCTCCCACATATCCGGCCACCATGCCATAGATAATCCCGATCCCCATGGCTGAAATCGCGGCGGCAAATCCCACTTCCAGGGACATCTGCCCTCCTAACATCAACCGCGCCAGCATGTTTCGTCCGAGATTGTTAGTGCCAAGAGGAAACTCGGCCGATGGCGGCTTTAAGATTGCGGTGAGATGCAGCGTATAAGGATTCGCCCGGTAAATCAAAGGGCCGACAAAGGAGAAGCCGACAAGAATCACGAGCCCGATAATGCCCATCCAGGCCAAGGGATGGTGCCAAAAAATGCGCCGAAACCGAGACGGTCCAGGATGCTCCCATTCCTCTTCTTGCGTTTCGATTGCAACTTCGGAATATGTCACAGACATTGTCAAATCCCTCCTTTCTGTGACGCTTTAAGACGCTTAAGCTTTGGAGCTGATTCCCGCTTACGGACTGATCCACCAATATTGCGGTGAGATAGAATCGGTAAAGTGGTTGGCCGATGACCGCACCCCATGCACATTCTTGGCCACTTCGGATAGTCCTTCTGGTACCGGCATCCAGAGATTAGGCAGGTGTTTTGCGGCAAAGAGTTCGTAGGCATCTAACGCCTTTTGCGATGCTGCAGCAGAGGGTTGCGGGGCATGTGTCGCCGCAATTAAAGTGTTCATCGTCGGGTTGGAATAGCCATAGAAGTTGTAGCCGCCATTTGTTTCATACATTCCTCCGCCTGTTGGGTAACTCCCTCCATAGCTCCACCCAAGACCCGTTTGGATTTCCCATTTGGTCGGTTGATGTTGATATTGCAACATGGTCGCAAAGGGCAAGGGGGTCAACGACACCTTTATGCCTTCCTTCGCCCAGTCTTGTTGCAGAATTTGTACCATAGCGAGCGTCGTACTACTGCCCGCATCATATTCCACGTTGAACTCCAGCTTTTGACCTTTGTTATTCGTCATCACACCATTGACCATATGCCACCCATTTTTCTCCAACAAGTGAATCGCGGCGGGAATGTTGTAGTTATACAGCGGGTGGATGAGCTGTGGCGCCAAGAATGTCTTGGGATGTAAGGGAACGGGACCTGTACCGGGAACGCCCATGCCATTATATAGGGCATCAATAATGGCCTGTTGGTCGATCCCCATTTGCATAGCCTGGCGAACGGGTAATTGCCGAAGGATACTGCCCACGGAAGGACTCCTAAAATTCAAGATGGTCCGCGCAATGCTGTAGCCATAAGACGGGACTAAGGTGTCGTTGGTTAACTCGTTTCTCTTGTCATACATGGACAGGGGAAGATAACCGACTTGGACGGTACCCGTTTGCAGGCCATTGACCTCGGACGTCTCTGAGGTTTCATAAGCCAAGACAAATTTGTTGATGTAAGGCTTATGTCCATCATAATGCGCATTCGGCGTGAAGGTCCAAGATACGTTCTGAATGGCGTTTGTCAAGCGAAATGGCCCGTCCACGACCTTAAAGAAATTGACATTGGTGCCGTTACTAGCTAAATAACTGAGTTCCTGGTCGACATTGTTGGGATAGCGGTTCCAGGCTTGTTCGGGAAGGGGCATAAAATCACTGAGCCCATCATACTCAAACCACATCTGGTTAACGGGCTGTGTCAAGGTAATTTGAAACTCGTGAGAATTTAAAACCCGAAAACTCTTAATCAACTGGGGTACACCGCCTGAGTCGGCTCCCGCATAGGGCCAAGGAGCTGGAGCATTCGGAGCACTGGCGGCCTGAATGAGCTTCCAGGTGAAGGCCACGTCATTGGCCGTAACGGGGGTTCCATCGGACCAGTGCCATTTCGGATTCATTTTCACCGTGTATACGGTGCCGGATTTATTCCAGGTGATCGAGCTCGCTATACTCCGAGAAAAATCAATTTTCCCATTGGGAGCGATGTGGAACAAGCCTTTATACATCAAACTGGCCGCCCACGCATCATATAAACTGTTATAGGCGACAGGCCTCAGCGGAAGATACCAGTTAATAGAGACCAAAGGACCAAGCGCCTGAATAATCGTTCCGCCCTTGACAGGTTTTAATGCTGTGGTCGTGGCCGAAGCCGCAGGGGGACTACTACTCGTTGAAGACGGTGATGACGACGCATTGGTGCTCGATGATCCGCACCCGGCTAACAGCAGTGGGGCAAGCGCCATTACCGTTCCTGCACCCCATAAAGACATGTGACGACGGTTATTTTTCATCCTCAAAAATTCCTCCTCTAGATCAGTTAGATTAATTAGTTTCCTTTTACCCTGATGGGTTCGTTGTCATGGATGCCGTCATGAAAAATGTTTTCTCACTAAGGCAAATTAGCTGGAAACGAAGAACTGTTCAGACGGGGGCCATGAAATTTAAAAGTTTTGGCGATTTGTGTCCCAATATTCTGACTGATCTTGTTATCGCCGGACTTGAATATCCACGGCATCAATCAAGACAGGAGGCAACAAACCCGGGGCCACCGTCATCATTCCTTGGGGAACCCAGTGGCTATCTTGGCCAATGTCTAATAATTGATGGCTTAATGCGTCCAGAGCATTGAGGCTGACCACGACATTTTTGGCACGGCCGGTGATCACGCCGTTTTCCATGACATAGAGCTCACTCGCATTGCCCGCGATATCGCCCCGAATAGGATTAGTTGGCCGCGCACCAATCCACCCCCCTAAAATCAGCAGAAAAGGAAAGCGTGCTCCCCACTCGGCTAATTCCCCCGTTCCTGGAGAGAGGACCAAATTGGCTGGCAGTGCCGCAGGTAGCGTACCTGGAGTTCGCCGAAAGCCCATCCCCTGAGGTTCCTGACCTCGTCGTCTCGCGCTGTCACGGTCGAGAATGAAGTGCTGTAAGATCCCTTTCTCAACTAATGGAGTGCGTTGGGTTACGGTTCCCTCATCATCCCACCGGCCCGTACGCGGGGCACCAGGAATCGTCGGATCGCTAATGAGGGTGAATAACGGCGAAAGAACGGGCTTTCCCGCTTGATCATCCCACGGCGAACTCCCAGCCAAAAGGCTCGGACCGGACAACCGTGTCAAGACGGGGGTTAAAAGATTCATCACCACCGGCGGCAGGAATACGACGGGATAGCGTCCAGGGGTTACAGAACGAATGGGTTGTCCCATCTTAAAACGTTCAACCACCATATCTCCTAACTCGGAAGCCTGGGACAATGCACTCGGCCCAAGGCGCGTCTCACTGATGGCGTGAAAATCTGTATCGGTAACCAGGCGGCCCCCAGCGGATATCGCCCAATATCCCCGGATAAAGGCCACGTGCCCTCCTAACGAATTGCTAAGGTGCGTTTCGATTTCCTCATAGGATATGGACACAGTGGGACGAAACCGCGGATCCACGTCTTCTAGCTTGTGGTATAACGTCTTGGCTGCAGCCATCATGGAGGGCATCAAAGAGGGATCCCATTGAGAACTCACAGGCTCAGATTCGTTTTCCTCCAACACAGGTTCATCCATATAAGTTTCTGGACCAAACGGGGTAGCTGCATAGGCTTCCTCTTTAAGTTGTGCCCAAGGTTGAGTTCTCGAGGTGGCGTACCCCAGCCGACCGTGGTCTATAACACGTACCGCACGAACCTGTTCTGTGCCATGCTGAACGAAAGGATTCTGTCCCCGCTTGATTTCGACAGTCCATGTCGACCGCTTTATTTTCGCGCCGTCTCCTACTTCCCCCGCATTCCACGATAAGGGACCGCCATGGTCTTCTTTCGCTGTCAGCTTGTCTATCATCGTCCCCGACCTCCTACCACACACCGTTCAATCCGCAGAGATGGCGCATGATGACTCACCGGCAACGGCATTTGCCCTGCCTTACCACATCCTCCCCCGCCTTCATAGCGGGTAAAATCATTGCCAATCGCGGTAATTTGCTGAAGTGTACTAAACACATTGCCGGTCAGCACGGCATTTCGGACAGGCCGTGTAATTTTCCCGTCCTCAATGAGATAGGCTTCTGCGGCTAAAAACGTGAAGAGTTCCCCATTGGTCTGTCCCCCATGGGTTCCTTTGGCATAGATGCCTCGCTTGATACCCTGAAAAAGATCCGCAAAGGCCGTATCTCCAGGAGCAATGACGGTATTGCGCATGCGCACAATAGGCGGAAAACGGTAATGCAAAGCCCGCGCATTTCCTGTTGGCCGTTCCCCCAAGTGGGCCGCTGTTTCTCGAGAATGCAACCGACCCACAAGAACTCCGTCTTTAATCAAATCAACATCTTGTGCCGGCACGCCCTCATCGTCAAAAGGCAGATAGCCCCGGCTTCCCATATCCTTGCCCGTGTCATAAATATGGAGATTGGGTGGTCCGAATTTTCGACCCAAGACCATCTGTTCCAACAGTCCTTCGTCTCCCACTTGGCCATCGGCTTCACTCAAGTGGCCAAATGCTTCATGCGCGAAGACCCCGGCAAGATACGGGTCGACCACAACGGTATATTCCCCGCCTTCCACTTCAGGCGCATCCAATAACGCCACCGCTGACCTGGCCGCGTCTTTAATTTGATCGTCCAAATTGCGTAATACCCCGAAATCGTTCGATGATCCAAAAGACACCCCGCGTTGTGCGGTCCCGTTTGAATTCCGCGCCATGACCACGATGTTACCGCCCAGATCCAGTTTCTCTTGCTCGATGGCACTGCCCCGGTTATCGGCAAACCACAAGTGGCGGTACCGGTCAAAATAACGCCCGGTGACAGATTTCACCAAAGGATGCGTTATATGGGCCAGTTCGGCATAACCTAATAAGAGATGAATTTTGTCTTCCAAAGGCACCTTAAGCGGGTTTTCTAAGGTCACCAATCGCTGAACCGAATAGACAGGATCGGCTGGGGCCGGCGAGTCTTGAGATCCCCAGGGGAAACTGGACGAATTTTCCCATTTGGCAAGCAGTTTCGCATCGTTGATATGGCGAGGCAAGTCATCCCATCCGTCAAAATGGACAAATCCTACTGCCCCTTGATGAAATACGCGAACATTGCCCCCTATTTCCACCACATGGGCTTGGTGGCGCACATGATCATTTAACGTCTCGAGATTTGTGGATTCGTTATATTCGAGACGTATTTCGATATAGTCAACATCTTCTTGAGATGCCACCAATGCACGCAGTGAACTCAAAATGCTCTCGTCAAGAGACTCTCGGTCCCACACCAGATGTTCACCCCTTTGATAGTAAGAGTCTTGATTTAATCAATATTAGCGCAAAATTCTCGCTTCGCAATGTCAATGTGTCCAAATTTATCAGGATTGCTTTTTTATCGAATTTTGTTTATGCCAAAGAAAGCTAGCGACAAATATTAGAGATATAGGGACATCTGGTGGCGGAAATGCGAATTAACTGAAACGGTCAGTTATTGCTTATCGTATCGTTGAATACTTGATACAGGATTGGGAGGTTGCCATAGCGCAAAGGGAGCTGACTACCGTATTCTAAGACTCTAGGATCGACAAGCCCTGACTCCATATGATCCCAAAGATTCGGAACAACATTCATAATAGGATGGTAATATTCGTGAGGTGAAGACTACGGACAATGACCGGGATTCGATGGTCGTATCGTTCATTGTTGCGCTGGGGACATGCCAAAAACATTTTGAGATGTTTTGTGCATTTTGGGCAAAGAGAGCTCTTTTGCTCATCAAAAACAGGGCACTCTGCTATTCGATAGAGCACCCTAGTAATTAGCCGAACAATGAAAGTTGATTTCATGGGACAGTGATATTTTCACCACGACAGAAGCTCCGAGACAGTCTGATGATGAGCTCAAAATGATCTGGAAATACTTTGCCAAGTGCTATGGTCCAAGCCCAGATCTTGACTCTCCTAAAATTCCTGTGCGAACCCTGTACGCAAAAATTTAGTCCTTTAAATGGGGCCGTGGCAAATCGCAATACAGGATGCCATGAATTGATCAGTCACCACGTACCGCAATAGGTTCTTTTGTGAATAAAAATTTCTTCATTTCTTTATCGAAATGAGGCATCGTCCGCCGCAACCATTCCATAAGCATGGCGGCATGTTCCATTTCGTCATTCATATTGTGAAGTAGAATTGCTTGAAGTTCCCCATCATCACACGCGGCAGCGCGCTGTGCGTACCAATCGATTGCCTCCAGTTCTTCCATTAAAGAGAGAATCGCCCGATGTTGGTTAAGCACTGCCGAACTGAGAACCTGAGGATCTTCGTGTAAGCCTTCGTGAGCCATAATACGCCTCCCATTTAATTAATATAGAGTCAACCACTCTCACATTGGAATATTTTGTTATTATATCACTAAAATAGTCATCCTATACGTTGTCAGAAGACCTATTAGCCTGGATTGTCAAAATAGTTATGCGAGGAAAACGAAGGGAGAACCCAGAACGAAACCTTTCCGCGATTTGATCCCAACGATCCATTTATGGGGCATTACCTTGCATCTTACAGGTGCACATTCGAGTATCTTGGCAATAGACATCAGTTTTATATTGCTTGGGCTCATTTTGTTTATCGGGATTTCGCAACTATTTGGTCCGCTTCGCTTTCTCCGAGCGCCATTGGTCTTTGTCTTGGCTTGTTTGTTGGCAGTTTGGTTGTGGCCCGCCGCGAGGCAGTTAGGAAGCCATACTCAGAGCAGTCAATTACTCAGTTCTCAAAATTCTTTGCTATGGGCCGATCATTTAAGCGCCATCGCCGCCCAAGGGGTAGACGCAGGACCCCTGAATTATGATCAAGCCAGCAGTTGGTTAGTAACAGCATCAAAAACTCAGCTGCTAGAGCAATGGCACAATACACATGGTGCTATCCCAGTTGCCAATCTAAAGTTTTATGCTTTAACTGATGGTGCGACCTTGATCCAGATTGTGCATCCGCAATATGCCTTGGCTGCCACGCAATGGATTGTGCATCTACCTTCCCAAGATGACCCTACCGTGCTCAACGCTAATACCGCCAACCGTTGGCTAAATCATGCCGTCGAGCACAGTTTATCCACCACCGAAGTGGATGCGTTAGGACTTGCAGCCCTATTACTGATGGCAATTTTGGGTTCCTTACCCCTCACGTTGTTGTCTTTAATTGGCGGGGCATTAGCGACACTATATGCATCCGCATTCATGGTGCTCTTCACTATTCATGGACATTTATCGGAATTCTCCGTAAACATTGTGGAACTCTTAACGTTGGGTTTGAGCATCGATTATAGTGTGTTTTTAAGTTTACGATTTCGTCGTGAGTATTTCATCGCAAACAAGCAAGGATTATCCCCATCAGAAGCTAAACAACAAGCCGACGCCAGAACCCGTCGCCGTGTGTTAGGAGCCATCTCCCTATCCGCTACCGTATTGATTGCGGTTTTGAGCGGTCTGTTATTTCTTCCGCATTCTTTGAGTATTTCTCTTGTAATGAGCGCATGGATTGCTGTGCTCGTCACATATCTGACTATCCGCTGGGTGACATATCCTTTATTAGCGTCATGGCCCGCGCTAATTTCCTGGGCATCATGGAAAACATC
Organism: Sulfobacillus thermosulfidooxidans DSM 9293; assembly: GCF_900176145.1. Lineage (NCBI taxonomy): Bacteria > Bacillati > Bacillota > Clostridia > Eubacteriales > Clostridiales Family XVII. Incertae Sedis > Sulfobacillus > Sulfobacillus thermosulfidooxidans. The sequence continues at coordinate 1,326,062 of NZ_FWWY01000001.1, read as the reverse complement.
CCTTTCCGACGGACTCGATCATGCTTACGAGACTTTACAGGCCATTTTACAAAAAGCTCCTCAAGGGATCCTTCTCGCCTTAATGGCCATCACAATTTTCGCATTAGCCAAACCCTATCCGCCATTTACGCTCACGACGCCGGTCAATTCCCTCGAACTGTTGCCGCAACATAGTGCTCTATATCAAGCCCTAAAACTCACCTCCCCACCACCGAGGAAAAATGTTCAAGATGCTATTGTCATTCAACCCACCAGTTCGTTTAATGCCGTTAGTACTTGGCAGACGATAGCAAATATTACAACACTAGTTTCCCGCAAAGCTCCGCATGATCATTTCTCCAGCCCGACTTCGTTCGCGTCTCCACAAGTTTTGGCAAAAGAGGCTCATAACATTTCTCCAGGATCATCTCCTCTCGCGGGTCTCATAAACTCGAAGCAACATGTCATTCTCATTGCCATCAACGGCCCTTCCCCACTTCCCCGTTCCTCGCTAATTGACGTCTTAAAGGAGCACTTACCCACCCCATGGCAATTTGGCATCAGCGGCGGAAATCATGCCTATACCGCTACTGCCAATACGGGATTGGTCCACGGAATAATCGGCGTGTTGGCTCTGGGAATTTTGGGTACGGTGGTGGCGATGAAGTATCTGACCAAAGGCTGGCTGGCAGGTCTATTAGCCTCAGCGTTTGATTTGACCATTTTGCTAGCCGGTTTGCGTATTGCGCAGCACTGGGCCCTTTTATCACAATCCATTTTACTCTTTCCGATGATTATTGTTGTCGTCAGTCTTCTTATGGCCTTATCCCTCGATTATGAAATACTTCTTGTTCATGATATCGGATCGGAAATCACCAGGTTTTCTATCGGTAAAGCACTTCATGAGACGGGAGGCAGTATTACGGGAGCCGGCATCATTATCGCCACAACATTTTTCACACTGATGATGACGCCCGTACCCTTTTTGCAGTTAACGGGTTTAATTATTGGGGTGAGTCTCTTGGTCGATACACTCATTGTCCGCTCCTTGCTGATTCCCACCACATTGATGCTCATTTATGAACCTTGGCCATCCTTTTCCCCCGAATTTTTTCAGTGGAACAATATCAATCACCTCATTGCCAAGCTTGTGGTGTTTTCCACAGTCATCGTACTCGCGTCCTTATTAGTCGCCAGTATCAGGCACACCACGATTATCCCCCATCCAATTCCCAGTTGGTCTATTCCGCGCACCCATTAAAGATCTGTGAGAAGATTCCCCGCCCCGGTGACGGTTTCTATTTGAGGACCTGTCCAGGCAGTTCATGTCCCTCATTGCCTGTTAAGAAGTTCTCTAATCACGGCCTGATGCGAATGAATAAATGCCGATCCATACCGGTTAACAAATTTGTCCGTATTCAATATCACAGGATACTGCCACAAATATTGCGTTTCTTGAAGACCGCGCGCCGGCGCATTAACGAATCCTAATAATTTGACAAGGCGAGGGCCGAAGACCCAAAGAGGCAGCTTGCGGCCTAAAATCTCCTGGGCAATTTTTTGAAGGCCGAGGCCAGTAATGGGCTCATCTCCGGCCACATGCCAAATTTTTCGGTATGCATCCGGATCCATAACCAGACGATAAAGAGCTTGAGCCCCGTCCCGTGTCGAGATAAATTGATGGGGCAAATGCGGAGGACCAAACCAGCGGAGAAATCGCGGCAAAGGATCTGTGCTAATGTCGTAAAAATCAGGAAAGCGTACAATCATGATGGGTTGTCCTTGCGCCATTAAATCGCGAAGACGATTTTCAATGTCTAGGCGAATCTTCCCTTTAACACTAATGGGGTGACGGACAATGTCTTCTGCAACCCGAGACGATGAAGCGGGCCGTCCATATACATAGATGTTATCAATATATACATAATGGGCTTTTGTGGTTTCTAAGGCCGCCAATGTTGCATCAATCATGGCGGGATAACCACTCCAGTCATCATAGCGCTGATTGCGCGCATCAATGACAATGTCTGCATTTAGAAACAGGGCATGATGACCGGATACATCGTGGGGATCCAAAGACACCCACCGGATTTGGGAATGTACCGGTGATGATTGTTTCACAAAACGGCTGACCGCGGTAAGCACTGAGCTCTGATCATTAAATTCCTGAAGAATTGCTCGACCAATTCGTCCGCTTGCACCCAGCACAACAATATTCATTGGTCAGACTCATCCTTTTGTGACGTGATGACCCTTGCTCGAATCTTTATTGCGACGCTTTTTTGACCCAGCTATTTTTTGTCATCTTCAATAAGCGGGCCTTCACAGGCAGCTTCCGCAGTCTGTGCTTTCCACAATTCATCTTGCATCCGCTGGATTTTCTGCCATTCTTGATAGGAGAGCAAGACCGCAACGTAATGACCATCATCTTCGATGACTAACGGCTGCTTAGCTAACCGTTTAAGAAAATCTGGCCGACGATGCTGCAATTCTTCCACTAGACTCTTAATCGAAATCATAGATTCAAATCCTCCCAAACAATTTGTACTTCCCCTACCTCCATCATCTCACAAAATGTGTTGAGATTATTCTCATAATAGTGTAATGAGTTTTCGTGAACATGTCGTGATTTGGTATCAAAGTGCAAAACCATACCCAATTGGAACCGCACAGTGCGGACCGAGGATCCGATGAAATCTTCCGGAAAAACCGGCACTACGGGTTTGCAAACGATGCAAAAATACGTTCGAGTACCGAAACCCAATGAGAGTCTAATTGCGTTCCCGCCAGCGATTGAATCCGCTCCCATGTTGGTGTATGCCCGGTCACCAATGTCCCTTGGGCATATACATCCGCCACGGCATAAATCGCTGCCGCCGCAGGAATATCGGTGGCCGTGCGCCCCGTTGGAAACCCTTTTCCGTCGGGTTGTTCGTGGTGATAGGCAATCGTGTCCAGCACGTCTTGATTCAAGCCCAACGGTGCCAACAATTGACAACTAAGCCACGGGTGTTGTCGATATTGCTGCCAGGCGGCTGGCGACCGATGCGGGTTGTCCCGCGCGAGAGGATCGATTGCTGTCAGTCCAAAATCTGCAAGACGGCAGGCTGTCGCTAAAGCCCCTCGTTGGTCGGCAGACCACTGTTCATGCTCAGCCAAGGCTTGCGCTGCATGATTCCGAACTTCGGCGATGTAGCTCGCTTGTGGCCACACAATATCCAATGCGAACAAGGTTTCAATCCACTGCACAGCCCGCCGCAAATCCGCGACCAACGCCGTATGGTCGGAAGGAAGCACGACTTCCCGTGGAACAAACTCAACGCTATGGACTCGTCTCCAAGCTTGCCATCGTCCCAATTGCCCATAAAGCGTATGGGCTACATCTTCAAAACGCCGTGCCAGCATAGATTCTCCCAGCGTGTCCGCAGTACGCGCAAAGACGACGCTAAGTCGGGCTAATTCAGCAGGTTCGAGCGTTAGCCAGTGGTCCCACATGATCTGCAAGGCGCGCTGGGCATCAGCTATGCTGGCTAGGACATCCCCCCGGTAAAAAGCCGCCAATGCTCGCTCCACCCATACAGGTCCTTGACGATCGGTACTAGGTGCACACGCCAAAGCCGCCTCAAGATGACGGTTTGCGTCATCCCATTGACGCAAGGCCACATGGCAGACGCCCAAATTGGTATGCCAAAAATAGCCGTATCGATCCTGATCATCCGGCCTCCAGTGTTGCGCCACCGAATTCAGGGTGGCAATGGCCTGACTATAATAATCGTAATCAATTTGGACCGCCGCGAGGTTGAGTCCCAATAACGTGCGAAGGCGCGGGGACACTGTTGTCGCCTCATGCGTGAGACGCCATAATTGGCGATATGCGAGATCAGTTTGGCCAGTTTGCGTCCATATCAGAGCCTGGTGCATGGCAATCCGCAAGCGCCCTTCCGGGTAGCCACTGGGGAGTATTGCCAGCGCCCTTTGAAAAGCATCGGCGGCGTCCTCCCACCGGCCGCGGCGGGCCGCGACCTTGCCGAGATTATCCCAAGCCACGGCCTGTTGGACCGCACCGCTATCCATGGCCACAACCTGCTGCCAAAATTCGCTCGCTGCATCCATCCAGCCGTGGGCAAACCATTGCTCGCCACGGGCCAGGGCCTCATCAGCCGTCATAGCGTGGGACGCTCCCACCGCAAGCGGCAAACCGTGCCCGCCCCGGGGGAGGTTTCGAGCAGCCATGTGGCACCGACCAGTGCCGCACGTTGCGCCATCGTGCTCAGACCATAGTGTCCGGGGTGCATGGCGGAAGGATCAAAGCCCCGACCATTGTCCCGGAGCGTGATGATTAATGCCTCTGAAGTCAATTCGGCGGTCAAGGTTACCTGTGTGGCCTGGGCATGCTTGTGAATATTAGCCAACGCTTCTTGCAGAATTCGAAACACGCCAATCTTGTCATCCGCCGACAGCGGCCATAACGCCTCAGGAATCGTCCATGTCAGCGTACAGGCAATCCCCGTCTCCTCGGTCCATCGACGGACAAGCATGTCTACACCGCCGGCCAATCCGGCCTCATCCAGCACAATCGGCTGCAAATCGTACAACACTTGTCGCAATAAATTGATGGCTTCCCGGAGGCGCTCGTTCATCCGGGCCCATTCCTCGCTGGCTAACTCCGGATCTACAGTCAATAACCGGTTCATCATGCTTAGCCGCATACTTAAGTTGGTGAGTAATTGAACGGGTCCATCATGCAAGTCACGGGCCAAACGCTGTCGTTCATGTTCGATCAGCGTCAACGCGCTAGAGAAGGGGCGACGATCCCCGTTGCCCGTCGACGGGAATCGTCCTGCCCCATACGGGGTCATTCGTTAATCCCACACATACACTACACCGTCATGAGTAAATTTATTGTTCGTACCCGTTGATGACCGGTGGGTTTGACCTTGGGGACTCCCAGGATTTGATTGCGCGTACACTGGTTTTCCCGTCGTCGCTGACCCGCTTCGCACCACGTCGGCATACGTAGGAACAGTACTGCCGAAAATCATGGCGGCCATAATGACCCAACCCCAAATACGCATATGATCCTCTCCTTAACCAGGTATGATGATTGGTAAGTCCTCGCTACAGCATTTCGACCTGTTCCGGATCGCCGTCCACCACGACATGTTGTAAGACACTGCGAATGAAGTGGCGTTGCGTTCCAACCACAATAACCGTGCCGGGATAGAGGTGGTCGACTTCGACGACCCCCGTAGACTCCAGCGTTTGAACCACAGTTTCGGTTCCACGAGGATGACCAAGTTGTCGAGACTGCACGCGGTGGCGAATCCGACAAAATCCTCCGATGATACTGTCGCGAACGCGCAGAACATCTGCCCCGTCGATTTCGCAAGCCTCTGCGGCTGTCATAACGAGCGTTCCCGCTCCCCGCACAATACAATCGCGTAAACGACCCAATTCCGAGGTAGTCGCCTCATTCGGACACGGACCGGGGGTCCAAAGAGCCAATGCTTCGTCCATTCGGACCTGGCATGCCCTCAATTCCGTAAACTCCGTGTATTGCCGTAAGGCGGCTTCCGATGTCAGGCGGGTCAATGTCGCGAGGGTATCGCGGATCATCACGGGCACGTCAACCACCGCGAGCAGTCTATGGGCCAAATCCAATGCAGAGAGCAAATTGGGAAATTTGTCATGGAGTACCTGCACGAGGAGGGCACCATAATGGAGGCGCACCGTTACCGGGGCATGAGCCTGAAGCGCCTGCATCGTGCGGTCAAGACTTGCCACATCCTGAAGGATCTGTTCAATAAGCCCTCGTAAATGGTCCTCCAGGACCGTGGGGCCGATGAACACCTGGCTATGTGTCAGCCGGCCGGAGAGATCCACGCCCTCTTGAGCACGAATAACACAATGGTCGACCGGATCAGTGCTGCGCACCCGTCCTGTGGCCAGAATCGTAGCATGATGCCATGGACCCACAAGAGCAACATCTCCGGTAACCAGTAAAACACCAGGGGTATCCGTCGATTGCGTTAACACCGTTTCTGGGATAACGTCAAGAACGGTCTCGGTGCGGCGAACCCGGCCCGCATGCCGGGCAACGAGATCCCCGGTATCAGTATGCATCACTCCAGTTCCCCATGCATGCACCGGACGGGGTAGCTCTGGTGGAGCAATGGGCGTCCCAAAAACCGTACGCCCCATTTTCCCGGGTTGCGCAGGCAAAATGCGGCCTAGCACTGTGCCAGCAGCCACACGCAGAGGGGATTCGTCCGATGACCCCATTTCCACAGTCCAAGCCACTGGCGCCGGTTCACCCGGTTGCGGCGGAATACCGCGCGCCACCTGCAGGCGTCCGGATTGGCGTTGCTGCAAAAATGCTGCGAGCTCCCCCTCTGGCAGCCGGCCCTCCACAATATGACGCTGGTTCAGCGCGGTCTCAATAGCAGATACGGGAATGTCTTCCGGTTCCCACAGAATCTGTTCGGGGTGAAGCACCAGATGTGGGCAGGGCAAACACGGTTGCAAACGTGCACGCCAGCCGGACGCATAGTGCACAACCACATCGGCCGTTAATGCGTGCTCATCCACCTCCACCGTCCAGGCATGAACGGGACGTTGTTCATGCAGGGTGTACCGAATTTCATCCTGTTCTGTTACCACCTGTAATCCGTCAACGGTCTGTCCATTGACCATTACCGTAATAGGGGCATCTTCGGGAACCTCCAAAACTGCATAGGTTTTCCCTTGCGGTCCCGGGTTTCGCACGCGAATGACACCCTCCGCATCAATCCACACCATTCCCGGATCCCCGGATGGCGCAGGGAGAGCTGGCTCTTGGTAAGCCCCTGCTCGCGGCGCTTTTCGGGGGAGAGCCTTGAGCCATGTCCAGACCGTGCGCCACCCAGACAGGCTCATGGCGTCTCCTCGCTTTCAAAAGGTCGAACCCACGCTGCCCACTCATCCGGTGTGCCTCGCGCAGCAGTCGCTTTCACCGTCCGCAAAACGGTCCGGATTTCGTCCACCGTGACGGGTTTCCCGAGAAAGTGACGGACCCCGGCATCAAACGCTGCTTGGCGTGTCGCCGGATCCGCCATGACCGTAATCATGACAAGGGGAAGTAAGGGCCACTGGGTGTGCAAATGCTGAGCCGTGGTCAGGCCCGACCACCCAGCCATTTGATAATCCAAGAACACCAGATCAACAGGGGTCTGCTGGATCACCGCGGCCGCTTGGGATCCCGAATCAAGGGTCGCGACGACCGTGCCTCCAGCGATGGTTACCATGTGGCGTAAGATATCTCGTGTTTCAGGGGTATCATCCACGATGAGGACACGGGGAGCCCCCGTATCTGATCGGTCATTGTGATCCATTGCCGACTCCCTCCCTTTCGCGTGTGTTCGCCCATTGAAAGCAGCCCTGATCTCCGCGATCGCAACAGACACGCTTCTTTCCGGTCCGGTCAATGACTCGTCTCCACTATCCCGTGCGAATCGGTTGGCCTCATCATCTCGATGATGTGTGGGATATTCGGCATCATGATCGAAACTCCTTTTTTCCATCACCATTTTTTGTCGAACCTCGGCGTCGAAATGTCGATATTAAAAAAGGGTTTCTTCAGATTATCGCGAATGCCTATGATGACGATTCAAGGAAGATATCTCGTTCCAAGGAGGGAACAATGATGATCGAACACGTCAATTGGCGCACCGCTCTCGTCGCGGCCATTGAAGAGAGACAAATTCAGCCCGTTTTTCAACCCATTTGGACCGTCGATGGAACGTTCCTCGGATTTGAAGCGCTGACCCGATTTCCGAATGGTAGTCCGCCGGACCGTGTGTGGGCGTTGGCCGAGGAACAGGGGCTCGTCGAACAATTAGACGCAGTGGCGCTCACCGCCGCAATTCAAGATGCAGCGACACTTCCGGGAAAACTGTTTCTCAACATTGGAGCGCCATACTTGTCGTGGGTCATGCGGTGGAAGCATGGCATCGACCCTGCTCGCATCATCTGGGAAATTACGGAAACATATCCCTTGACAACCGACGCCGTCACCATCGTTGGGCGACTAAAAGACTGTGGCTATGCCTTTGCATTGGACGATGCGGGGACAGGTTATGCTACACCACACCAACTGTATGCTCTGCAACCCCAGGTGGTGAAGCTAAGCCTTAACATGGTGCATCAATGGCACCGCGGACATGTCCAATCGCTCCAATCTTGGGTTCGTGCTGCCCATTCTATTGGCGCGACGGTCGTAGCCGAAGGAGTGGAAGACCGGGCCTGGTTATCAACCTTAGCAGCTGAAGGGGTTGACGCAGTCCAAGGTTATGCCATGGGAAAACCTCAACCTGCCGCCACGTGGCAAGATGCTTCACTGATAGACGTATGAGTGGAATGTGTCTATTTCTGAGGGTCTATCCTGGTACACACCATAGAAGTCAGTAATCAAACGAGAAAATAGCAACTTAAACCATAGGTAACCAATGTGTCAGGCCTCATTCATAGCCATCGGCATCTTTAGGTTCTTTTGCTACATTTGAACAAATGTCTACCCAAAAGATTCGTGACGCGGACCTTACGTACCCGATAATTTTGTGAATCATGTAGGAGGAAAACGTTTAGATGATTCGTCGTATCGTAGAAATCAGCACCTTGGGAATAATCGTCACTAGCCTAGGATTGTTAAGGGAAAAATCAGTAACTGCCTTTGATACCCCAAAAATGCCATACGTGACCTTAACTCCGCAACGCAGTATCGTTCAATCAGGGGCGACTGTGACTTTTCGCGCCAGCGCACAGGACATGCCTGATCCCTTGTACCAATTTTGGGTTGAAAAACCGAACGGAACATGGATAGCAATGCAAAACTATAGTCAGCGTCCCACGTTCACGTTAGGCCCCGTTCAGCAAGGAAACTACCTAGTTCTGGCCGATGTTTTAAGCGCCAATGAAGTTCAAGCTCATCAATGGTCACTAGTACAATCTTCGTCAACTGCCAGTGTGTTTGTTGAAAGTGGTGTCAAGCTCTCGTCTTCGGCATTATCATCTTGGGTAGATCAGCCCATAACGATTCGCGCATCTTCGCAGCATATTTATCATCCGGTATATCAATTTTGGTATTGGAGTCCGAAAGGACAGTGGCGACTTGGGCAACATTACAGTACGGCGAATACATTTACCCTGGTACCGCGGGATGTTGGGACATACAAAATCATTGCGTATGCCAAGTCACCGGCGGCACCTGCCACAATGTACGGTGCCGTCTTCAGTTCACCGCTTAAGATTTCGGTCAGTCTCCCGCAAGGCCCCGCAGGACGAAATGGCACCTCAGTGTTAAGCGGAAGTACCCTTCCCCAAAATACGCTAGGTGTTGTGGGCGATTTTTATCTCGATACAGCTAACGAAACGCTCTATGGTCCTAAGACGGCTCATGGCTGGCCCACGCAAGGAACCAAATTAGTCGGCCCACCCGGCCCGCAAGGGCCCCAGGGACCCAGTGGGCCCGAAGGACCCCAGGGACCAACCGGTCCTCAAGGACCCGCAGGACCGCCAGGACCTACAGCAGGCGCAGCTACACTGTTAACCAACACGGTAGCACTCGGAACATCAGGCACAACGGTCATGTCGGTCACGATCACGCCACAGTTCTCGGGTACCCTCATGATGGAGAGTTCCTTAACAGATAGTGGAGCGGTCGGTGACGCGCTTCAAGGATGGTTTTTGGTCAACGGCCACGGTCTCCCAGCCGCAAAAGGCAGTACTCAACCCTTTCAAGAGTTTATTAATGATATCCCCATCAGTGGGGGATATACTAGTGTGACACCGGTAGGATCGTTTTCTGTCGTAAAAGGACAAACATATACGGTTTCTGTGCAAGCAGCAGGAACAGGAACTTTAACTGCCGGTTCATTGAATGCATGGGTAGTAGGAAACTAACCACGAACACCATCAGCGAAGGGCGTGTCGGGTTGTGGTTCGAGTTTTAAACTAAATGGAAGTTTTACTAAATATGAGGAACAGCACCATACACGCTCCTCGTTGTTCGCAATGTGTGCCGACATTCATACCCCCAACCACTTCACCGTAAGCTGATTCACACAATGGCACACCACCGAGTGATTATTGAAAGCCTGCACGGCGCTGAAGCGATCCCTGCAGCCAATCAAACGATGAGAACGTTAAAATGAGGCCCATCGCAATAACGTATGAGGACCCTTTTTCGCCCGGGTATTTTTTATTGGGATCACGCCCCGCACGGCGTGATCTGTTATTTTTTCGTGGCCATGCTTCCCCCAGTAGTCGAAGGATGAGAGGTAAAGTGGGGATAAACCCAATGATGGGCATGCTCAACCGCGTTTAACCACCATTTAGGCACAGGACCAAGAGGACGTTCAGGAAAACCGTTAGCACGCAGTTCCGCATTAGTCGCCGTTAAAGGATTAAATCCGGGCGACGGGGGTGTTGGGGTAACCACCAACGGACCCCACCGAAAAGACAAGGACGAGGCATTCATTTTAGAGACGGTCACCCATCCTCCTATAGCCAACACCAAACCAAGGCCCAAAAGTCCCGGAACCACCATACGCCGCACGATCCGTCGCCTTCTTTCGTTGCCTCCCAAAAACTTCTTATACACGTAACACGCTTGCCAAAGCTCAAAGGTTACCTGTTCCATCAATTTGGATTGGCAGATCAAAAGTTCCCGTCCCAACTCGTCGAAAATTTCCGGAGCGTCATTAAATAACCGTCACTAATTAAGAGTGGGGAAAATCCGGCCAAATACGACCTGTCCACAGGTTCCCATACTGCGTGATAATGCCAAGAGGGCTCAGAACCAAATCTGCTTGATAGCCACTATTTAACGATTCGTAACGGTAAGTATATGTCCCTATGCTGGTATAACGCTGTCTTAGAATTTCGATGTGCAAATCAGGAAATCGTATCCAAAGTACCGAAATATCTCGGCTTTGTTCCAGCGCTAAATCAAGGCGCCGAATGGCCAACATATTGGTTGAGGGAGTAATACCCAAGTCGACATCATCCAATCCATCACAGTCTGGCAGTAATTGGGAATTGGCAAACCATGGGCCATTTGGATAATGCGTTAAGTGAAGTGTATGTCCTTGACCTTCAGCACCTCGGGAAAAGACTTTCACGAGACGCGTCATACCGTTTTCAAAACATTCTACCTCATAGGAGACCCATAAGGGTTCGGGGTTATCTGCCGTACCCGAGCTGATAATTTGACCCCTTAGACCAAGGACCGGATCATCTTTCACCAGACAATATTCTTTTTGAGCACCATCAAATGACGACCATAATACTGTATACACGTTTTTGCCTTCCTTTGCACTGGCTCCTCAAGGTTCATTGATACTTGCAGGACAGCCCTTACACCCACACCAACGCCATACAAAAAGCTCATTTATCACCAATATTTCGGGCATTTTCCTCTATTATCACAAAAGAGCAACTTTTTGTTGATAGATGTTCGGATGATCCCGTACCATAGATCCAAAATCCCGACAGCGGAGGCCATAAACTGTGGAAGATACCAACAATCAAAAATCGTTTTTTGCCGTACAAGATTTTTACCCCGATGACTTTGCCTGGTGTTACGGCTGTGGCCGCTTAAATGACCATGGCCACCATTTTCGTACTCGGTGGAACAATGAAGAAACTCTCACCGAATATATCCCACTCCCACAACATATCGCGGTTCCCGGTTTTGTCTATGGAGGACTACTAGCCTCTTTAGTGGATTGTCATAGTACGGGATCGGCCGCCTTAGCCTTATACCGCCAAGACGGTCATGAATTAGGAGATGCCGCCCCTGTTCCCCGCTGCGTGACCGCGTCTTTAAAAATTGACTTTGTAAAACCGACCCCGCTCGGGCAACGACTCACGGTCCGCGGCCGCATTGTGGAAATCGGCCGACGTAAAGTCATTGTGCATAGTGATGTCTATGCTGGGGACACGTTGTGTGCCAAAAGCGAAGTGGTTGCGGTTTTGGCTCCGACAACAATGAGACCCCCCATCTAATTGCAGCATTCGGTAACAATATCCAAGACCAGCCCGTCACTCGGTAAGGAAAGGTCTTTTCCCATCATAGCTGATGGCCACGAGGGTTATGTTTTCACAGCAGCCAGAATAAGCCGGTATTTATAAAACTGTCCGTTCCTAAAAATCGTCGCGGGAGGATGATCCGCCAAAAACATCAAGGCCTGGTGCCCTTCGTGAGAATCCGGAGGAATAGGGGCGAGCCATTGTTCGGCCGTCATGATTTCGGCACTAACGTTAAGTGTCACCAGGTCCAAACCCGCTTCGGCAATAAGGTGAGCCCATTCATTAGCCGAACGGGCGGCCTCATGCGACCCATCCCGGTAGCGTTCCAATTGATTAAGCCACTCAATAGCATCTGATGGCGCCGTCATATCGGAAATGCCCAAGTGTCCCCCAGGCTTAAGAACCCGCTTAGCTTCGCGTAAAAAATGGGCCAGATCGGAAAAATGATGGGCGGCCCGTCGACACGTGATCGCATCGAAGGTATCAGGCTCCCATGGTAAATGGTGAACATTGCCTTGGACCCACTGGATAGACAGATGGCTTTGTTGAGCCAAGCTTTCTGCTTCCTCGAGCATTTCTCGAGTCACATCAAGCCCTATCACATGGTGTCCTTGCCGTGCGAGCTCTAAAGCTGTGTGACCGGTTCCACAAGCCGCATCAAGAACCAGACTTTTCGGCGCTAAATGCAATATCTCAATCAGGCGCGCTAAATCCTGTCCCCGGGCATGGGACTCACTGTTCCGGTAGGCCTCATGATATCTCCCAAAGTATTCCTGCACCGATTCATCTGAGGAATTCACCGTTCTCATCTCCCTCCCAATGCTTCATAACGATCAGGCATATCGCCATCGAAGGGGTTTTTTCGGCCATGATGAATGAGTTTTCTGAAATCCCCGCGTTCTTTCATCATACGCGAAATAACAAGACATCCCAATGAAATCTTTAAACCCAAAGTTCAATTCGGCAACCGTCATTCCCTGAACTATCCCCAGTTAAGAGCAAGGGCGCCAAACGCTAAATAAGATAAATGATCCGCTCCGCATTGGAAGTTGATGCGCTGGTCCAAAAGGCCATTCTACTCCCCAAAAAGAGTCAATAAAGTCAGTGGTCCCAGCAGAATAAAATTTGAGACGTTGTCGTAGCATGACATTTCCTTAAGGATAAGGTCTAATATATGCTAGAAGTTGTCAGGAAGAAATTGTTAGGCAGATGCTGGTAGAAAGATATTTTCAGAAAGAATTCATCATGGCTTCTACTTTAGGACTTCACGGGTATCATGATCGACTCTGTGGTCCATGGTTGGAAAGATGCCGTGGAGCCGTACAACGAGAGTATTGGTATAAGAAAGGCAGGGTCCCTTTATATGACCGAACACAAAGCATTACGCCTCATTGTCGTGGAAGATGAAGATTTACTCCGGGATTTGTTGGTCGTATCGCTCGAGAACATCTCCCCGGTGCGCGTCATCGGTGCCTACGCGGATGGGCAAACAGCCACCCAACACTTTTCTCAAGATCAACCCGATGTTGCCCTGCTCGACATTAACTTGGGACCTGGATGGACAGGAGTCGAGACCGCCATGCGCTTTCGTACCTTAAATCCCGATATCGGCATTGTCCTGTTGTCCAATTATGCCCGCCCCGAACTCTTAAGCAGCCTTCCAGAGTCCTCCTTACATGGTTGGTCTTACTTGCTCAAACGCTCAGTACGCGATCTTTCGACACTGACACGGGCCATTGAAGGAGCTGCCGCCGGCTTAATGGTCCTCGATCCCGAACTCGTGAAAATGGCACAAAGCCGCCGCAGTAGTCATTTAAAGGACCTCACACCAAGACAATCGCAAATTTTGGCCCTGGTGGCCCAAGGATACACCAATCTCGCTATCGCCAAAGCTCTGTTTCTCTCCGAAAAGTCCGTAGAAAATCACCTAACCACCATCTATTCCACCTTACATATCGAAAGCAGCAATCCCGAACAACATGCCCGTGTCAAAGCCGTTCTCTTGTTCTTGTCTTCAGATCATGACTCGCCAAGATGGGATTCATAAGATGCCGCGGCAGCATTATCAATGAGAAAACAGGCGGGTGGAATCGTTACACAAATGCTTGTCCCTTCTAACGGCTTCGAGACAATACTGAGAGAACCGCCCCAGTGTTTGGCCCGCATCTTCATCATGCGCATGCCCATCCCTTCTCCCTCATTTTTCCATATTACAAACCCATCGCCATCATCTTGAATCTTCATCCAAAGGCCTTGATCCGGATCATAGTCCAAGAAAATCACCACATGTTGCGCCTTGCCGTGACGAACCACATTATTGAGAGCTTCTTCAACAATGCGGTAAAGACCAAGACGCAAAGACGGGGAAATCCGGTTATCGACGAGCGAGTCGAGTTGCAAAAATCTTGGACTCATTGCCAAACGGACATCCAAGCACAACTCGTAGGAAGATTGCAAAACGCGTAAGGCGGGACCCAGACCCACCCGAATCAAATCCGGATGCAACCGGTGACTTAATTGGCGCACATCATCTTCCCGTAAACGTTGTAATTGTTCTTCGATCACAGCCAGTTCGCTCAAAGACTGTCCAAAGACTTGTTCATAGCGTCTTTTCACATCGGCCACTTGCTTCTCCAATATGAGCAAGCGGCTTTGGACCGGTCCATGCAAGATTTCAGCAATTTCTTGGCGGACGCGTTCCTCCGTGCGCCAAAAAGCCCAAGCATAACGGTTCACGGGCAACCGACCAAGGCGCACGGTATATCCTTTCGTCAATGCCTGTACCAGTTCGACAAAATGACCCGCTTTGTGTACTTGTCCTGCACTCACCGGATCCTTACTTTGATAGAAACTTAGTATGTAGTAAGAGGTCGCCTTTTTCCGGTATCTGATGGCGCAGGCATAAAGATATCCCCGGTGATCCGTAACCGGCCCGTGATACTGCCCCTCTTGCCATAATCCGGTGATGATAGGGTCATGCTGGCTTAACCTGACTTCCTGACCTTTCACCATCTTTTCGGAATGGTGACTTGAAGCCAGTAACCGCGCGAGTCCTTGATTCATATCGGCTTCCCAGAGGGATACGCGCTCAACGTGCACCGCATCGCGCGCGCTATGCACAAGGCTGTTCCAAACATTTGAGGTCATGTTTTCCGACCTCCTCTCTTAGACCGGATCGAGATACAAAATTGTCGCACCGTGGACCGCTAGAAAAATATGGTATCCAGATCCTTCTCGATCATTAATCGCCATTCCTGCCTCATTGCGGAAAAATTGTTCGACGAATTCTCTAGCATTGTGACGAAATCCAACGCCATTTTTGGTTATTTCAACCATTGCTTCCTATCCTATGACGGGATATGACTCATTCTGTCGTCAAAGAACTAAAATGGAAAAAAGGTATTTTGCTATCCCCTCACAAAGTCATAATGTTTGCCTGATGTTTGCGTAAATTTTCGACGAAAAATTCTTGGCGTCTATCGATCGTCTGTGACATAATGACCATATTCATGAGACGCAAAATGAGACTTGACTTTAATCGGTTCTAAAGAAAAGAGGAAAACTGTTGGCAATACCAGGTCTCGTCCTAATCGCAGAACCCCAATTGATGCTACACGATCTGTGGGCGTCTCAACTGAATGCGCTGGGACTGGCTTGGGAATTAGTGGACCCAGTCAAGACGCTCACCAATTCCCAAATCTCTGAAGCCCAGTGGTTATTACTGGATGCGTCTTTCGGGTTAGAACAGGTGCCCGCATGGCTCAGGGCCTATCCTTCACTTCACGTCATTGTGATGAGTTGGGACAAAGAAATCCAAGACTTTCTTCCGTCCCATGACCGCTTGAGCTTCTTAAACAAATCTTCTCTTAAAAATCGTGCCGCACTCACCCAAATCTTTTCTCATACCACCACTTCATCCCTGTAAAGGATGCCCTGAAACCTTTTTGAGCTACCTTGTCCGTTTTCCTCTTCACATTGCACAACCTCTTGGAAGGGAATCTCTTTAAGACACACGATAGATTGCGGATGATGCTTAAAGATTGCGCCGTCCTGTTGTGGTTGGGATGGCATGTTGATCTCTTTGTGACCTGAACCCCTTGATACCTGTTTTGTAGGTCTTAACCGCATGATCCAAAAGACTTGATAGAGTCACCGAAGAACTTCCAGAGACTATTTCGTGTGTGTATATGAAAAGCCGCTGGCAATAAGTTCTTTGTCTATCTCTTTCATTGTAAAAGGATTCACCCACCAGCAGGGAGGATGATTTCAGGGGTGAGAGCGCAGTTCACCTACAAAGGATGATGTGAGTCCCTTTCGCTTTTTTTACACTGGAATCATGTGTAGGAAAGGCGGAACGGCATGACCAGAAAACATTCCTCCACACTAGGGCGCCTCGGATGGTTATCCCTGAGCAAACTGCTTCAAAGCCTGATGAGTTTTGTCGCCATCTCCTATTTAGCTCGGGTCTTAGGTCCCACATCCTTTGGCATATTAGGATTTGCCACCTCCTTGGTATCCTATTTTGTGCTGTTGGGAAGTTTAGGTCTCCCTCTTTTAGCCATGCGCGAAAGCGCGTTAAGTCGGGAGCTGGGGGCGAGCATTGGACAAATGATTCCTGTGATGATGACATTAGCCGTTCTTAGTTATTTGCTTTTACTCGCCCTGCTCCCCGCGTTACATCTTCTGGGAACACAAGAAGTGGTGGTTAAGATTTTAGGATGGCAAATTATCATCAATGCCTTGAGCCTGTCGTGGGCTCTTTCTGCCGCGGGTCTCACCAATATTTCGGCGTGGGCCTATATTACGGGCACGAGTTTTCGTGTGGCCCTGATCATCTTATTCATTCATTCACAAAGAAATCTGACGATTGTACCCTTTCTCACCCTATTTGGTGCAGGCATAACCGTTTTGTGGCAATGGATTGGAGTAAGACAAAGAACCCAGATATTGTGGCAGATGTCTTGGCATAAGACATGGCGTATGATAAAACAAGCGCTACCCCTGAGCGCCTCAAGTGTTATGACCCAAATTTATAATAGCGTGGATACCATTTTGCTCGGTTATTGGATAAATATGCAAACCGTTGGCTATTATAACGCGGCTTACCGGATTCCCTTGTTTCTCGCCAGCTTTACTACGGTTTACAGCCAAATCTTGCTGCCTAGTGCGACCCGTTTGTATGAACAGCATCCTGAGGCTCTCACCAACCGTCTCAGTGAGAGCCTGAGTTATGCGGCCATAGTCGTCATTCCCACCGCGGTAGGCGGCAGTGTCTTGGCAGGTCCCATCATTGCGGCCATCTATCAACATCATTTTCAACCCGCGACCGTCCCCTTCGCGATTTTGCTATGGGCATGGGCCACGGTGTTTACCACCTTGCACTATGGCAATATTCTCATTGCTATCCGGCACGAAAAAGCCTTTGCCCATGGTGTCTTGTGGGGAGCTGTGATCAATCTCACGCTCAATGTGATATTGATTCCCATCTGGGGCCAGATCGGATCGGCCCTGGCGATTTTGTTCACAGAACTGTTTATTCTCGTGTATCTGATGACAAAAATTTTCCGAGTTCTCGGACCCTATTACCCCAATATCTCACGGCTTTTTCGTACCATATTGAGTGCTCTTTTCATGGGCGGGTTTTTGCGGTGGGTTAACCCCTACCGCTCCGTGTTTGTTAGCATCCCTTTGGCGATGATGGTATACGCGCTCATGTTGGTCATGACCAAAGCTCTCACCCGAAAGGATTGGTACACGTTATCTCAACTCGTGAGAAATCACACGCCAAGTCCTCCATCCTCTATGCCGTAATGGCTACGAACCATTAGCTTTTTTAGAAAAACTCAAGGATTCCGGTAGCCAATTGTTCCGCTGTTCCTATACAGCCCATGCCGCTACCATCACCCCTTAAAAAGACCATTGAAAATGGTAATATTGAGAATATCGTCATCGAAAAGGAGTGCTCCTGGTGGACTTGCCTCTATCTCTTGCCTTACTGGATCAGCGAGTCGCGGTGTGGCGCCACTTTAATCCGCTGCCTCCTGATACCCAGCAGTCGATCGACGAAGACATGCGGATTCGCATAACCTATGCCTCCAACGCGATTGAAGGCAATACCCTTACACTGGCCGAAACCCATCTCGTCTTACAAGGATTTACAGTCGGTGGCAAGCCCTTGCGGGATCATTTGGAAGCTATCGATCACGCCGAGGCGTGGGATGCCATGCAGACTTGGGCACGTGGAGATGACCCCATCACCCCATGGCTGTTAAGATCATTGCATGCCGTCGTGATGCGCCGTTCCCGTCCCGATATTGCTGGACAATTTCGTACGGTTCCCGTAGCAATTCACGGCAGCAACTTGGTCCCACCAGATCCCATTCGGGTACCCGAGCTCGTCGAATCTCTTTTTCATAAATGGGATCACACTAAAGGTCATCCCGTTTCAGTGGGCGCCATGATACACGCGCAGCTGATGGCAATCCATCCCTTTGTCGATGGGAACGGTCGAACGGGACGCCTCCTGCTGAATCTTTGGTTATTGCGGCATCACTATCCCCCGGCGTTATTAGAGCCTGATCAGCGTGGAGCCTATTACAGCGCCCTACAAGCAGCCGATATGGGAGATGACCTTCCCATTACGCAGGTCGTGATCCAAAGCATTGAGCGCACGATTGACCTCACGGAACGCATTTTGCACCCTCCAGCGGATCCTCCGTCCGGTTCTTCGTGATAAACAGGTCTTATAATATCTTGCCGGAGATTTCCAACAGTCTCGAGCCTCTTGTTTTTAATCGAGCGGCTGTGTGAGTCGCTCCAACACGGCCGCATAGGCTGCCTGGTTATCAGCAAAAACCACAACCGGCAATCCGAGTCTTTGTATCTCCTCCAAGAAAGGATAGAGAATCGTTTTGTCATAACGCCAGGTCATGCCAAGGCGAAAACGCAAGCTAGCCCAGGTTTCTTTTCCCCATTGGCCTTTGAACTGGCATCCCAATGTTTTTAAGAGGGCTCGAAACAGCACCCGCCAAATTCGCACGATCCTAGGCGTCGTCAAGACAATCGTGATATCCGCCGCTTGAATCCAGTCTCGTCCAATACTTTGGCTGACGGCTTCACAGATCCAACCTTTTTGTTGTTGTAATGCTTTACGGTAGGTGATGCGTTCTAAAAGAGGTAGGGCATCAATAGAGAATGCCCCATTTTTCGTGGAAATTGAAACTAGCGATCCTGATGGCTCTCTGGTTTACTAGAGAGGTCTGATCCATCATAAGGAGGAATCGCTAGTGAGTACCAGTATAAAGAAAAAATCGCTTCCCGAACAGCCGGTGACGGTGCCGTGGGTGGACATCCTCCAGGATGCCGAAGACGGGTTATTGGCGCTGTCGATCCGGGTCGGATTGCAGGTTTTGCAACAGATGATGGCGGCCGAGGTGGAGCAGTTAGCGGGACCTAAAGGCCGTCATGATCCGCAACGCCAAGCGGTCCGACACGGGACCGAAGTCGGGAGCGTCTTTTTGGGGGATCGCAAAATCTCCGTTCCGCACCCCCGGGTGCGGGCCGCTGATGGCTCGGAGGAAATTCCGTTAGACACCTACCATCAGTTTCAGGACCCGACGCTGGCGACACAAGCCGTACTGGAACGCATGCTGTATGGCTTAGCGAGCCGCCAACAGCGCCATGCCGATGCAGCCTTTGAAGCCGCGATGGAGCAGCCAGGCCCCAGCAAAAGCACGGTGAGCCGCCGCTTTATCCAAGCCACCCAACAGGCCCTTGACCGCTTTCTCCAGCGCCGGTTGGATGACCGGACGTGGGTGGTGGTGATGATCGATGGTTTGCGTGTAGCGGACCATCTGGTGGTGGGCGCCTTAGGGATTGATGCGGACGGTCACAAGCGTGTCTTGGGATTGGTCGAAGGGGCGACAGAAAATCATACCGTAGTCATGGCCTTATTGCAGGATCTCATCACTCGCGGCCTGACGGCCGCGCAGGGATTACTCGTGGTCATCGATGGGGCCAAGGCCTTAGCCAAAGCCGTGCACGACGTCTGGGGAGACCAAGTCCTCATCCAACGCTGCCAAATCCACAAGCAACGGAATGTGCTCGACCACCTGCCGAAATCGGCCGAAAATCGGGTCCGCCAGCGCTTACGGAAAGCGTATCAAGAACCGGATGCGGACAGGGCCGCGCAGGCATTAGAAGCGCTCGCGAAAGAGCTCGAACGGGATCATCCCGGCGCCGCTGGGAGTCTCCGGGAAGGACTGGCGGAAACGTTAACCGTCCATCGATTGGGCCTGCCGGGCCTCTTACGCCAAACGTTGGCGAACACCAATGCCATGGAATCCATCAACAGTCAATTTCGGACCCATGCGCAAAATGTCAAACATTGGACCAATGGGCAACAAGTCTTACGCTGGTTGGCGTCGGCGAGCTTTTTTATCGAAGACACGTTGACGCGGATCCCCGGCTATCGCGAGATTCCCGTGTTGCAAACGGCCTTAAAAGCCACGTGTTCCAAAACGCCGGAACAAAAAACCGAGCAAATCGGATAAATCACGAGAAAGGATGCGCTAGCGAAATTCCACGAAGCTTGGGACAACCTCCATCAATATCCTCCCCATCTAAATCATGCCAGGCAATATGAAGAGCATGGGATAGGCGCTCGGCTAAAAATGATTTGCCACTGCCTGGGGCACCAATGAGATAAATCCGGTAATCACTTCCTAGACCTAAAGGAGACGGCATTTTGTTCATGGGCTAATCTTCCTCCTTGTGACGTGTGTGACCGTCGCGTGGCCAGTAACTGGCCATAGGCGTGAAAATACCGGGCCAGCATCACCTCGTCGGCGTACTGGTCCCGGTAAACTTGGCGCCAGTCATAAAGGGGCCCCAGGTCTTGATTCAGCAAGGATACAAGGCCAAGGGCTGCTTGTGTCAGGTCGTTTCGGGGATAACAGAAAACCCAGGGTAAATGTCTGAATCCGGCCATGTCGGGGGCTAAGACCCATGTCAATGTCGTTAACGCTTCCAGCACCACCAAAGGAAAGCCCTCAAAATGTGAGGCAAAGAGGACCACTTGGGCCTGGGCTAAGTAGGGTCTTGGATCATCCACCGCTCCTAGCCAGTGAATCCAGGAATCCTGATAATGCGCCATCAACGCATCTTTTAACTGGCCATCACCGATCATGGTGAGCTCAAGAGGATAGCCTTGTTTTCGTGCGTGATCCACAATCTGAATCACTGCACCCGGATTTTTTTGCGGTTCCATGCGCCCGACAAAAACCACCGCTCCCGTCTTTTTGCGGGGGTAGCACCAAGACCAGGGAATCCCGTTGAGAATCACCTCATCCCCCACCTTGGCCACCTCAGAAGAACAGGCGAATTGATGACCGTCCCACCACTGGTACAAAAAATCAACGCCTTGCCCTAGGAGTTTGTGTCCTGGCCAGTGCACCGAATTATGCAAGGTCCGCACCAGTTGTGCTTCGGGCACCGCCATTTTGGCCGCAAGACTTAAAAGTTCGGGTAATTCCGTATGGGCATGAATCAAATCAGGACGGGTGAGAGCCGCAATGGATCGCATCACCCGCCACTTTGTTCTGAGTGATCCCCCGAGTTCAAACACCAACACCCCTTTCTCTCGCAATTGTTGGCGAAAAGCCGCGCGATTGCGGTGGTTTGTTGCGGCCACATAAACGGATTTTAAGCCTTGCTGACGTCCATATTGGGCGAGTGCCATAGCCACCCGTTCCGCCCCTCCGATCCCTAATGATCCCGCGATTTGCATGATAACCCTTGGCTTATCCATAGATCCCCCTCCAATCCCGGTATCCTTGAGGCACCCCGGATAAAATGAGGGCCTTATGATGAGCCGATTCTTTTTGCCCCAAGACCCTGACCACAGGGCGCTTCCACCTCATTTCCCACAGGTAGCTGCGAAGTGCCTGCTTCAGTCCAGGACCGAACGCCGTGGTTTCATACTTTCTTAATAACGCCCCCCGGCCGCGCGCTAACCCGAGCACCTTCTCATCAGATGGGTGCGGATTGGGCACATGACCATAACACAGCTCGGGATCAAAAAGGATCCGGCACCCTTGTGCCATCGCCCGTAACACCAAATCCGTATCTTCATCGCCGCCAAAATGGGTACCAACCCCCAAATGTTCGTCATAGGGGCCTACTTGATTCCAGACTCGGCGCGCGATCAGGATAAAGCCACTCACGGCCCACAAGTCCCTGGAATCTGTGATAAAGCGGGATGTTGTGGGATACTCCTTTTTGATAGGGTGCCCCTTGTGATCCACCATGCGCCCAAGCCACAGAATATCCTCATCACCCGGGATAATCTGTTGGGTAATCAAGCTGAAGACGCCTGGGATCATCCAGGCATCATCATCGACAAACAAGAGCCAGCGGCCCCTCGCTATCTCAGCAGCCACATTGCGTCCTTTTGATGCTCCTTGCTCATGGGGAGTCGATACGTAATCGACTTGGGGAAGGCGTTTTCTGTACGTTTCAGCAATCGGCTGAATCCGGCTATCGGCATTTTGATCGACAAAAATGATCTCCCAATCCTCAAATCCTAATGAGACCAGCTGGCTTAACGATTCACACAAACGAAGAACGTCGTGGTCACGGCCTTTGGTACTAATGCAGAATGACAAGTGTTTTGACGATGCCATATTAACTCCTCCTCGGAAATGGTTTGCCTGGCGCCATTCTATGGGGTCTTACAACCCGTAAGCCCTTGGGTGAGCGATAATTACGTGGGGGATATAAATTGTGATAAATGCGCTGCAGCTGGGACATCACCTGTTCGGGTAAATAGCCCTGCTCCACGATTTGGCGGTTGTTTTGCCCAATGTTCTGGGCCTTTTCTACCGTCATCTCCCTTAGGAGGTCAGCAAGCTTGTTCACATCCCCAGGTTTGTGCAAAAATGAGCGGGGCACCACCGACGAAATGGCCCCGACGTCGCTCGCAATCACCGCCAATCCGGCATACATGGCCTCTAAAATCACGATGGGAAGGCCCTCCGAATAGGAAGGAAGCACGAGGACATGACTGTGTTGGAACAAGCGCACTTTATCCTCACCTGTCACCACCCCGTGATAATGAATGCGCTCGGCCAAGTGATGGCGGTGAATGATCGCTTGGGCTTTATCCCAGCCCTTATTCATATCGCGGCCTGTCCACAACACATTGCGTTCCTCGTCCAAAATTTCACCAGCCAAGTTGAGTTCCCACTGCTCTTTTGACGGTAGCCGTGAAAGGGCCTCAATCAAATCGACAAGTCCCTTGGCTACCGAGAGGTGGCTCATAAACAAAATCACGAGAGTCCTAGATGACGGCCTTGGCACAGTGCGTAAAGAGGACCAGTGTTTCACCCACTTCATGGGCACAGGATTGACGAGTACTTGTAAGATTTCCCGTTTCACAAAAGGAAACTGTTTAAATAAAGACGAATCAAAAACCAATAAGCAATCGAGTTGGGCCAGGGCCCTGGCAATCAGTTTTTGAAATCGTGACGCCCAGTAAAACCGTAAAAAGTCACCGCCATGAAATTGCCCCACAACCAGGTAGCCAAAGCCCTTGGCCAGGCGAATAAACAATACATCACGCAGGGTACCGGTCGTGGATTGCGATAAAGGAAGATGTACAATGTGACTCTGTTTGCGCTGGGTCCATAGGACCCAGGCAAACAAGCTCGTCTGTCGCAAGACCCGCCATAATGCGGCGATACTCCAGTGGCCTTTCGTGGCATTACTGGGGGAGGAGATATTGACATGAATATACTGGCCAAGGGGTTTATCGGTTTCAAGCAAGGTTTGGGTGACCATTTCCGGTCCTGAATAGGGTGGAGGCAAAGGGCCCACCAAAATGACCTTCATGCTGCCCCCTCCTTTTTGTGAACAGAGTGCCACTGAGGAAAATACCAGGCCAAGCCCATCACACTCCAGACAATCGCCGACATATAGGGGCCTTCGAGCACCACTTCTACCCCGGTGACCACCGCCCAAATGGCTAAGAATGTGCTGATGAGGACCTGATTCGGTCCTAATGGGCGAACTTGGAACAGGCGCTTTAGGCTGTGATAGACAATCATTCCCACCGGGATGATGGCCCAAATGCCGTACCACTGCATCATTTGCAAATAGGAATTGGACAAGGCGACGGTATTTTGGGCAAAGCCTTGAGTGGCATTCCAACCCCCATAACCGAGACTCACCAATTTTTCTGGAATCCAAGGCTGCCCCACCCGAATGGCATAGGGATTGGACAGTATTTGTTTGGCCGCTTCTTCCCAAATGATGAGCCGCCAGCGGTTATTCGCAATTTGACTATAATGCCCATGAAACGTGGTTAAGCTTTTGAGATCTTGAAGGATATGGGCGAGTAAGGGTTGATCAACCAGCCACAGTACCCCAAGTAGCCATAAGCACACGCCGACACTGACCATGGTTTCAAGTTTTAGACGTGCGAGAAATTGACCTTTGACTTTTGGGGCAAGGATGAGGAGCACCATGACCGCAAAGCCAAACCCCACCCAAGGCCCCCTCGCGCCCCAGCGCATGAGACTGACCATATTAAGGATTAAAGCAGGCCATATCATGGCAGGGGGGACATCATGCCATTCCCAAATAAAGAGGGTCAAAATAAGCATGGCGGAAACACTCTCCGCCGTTGAAGGCAGCTGGATAGAAGCGGTGGCTAAATAGACCAAAGGCACCAACCATAAGGCTGTCGCCAAACCCCATTCTACGGTTCTGCGGCTTAACAGCGGCAGGGCTAAGCGGTAAAGGGAATAACTGAGGGGAACAAACCAAATATAGTACAGCTCGGCACTATCACGGATCACCGCCAGCCATCCAAAGCGGGGCCCATTAAATATGAGGCCAATCATCATCACTGCCCCGACCCAAAGAAGCCAGGGGCGCATGGCCCTTGGAATAACCAATTGCCCTTTATACCAGAGCATGACGGTGAGAAGTGCCATGGTCATCTCCGTGACGTAAAAGGGCGGTTTGGGTAAAGCCATATGGGAAAAAGAACGGTTAAATAAAATGGTTAAAGCCATAAACAGGAAAAAAATCAGCATGGGTACTTTCTCCCCATAATGGCTAAACAAAACCAGCACAATCAACAGTCCCAACACGCCAACACTGCCCCAGATAATGAGATGATTTCGACTCACGGCCAAAGCGGCCAAGATGAGGGCAAAGGTGGCCATTTTCAGAGTATTTCCCAGCAAATCCCACGGCTTGTCCATCGCATCTGTCCTCATAAGGCTTCTCCTAAAAGCACGCCACTGACAATATGGGAGACATCGGGAATGAGATATTCTGGAGGCGGTGTCCAGTTGCTCCGAGCGGGCGAAAGAGCCAGGCGCGCTGCCCGGAGAATACTCGAAGACTCGGTCCCCGCCAAAATGTTGCTGCCACATTCTAAGGTCTCAGGCCTTTCCGTGACGTGCCGCAAGGTAATATTGGGCACACGCAAGATCGCACACTCCTCCTGCACCGTACCGCTATCGGTCAGTACCATGCGCGCATCTTGTTCGAGTCGCACAAAATCCCCAAAACTTAAAGGGTCGGTCACGATAATGCCCTCGCGCTGCAATGACAACCCCAGCTCCTGAAGCCTAGCGCGAGTTCTCGGGTGCAAACTTAACACCAAGGGCAATTCCCAAGTATCCACCACTTGAAATAAAGCTGAAATGACCTGGCGTAAAAGCCTAGGATTATCCACGGTTTCGGCCCGGTGGAGAGTCGCCAAAAAATACTGAGAAGGATGTACCCCGAATTCATTTAAGGCATGAGAACCGACGATTAAGGCGTGATAGCACTGCATGACTTCATAGATGGGATTCCCCACCACCACAATTCGTTGCCGTTCGATTCCTTCCTTGACCAGATTCTCTTGACTGCGGTAGGTATAGGGCATGAGGACCCGGCTGACATGATCAATCACCCGGCGGTTCACTTCTTCGGGGACCCGAAGATCATAAGCACGGTTTCCCGCTTCCAAATGATAAACCGGAATCTGGTTGCGGGCTGCCATGAGCGCGGTGAGCCCACTATTGGTATCTCCTAAGATCAACACCCGATCGGGGTTCACGCGGGCCAACGTCTCGCCCATCTGTTCATACATCCTTGCGATTTGGGCATGGGCACTGACCGAACGAATCCCCCAGGATTCGTCGGGAGGGCGGAGTTTTAATTCATCGAAAAATGCACGGCCCAGACCCGGTTCAAAATTCTGCCCGGTAAACACTAAAATCTGGTCAGCATATTCATCGATCTGCCGAATGATACAGCTGAGTCGAATAATTTCGGGCCGCGTTCCCAGAACGGTGAGGATTTTCATGCCAACATGTCATCCAATTCTTTTTCACGCGCCACAAATTCCTGGAGCAAACGTGTTAATTCCTCGACATTCAGTGAGGTGTGTTCCGAGGAATAGGCCCGGGGTAATCCACAAGAACCTAGGTCATCTTCGGTTAATTCCGGCAGCATGGGCCGAATCACGTAATAGTTGCCTCGCTCAATAGTCCGGTATCGTTCTTCTTCTGATACCAAAATTTCATGGATTTTTTCTCCAGGCCGAATCCCGGTAAAGATCATGGGGATATCCTGATCGCCAATCAGCGCCTTGGCCACATCCACAATTTTGGCGGAGGGTACTCGGGGAATATAACACTCACCGGGACCTGCGTGATGGAGCGCTTCAAAGACCACATCTACGGCTTGATCCAGGCTCAGCAAAAAGCGCGTCATATCCGGCGTGGTAATAGTCACAGGACCTCCCCGCATAATCTGGGATTGCAATAACGGCACCACCGATCCCCGTGAGGCCACCACATTCCCGTACCGCACACTAATATAACGCGTGGAACCCGGCAGCAAGTTCGCCTCTGTTAAAATGCGCTCCATAATCCCTTTGGTCATCCCTAAGACATTAACGGGTTTACACGCCTTATCTGTGGAAATGCCCACGACCACTTTCACATCGTGGCCATGTTCATGAACCGCACGAACCAAATTTTTGGTGCCATCCACATTGGTGGCGACCGCTTCCGCAGGAAAATATTCACAAATCGGCACTTGTTTCATCGCAGCCGCATGAATAATGACGTCATGGCCTGGGACGGCCCGTGATAAGGCCCGGTAATCGCGCACATCACCAATGATAAATCGCAAGGGAGGGCGTTCTTCGTGCTGTTCATAAACAATGTCATCGGTGGCTTTAAGGCGCTTGGCATACCAAAGCCGCATATAATGCTGCTTGGCTTCATCCCGCGAAAATATGGTCACATACTGGGGCAGTCCCCAGTCTCCTGCCATGAGTCTGCGCACAATCGCGTGGCCTAATGATCCGGTTCCTCCGGTCACCAGAACCCGGGCTCCTGTTAAATCCTCCATGGTCTCTTCCTCCTTGTTTGTTGATACAGTTCCTCTGAATCAGGTTCATCCGGGCTTGTCAGTAAAACTCAAAAGCATCGCAGGATTTTTTCTGGCATCTGCTGTCAGCAAAACATCTTCGCTGTATGTCCTAAACGGTGAAATCTTGTCTTTGGCTCGGTGTTTTATCGCCATGATGTGAATCACACAAGATCCAATCATTTAGGCCCAGAAGAAAATCCTTGGCTAACGGATAAGAGATGAGCGGGCTAAGTCATAAACCATTTCTTGCCACGGTGGGGGCATAATGCCGGTGGCTTCGAAAAACTTTCTCGGATTCAAGGAACGATTGCAAAAAACGCTGGAATCCGGGATAATGCGAATCTTGAGATTCAGCGTATCGCGAATCAGCACCAGCAAATCATATTTGCTAATCGGTTCCGTGGCGACATGAAAGAGCCCTTCTAAATGGGGATATTGTTCCGCCACGTCCCAGATCAGATTGGCGAGATAGACGGTACTCACACCGGAAAAAATGGACTGGGTAAAGCCATAGACCCGCCCGGGAGCCTGGTGCCGAAACCATTCATAAAGTCCTCGCTTGGTGGACAGTTCCGGTCCCACAATGGATGTCCGTAACGTGAGACAATAGGGACCTAGCACTTCGCCCAAAATTTTAGACTGGCCGTAAGCATCGTGCGCATTGGGGACATCTTTTTCGTGATAAAATCCCCGTTGCCCATCAAACACACAGTCAGAACTGACGTGAATCAATTTGGTCTTCCACTTCAATGCCATAATCTGAAGAGCCCGAGGAAAGAGCGCATTAATGGGCAAGAGCTCGGCCATGTCCTCCCCGCCTGGCGCTTGTTTCACCAGTCCCGCAGCATTCACCATCACATCGGGATGAATCTCGCCTATCCATTCATCAATGACATCACGATGCTTAATAGCATCAACGGGTGTGATCCACTGCACATTGACATGGCTTAGGGCTTCAGCCACAAAGCTGGAGACGGGCTTGGAACGCGATAGGGCCCAGATTTGATAATCGCGGTTAATCGCTTCTTTGAGCAGTTGATGGCCCAACATGCCTGTGGGGCCAAAGATCATGACCCGCATGCGCCAAATGCCTCCTCGAGTAACCAGTCCCGATAATCTTTAAGACCCTCCTCCAGCGAATAGCTCACCTGGTAGCCGAGATCGGTGACAGCCCGGCTGATCCCTGCTAGCGAATGTCTTACATCACCCGGCCGTGGGGGCAAATACCGCACCCTCACCTCTTGATAAAAGATTTGCTCCATCAGCTGGACTAACGTATTGATGCTCACCGCCTGTCCACTGCCAATGTGATAAATTCCGCGGGCATGATCCAGAGTACCGGCCTTCAAAGTGACCTTAACCAGATCGGCAACGTGAATGAAATCGCGGGTCTGTTCCCCGTCCCCAAAAATATTTAAGGGTTCATGACGTAAAATCCGGCGGGCAAAGATGGGAATGACATTGCCATAAGCGTCATAGCGTTGCAAAGGACCGTAGGCATTAAAATACCGCAGCGCCACCGTGGGCAGTTCATAGATTTGCTCATAGACAAGGGCCATAGCTTCCGCCGCCATTTTACTCACCCCATAGGGCGAATCAGGATTTTTAGCGTGTGTCTCGGTGACGGGAAGTTCCGCGGGCTCTCCTAAGATCCCCGCTGACGATGCCAAGACCACTTTTTTGACTCCGGCCATACGAGCCGCTTCCAAAATCCGAATGGTTCCCATGAGGTTAATGTCGGCATCTCCGTAAGGATTATCGATGCTGCGCTGGTTACCGACCGATGCCGCCATGTGATAGATAATGTCCATCCCACAGACAATCTGTGCCAGCAAATCCGCATTGCGGATATCGCCTTCCACGAAGCGGACATCATGTTGCACTTCCTGTAAATTCTCGATATATCCGGAGGACAAGTTATCAATAACACAGACCTCATGTCCTTGTTCCAGCGCCTCACGCACGAGATTGGCACCGATGAATCCTGCCCCTCCAGTCACTAAGACATGCATGGCTTACGCTCCTTTTTTCTCCGAATACGAATTCGCCCGGTGAGAGGATAACGAGGGTAATGGCCAGAAGACCCGGAAGACATGCCAGGCAAAGGACGATGTGGTTTTGACATAACGCCCCGACAACCGACGGGGTTCTTGGATTAAGCGGTATAGCCATTCCATTCCGCTGTTCTGCATCCATTCGGGCGCGCGTTTTTTAATGCCCGCCAAAATATCCATACCACCGCCAATGCCCACCGCCAATACTGAAGGAATCTCTGCGAAGTGACGCGAGAGCCACGCTTGCTCATAAGGTGTCCCCATCCCCAAAATCAGAACCGTAGGCTGGGTCTTCTGGATCGCTTGCAAGGCTTTGTCTTCTTCCTGCACCGAATCGAAGTAACCATGAAAATGACCGACGACCCGAATATGGGCATATTGTTTAGTGAGATGCTCACCGGCTTGTTCAGCAATTCCCGGTTTTCCACCGAGGAGAAACACACTGAGGGGCGTTGTCCACGGTTCCGATAATAAGGCCTCAAGAAAGTTCATCGCCGGAATGCGGGGAACGGGAGCATGGTGAATGACACGACTGGCCCAGGCAATAGGCCAGCCATCAGCGGTAATAAAGGTGGCCTTATCAAATAACGCGGCCACATCAGGAAAATGCGTATAGGCGTACCAATTGGCCACATTGATGGAGGTATACCATTGTTTAACGCCTTGAGCCATATACTCCCGCACATGATCTAACAATTCGGTCAAATCGAAGTCATCGACGGGACATCCTAAAACCCGTTGGCGCACTGTTATCACCTCGCTTGTTACGCATATTCAACTCTTAGCCATTGTTCTGACCGAACTCTTTCATGACGTTCTTCCCTCTTTTTGTCGTCATGGCCTTAGAGTTGTTCCTGATTATTCAAAAAGATCTGGGTCACGACTATCGCCCTTAACGGGTGAAAACCCGATTTCACCCGTTAAGGGCGTAATCCCTTAAGACCGCAAGGATTTCACCCTAGAGGGAGGATTCCTTGTGATCGCACAAGCAGATAGCCTAGAGCTAATCGTTTGTGAAAAATGCGCAATGGCAGAAATGCTCAAACAATTTTGGCTGAAAGAGCAGATGCGAAAGAGACGGGAAAGTGAGGAATATCATGAAGCTATCTCGGCGAATTAAACGTCATATGGGGATCAGTGTCAGTCTTGTCGTCTTAACCAGTAGCATGGCCTTTGGTATCGCGCATTTTGTGCTACACAAGTCTTATACGAGTACCGCCACGTTATTAGTCATTCCCTCGCACAATGCGAATTCTTTAATATCAGCCTTACAGCTGACCCAAACCTACGCGGACTTAGCGACGTCTAACCGGGTGTGGAATACCGCCGCTGAGGCCTTAGCGGACCATATATCCGCCGCCGCACTGGAGTCTCACACCAAAGTCAGCGCGATTACCAATACCGATCTTATCACCATCCAAGCGACCGCTCCCAGTGCCGTGCTGGCTTCAGAAGAAGCCACCCAGGTGGCTTTGGCGACAATGAACGCCGCCACTGAGCTGACCGGATCGTCCGAATTGCAACTTTCCTCACCGGCGG
Organism: Sulfobacillus thermosulfidooxidans DSM 9293; assembly: GCF_900176145.1. NCBI lineage: Bacteria > Bacillati > Bacillota > Clostridia > Eubacteriales > Clostridiales Family XVII. Incertae Sedis > Sulfobacillus > Sulfobacillus thermosulfidooxidans. The sequence continues at coordinate 1,294,983 of NZ_FWWY01000001.1, read as the reverse complement.
CAATCGCTACGCAACCATCATTTCCCGATATGAAAAAAATAGAACTGCTCGCGTTTCTGTTGTCTGCCATGGGAGCGATTTTTCTCGCCGTGCTCAGGGAGCACTTTGATACCAGTTTGCAAACCGAAGAGGATATTCAACAGTGGCTTCACCTACCGGTTTGGGCAATGATTCCTCGGCTTAAACCGAAGTGGATTAAAAATCATCCAATTATCTTTCCAGAGGATATGGTATCTCACCAATCCCCCTCAATCTCTTTGAAGGAGGCCCGCATCGATGCCAAAAATTCTCTCTCATCCGCGCCCGAACGTCGCCAAAGCCCTTGATCAATATCTCCATCTCAAAGCCCACGTGATGTTTTGGATGCATCAAGAGCCTAAAACCTTGTTGTTGACCAGCGCCGAACGCGAATCCGGGACCACAACTGCCCTCAGTAATCTGGCGGTTCTATTAGCCCATAGCGGCTACCGTGTGCTACTGATCGATGCCTGTTTCAAGCATCCGCAATTACACCGCAACTTTCGGATCTTAAATGTCCAGGGTCTCACGACGATTCTTGCTCAAGGCACACAAAGTACCGGGTGGGATGCCGTGATTATGGACACTCCCATCCCCAATGTCTGGCTCTTACCTAGTGGTCCGTTATCGGCGAATGCCGCGGAATTGTTTGAACCATTGCTAATCAACGAACTTTTCACCGCCTTAAAACGCCGATATGATTTGATTTTGATTGATGCTCCACCGGTTTTAGATTCTGCGGATACCCTCATCCTCTCAGCCCTCGTTGATGGCGTCTTGCTCATCATTCCCTCGGGAACTCATCCCCGGTCCGTACACCTCAAGGCCATTCACGCATTACAACAAGCCCATGCCCCGGTGATTGGGAGTATTCTTACCCAGTTTTCAGAGTAAGACAGATTATCCCTGGCTTTATATGATTGTCATCCGACGTTACGACGTAGCCCGGATACGGTAGAGTCCGGCTTGGGCGCATAAAGACTTCAGCATATAACGCCACATCTTGTCGTCGTAAGTGGCGCCATTGCCCGCTATCCCGTGAATGCGCAAGGACCTCGGAAACGAAGGAATTCTAAAGGGCGCTAGGACTTTGGCATAGGCTTCGCCTAAAATCCAGTCATCACGCTCGGCCTTCTCGTGCACATCGATTAAATACTGGCAATAAAAAGATCGATCCATCTTAAAAAAGCGGGTATCAGCCCATCCTTGTCGCCTAAGTGAACGCCGTGACATTACCACAGGTTGATGCGTTGTTAACGCCTCTAACTGGTCGAAATTTTCCACGATTAATCGCCCTGTCACTTTAAAGAAGCCAGGAGCCCGAGTTAAAATTTGCGAGGTGTAAAGCGCATGACGCATCAATTCCCCTTCACCAAATCCGCGTCCTTTGATGAGTGCGTGATCGTTGCCCGCATAGCTTAAGACTTCAAGCGTCTTATGATGCTTTTCGGCCCAGTGATAAAAGGGGGAAAAATCCGCGTGATAGCCACTATTATCACAAAATACGATTTGCTGCACCTTCGGTCTTTGCAGCCAAAACATCAAAGCATGTTGGTATTGATACCACCTTTCTTCCGGATCAACCATCTTTAAATAAGGTAAGGGAGCGGGTGCAATGGTTGCGGTTAGTAATACGGGCCAGGACACATTCATCTTGGTCTCTACCTTTCTTCCCCCATCGGTCATGCTGTTCTTAACCAGGGCGCCATATGATTGTCATTATTCTTGAGGCTAGCATCATGCCAAGCTCTAAGACCATCACCCATAGAGGATGAAAAAGGGGATGAAATAAGCTGTTGATGTCCCTATGCCCTTCTGGCTTTCCTCTCACCCGGCACGAATACCTAGGAGCTATTCCCGTCCAGATACAGGGAGTAGCCCCTAGGACCATCATGGGTAAACCAACTGGTTTGCCCAGGCCAAAGACGGTTTAATGAGCTTGAGATTTCAAAACGTAGATCAGGAGGTGCGATCTTCGGTGTTCAAAACCTTTATGGTCTCAAGCCAGATGACCCAAAGCGTCATGAGGTTGGCGGTATTCATCTGGTCCATCGCCGTCATGGGCATCTTCGTTCTCGACAGGAATAACCAAGGGTCCTGGATTTCAGGCGTGATGTTCATAGCTCTTATGGGGTACTTCGTTCTCTTGCGCTCCTCACCAATGTCTTCCCGTCTAAAGCGGTGGCATCCTGGCACCCTAATGCTTGGATACCTCAGCATATCGGTGCTCATTCTGTACGAGGCACCTCAGGCCGTTCAAATTCTTTGGATTGTCGTAAGTCTGTTACCTTTATGGCACCGTTTTGCAGTTTATTCCAGCCAATACGCATCGAGGTCACCTTTATGGAGTTTTAGCACGGTCATCGGTTCTTTGTCATTAACCGCATTTTTACACCGGTTAACACATCTCACACCCATACTCATGGCAGGAACGGGCTTGACTTATGGCTTTCTTGTGTTTTACCCTCCCGGCCAGGAAGAAAAATCCGGAAAGTTTCAGATGGAAACATCTCTTCTGACCATACCTCATTCGGACAGGATGAGTCCTTGGCTCATGACCATTGCCTTGGGCTTATTCTTAAAAGAACCCTATATCCCTTGGGTGATGCAGGCCATTTCTTTACCTCTTGTGATCGTGGGCATCTTAGGGTGGCCTTATCCTCCATCGCTTCTTCGCTCCCCATTAGTCGCCTATCTCGCTATTTCGACCATGGGCTTTGTGCTCATTTGGCATGCCGACATAAGGCCATGGCTGCTTCTTCTTCTTTTGGCTGGCACCCTGTGGGCTTTCCTGATGGGATGGGAAGGCAGCGAGAGTCCTTTTTTACGAATCCCAGCTGGCATGAATCTGGCTAGGGTCATCCTCTTAGGCACTTCCTATACCGCGGCTTGGTGGATCAATCCTCGTATTTTGCCCCAGGTCATCTTAACCCTATTATTTATGAGTATCCTTCCGTTATCATGGTCTACAGCCAGGCACCAAGAAGAATCCCCAAAGACGCTGCCTATCTCTTCCCCTTTTTCTCCTTTAGATGATGAAGAAAGAAACGATGAGCATCAACACCGGGCTGAAGAGTGGTTACGTCAATGTTGTTTAACCCCGCAAGAAAAAAAGATTACCCAGTTGCTGCTAGAGGGGTTGTCCAATAAAGAAATTACCCATGAACTCTATATATCGATTAATACTTTAAAGACGCATTTACGCAATATTTACCGCAAAACCGATACCGCCAACCGCAGGGAACTTGTTGCCCGCTATAAACACGGAGGAACGAATCCCCCAACGGTGATAACCTCTTGACCCTCAGCTCTTTGTGACGAGAAAAGGGTGATATGTTCCCTTACCCTTTCAAAAAGGCCTCAAAGACCTGTAACAGATCCCCTTAAAAGATTCTGGGATCCCCTAAGACTTTGGCGCATCCTTCCTGATAAGAGGGTCGGCACACCTCAGCACCCACATTCCCACGTCATGGTGTTGAGAGCTTGCCCAAAATGATGAAAGCAGGGGAGCGAGACTTGCTCTTGAACCCATGCTTAACGGGAATTGGATCATTTGTGACTTCTGCAGGATTTTGAAGAAAAAGGGGACGGACGATGAAACCGCAGCCATTACAGTCCCATCAATCTCGACATAATAAGCGCCGCAGATTGAAACGCTGGTTGCGCCTGGGAATTTTGGTCATGTTTTTGGCAGCCTTAAGCTTTGGTATCGGTGTTCCCCTGTATCAAGCTTCTCAAGGTTACCAGCAACTTCGTATGGCCCAACAGATTATCCGTACCGATCTGAGGCATCACCAGCTGCGCCAATTCCCCCAAGCGCTACGCGACCTTTCAGAGAGCAGCGTGCATCTTAAACGGGCACTGATCTTCACAGCCTATGCCCATTTTCTTCCCTCTGTACAGATACCCTATCAAAATCTTGTCGATCTCCAAATAGCCACACAAAATATCAGCCAAGCGTTATCCGAAATGTCCCCAGCCATTGAGTTAAGCAGCCGGGCCCTTGACTTTCCCTCCCGCCCATCTCAATTTGCGGACAGTCCCAGGCATTTGCATTCCTCACCTCTAGAGTCCATGATTCAGGCAATAAAAATGCTGTCACCCGCTCTGATCCGTTCCCAACCCCACTGGCAACAGGCGGCTACCGCATTAAAACATGTGAACTGGAGCGCATTTGAAGGGATATTGAGCCCACACACTCTATCCCAGCTTAGGTCAACCAGCCATGTTTTTGACCAAGTCGTGGCTGCCATCCCCGTTTTGACCCACTCTAGCCAAGTATTGCAGCAGATTCTTGGCATTCCTCTGTCCCAAACCTATTTAGTGTTATTTCAAAACAGCGGGGAACTGCGACCCACCGGGGGTTTTATCACGGCATATAGTGTGATTACAGTCAAAGATGGGCAGATTCAGATAGGAGCTTCCCATAACATTTATTCGTTACAAAATCAGGTCACTTACCGTCCCTTAGCCCCATCCATCTTACATTATGTCTATACTCAGCACTGGCACCTGCGCGATGCGAATATATCACCTAACCTCCCCACAACCGTAGGCTATATCCAGCGATTTTATTCGTCCATTAAGGGAGCTCCGCATATTAATGGGATGATTTTCGTGAATACCTGGCTCGTCGATGATCTGCTCAAAGTCATGGGACCGCTTCGGTTACCTGCCTACCTCAATGTTTTGTCCTGTTTCCTAACCCTTTCACAATCTTTCAAGGGATTTCGCTTCGGTTCCCTCTCGAACGGTCTTTCATTACCGTGACCACGTTAGCGAACCCTACCATGTCTCACAGGGTCTATGCCCGACCAATCCTTCGTTCAGCTTGACGTGCGGTAGTAATGACGTGGGAGCCGGACTCGTATACGGGGTCATTTCACCGAGTGAAAGCCCAACAGGAGGGAGACGACTTCCCACGCCCGAGACAGAACCGAAGCCCCTCCATCGTTACGCGGCGGTCGACACCTCCCCCAGGGGGAACAGTCGCGCCGCATCATACGCCTGTCCGTGCTTCATGCACGCCCAGGCCACCCGGAGGAGCTTCGTCGCGACCGCCACCATGGCGGCTTTCGGGGCGAGCGGATGCGCCGCCCGTCGGGTGAGCGACTGATACCAGGCCTTCCACTGGGGATCCTTGGCCACCGCGACGCACGCGGCCTGATACAGCACGGCACGCGCGGCGGGACGTCCCCGTTTGGCAATATGCGTTGGGCCTTGGCGGTGTCCCGAGCTGGTTTGGGTGAGATTGAGTCCCGCCATTTTCTGCGCTTGGCGCGCATCGGCGAATCGGGACAAGTCCCCCAACTCGCCCAACACCGTGGCAATGACCTGGGGCCCGAATCCCGGAATGCTGAATAACGGCTGAGCAGGAGTCCAGTCCTCTAAAATGGCGGCTTGCGCGGCTTCAATGGCCGTTTGCGCGGCGAGCGCCGCGCGCCAACTCCGAAGATAGGAGGCGAGTTGGAGACGCGCAGTCGCCCGGCCTACGGGAATCCCAATGGAGTCCACGGCGGCCTGGTGCAAGGCGTGGGCGCGTTTAGCGCCGACGCGATGTGTGGTGGCGGCCTTAAACTGGTCCGCTATCGCATCCACGGACTGCGCTAACACCAAGTCCGGCGTCGGGAGCGTATCCAGCGTCGTCAGCGCCGCTTTCCCATCCCACGCCTTGAAGACCGTGAAGAATTCCGGAAAGTATTGATGGATCCAGCCGGCAATGCGCGCTCGCCATCGCATGACGTCCTGGTGGTGCTGCCGACGCGTCACCGCCAACGTGGCCAGCTGGGCCAGCGCGCCGCCGCGCGGCTCCCACCGGAACCACCGGCCATCATAGACGAGTCGGGCGATAACCCGGGCATCCTTGGCGTCGGTCTTGGTCGGGGTATTGTCATCCAATTCCTTGAGTCGATGGACGTGAGCCGGCTGCACCAGCACCACCTCCGCGCCGTGCGCACGGAGCCAATGGGCCAACCCAACCCAATAGTGCCCGGTGGACTCCATGCCAACGCGGACCTCCTCGGACGGCCGCCGCTCCCACATCGCCTCAAATCCCGCACGGGTATTGGCGAACCGAAAGGCTTTACCGACAGGCCGCCCGTTCGTGTCCAGCCATTGCACATAATGCCAGTCCTTCGCCACGTCGATGCCGCCCACCCCCAGTCCTTGCTTTCTTCCGTCGCTCTGCTCTACACTGTGCTTAGCCATTGAACTGTGCCCCCCTGAATTTGGTTGTTGTTCGCTACTCCAACCCTATCAGAGGGGCCATTCTTTACTCAATCCCTAAATACGCCCCGGACACTTTATTACAGGATTCTCGTATCATCATCTGACCATAACCTGGCAAAATGCCAATATGACCATGGAGACGATTGCCGAGCATTCACATCTCCCCCAGGCGACCCGCAAGGCTTTTATTGGGGTGATGATGCAAGAACTCCTCACTCAAGCTCTCAAAGCACGGGGCAGCGCCCTGGTTCACATTCTGGACACCCTTTATCACGGATTACAGCGCAAATATTTGCTCTTATGGTTTGCGAATACCAAGTCCGAAGAATTAGCCGTTCACTATCACTGGGCGGGACGCATTCGCCCTCATGTGCCTAGTGATTATCTCGAAGTGGTTGATATGAATTTAGGCGGGCATAAAGACAATTTTTTCATGCATGAAGTGGTCGATGTCCGCATTATTCGACAGCACGACCGCTATGTCCAAACGGATACGATCACCTGGTATAACCCCGCTTTAGATAACGGGTGGTTAGTCGTACCCTATCAAGCCTATGTGAGAGTCTATGTTCCCTTGGGATCGCAGCTCATTTCCATTACAGCGGGCAATGGTCCCATTTTTGATTACAATAACCTGACCGTGAACAAGACCGTCTTTGGCCGTCACATCTCCTTACCCGGACGCACATCCCTAAGTCAACCTGCTCGGCGAGGCAGCATGACCTTCACGTACCTCTTGCCAAAGACCTTGCCGATGACCTCTCTATGGATTCAAAAACAACCCGGCATTCGTGTCGAACCCTATCATATCTCCTTTGGCTCCTTTCACCGTTCCGTCACATTGCGTGAAGACACGGAGATCCCTTTAGTTTTAAATGGTACTTAGCGGTAGTTTTGTTAATTACAAGACAACATGAAAACGACCATAAATTGCGTGCGCGGCGTATATACCGTGTTCGCACAGACATGACTCTGTATTAAGGAACAAATTGCTTTCATGTATGATTGACCTTTTGCACCTCGAAATACAGCCATGAATTATCATGACTCTTGGCCACGGTATGTGTTTAATCTACGTTTACATAAATTCAGACCGTTTCCTGCTAATTAAGCGAATACGACTTTTTTTCTTTTCAATAAATCCCGACATAAGCGCTGCGATCCAGGCTCCCCCCACACCACCAACCATACCACCCATTCCTGCTCCCATGATAATATTGCTTAAGAGCATAAAGTTCATCGTTGCCCACGAAGCACTTAAAAACATTAGCCACGTAAAGGTAACAAGTCCCCCTGAAGCGATGGACCCAACCGCACCTCCAACCATTGCACCCATCAAAGCCCACATTGCCCCATGTTGCTTTCTAATTTTGACGATTTCAAGAGGAAAGTTTGTTCGAGGAATCAATTCGTCAACATCTTTGCGCCCCCTATAAAACCCTAGATACGCCCCTACTGCAGAACCGACCATAGACAGTAAAAAAGCTAAGACTCCCGATGTTCCCATCACGAGATCTCCGCTAGCTCCAAGAACACCCCCAATAATTCCTCCCCATGCGCAACCCCATCCCGTGCTTTGATATAGTTGATCCATAATCAATCTCCTTCTTCGATTCTGTGCCATTTCTCCACTATTTATGGAATCTATGAGGAAGGAAAACCAGGAAAATCCTGGTCTTCCATTCCTTATGCTAAGAATAATCAGAAAACCTTGTTGTTTTATTTTTTGTCGAATATCACATCCTCGAAACTGTCGAAATCGGCAGCAATTTGTTCAGTCGATCTTGGGTTGCGGTTTATTATGAAGCGAAACCATGCAGCTCCAACGAGTAGATATCCAATGTAAAAATAAGGAAACAGGTTATATGGCGCAGACGGAACGGGATAGAAACTTCCGACCAAGGGGATCATCATGAACAAAATCGCCCCTACACCTATGACTATATGAAGTGGCTTCAATAAACCTTTACGCGCCAAGTAAGTTGGTGCTGCAATCGAAATGAGAATATAAGCCACGAGAAATCCATAGGTTGCGATTGTGCCCAGATATCCATAAGCATTCATGGCATTAACTCCCAATAAAGCGGTAGGCACCGCAAAGTTGACAATTGATGAGATAGTCACCGCAACATGTGGCGTATTATTGAGAGAATGCGCGAGACCAACGGATTCATGGAATATTCGGTCTCTACCCATTGCAAACATAATGCGAGAGGCTGCATTGACCGATGCTAAAGAACATGAGAAAAAGCTAATCGACGCACCAATACCTATCAATATGCCAAACCAGTTCATATGGTATCTGTTTGCCAAGGCGACCATTGGTGCTGAACTACTAGTGAGAGATGAGAGATTGCCGAATCCTAGCACTTCTATATAGGACATCAACGCAAAGAACACTCCGGCAATAAGGGTGCTCACGATGACCGCTCTGGGAATTGTTCGAAACGGATTGCGGGATTCCTTTCCTAATGTTGCCGCACTTTCAAACCCGACAAACGAAAACACGGCTAAAACCATCGCTAAATCCAAACCAGAGATAGTCACGCCATGTAATGAAAATTGAGCAAGGTCCAATCTAAATCCATTATCTGCTAATACGATAAAACCCAGAATGCTTATCATGCTGACGGAGATAAATTCTAAAACCAGTGCTAGAACTGATGACAGTTTAATATCACGATATGCAAGAAACCAGATAATCAACGCTCCTATGGCGTAAATTATCACAGTCGGCACCTTAATTCCGATTTGGGATAGAACCAGCTCTACAAAGATGCCAAAAGCCAAGAGGGTCGCCATCGCAGTAAATAAATAGGCAGATAGCAAACTCCAACCCGATATAAAACCCGTCGTAGATCCAAGACTTTGGGTGAGATAAGTATACATAGATCCCGCTGAAGCGTAACGTTTAGCAAACATACTAATGTTCAAACCTACCAGGACCAAACCAACCATTGCAACCAAATAGACAAACCATGTACCATTCCCCGCATTGGCGGCTACCAGTGGAATGGCCAAGGCGGGTGTCGCTGTAGGTGCAATATTGGCAATAGATTGGGCCAAGGTTTCAGCAAACGATAGGTGATTGCGCCGCAAATCAATTACGCCATGCGTTTGATGTGAAGAGGCATCACTGTGATATCCCATGAGTGGACCCTACCTTTCATCTAGTTTGTTGATAGGAAGAAGACATTCAGTGGAAGATGGTTATACCAAACAACCGCCTGGGGGTGGAGGCGGAACATCCAGTGCCGGATTGCGATCAAAGAATCCTACGGGTTTAAGATGAAATCCAATATATGCAGCGGGCATGACGGGCCAATCTTCGGGGCGAGGAATGTGGTGATGGCCCATGGTGTACCATACGACAACGTCGGTATTTTCAATCGAACGGTTCGCTTGAGTCCACTCCAATAGGCCATCTCCGCCAATGTGTTGATTGGGATAATTTCCCGCCGCGTACTTTTCATTGGAATCATATGGAGTAGCCCAAAAGTGTTTGGTGATAAATCCTGCACGTTTTAAGATACTTGCATCGGGTTGGGCATATGGAAAACAGTTTTCTCCCGGAACGATTTTATATGCCACAGGTTCACCCAAGCCGTTATGCACTGATGGGTTAACGACTTTCCAATACCGGGCCGACGCTATGTCTATGGTTCTCTGCGCATCCTGTTCAGTTTTCAGCAATGTAGATTGAGCATAAAATGCGTTACCATATGGATTATCGGATCCCAATGGTTCGGATATGGTGTTGACCTCATAGATCGAATTATTTACTCCGTCAATCATCATATCCATACGCACATTAAAGAAATGCTGATGAATGGGCGCGTATACTTGGGGAGCGAGCAATGTACCGTACTTTGGCTTTTCATCGGGCAAACATCCTGCTGTTGAAACAATTCCCGTTAATTTCACTTCAAATTGAATGGTACCATCAAGATAAAAGTACCAGTAAAACCCATATTCGTAATTAGCTACAGTTGAAATGGAAGACACCACAAGACGACGTGAACGCCGTACCTCCACATCTCCAGTACGCCAATCTGTGTGTTTCCAAAGCGTACCGAAATCCTCTTCATGTACACAAACCGCATTAGGAATTGTGACAACATGTCCCCGGCTGTCGGTCATATGCGCATCAAAATATCTGATAACGCCTAAACAATCACATCCCAGCTCTAGGCTGTTAGCCAGCATCCCAATCCCATATTCACCCGCATCGAACGCGTTCTTGGTATACTGTGTAGGACTTGGGTCACCATAGGGAACAACCATTTCAGACAGTGACGCCCTATACATAATAGGACGTATCCGCCCTTGATCTTCATACCCAATCGTATATAAAACAAGACCTTCTCTGGGTGTGAAACCAATACGAAATTGCCATTTTTGCCAACGAATCTCATGACCTGAAATAGTGAAACTCGGTCCTTCGGATTGTACAATATCGAGAGGTTTTAAATCCGTACGTAGTTCCCCAACAGCTTGCGGTGTATAATTTCCATCTAATGGTGCAATCGGAACTACGCCGTAGTCTTCCACGCGTATGACCTTCATCTTGTTAAGATCGACCAGAACCGCTAATCCCTCTATAGGTCTCGCATATCCGTTGTCGTGTGGCGAACTGCGTAACCACGTTAGTGCCCTCGAGAGTCGGAGGGATTGCTCTTCATCCCGACCAAAATTTCCCGCCGACCACGGATCAACCATAACCAAATCAAAATTTGTTATGCCACGTTTCCGTAAGGCGGCTTGAAACTCAGGATTCGCTTTTACGGCAGCTTCACATTCTACAAATTCGTCCAACATGATCGAAGGTTGAACGCCCACAATGCGGTCAAATGTTATCACTTTCTGTTGATGCAGTGATATCACTGCTTCGTAAGTTGTTTCGTCAGCGTTGTCAAGGAGCAAAATCCATGCTTTCCGATCAAAAACATCTCCTTGGTGATAGCGCAAGACTTCATCCTTGGCTGGCTCTTGCAATGTCACAGACACAAACCGTGCCGCCTTAGAAATCTTTTTACTCTCTCGTAATATGGTTACTGCAGCCCTAATCTCTTCTGGGGTTAATGGTTCCAAGGGATGACGAACTAATGGCATTTCTTGAACATCAATACTCATTGGGTATCACTCCTTTAAGTAAAAAGCATAAATATCCAATTCAGCTAACCGTGAAACTTACGCATCATGTAGATAGGCGAATAGTAATAGTAAAGGATTAGTAAGTTAAAGCATCTAAGCTTTCGGGCAAGGTTTGTCCACCATCAATGATCAATGTTTGTCCCGTTATATATCCCGCTTCTTTTGAAGCCAAAAACAAGGTGGCATAGGCAATGTCATCTATGGAACCCAGGCGTTTGAGGGGTATGCTACTTACCATTCTCTCTAGGTAATTGGTTCCAATATCTTGAAGTCCCTCGGTCAGAATGTTCCCAGGTAAAATAGCATTGACAGTAATGTGGTAGGGTGCCAATTCTATGGCAGCACTACGCATAAAACCGAGTTGTGCCGCTTTGCTGGCTCCATAATGAGCCCATCCGGGATATCCTGTGAGGGGGCCGGTAATGGATGAAGTGATAATAACCCGGCCATATTCTGCTCGTTTTAAAAAAGGTAAACACGCTTGAAGGGAGAAAAAGGTACCCTTGGCGTTCGTATTCATCACATGATCCCACTGCTCACTACTCATCTCTTCGATTGTCATACTGGGAAACACACCCGCATTTGCGCATAATACATCAATTCCTCCAAATGACCTGTTTACTTCCTTGGCCATTTGCTCTAGCGAACGACAATTCTTTACATCAGCATAGAACGCCTGAGCGTACCAGCCATTCGATCGGAATTCCTCGGCACAAGCCTCGGCTTGCTCTAAAACGCGACCTATTACTGCGACCTTTGCACCTTGTTGGGCGAAAACGCGAGCAATGCCCTTTCCGATACCCTTGGTAGCGCCAGTAATGACCACCGATTTTCCTACCACAGAAGCCCACACGAGCCAGCCCTCCTTTCATGCAGTTTCTTCAATTTGTAATATTGAATCGATGCCGGAAGATTCCTAAACTAACCACGAGGTCACAATGACAAAGTATTTACAACAAATCGTGTACCAAAGTCTAAGAGGTACTTTTTTGCAAGGATTTCGGTCTCAAGGGTAAAGTCATTGACAACACTGTGAGCGGTTTCACTGTTCTCATGTGTCCCCAACCAAGCTAAGAGTAATAAGCGTCTAAGCATAATAAAGGTAGGAATTTCTTCTTTATCTCTCTCGGGAATCACGCGTAAACTTTCATATCCTGTCAGCCATGCAGCGATCAACGCGGGGATATAAGGCTTATGCTCAATAAAACTGAGTGCAGACGCCAAATCATATAAGAACCAACTATAACCTGAATCGTCGAAATCTAAAACCTTAATTTGTTCTTGGTCGATCAATAAATTCGCTAAGCGAAGATCAGCATGAATTAATCCAAACCGATCTTCTGTTTTGCCGAATTTTTTTAACCTTATGCTAATCGTCTCAACAACGTGTTTAAACAATGACATCTGTGTTGAGGTAATGTCTGGACCATCTTGCCACCGTCCCCATCGAGGATTCTGACCCAACATTGTATCGAAGTCCCATTCAGGACGCGCAATGTCATTTGACTCGACCCACTGCTGAACATGATTGTGCAAGTGGGCTGTGATTTCCCCTAATTTTCGAAAGTAATGAAGAAGACTATTAAAGTTGTTTTCGTCTGGAGGAATCCCATCCAAGAAGGTGAATAGCGTGTAATAGTACGGATCTTGATTTGTCTGATCCGGAATCGATTGGACATAGTCCCCATTATTACCTGCGACCGGTTCCGGAACAATAATCGATGTGTTCTGTCGAATCGCCTTCATCCACTGTAATTCTGCTTCAATTTCAGTCTTCGTATGATAACCAGGACGGCTTAGTCGTAATATCCATCGGTTTTTGGTGGTCGGCTTCTCAACCACAAAGGTGGTATTTTCCGACTTATTCAATAAACGGATGGATGCTCCCGACAAGAACGAATAATTATCGAGAGCGTTTTTAATCACAGAATCCAACGAATTGATCAGCACTTCGGACATAGGTAGATTCCTCCAATACAGGAACACACTGCCTTCCGACGTTACATGACTTGAGCTACTTGGCGTAGACTGGTTTCCACACGTGATAAGAGTTCATCACAATATGCTTGGTCGATGAGTATACCCGGTTTAAACTGCAAAACCCGTTGATCAAGCATGGAATACATCGCCCACACGCCATTCTGATATAAGGCACGCATAATGGGCTTAGCCCCTTGAGGATGGGCAAACACCAGGCCCATAACGAGCCCTAATTGACGGATGTCCACTAATAAATCACTGTACTGACGTCGAATAACCTCAAGTCCATTCCGCAAATATTGCGCCACCCAATGAACGTTTTGCTTAACGGAGTCACGTTGTGTGATTTCCATGACTTTCATAGCAACAAGGCATCCCAATTCGGATCCTCCAAATGTTGACATATGCGCAAATCCATCTTCGGACATCCATTGTCCGACCCGTTCACTAACAACAGTACAGGCAATCGGATAAATACCACCACTTAACCCCTTTGCCGTTACCAGAATGTCCGGTTTAACGCCGTAATGCTCAATTGCCCAAAGTTTTCCGGTACGCAGAAGACCCGTTTGCACCTCATCAGCAATATAAAGTGCTCCGTAACGTTCACATAAGCTTTTCACGGTCGGTAAGTAATTAGGCATCGGAAGAGGAAATCCATAAGTAGCCGGCACTGTTTCAACAATCACAGCAGCCACATCCTCGTTTCGCAATGCAAATTCCATGGCATCCAAGTCGTTAAAAGGAACATGGACAAATTCGTTTGGATCGCCTTCACTTAAAAACAAACGGGAATAACGTTTGTGACCTAACGCTACGGCTAAGCCAGTATGCCCGTGGTAACCATTTTTAATCGAAACAATTTTTCTTTTTTGGGTGGCATATCGAGCAGACTTTAATGCAACATCAATAGCTTCGCTGCCACCAGTAGAATAAATTGAGTACTTTAAGTTGGACGGCGTAGACTTAGCCATTGTTTCTGCAAGCGCAGCACGGGTGAACGATGGAAAATGGTGATTCCCGATATCCAATTCTTGCATCCCATCTATCAAAACCTGGATAATTTCCGGATTGCGATGCCCCAGATTAAAGGTACCGCCATTAAGGTGAACATCCATAAATTCCTTTCCTGTTAAATCGTAAAAATAATATCCTTCTCGTTTACCCATAACCAAACTGATGCCATCGTGTTGCCATTCTATGGTCTTACCGGGGTTCCAGAAGTCCACTGACTGGCGCAATACTCTCTCTTTATCTGCAACATCCGTAATGATCATGAATACCTCCATTTTTTGTTTTTGTTAGATATCCACGATACAACTCACAAAATCTAGTTTTTGTAATGTGGAATTATGTTGTTTTATGTGAGTTTAAAGTGATTGTAAGATAACTATTCCAAAATAGTCAACGCAATCAGTAATCAAACAAATATATTTGTGAGATTATCTAACATTGTTTAGATAGAATGTTACAAAAAAAAATAATCCTCCCGCGATCGCGAAAGGATTCATGTTTAGGTTGTCTTATTAATCATTGCTGTTCAGCCAATAATAATTCAACCCCCTCGGTATGAAGCTTAGATCGCCATTCTCGGGAACAGCGCCAGTCAGATACAATTATGGATACATCCTGCAGTGCACAAATGTGAGCAAAAGTTGTTTGACCCATCTTAGAATGATCAGCTAAAATAATGGTCATTTCGGAACGTTCAATTAAGATTCGAGAGATGTGCGCTTGATTGAGATCAAAATCGGTGATACCGTCCGTCAAGGAAACACCCCCGGCAGAAATTATGGCTTTATTGGCCCTAATTTGTTTAGTAGTCCATTCCGCTAAGGGACCTTGGACGAGTTGCTGTTCACGATTGACTTCTCCCCCGATAAAGATAACATGCCCGTGAAAAATCTCTAAAGTATGAATCATCACGGGTATGGAAGGAGTAATAAGCGTGACATTTTTCTTATCTTCCAAATATCGAATTAATGATAATGGTGTGGTGCCACCACCGATAAAAATCCTATCACCGTCTTCCACTAGCGATGCTGCAGTGCGACTGATTGCTTCTTTTTCCTTCGGATTAATCTGCATTTTTTGTTCAAATGAAGGTTCCTGGATGAGAGAAGTGACTTTAACCGCACCACCATAGACTTTTTTAAGTTTACCTTCTTTTTCTAGACGATCTAAATCACGTCTAATGGTTTCTGATGAAACATTTAAAGCTTGGGCCAACGCCGGAACATGAATGACATCTTCTTTGGAAAGTTTCTCAATAATAATCTTTTTTCGTTCTTCGAATGACACAGACACAGTGATTAACCCCTCAAGCATATATCGTTCTGACATAACACGTTCGAATTGTACGCTCAAAAAATTTCAAATAATATGTATTTACACAGATCAAAAAAATTACTCAAACTCATATTTACATTCACACTTGAATTGTTAAATCGAGTATATCAAATACGAATCAAAATAAATAAAAGCCAATCGCGAAAAAACCCAAATGCTGTCGAATTTTTTATTGCGCACAGGGCCAAGTTTCTTCGTTGTTTTTACGTTTTCGACTAACTGAAACAGAATTGATCTTCTTCATTGATAAAAACAAATAGTATCCAGAAAGACGTTCGAAAAGTTAATGGATGTCATAAGATGATTTTTTTGCGTTTATATATCATAAGTAGAGTCCGATATTGTGTGTAAAAGGGCTTAAAAATTTCAAAGCCATTGCGTTTCCTTGGTAGATTTGAAAGCGAGACAACTCACAAATCTTAGGAGGATGACACAATGGCTCACTATCAGATTACACTGGATGATCAAACAATCCAAGCCCTTATGGGACAAAAAGACAACGCCTTGGCTCTCTTATTACAACAGGTCCTCAATCAGGTGTTGGAAGCGGAAGTGACGGAACATCTTCAGGCCAACCGGTATGAACGGACCGAAGAGCGGCGCGGATATCGTAATGGGTCGCGGAGTCGGCACCTCACGACGCGCGTCGGCACGGTGACGCTAGAGGTCCCGCGGACGCGGGACGGCGAGTTTAGTCCGACGCTCTTTGACCGCTACCAACGGCACGAAAAAGCGCTGGTCTATTAAGCCCCCAAATGCTTCTAGACATCTCCTACGCAAAGCGATACGATCCCATACAGTTATCGCTGCGGAAAATTCTGACATCATTTTCATCATGAAAGGATGTGAACCCCATGGGAGAGTCGAAAACCATCACCCCAGAATTGAAAGCCCAGTGCATCCAAGAAGCGCTGGATATCCGGAATGCGGCGGCTGTCGCCCGCCGGCATGGATTATCGGTTCGTCTCGTACACAAAGGGTGCAAACGGCCACGAAACACGGGACACCCGAAGAAGCGCGTGCCTTAAAGAAAGCTTTACAGCAAGCCACCACGGAAAATCATCAGTTGAAACAATTATTAGGGGAGAAAGATTTAGAGATTGCGATATTGCATGATCTCCTAAAAAAAGCCCCCCGGGCCTCTCTGACCGATGTGAAGTAGCCCATCGGTGGATCCAGCAGGGATACCCGCCTACCCGCGTTTGTCAGTTGGCGGGAGTGGCCCGGGCCACGTATTACGCATGGCGCGCTCGAAGACAGCGTCCGGCGTCCTGGACGCCGAAACGCGGGGGAGGTCGACCCCGGCGAGGCTATCTTTTAAGCCCCTTAAGAAGACGAGACAATCGCGATCTCTCCTGGTAGGATAATTATCAGTTCAGAGGAGAGAGTGTGCACGATGAGTCAAACCTATTCACCGGAATTCAAGCAACAGATTGTTCAAGAAGCTCAAGACACGCAAAATGCGACATTAGTCGCTCGTCGTCATCAGCTGAGTCCATCCATGGTGCGTCGCTGGGTGCGTGAGGCGATGAAGGCGGCCCACCATCCCCACGATCTCATGAGTCTGGTAGACGAAAATGAACGATTAAAGAAATTACTCGGGGAAAAAGATCTGCAGATTGCTATGCTTCAAGATCTGCTGCAAAAAAAGGGGATCCGTCCGTGACAGAATTGTGTGAACACGTGATGGATTGGCATCACCGCGCTCCTCAGGTGCCCCTTCGCCGATGGTGTGCGACGATTCGCCTTTCACGGGCTACCTTTTATGCGTGGCGTCATCGCCAACGCCATCGGGAACCGGATCGGCGCCATCAGGCGCCGGGTCGACCTCCGCGAGGATACAGCGTCACACAAAATGGCCAGAAAATCGCCGATGGCCAGATTATGGACTGGATTACCGATATTCTGACGACGGAAAATGCGGCCTATGGGTATCATAAAATCACATGGGTCTTGCGACGACGCTATCATCTACAGATTAGTTTCAAAAAGGTGTATCGCCTCCTTCGACAGTGGCACTTATTATGGCCTCAGCGAAAACGCCGCATCCGGCATCCGCGCCGGCTGGCGCGGAACCGCATCATTACGGCTCCCAATCAGCTCTGGCAAACGGACATTACCTATGGTACGCCCAGCGAACGACAGTCTCCCCGAGAGGAGACCCAAGTTCCTTGAGCTGGTGTGGAATGCAGGACCAGCGCGAACGCGCTGGAACCTGCCCTCGCCCGGCGACGCGGGCGAGTGAGCCGAAGTGGCGGTGACGTGCGGGACATACGCACGGTGACGTAGTCCACAGGAAACGGGGTTTGCGGCGAAGCCGTTACGCCAAGATGAGCCTCTAGGCTGAGCGGGAGACGGTTGAGGAACACGAACCGATTAACACGCATCTGCAGGTTGAAATGTCACCCCTGCCTACACGGCTTAATAGGCAGGTTCCGGAAGATGAGCGGGGACATGTATGCTCCGCTCATCCACAGTGTGGCCAGATATGTAGGCGGGCCCCACCCGGATCTCTGAGAGCGCGTCGCTAGGCAGAGATATCCGGAGCGACTGGCGGCATGCCAGGATAAAGACTGCGATCGGCAACCTCACTCCCGCATCACGTCCCACCAGTGAACTGGGGAAGGCGGGGTGCGATGCCAAGGGATGGTCCCCCGACGCGCACCCCGTTGACGGAGCCTCCGTAGTAGTCCGAGACCGGGAAAGCCGGTTACATGGCGAAGGGAGGCAGTTTACGTGACATGCTGGGCAAATTACCTGACCGAGAGAGGTGAAGACCTTTGATAATCAGCGAAATGCAAAGCAAGTTAGCGACATGGTCCACCGAGAATCCCACCCGACGGTTTCACCGTCTGCTCCGACTGATAGCCCACCCGACCTGGCTCGCGGAAGCGGCTCGCATCACGCTGGCATCTCGGGGCGCTCATACGCCCGGCATTGATGGCGTCCGCAAACGCCAACTGGAGGCGCACCTGCCCGAGGAACTGGCTCGGATTCGCCAGGAACTCTTGGCGGGCACCTATCAACCCCAACCAGCCCGCCGGGTGTACATTCCCAAGAAAAACGGGAAACGGCGTCCACTCGGGATTCCCACGTTACGCGACCGCATTGTCGAACGCGCCATGCTCATGGCCATGGAACCGATTTGGGAGAGCGATTTTCACCCCGCGTCCTATGGGTTTCGGCCAGAACGCAGTGTCCACCATGCGATTCGCGCCGTCAGACTCCAACTGCTGGGGGATGACGCGCGGGGCGCGACCGCGGGACGTTGGGTCATTGAAGGCGACCTCGCGAGTTACTTTGACACCGTCCATCATCGGCTCCTGCTCAAAGCGGTCCGGCGCCGCGTGGTAGACCGCCGCTTTCTGGCGCTCCTCTGGCGCTTCATCAAGGCCGGACATGTGGAGCATAATCTGTTCCGTGCGGCCCATGAAGGAGTGCCGCAGGGCGGGGTTATTTCGCCGATTCTCTCGAACATCATGTTGAACGAGTTCGACCAGTGGATGCACAGCCAATACCTCAGCCCCAAGGTCCGCAAGGACCGTTGGGCATGGAATGACGGCATACGCCGCCAACGGCCCATTGCGGTGCAAGAACGCCGCGAGTGGAAGCCTGCGGCTTCCTATTGCCGTTACGCTGATGATTTTGTGGTGATCGTCAAAGGAACCAAAGCCCATGCGGAAACGATCCGCGCCGCCTGCCGCGCCTTCCTGGAGGACCAATTGCACCTCACGCTGAATATGGAAAAAACCCATATCACCCACGTGAATGAGGGCTTTGTCTTTCTGGGGCATCGTATCATTCGGAAACGTGGTCCGACCGGGCGCAGGCGTCCGGTGACGACCATTCCTTGGGAGAAATATCGGGGTTTCGCGGCGAAAATAGTGCAACAGCTCTCGACAGACTACAGCCAAAATCCCCTCGATATGGTGGAACATCTCAATCAGCAAATCCGGGGCTGGGCAAACTTTTACCAGTACACGGACTACACGGCGACGATGTTTGGTCGCCTCGACCGGGTCATCTTCTGGAAGCTGGGCCACTGGCTTGCCCGGAAGTATCGGGAAGGATTCCCCGGCCTCATGCAGCGCTATGTGCAGGCACCCAAACCGGGCCAAGCCAAGACCTGGGTGCTACGCGGGCGTAACAGGAGGTTGTCCCAAGCTTCGTGGAATTTCGCTAGCGCATCCTTTCTCGTGATTTATCCGATTTGCTCGGTTTTTTGTTCCGGCGTTTTGGAACACGTGGCTTTTAAGGCCGTTTGCAACACGGGAATCTCGCGATAGCCGGGGATCCGCGTCAACGTGTCTTCGATAAAAAAGCTCGCCGACGCCAACCAGCGTAAGACTTGTTGCCCATTGGTCCAATGTTTGACATTTTGCGCATGGGTCCGAAATTGACTGTTGATGGATTCCATGGCATTGGTGTTCGCCAACGTTTGGCGTAAGAGGCCCGGCAGGCCCAATCGATGGACGGTTAACGTTTCCGCCAGTCCTTCCCGGAGACTCCCGGCGGCGCCGGGATGATCCCGTTCGAGCTCTTTCGCGAGCGCTTCTAATGCCTGCGCGGCCCTGTCCGCATCCGGTTCTTGATACGCTTTCCGTAAGCGCTGGCGGACCCGATTTTCGGCCGATTTCGGCAGGTGGTCGAGCACATTCCGTTGCTTGTGGATTTGGCAGCGTTGGATGAGGACTTGGTCTCCCCAGACGTCGTGCACGGCTTTGGCTAAGGCCTTGGCCCCATCGATGACCACGAGTAATCCCTGCGCGGCCGTCAGGCCGCGAGTGATGAGATCCTGCAATAAGGCCATGACTACGGTATGATTTTCTGTCGCCCCTTCGACCAATCCCAAGACACGCTTGTGACCGTCCGCATCAATCCCTAAGGCGCCCACCACCAGATGGTCCGCTACACGCAAACCATCGATCATCACCACCACCCACGTCCGGTCATCCAACCGGCGCTGGAGAAAGCGGTCAAGGGCCTGTTGGGTGGCTTGGATAAAGCGGCGGCTCACCGTGCTTTTGCTGGGGCCTGGCTGCTCCATCGCGGCTTCAAAGGCTGCATCGGCATGGCGCTGTTGGCGGCTCGCTAAGCCATACAGCATGCGTTCCAGTACGGCTTGTGTCGCCAGCGTCGGGTCCTGAAACTGATGGTAGGTGTCTAACGGAATTCCTCCGAGCCATCAGCGGCCCGCACCCGGGGGTGCGGAACGGAGATTTTGCGATCCCCCAAAAAGACGCTGCCGACTTCGGTCCCGTGTCGGACCGCTTGGCGTTGCGGATCATGACGGCCTTTAGGCCCCGCTAACTGCTCCACCTCGGCCGCCATCATCTGTTGCAAAACCTGCAATCCGACCCGGATCGACAGCGCCAATAACCCGTCTTCGGCATCCTGGAGGATGTCCACCCA
The DNA here is from genome assembly GCF_900176145.1 of Sulfobacillus thermosulfidooxidans DSM 9293. NCBI lineage: Bacteria > Bacillati > Bacillota > Clostridia > Eubacteriales > Clostridiales Family XVII. Incertae Sedis > Sulfobacillus > Sulfobacillus thermosulfidooxidans. The sequence continues at coordinate 1,273,842 of NZ_FWWY01000001.1, read as the reverse complement.
CGGCACCGTCACCGGCTGTTCGGGAAGCGATTTTTCTTTATACTGGTACTCACTAGCGATTCCTCCTTATGATGGATCAGACCTCTCTAGTAAACCAGAGAGCCATCAGGATCGCTAGTTTCAATTTCCACGAAAAATGGGGCATTCTCCGTAACAGTGAGGGGCACTATGTGACGATAGCCCTCCAACGTCTGGTGACGACCACCAAAGGTCGTTTTCTCTGGCATACGCCGATGGGAAATCCCTATCTGCGTGCACCAGCCAACCCCACTGTCCACTCGCATGAATCCCGCTATGCTGATGTAGCTTTCGCTTTGAGCGACACGTAAATGGAGAGCCGGATGCGCTGAGAGGTGCACGTCCGGTTCGGAGAGGAGAGGCAGGAAAATCGCACGACGACGTCCTGTCTCTTACTCTACTGTATATTGCGGGTGAGGATCGGTTTTTATATCTCCAAGCCATTATCGATGTGTGTGACCGCATGATTATTGCCTACCACATGGGACTCCATTGTCAGGCGACGGATGTTGTGCGAACCCTAAAACACGCGGTGATCCAGCGTCAATCGGAATGGCAGACGCCTCCCGTTCTGCGGACCGACAATGGCCCCCAGTTTATCGCCGAGGCATTCGAAACGGCTTGTGCCACCTATGGTCTGGAACATGAACGCATTCCGGTGGCCACGCCGAATAAAAACGCCTTTATTGAGTCGTGGCATGCTCAGTTGGAGCGCGAGTGTCTCACTCAAGAATTTGCCACATATGGCGAGGCCTATGCGGCCATAACGCGATGGATTGCCTTTTATAACCAAGATCGGCTGCATGGGAGCCTAGAATTTTGGTCCCCGGCGACGATGCGAAAACGGGTCGCGGGAGGGCAAGCGACCTGGATGCCCGTCAGAGTATAGAAGAGCGAGACTTTTGCACTGGGGGACAGGGGCGAGGTGACGCCCTGGCCCTGTCCCCCAGTCCCAGCCCGTAGGGCTGATAGGATGTCCCAATGCGTATCCGCGTGAAAGAGATCGCAAATGTCCAAATTTGGGGGGCGGAATCGCTATGTGTGGACGGCAAACGACACCAAAGTGGCGGAAGGGCAGGTCCTGGAATGGCTCAGCGAGTTTATCATGGCGGGAGACGGTCAGGCTTATGGATATCGGAAGTTGACGACATGGCTCCGACGAGAACACGGATTGATCATCAACAAAAAGACGGTCTATCGTCTCTTGCGATCGGCCGATCTCTTACAAGGACAACCCTTGCGGCCCTCCGGCAACCGCCCGCCCCGTGTTCTGGCCGCCAATCGGGTGGTGACGGGCCCCAATCAACTCTGGGAAATGGATTTGAAATACGGATACATTGCGGGAGAAGATCGGTTTTTTATCTCTGCAGTGTCATCGATGTCTTTGATCGATGCATTCTGGCGTATCATCTCGGATCTCACTGTACCGCTATTCAAGCCTTAGGCGCCTTGGAAGGCGCCGTGCGAGCTCGCCAAGCCGATTGGGGTCCCCACGTTCCGGTGATTCGCACCGACAACGGGCCCCAATTTGTGGCTCAGCGATGGGCCACAGGGTGTCAGGTCTTAGGGATAACTCACGAACGCATTCCGGTGGCGACTCCTAACAAGAATGCCCACATCGAATCCTGGCACAGTCTGCTCGAAGGAGAATGTTGGCGGAATCAGGTCTTTCAGACTTTGGCAGAGGCGTATACGGTGACTGCCGAGTGGATCCGTTTTTACAATGAACGCCGCATGCATGGGAGTTTGCACGATTGGGCTCCTGCCGTGTACTATGCGCAGTGCCAAACCGGCACGCGCCCACGATTCACCCGGTGCGGTGTTAAGAAGCCAGCCCGAGACGGGCTCGTCGCTTCGCTCTTGACCGCGGTTTTTGCCCGGGGGCCGAGGGGGTCCAGAGCGCTGCGGAGCAGCGGCCTCGCGGACTCTGGACGTCCGGCCCGCCGGGCGGTATCCTCGACGCAGCGAGCGAAGCGGAGGAATGTCCCCTGACTGGATTGGTATTTTTCACCATAGCATCGATATCCCGTGAAATATCATGCGAACAGGACTAGTGTCTAGAAATTGGGGGTTAAACCGCCCCGAGTCGCTGCGCCAGCGATTACGCACCACGAACGGTGTCGAGCGCCTCAATGCCGAGATCCGGCGCCGAGAACGGGTGATTCGGATTTTTCCGAACCGGGAGTCGGCGATCCGCCTGGTCGGTGCGCTATTGCTCGAGCAGCATGAGATGTGGACCACCGGCAAGCGGTACCTGAACCTCGAACCGTATTGGCAGGCGAAACGGTCTCAAGCGGCGGCGGATGCGCCGCCGCTTGCGGGACCCGCGGTCGTCGCCTAACGACTCGCAAACCCAGGGAACGCTTTTACACACAAATTAGGACTTGACCTATATCATACGCGGAAGGAGTTTGCGATAGAGTGAGATCAAATACGTGAAATGAGGAATATAAAATGCTAAGCAGAGCTCTCGCCATTTGGCAACAAGCCCTTCAGCAAGCAGGAACGTGGACCGCTATCGTGTGGACAGCTGCCTTTTCCCTTCTTTTATTTCTCGTTTTGGTCCTCATTGGTGCCGGAGGCATATTCGCGCTTATAACCCATCCTGTCTTTATGAATAATTCACCCGCATTGTCCTACAATATGGCACGTTTTGCTGGCAGTTTTCTGATTATTGATCTCATCCTATTAGCTGCGGGACCTTTTCTGACTGCTGCAATTTATGGACTCTATGGGCAAGCGGTTCGCGGCAAGCGTGTGTCTTGGGAGACATTTTGGATAATGGGAAGGCGTTTATATGGACGGGGTTGGGGATTCATTTTATACATGATCTTGTACTTTCTTGCGTTAATGATCTTCGCTGGCATATTTGTTATGCTTTTACACCGTATCGGCGTTATTGTCGTTCTAGTGGGTTTGGTACTTTCAATGCCATGGGTGCTTCGCATGACTGGTGGATTATTTGTCGACCAGCTCCCATGGAGTCAAAGCTTTGCTGCGAGTTTTCGCTCGGCTCATTATGGAAGCTTATTGCTGGGAATTATCTTAACCGGCATTGTCTATATATTCGTCATGGGGCTTGTTTTCTTTATTATCCATAGCCTTGGATTTGTGGGTGGTATATTGATGTTTGTCATCGATTTAGTCTTATCCGTGGCGGGTCCTGTTTGGATACTCTCGCTTTATATGGCCGATCAATCATAGAAAAGAGAGTATGATGAAAATCTATGATGAAGAACAATTTGAGTTCATAAAGAATTGATACGTTACACCAAAATATAAAGCCTGGTCGAGCTGCCAAGATTACTCATTAACTTTGGTTGCCGATATCTTTCAAAAGCACAACCAATATAGAAAACAGCTCACCAGGCTTTTTCTTTTCTACACATTTCTTAAAGAATCGCGGTGTTAACGGCTTTCGAGGGACACAACCCACAACCCATATTATGTGCTCAGTTTCCTATTCCCGAGTAGCGAACGGGGAATTTTTGAAGAATGTTAAATATCCTCTTGAGGCTAATTTGTACATTAGGATCTCCGGTGCGACATTCCGCCTAACGTTAGATGCTTGGAATCGTCATGGGCTTGCTGCCACGACTCCGCTGTGACGTCCATCACTGCCAGTGCCAACGGCATCATATCTGACTCCATCAAACGCAAGAGACTTGCGGCCTGTTTCCTGAACAAAAGCAGATATTCTTTCGATCGTACCGGGACTCACGGATTCCTTAAATGCCTTGATACGGCATGGCCTAAATCTAGAGGGAGATTGTCCGGCACTATGTCTAAACCTGCACCTATTCATTAGAATCTTTTTGAGTTTCAAAAATGGCTTCCAAATTAATATCAGCATATCGCGGCAAGGACGGAAGAGCTCCCTTATGAGAAGCCGCAAGGGCACCAACATGTACTCCTACCTGCGCACTCTGAAACCACGACAATCCTTGCGTAACGGCCCATGCCCACGCGCCATTGAATGCATCTCCAGCCGCTGTAGGATCAACGGCGTTAACTTTAGGCGCTGGAATATGAACAGGTTTCTGGCCACGTTCAGCAAACATCACACCATTTTCTCCTAATGTAACCATTATTAATTTCAATTTGGTATATTTTGAAAACAATATTTCGATTCCTTTACACAAATCGAAATCAGTTAAAGGAGAAAGTCCAATAAGTTGAGCAAACTCCACCAAATTGGGTGTTAAAACAGTGGCGTTTTGTAACATTTCCACATTGATAGCTTCCATTGGAGCAGGATCCAGTACAACAATTCCACCTAATTTATTCATATACTCCATAGCAACAATAGAGGTCGAAGGCAGAATTTCGCCCTGAACCATAAGTATTCGAGCTGAAAAATCCATAGATAATTGGTTCCGGACATGACTGGCAGTCAACATATGATTAGCTCCAGAAACGTGCAAAATGTACTGATTGTCGGGACTGATGACAGGAACAGCATATGACGTTTTCGAAGAATCAATTTCAATCAATCCATTATCGTTGTTCATTTCATCAAGGACGGTCTTCCGAAGAAATTTTCCAAGGATATCATTACCAATAGCTCCAACAAATAAAGGATGGCCTCCTAATCGTGCCACTTGACATGCCTGGTTTAGTCCTTTCCCCCCTGCAAACATCCCACTGTCTTGCACTACAAGGGTCTCTCCAGGCATGGGATCACGAGCAACCCAGACCGGTATATCAACAAGAATACTACCCACAACTATGACATCGTACGCCATCAGTGCACCACCAATCACTAAAGTATAAAATATTACTGCGTTACGTCTAATTCAAAATCTGTAGAATAAGGAGGATAATGCACTCGTCCCAATACAGCAAAACGCGTAGCACCGCTAGCATGAGGAATATTCCCTGATAGATGATGGATTGTGGCAAATCCCAAAGTCGCAAATTTAACGGCTTCATTTGACTTTGCAGGAATCCCAAATTGATCTGAGAGGACAAAATGAATATGTTGAGGAATTTGCTGTTTTAAACTATTGATTACCACATCGTTATATACGCCCCCACCATTGCCAATTAGAAAAGATACTTCATCTAAAAAGGGAACACGGTGTAGCGATTGTAGTATGGCCTGCACTGTGAATTCCGCCATTGTCGCCATCATATCTCGAGGTTCAACAGCAGGAAATTTATCTAGAATCATCTGTAAGTATTTCAAACTAAAATCTTCACGCCATGCGCTTCGAGGTGGATCTCGGCGAAGAAAAGGATGGGTCATCAAAAAATCCAACACAGAGGAATTTACATGACCTGTCGCTGCAATCGTACCATTTTTATCATAAGGTAACCCAAATTTAGTTTGAGCCAATCGGTCCATCAAGATGTTTCCAGGTCCCGTGTCAAATGCCATCATCTTATTTTGATCAGCATGAACGGCATGAATATTAGCGATACCACCAATGTTCAGCGTAACAACAGGCGCAATGTGCCGGTAATGAAAATAATCTAACAATTGTTCTATCGGAGCCCCTGTTCCTCCCACAGCAATATCAGCAGGACGGAATTGGCTAATAGTAGGAATTCCAGTCAACGCAGAGATCACTGCTCCATCACCAATTTGCAACGTGCATCCCAGTCGCCCATCCCGAAACGCTTCTACTGCATTACGGAACTCGGTTCCCACCCACTTTTGCCTCAAAGGTGGCTCTTGGTAAATCGTTTGTCCGTCCACTCCTATCACCGCAACCTCAGACGCAGGAATCGACGCCTTGTGTAATACCGCATTCACAGCCTTAGAAAATACTGCCCCTGCTACAAAATTTAAACGACATAGTTCGTCAATGCGCATGTCTAAATTGATAGCTCGAACTATATCATTATGAACTTGTTCGGGCCACGGTATTTCAGCAGTTGCCTCAACACCCTTTAATCGCGGCCATCCTTCAGCATCAAAGTCCATGTCAATGAGCACACCATCAATACTATCCAGCGAGGAACCGCTATTTAGTCCGACGACCCATGCCATAATTTCCCTCCTAGATTACCAGATTAAATGCAAGCCGGAACAAGACATATCTTGATCCGGCTCTAACGTTTATATCAATTATGGTGTAGTCCTATAAACCCATTGTTGATTTTGCGACAAGTTGTTTTTGTCAATAATAATGTTCTGCAATTCAGTAAATTTCGGAATATTATGCTTGTGTTCAGCTGCTTCAACTGCGTATTGTACCGCCAATTCTCCTTCAATCATCGGCTTTTGGGCAATCACCGCTGATATTAACCCCGATTGAATATCCTGGATTTCTTGCGGTTCCGCATCGTAACCAACAATTTTCACCTTTCCAAGCTTTCCAGCAGAACGCACTCCCACCGCAGCTCCACTCGCGGAAGTATCATCAGTCCCAAATATGCCATTCAAGTTAGGATAACGAAGAATTAAGTCCTGCGCTAATGTTGCCGCCTTGGTATTTTGTTCCTGATCGTACTGAATTCCCACAAATTTTATTCCTGGATACGTTTTAATCTGTTGTTCAAATCCCTGAACTCGAGCGGCATCTGTAGAAATACCAGGCGCAGGACTTAACACCGCAACCGTTCCTTTATAATGGATGAGTTTTGCTAAAATTTTTGCAGCTGCTTCTCCGCCTTGGATATTATTGGAGGTCACACGCGCTGTAAGCAAACTTGTTTGGTCAATCGTGGAATCAGCGGTAATTACGGGAATGCCAGAATTTACTGCATTGCGTATAGGAGGAATCATCGCTTTAGCATCTGTCGGCGCCACTACTAATGCAGATACCCCTCGTGATACCAAAGAATCAACTACAGGAGTTTGCTGGGATGGTGAGTATTGCGAAGCTCCCTCCCAAATTAATTTCACTCCCAGTTTTTTCGCTTCTTTTTGAGCACCGTACTCCATAGATATAAAGAAAGGATCCGTTGAATCCCCCGGAACATAGCCAATAGTGATGGCAGGCTTCGTCGACGATGACGAACCGCTCGCATTAGAATTGTTCGCAGACGCTCCACATCCTGCTAAAGCCGCTGCACCGACAACACCTACCAAGGCCAAGACTGCTACTTGTTTTTTCATAATCAGTACTTTCCCCTTTCTCTGTCACTCTAATAAATTCGTCCACGATGCTGTTGCTGGTCTATAAATACGGCCAGAATAATCACCATCCCAATCGCTACCTGTTGCCAATAAGGTTGCACACCAGCGATAACCAACCCTGTAACTAACACCGCAATCACTAAACCACCAATAAAAGACCCCAATATTTTTCCTCGTCCTCCAAACAAACTGGCTCCGCCAATGACAACAGCTGCGATAGCATTCAATTCATCATTAGCTCCTTCCAATGGTGATCCCGTCATCAAACGAGCAACCACAAGAATTCCCGCCAATCCGGCAATCACGCCGGAAATTACATAAATTTTGAGAAGGTGTTTATTAATATTCACTCCACTTACCCGCGTCCCTTCTTGATTACTTCCCACGGCATAAGTCCTAACACCAAAACGCGTATGAGTTAAAACAAGGCTTGCTCCTACAGCTAGGACGACCGCCACAAGAAATGGCACAGGGAACCATCCCAAAATATAGGTACTACCAATAGCATTCATAGCACTAGGAATATTTGTAACATCTGCACCGTTAGTGATAATAAAAGTCAATCCTGTAGCGATGCCCATGGTACCTAATGTCGCAATAAATGATGTAACGCGAAGTTTAGTAATTACCAAACCATTGACCAACCCAACAACGAAACCGACGACCAGACCTGCCAGAATTCCTAGGGCCATGGAGATTCCTTGGTTTGTTCCATGCATCAACATGGTCTGCATAAGATCCGACGATACCATACCGGAAAGCCCCAAAACGGCCCCAACAGATAGATCAATGCCTCCGGTTAAAATGACGAAGGTTTCGGAAACAGCTAGCAGTAACGTATCGGACGCATACATTGTCGTGCTACGAAAATTTTGTTGACTAAGAAATCCTGGAGCGACAATGCTAAAAACCGCAACAAGTAATGCAAGCACTCCGACCATCCAAGACGAGCCTAGTTTAGTTCGCCAACTTCCCAGTTGGTTGGAAACAGTTCTCACCTCGTCGTCTTTCGATGCAATCATGCGCTCACCTTCGTTCCCGTAATGTAGCCAACTACTTCGTCCATATTGGTGTCTTTGGAATCGAGAACCACACTAATCGATCCCAAATACATCACAGCGATGCGATCCGCGACTTCGAAAACGTGAGGAATTGTGTGTGTAATGTAAAGGACCGAGACACCGCTATTGCGTACTTGCCGGATCAAATCCAAAACCATTGCCACTTCGTGTACACCTAAGTGGTTGGTCGGTTCGTCCAAAATAAGAAGACGACTCCCCCAAACAGCTGATCGAGCCACGGCAACCGCCTGTCGTTGTCCACCCGACAAATCCGCAACTGGCTGCGTTAACGATTTGATGTGAATCTTAAGTTTATTCAGTTCCTTTTCAGCCACTTCTTTCATAGCCCGCTTGTCCAAGGTTCCAAACATACGACCCAGAAGTCCTGGTTTGATAATCTCTCTGCCTAAAAACATGTTTTGCAAGACCGATAAATGCGGAGCGAGCGCAAGGTCTTGATAAACCGTCTCGATACCTAAATTCCGACCGTCCAAAGGTCCTTTTATCGTCACATTTTGGCCATCAAGAAGAATTCGACCCGAAGACGGCTGAACAGCTCCGGAAATCATTTTGACTAATGTCGACTTTCCTGCTCCGTTATCGCCCACAAGGGCCATAACTTCACCCTGTTTAATGGAGAGGTTTGCATTTTTCACGGCTTGGATAGTTCCGTACGACTTAGAAAGGTTTTGCAACTCCAATACCGGAATGGTCGAATTTTGAGATGACACTCTATCACTCCTTTCGGCTCAATCCCGACAAACCAATCTCCCCGGAAATACCGCTTTCTTTGTTTCGGTTACACCTCGTTCGATGCGATCAATTAGTAAACGTGCTGCTTCTTCACCCATGCTCGCAGCTGGTTGATCAATAACAGTAATTGGAGGAATCATGAGTCCTGTCCAAGCTTCGTTATCAACACCAACAACAGTAACGTTACCGGGAAATGCGCCGTGAGCCTCCAAAACTTCGAGAAGGCCCGTCATCATGAGATTGTTACCGCATATTATGGCAGTAGTATGGGGAAGATTGGTCAGCCACCACTTGGCGGCTTCTCGTCCGCCTTCTACAACAGATCCTCCGTTGACGATTAGCGGCTTTAGATTCCGCTTTTCCATGGACTGGATATAACCTTCTAACCGTTCACTTGTTGTCGACAATCCAATACGTCCGGCAACAAACAAAATATCTCGATGACCACGGTTAAATAGATGATCAACCAGTAATTCCGCCGCATGATGATTATCTAGTACAACACTGGAGAGTGACGAGCCATCCCATAACCTGTCAATAAGAACAGTAGGAAAATCTAATGTTTCAATGAGGTCCCGTGCATCTTTATCATTGGGACACGGTGCAACAACCAAGCCATTGAGTCCTTTTTGAATCATCAATTGAATCGCTTGAAACTCGATCGTGGCATCTTCGTTCGTGTTTGCCACCATGACGGAATATCCAAACTGTGATGCAACCCGTTCCAAACCTTGAAAGATCTGGGCATAAAACGGGTCAGAAAAGTCACCCATGATGAGACCAATAGTCTTAAACGATCTAAGGCGCATTCCACGCGCAAATGCCGAAGGTTGAAAGTGCAATTCTTTCATCGCTGCAAAGACTCGCTGTCGTGTACTGTCGGCAACAGGCCGTGTACCATTCATCACATGCGAAACTGTTGCAATGGAGACACCTGCAATTCGCGCTACATCACGTATGGTCGCCACATAATTCCCTCCATATAAACGTTTACACGTAAACCTTTACCGTAAACGTTTCACATATTATTACAATACCTTTAGACGAATAAGTCAATAACTTCAGAAAGTTAATTAATTCACAAAGTATTCTGCATAACACCTGCATATCGAGAACATGCAAAGTATGTCGACAGAAACACTAAACTCCTTCAGTCCACTCATAGACCAAAGGAGTCCTTTTGAGTATATTTCACTACACGCTTCGGGATTATGTGTGAAAAATTTTTTAAACTGCTTTCTTAAACTAATTGGAAGAGTTTCAAGACTCATGCCGTGTTCGTAACCAACATAAAAGGCACGAAAGCCTTTATGCAACAAGCACTTCACATTATTCCGTCAACTTTCTTAAGCCCCGTTGGTACTTATTATTTTCTCGCACAAGACGGCGAATTTCGTTTTCTGCTTCGGCCCATGGATAATCTTTGACAATCGTCATTCGCTCTGCCTCAATCGACCCTTCCGCATGAACCGCCAGCACTAGATGGTAAGCAGCTAATTCGGAGGCCACCAGATCACTGGCGAGATGCATAACAGCCATCCGTTCAAATCCCCCAATTTCGTGTCCGGCAAAAGCTTGTTCAAACCATTCTCCGAATTGAGGATTCTGCCAGTCTTCCCAACTAGGAGCGGTAACCAAAAGACCTCCAGCGATATCTTGAACCCGGTGAAAGGCTTGGTGTAGTCCCGTTGCAAAATGATATTTCGCTAGATTCACTAAGGGAATATTGGGCCGGAAAATCCCAGATGCCACACGTTGTCCTTGTTCGGCGGCATTATCCAAGATAGAGCGGACTGTCATCTCATACAACACCAAATCTCCTAGGGCCATTTGTACATGCCGAGCATGTCGAATCCCATTATATTCGGCCAGTAATGATGCGACGCCCACAAGAGCTTGTAGTAATGGTAATTTATAAGACACTGCGGTAAACCGGTGAAATTCCACGAAGGCTTTGGCAATTGCCCCGGCGGCATCCCATTCACCTGCTAAAAACACCTGATCCCATGGTACAAAGACATCATCGAAAATCGTCACCGTTTCCACCATCTTGTGCTGGGCACTCAAAGGATGTTCCCAGACATCGGTAGCATGTTCTAAATAGGGACTGGCAACTAACGTTAATCCTTGAGCATTAACGGGAACAGCACAACACACAGCATAATCTTGGTCCGCTGCCCGCATTTCTCGGGTCGGCAACACAAGGAGCCAGTTAGCATTAATCGCAACCGATGTGTGTACCTTGGTTCCACGAATCCAAATTCCTTCCGAAGAGCGATTAACAATTCGGACATAAGCATCGGGACTTTTTTGATCCGCAGGTCGTCGACTACGATCGCCTTTTACGTCAGTTTGGGCAACAGCGAGAGCCCAATCGTGATTGCGAGCCTTTGTCCAAAAATTCCTTACTCGTTCGGTATAATGGGTTCCATAGCGTGCATCCACATCAGGAAGCACTTCGAGCAATCCAAATAACGCGTCCGTCCCAATTTCATGAATCAAGGGAACAACCGTTCCTCCAAGCCTCGTTCCTTCGGCAATTAAATCGCGGCGGCGTTTCAGGTCCATAGCGGTTTGGGGGACCGCGTAGTAGCGACTAAAACTGTCATGACCTTCAGACACCACGGCTAAATCTCGATAAGCCGGATCATGGGCCATACGAAAGTCCACAGCGGCATGACGTATAGCCTTCCCTAAAACGGGGTGAGCCGTCACATCTTCAACAAGCTCTCCCCGGTAAAACACACGTCGCCCATCGCGCAGCGACGCATAATACTCCTCTTCACGCTGTAACATGTGAATCCTCCTTCATACCTACTGGTTGGTATGTTTCTTTCAGCAAATTATCGTCTGATGTAGGAACAACCGGAACCCGATGAGAGAATCCGTTCCCCGATTGAAGACAGGTAGCCTTATGAAAAGTTGGATAAATCCTTGTGAAGACCAAAAGAGATTTACGCGGTTAAACCTCCATCAACCACGATGATGCTTCCTGTCATGAAATCTGAAGCTCTTGACGCTAAGAGAACGATAACGCCCTTAAGATCATCATCCGAGCCAAAACGCCCTAAGGGAGTTCGCCGTAAAATTTCTGACCCGTGCTCTTCGAGAATCACTCGGGACATTTTCGTTGGAAAGAACCCGGGAGCTATGGCATTGACAGTAATGCCGTACTTTCCCCATTTCACTGCTAAATCTTTAGTGAGGGTAATGATGGCCCCTTTGCTCGCACTATACCCGATAGCATCGAGTATCTCCGGGTCACTTCCCACAAGTCCCATCACCGAGGCAACATTGATAATCTTGCCTCCTCCCTGCTGACTCATCACGCGAGCCACACGCTGGCTCATCAAAAAGGTCCCAGTCAGATTGGTTTCGATCACCTTGTGCCATGCCGCCAAGGGCATCTCTAATGCACTGGCTCCCCATGTTGCTCCACTGTTATTCACTAGAATGTCAATGCGTCCAAACTGGGCGATAACCGTATTCACCACACGATCAACATCCTCGACTTGGGTGACATCACAAGTTAACGCTAAGGCACGTCGATCATGTTGTTTTATCAACTCGGCCGTTTCTTCGCACGCCTTGAGTTTCCGAGAACATATTGCAACATCTGCTCCCGCTTCGGCCAAGGTTGTAGCCAGAATTCGTCCTAGTCCTCGTCCGCCCCCCGTCACTAAGGCAACTTTGCCATCGCATCGCATCAATTCTCCAACGGTCACTTGTTAACCTCCCTTCTTTCTCGTTCGACCGCTTGCTGTTCTACTTTAGCAATAGAGCTAAGAGGATGATTCACAGATTCCATGCAAAATGAGGCGCGATACCTGTTCAGCAATTTCATCGGGCGACAAAGGACCTTGCGGGTTATACCATGTGTAGATCCAATTACACGTTCCAAAGAGGGATAATGTCACTAACCGGGGTGATTGTTCGGTGCGAAACACCCCAAGATTTTGTCCCCGTTCAATAACCGATTGCATCAAACCCGCGTAATAATCACGGGATTTCTCAATATCATCAAAGGCCTTGGGCGGCAGTCGATGCATTTCTCTAAAGAATATGGTAACTTCCCGTTGATATTGAGCAATCGACCGTATGAGGGCTGTGATCATCGCCTTCAATGTCGTCACGGGATCTTGACCACGGGACATAATCTCTTCGGCGTCCGCGATTTCGGCACTAATAAACTTGCGGTGAATAGCTTCTAGCAAATCCTCTTTAGACTGAAAATAATGATACAGGGCACCTTTTGTCACTCCAGCAAATTCGACGATTTCGGCGACCGATGTGGCGTCATAACCCCGCTCTGCGAAAAGATGCGTTGCCGCCTCGATAAGCCGTTCAGGCACAGAAAGTGCCGAAGTCTCAGTCATGCCAACATGCCTCCAAACTTGTCACGCAAATATCGCCGTAAGAATTTCCCTGTGGGCGTTGTGGGAATTTCATCAACCCATATAATGCGGCGAGGCACTTTATAAGTCGCCAGTCTTTCGCGGGCAAACACGATAAGCTCCTCCTCGGATGGATGAAAACCGTCTTTGACCACGATAAAAGCTGTTACTGCTTCTCCCCGGTAAGAATCGGGTAAGCCAACCACCGAAACTTGTTTAACAGCCGGGTGCAAATAGAGAGCATCTTCCACATCTCTCGGCCAGACTTTGTTGCCTGATGTTATAATGAGGTCTTTCTTCCGGTCAATAATATAGATCCATCCCGCTTCGTCGATTTTAGCGACATCGCCCGTAAAGAACCACCCATCGAGAAAAGCACGGCTGGTCTCTTCCGGTTTTTGCCAATATCCCTGGGTTAGGGACGGCCCCTGCAAGACGAGTTCTCCCACTCGATTCGCTTCTAATACATGATTCCTATCTTCTAAATCTCGAATTTCCGCCCTGATGCCAGGCCCCACCTTGCCCACAGACAACGCGCCCGAGTCGGGATCAACCGGTGCACGCTCGCCCCATGGTGTAATGACAATTCCGTTGGCACTTTCGGTCAGCCCATAAACATTGTAAATATAACATCCCGTTACCTTCTCAAAGCGTTCCACAACCGCGGATGCGACTGGTGCTCCTCCACTATAAGCCTTGGCAAAGTGTGATAAATCGACCTCTTCAATGTGAGAATGGTTTAACAATGCTAAATAAGTGGTAATCGCACCGACAGTAAATGTGCCCCGATGCCTTATTAAGGCTTTTAGTGCCACATCAGCGTCAAATCGGTACAGTAAGACCATCGGCATGCGAACACGAATAGATACGGCCATTCCGGCAACTGCTCCCGTGATATGAAATAAGGGTGCAAAAACCACATTCACATCCTTCTCGTTTAATTGGGCAAGCCTCTCATAAATATGAGCACTGTGTAGTAATTGCTCGTGCGTGTTCATTGCCGCCTTAGAAGGGCCCGTTGTTCCCGATGTATAGGTTAACAGTGCGACATCATCTGGATTTCCAGTAATCCACAGATCATGCGTCCACGGTGTGAATGCCCACAAATCTGTATAGGCAGTCCATGTGGTCGTTTTTAGACCATCTAAGGCGTCTTGAATTCGAGGAAGAAAGTGGGGAGCTTCACCTTCAAAATCCTGCCAGTCAGAGATGCTCACACCAAATCGTCCTGACATCACATCTTCTGGAATTTGAAGCAGACTGGATTCCAAGGCAATAATACCTATAACCCCTGCATCTTCAATTTCTTTACGAATTTCTTCTGCCTTTAACATAATATTTAAGGGAACAACCGTGCCCCCTAAAGCCCAAATCGCAAAGCACACCACAACATAAGCAGGCATATTTTGACACATGACAGCAATACGGTCTTTGGGTTTAACCCCCAAGACTTTGAGACCTCCAGCCACATGTTCAATTTGCTGAACTAACTCATGTAGGGGCCATTGGGTATCATAGTAGTATATTGCGGTTTGTTGAGGATAGAAATTAAACCCATTCAGGAGGGCCTCAATCATTGTTTTGGGAGCCATATCCTTCATGGTCACACTGTCATACCTCCCTACTCCTCGACTGATCCTGCCATCACTGTGTTACCACAAACCATACCAACCGGTCGGTTTGGTCTACAGTAACACAAATTCCCTTAACTATCCAGCACAAATTTCTTTATATAGGGTTTATTCAAATAACTTAGACTTTATAACAGACATCCGCAGTGGCAGTTTGTAATATTATGATGCCGTTCTTTCAAGCTATCAGCGCTTATTCCAACCAATTCACTTGGCGCTCACAAATAGATTTCAACTGTGCTTTTAGCACTTTTCCACTAGCGTTTTTGGGCAAGTGTGTATGAAATAAAAAGGCTTTCGGCACTTTATATCCCGCCAAACGCGCGCGACAGAAATCTCGTAACTCTTCAGCACTCGCTGTCATCTCATCGCGTAACACCACGACCGCGGTAACAGCCTCTATCCAATAGGGATGAGGCAGTCCCAATACCGCGCATTCCAAGACAGCCGGATGAGTATAGAGCACATCTTCAATTTCTCGGCTGGCGATGTTTTCGCCACCGCTCTTTATCATGTCTTTTTTACGGTCTACAACCGTCAGATAACCTTGTGAATCGATAAATCCCACGTCGCCGGTATGATACCAGCCGTATCGAAAAGCCTCATGTGTTCGTTCCGGATTATTATAGTACCCCTGCATGGCATGACTACTTCGCAGCACAATTTCACCCAATTCTCCCCGTTTTACTTCCCTTTCATCATCATCAAGCACGGCCATTTCCACATTAATTCCGGGTTTTCCTACAGATAACGGACGCGTTAATTGCTCTTCAGGAGGAAGACTTGTTGCAAACGGTGCCATCTCCGTCATTCCATACATATTCCAAAAACGAATCCATGGCATTTTAGAACCCAATTCCTTCAATACCTGCGTAGGCATAATAGCGGCTCCATAAACTGCTTTAGTCAATGACCGAAGTCGTTTTGGCTGAAACTGGGGTGAACGCAATAGTCCAATCCAAATTGTAGGCGGAGCGAAAAATTGCGTTACGCGGTAGCGTTCAATGAGGTCTAGTACCCGCGAAGGTTCAGGTTTTTCCGTCAAAACATGCGTAGCCCCTAAATATAAAAACGGTCCAAAAAATGCATTTAACTGAGCACTATGAAACAACGGCAGAGCGTGCAAGACAACATCATCCGATCGAAATTCTCCGGCCATGATTATACTGACGAATTGATCAATGAGATTGCGGTGGGTTAAAATCACTCCTTTAGGGCGGGATTCAGTCCCACTTGTGTAAAGAATTTGTGCAATATAATTGTCATCCACGTCACTCCAATATTCGTCCTCTTGCTCCGCGAAAAGTTGATCCCACGATAACCATCCCGGTGCCGCACCATCCAACAGTGCTTTGAATTGTACAGAATTCTGTTGGGGTAGCGCTGCCTGCACCCGGTCTTTAATTGCCGCATCCGATACCACACCTGAAATCTCTGCATTACGAAAAATGTACATGAACTCGTCTTTGGTGAGTGTCGGATTAACCGGAACAACCACGACCCCCATTTTGGCAAGAGCCAAAACAAGTGTGAGAAAACGAAGCGAATTACGAGCCACCAAACCGATATGCTCGCCACTACAGATTCCTATAGAAGTTAAGCCAAAGGCTAGACGATTCACTTCGCGATTCCACTGCGCATAACTCCGCATCTCGTCGCCAAAGTAAACTGCAGTTTTGTCAGGAGAACGACCAGCAACCCGGCGTAATAAATCGCCGAGCGTATTCCGACGAATCTGATTCTGCCACCTCATCATATCATCGAACATCATTAGCTAACCTTCTTTCCCTGCTCTTGCTCACGAAAACGAACGTCAAAATCCTGGAAAGTTTGCAAAAGCAAAATGTTCTCTACCATGTTTTGTACAAATTTTCCAATCATTTAACAACTCTTTTTAGGAATTTTTTATTAAATTGAGATCATCTCACACGACATACCCGTGATGAGGAGACACTGAACAAGTGCAAAACATCTCCTTATCACGTCCACGCTATTCTTTAGAAGGATCAATCGGGGCCACAACAATGCGAGCCTTTCCTGCCGCTTTAGCATCCAACACAGCTAAGTCCGCTTGGTGCATGACTTGAGAGACGTTCGTTCCGTGTACAGGAGCCCAGGCAATTCCAATACTGGTTGAGCCCTGAATTGTCGCGGAATCAAATATCATCGGCTGCGATGTGACAAGAGCGATCCGTTCCGCAATAGACCACAAATATTGGTAAATATCTTTAGAGTCGAGATGAGGGAGAACGACCACAAACTCGTCGCCCCCCAGGCGAATAATATACCGGGGTTCGGGGACAGTGATAGAAATCCGGCGAGCAAGCTCACAAATTGTCAAATCACCAATTCGGTGACCCCATTCATCATTAATTTGCTTCATGTTATCGCCATCAATAAAGACAATCCCCCATGTACTCCCTAGTTCAATCGCATCAAAATGCAGATATTGATCGTAAAACACCCGGTGATAGACACCGGTGAGGGAATCCATGAGCGCAGATTGCTCAATACCTAGCAATACGCCTAACAAATGCGCGACCATCACAATGGTGCGATATTGCTGGTCGCTGAAAACATAAGGCGCATCGTGCACGGCACAGACGGTGCCAAAAATCGTGCCATCGGGGCTCATAATGGGGCTGCCCAGATAAGCTAAGACGGATGAATCTTGCGCTGCACTAAAAAGCGCATGTTCCCGCGTATCGGAAATCATCAAGGTTTGTCCTGTGCGCTGAACTTCTTGGCAATAAATCTGGGCCATCAGCCTCGGATAGCGGTCATCTTTTGTTTTCTCTTTGGCAATATGGGTGGAAAGCATGGTAAAGGGACTCGATGGCGCTAACACAATGAACACATCGCGCGTGGGAACCAAATCATGAAGTTCCATTAACACCTGACGTAGCGCTTGTTGTGTCTTCTCCCATGTTGCTGTCATTGTCCCGGTCCCTTCATTAAACTTCCTGCTTCTCGGCACGATATCTCTTATCTTACCTACTCGGCTTCCGTACGTTCATATTAAGACAATTGTAGCGAAGAAGTGTCAGATGAAATATGCGTAACCCATCTATTCCGCACCTAGGGAAATGATACAACTTTACTGAGTAAACAATATCGCTTGTTAGTTCAAATGTTTACCACCCGTTGCATCATTGAATCCACAACTTTGACAGAAATTTTGTCAATCCCCACAAAACATGTTGACATCTTTTGTCAAGAAATCAATAATTCCTATTAGCTTGATATGAATTATAGGAGTTGAACACCGTGGCTACTATGGCATTTGAAATCAAAACCCAGGGGAAAGGGGCAACAGGCTTTCACCGTACTCACACCGCGGAATTTTGGTCGGTTGAGCAACGTATGGGTGGCGAGCCCGAAAAGCCCAACCCACTGGAATTGCTATTAGGTTCCCTCACCGGGTGTATGAATGTTGTTCTCCAAATGGTTGCTCACGAAAAGGGTTGGACCGAAGTTCGTTCCGAATTTCATGCCCGCGGGGAACTCGATCCCCGTGGATTACGCGGAGATGCGACTGTTCCCCCATATTTTCACACCGTGATATTAGATGTTAGCGTCTTAGGAATTCCGCGTGACGACTTAGATTTTGTCCGCAAGGAAGTGGGAAGACGCTGCCCGGTTCACCGACTTATCGAGCAAGCCGGCATTCCGATACAAGAAACCTGGCATGTTCAATAACCCTCTCTATTCGGGGATAGAAAAACGCCAGATCGTGTGGAACACAATAACATCCTGTTCAGTCTCGAACATCATCGCCTGCCAACGGTATTTCCCGTTGTAAAAACTCAGGGTTCATCAGCAAATTTGCATAAATCTTTGGGACCTTTTTGTAAACGCCTATCCGTAAAGGATTAGGCGTTTATGTTATTGAGATTGCATTCTCAAGAGAAAGAACTGGCCTCAAAGAGTCGTGGCATGCTCTTTAGCATAACAAAAATATTCACGCACCGCATACTCTCAAAACCCATCACACTTGGTCGATCACAACATCCGTCATAGCTGTAGTGAAATCTTCCGTATAGGTGCCAATTTGCACTACGGTCTGCGGGTATATCACATGACTGCGAATCCACCCATTAGGATTTACAACCGAAACCAAGGTATCAATCCCTTCTTCTGAGCCCAAAATACGCGCGGTTATGCTCTCTTGCGCCGTGATATTGCCCCCAATCATTTGCCCACTGATATCCACGGACTCACCCGATTCAATGTCGCATAAGCGCGCGTCTTGCAGCGTGACAGATCCTAAACTGCGAATCATCGTGTGAACAGCGACTTTCAAATATACCCCGGATAGCTGTTCACCTTGCTCCGAGTGCTGAGCTGCATCCATATAGTGCTGAATGCCTTCATGAATACGCTCGAGCAGGGTAACATCCTGAATGTGAAACAATTGCTCTCGCTCAATCAAAGGCAAAATGTCTTCGACCAACAGGCGGAGATCCGGATTTTTTCGGTAGGGAGAACGCGACCGCATTTTCTCTAACCACTGGACCAATGAGCGCCATTCCGGAAATTTTGTTTGAACCAGCCATGCAAAAATTTTACCCGGCACAACCGGGGTCTCAGGCATCCGTTCACACACTTGGTGGTAACCGTGCTCCAATATCCATAAAACTTCATTTAATCGGCGCAATTGTTGCTGGACATCCTGATCACCCACCGCCTTATGACCTGAATAGATGACGGTTCCTTGCGTTTCGCCAAAAATCCAGACTTGTTCCTTGGCCACAATTTCCGCATTCATCACCGATCCCGTGACGATGATCTGTCCAGAAGCCACAACCGTAACTTTTCCTTGGACGTCTCCTGTGAAAAATAGATTCCGGTGAGCACCGCCGGTAGTGTTAGCCCGCCTGCGAGGTCGGCTCCACCCGCACCCGATAACCCAAGGCTTCGAGCCGGCGAATTTCCCGGCGGACCAGGGCCTGCCGATCCCGCTGATCAAAATAGGTAGCGCCCAAATCTTCGTAGACAGCCCCCGGGGTCCGCAAGATCGCATACACCGCGATCAAGATGTGGCGTCCCGTCGCCACAGCCGCGCGTTGCTTCCCGCGGCGGCCGGCGAGGCGGTGATACACCGCCCCCAGATAGGTCCGGGTCTTGCCGGCGGCGTGGCCACTTTGGGTCAAGGCGGCCCGCAGCGCTTTACTGCCCTTGCGGGTGCGCGTCGGTCGGGCTTTCCCCGCACTCTCGTGCTGTCCGGGGCTGAAGCCGGCCCAGGAGACCAGATGCCCGGCGGACGGGAACCGTTGCAAATCGGTCCCAATCTCGGCGATAATGATCTCGGCGGTACGACGCTCGACCCCAGGGATGGTTTGCAAGCGGGCGAGGGCGTCGTCAAAATTTTCGAGGCGCGTGGCGATTTCCTCCGACAGCGCCGCAATCTGGCGATCCAAAAAGGCCACATGCTGGAGCTGTACGCGGAGCATCAAGCGCTGATGGGCCGTCACCAAGCCGGTCAAGGCCTGGATCAGGGTGTCCCGGGAGGCGCGGATCCGGGGATCGGCCAAATCGGCCAGAGCCGTCGGGTCGGTCTCGCCGTCCGCCAAGGCGGCGAGAATCCGCTGGCCGGTAACGCCCAACACATCGCTGATGACGCTCCCGAGTTTGACATTAGCCCCTTCCAACACCTTTTGGATCCGGTTGGCTTCCGTGGCGCGGGCTTGCTGTAGGCTCGTCCGATAGCGCACGATCTCCCGCAGCTCCCGCTGCGGACGCGGCGGAATATAGCTGGCCTTCAACGCGCCAATCCGGAGCAACCCGGCAATCCACTGCGAGTCCTGCACGTCGGTCTTCCGCCCCGGCATGCCCTTAATGTGCTGGGGATTGACGACCATTACGGCCTCAAAGGGATACGCCTCCAACAAGTTGACCACGGGCTTCCAATACACTCCGGTCGCTTCCATCGCCACGTGCGTGACCCCACAGGATTGGAGCCAATCCGCTAACGCCAAGAGATCGGGGGTGAGGGTGCCAAACGACCGCGTCTCGTTCACCGTCGGCGTCAACACCGTGGCGACAATGACCTTCTTGTGGACGTCCAACCCGGCGCCATGAGTGACCACAACCTCTAAGTCCATGCGACTCACCTCAACGCGTGTAGAATAATCAGGCCTCCGGCAGCCTCGGAGCGCTGACGAATTCTCCTGTGCGTGCTACCCGTCGGCGCAAGCCGACGGAGCGCAACAATCGGGGGTGCTCAACGAGGCCGGACTCCGTCTCCTTCGCGAGCTCGCAGCATCAGAGAGAAACCGATCTCGGCCGAAGGCTGTCTTCAGCATAGCGCAACTCACTCCCTTTTTTCATATCCGTGGGTGCCCCGAATTCGGGGCATGGGTGTCTCCTTCAATGATTAAATCCCCATCGTAGGTCAATGTCTTTCGCACAGGGCCTACATGGATTTTTTCAGGAATCACCCGCACACTGCCAGGTTCCCACCGAACCCGACCGCTACGGGTCGCCACCAAGTGCATCCCACGTTCCATCATCTCGACACCATCACCAAGTTTAAACATATTGGGAGGAGGAGGAGTGGGGAGAATAGGCGTACCCCACACGGTAATCCCGGGATGGGAAGCCTCACCCGGAACCAAAATCCCGATAATTTCGCCAATTTCTACAAATTCTGGGCGATCAACAGCCACTCCCCGGTAATACCGAGTCTTTGTCTCTAGCGGCAAGGGTTGATAGGATTCACTGGTGCCGGAAACGGCCGGAATGCCTAGAGCCACAGTGACCGAACCTGACTTTTGTCGATTGACAAAATCCAGGAGTGCTGCATAATCCACACGATCGTTGTGAATGCCTATACGATTTAACTCGCTAAGGACCTCCTCTACGGTGATAGGTCGAGGAGATTCCATCTGAGTTTTTACCGGAATAACCAGACGGGTTGCGGGCTCCGTGGATTCAATCAGACGAGTCAGTCCCATACGATATTCTACGGTCAATACGGCGGACATGCCCGCGTCATCGACATGGACGTCGAAACGGGAAAGGGGTGGCTGGGGAATGGTGTCAATCACAATCTGATCTGAGGCTTGCACAACGATTTCATTCCCTCTGGCCTTTTGTCCATTGACTTCGACAGTAATCCCACTTTCCGCGGGCGGAACCAGGATGACAGGATATAGTCCATGGAGTGCGCGGGGATTTTGCACGTGGACATGACCATCGTCATCAATCCAAATCCGTCCCGATGCCTCGTGGCGCCCAGGCAAAAATCCGGCGAGATGACTCACCTGGTGTAATGACGTATGAAATCCCCGGACCATATTTTTCACCGTGTCCCGAATTCGTGCTATCCATGCTGGCACATAACCCACCTCATTAGCGATACGTCTTCCATTAATCTCCTTAAATCATGTAATCATCATCTAATAGATAAATGCTTCCACGTTCCCAAACGCGCCATTTGTCGATGGCCACCATAATCGCTGGCAAAAATCAAAAGCCTCCTCCATGCCCTTTTTACCGTTTTCTTTCCCCATGCATGTTCTTTGTAATTCTCACGCTGGACACTCCTGACCATAAGCGACTGGTTGATACTCCTCTTCATGGTTCATCCTGCACTCCCCGTTGATGGTCTCTCATTGTACTTGCGAGCGTTGTCCCATTTCATCCCACAACGGTTCTAGGTCCCGAGCCGGTTTCGGAGGGCTAATGAAGTACCCCTGTGCCATGTCACAGCCTTCATCTTGTAAGAAGTCAAGTTGCGCTGCAGTCTCTACTCCTTCCGCAATCACGTATAGATTGAGAACCTTGGCCATCTTAAGAATCGCGATCACAATCGCTCTATCGGTGGCACTATGGGGAAGTTGTTGAATAAAGCTCAGATCGATTTTTAAACCATCCAAGGGGAGATTTTTTAAATAGGCTAGCGATGAGAATCCCGTCCCGAAATCATCCAGGACCACATTGATCCCAACATTTTTCAAATCTCGTAGTACAGCTCGCGTTCGCTCAATATCTTGCATGGCTGTACCTTCTGTAATTTCGAGCTCAATCCACTGCGGATCTAATCCACTCACAGCCAATGCTTCTTCAACCGCCGCCATCAACTGATTGTCGGAAAACTGTTGGGCTGAGACATTCACAGCCATTTTAATGGCCCTTAATCCGGCATTTTGCCAGGTTTTGTTTTGGACACAGGCGGTTTTCATAACCCATGTGCCAAATGCGCCAATCAATCCCATTTGTTCCATAATGGGAATAAACTGACCAGGCGGCACCATCGTGCCTCTTTGCATTTCCCAGCGGGCCAGCGCTTCCATACCAATCAATGTTTTCGTCTGGATGTCAATCTGGGGTTGATAAACCAAGCGAAATTCCTGATTTTCAAGAGCCTTGGGAATTTGACTCTTCAAGCTGACCCGCAGCAAATTGTCTTGATGATATTGCGCATCAAACGAACAAATGGTGTTCCCCACAACCTCTTTGGCCTGGCACAAGGCTTCTAACGCATGGCTGAACAAGGCGTCAACATGGACGCCATCTTCAGGATAGCGCACAACCCCCATAGACACGGTTAAACGGAGAAAATCATCATCGACGAGGTAAGGACGGGTCACCGCATGAAGGATGGTGTGGGCGACCATCAATGCGTCCCGGTCATAAGGGGACCATAACGCAAATTCATCATCGGCAATCCGTGCCATTATGGCGTCACCTTGGAGACTATGTTGCAGCCGCTCGGCGAACATTTTCAGGATGCTATCCCCCATTAAAAAGCCGTGATCCTTGTTGATATCCACAAAATGGGAAATGTCCAACCAAAATAAGGTTCCCTGGGTTGTAGTGCCTAGGCTTTCTTGGATTTTTTGTTGAAAAGCCCAGCGTGTCATCAAGCCAGTTAATGGATCTCGGTCGTATTCCCCTGCCTTTTGAAAAGAAGAGGGAGTACTAGATGCATCCACATTGCCTGTCACTTCTCTAACGAGCACGAACAACAATGATTGATCATGTCCCCAACATGGAGTGGCGTGAATTTCCAGTTTCTTTAACGTTCCGATTTTATGGCGGAACACTCCCTCGCGAATATGCAGGCGACATTTCTTAAAGGCCCGCTGCAGGTAAGAATCAATCCGATCCTTGTCACTCACAATCAGATCGTAGATGGTTAATTCCTTCAGTTCATCCTTTCCATAACCCAGCATTGTTAAAAGGACAGGATTGCCAAAAACCAGACGCTTTGACTCTGGATCTACTAGATAGACACCATCGGTCATATTCATGAGTATTGTCATGGTAAAATCTTCTATCATTGTCAAACTCCTTATCATGTGCCGCTTGGGAATTGTCACCTTAAGACTTCTTCGTCTCCGTCACCGTAATTGGCTCAAATAAAAGAGAGCCAAAATGTGCTGGGTACACCACCTCTTTTCATTCACGTATCTCTAATTCATCTGGTAAATTGCCTAGAGGAAACCTCTTCACAACAAGGTCCGACAACCTCACAAAAAACCCTTTAGGGAGATAACGTTGATAACGAGGACGGAACCGTAGCCTGTTCTAATTCGTCCCATAAAGCGCGGTCGGCATGGGTAAATAAATCTTCGGGAACGTTACCATGATCGGGTGCCAAAGCCATGCCTGTGAGCAAAGACCCAAGCCCCATGTCGGTCTCAGTACGAATTTGTTGTTGTATCATTTTCGTTCGCTCGGATATCACCCGGCGATTAGCCTCGAAAAGCACTAAATAAAATCGCCCCATCCCGTCGTACGCGACGACATCTGAACGCCGAATCTGAGACTGTAAATACTCGGCCAGACGCCGGATAATCAGATAGGTTCGACCAGGTTCCTCATCCATCGTATGGACACTTCGCGGATCCCACGTGAGAGCAATAATGCCTAAGCGTGTTGGTTGCCGTTGCTGCCGCAGTATTTCTTCTTCTAACCGTTCTCGCAAATACGCCAGAGAATAAAGATCCGTATACGGATCCCAAATACTTGATTCCCGGCGTTGATTGACCCGCGCCAAGATCCCAAGAATCTGGGCAGCCATGGACTCAGAACGTTCGTAATCGGTGATAAGTCCATCAATATGACGCAAGAGTTTCGCGGGCAGTTCGCTTTGTTCCGCACGCACATAGAGATAGACTGCGGTTCCGTCTAACCGGCGGTCGTCACGTAAAACAGCACACAATGACTCGAGTTCACGCACAGGGCTGGCAGCGTTTAATAGAATCATGTGAGGACGCATGATTCGTGCTGTGCGCAATACCTGGGTTGGAGAAAACGGCATCGTGAAAATAGAAACCGCATGTTGACGGAGAGCCTTTTCCCACAACAGCGTAGGCTTATTATCCACAACGACAAGGCGATCTCCCCACACCACCTGAGCGGAAGACTCCGGTGCCATTTCTTGACCCGCAATCAGGTGACGGGGTATCTCAAGAAATTGATCCAAGCGTTGTTGAAATTCCTCTCCTCTCATGCTGCCTTGCCTAACGGTTTCTTGAACCCACTCTAAAAATCCGCGGGCTCCTGGAATAATGTCAGAATAGTCTAAGGCCACTCCCGTTCCCGCGAGTTGAAATAAATAAAACCATAATGTTCGGACTTCGCGTTCGGTCATAGGGCCCAAGGTCCAAAGATTTTTCAGTAGGGTTAAATGGTGTAGCAAGATGCGTGCACGCGTTTGAAATCGTGCGCGACTTGGATCCCATAATTTATCGTTCATGACGAGATCACCTCCTGGGATGTCACAAACCGTACCCGCAAGACGTCCGATCGATACCGATAGCCCGTGCCGATAACGGTTTCAATCGGATTAATAGAAAAATGGTCTTGAAGTTTTTTTCGCAAACGGGCAATGGCGACATCAACCGTGCGCACTTCCAAATCTAACGATTCCAAACCCCAGACTTGATCTAAGAGACTCTCCCGGGTCAGAATGACTTTGGGGGCCTTAAAGAGCACTTCCAATAACTTGGTTTCCCGGGCCGACAACGTCAATTCGTGTCCTTTAAATGACACAATTTGTTGGTCCAGATAAACCAGGAACTCATCCGCATCACGTGCCGCATCGGCAATGTGCGGCCCTGCCCGTGCAAGCCGGTAAATGCGCGATAGTAAGCGTCCAATAGCCACAGGTTTGGTCAGATAGTCACTAGCACCCATCCGAAAAGCCGCCACTTCATCCCATTCGTCGAAAGTATCGGCAATCATCACAATCGGTGTAGCAGAATGGCGCCGCATTTCCTGACAGACAATCAGCCCATGCGGATCAGAAATGCGGCGTTCCAAGATGACGACATCAATCCCACCTTGGCGTAATTCGCGAATGCCGTCGTGCCCTGTGGCAACATGGATCACCGTCAGTCCAAAATGCTCCAACGCGGCAGACCAGGTGAGACGGTCACGTTCTCTTTCTGCCACAACTAAAATGTTGATACTTTGTTGTCCCGCCATCTCAACATTCTCCTAACATTCTTGCTTCCTCAAAATAACAAGGAATGATTTCCTCTGTGCTACGGGGGAATGACACACATTTGACAACATGAGTTCGCTAGAAAAAGGGTGAGCCTTATGAATGACGATTTGTCCTTGCGGAAATCGTCGAACCCTGTCACCTATAGGGTAAACGATGGAACAAGATCATCCTCCATGACTGCGTCAAATCCCATGATTTTGAACGCATAAATCTTTGAGTTTTCACTAAAAGAGCTTATCGACTGAGAAAGTTCGCCAGTCACAATACAGAGGCGAATCACGAAATCACATCGTGTGGACTGTCCAGCTGTCTTTTATTCCTTTTCGGCTCACGTAACCTGGGTCTTTGAGACAAACACTGGGTTTTTGCAAAAGACTTCCAAAGGGATATTAATGTCTCTCTTCCCGGGGATTCGGTAGTAAGTCGTTTCCGCACGATAACTGAATGGCTTTTTGGTATCACCATCCACCATGGTGTAACATCTCGCTCAATTATTGTCATAACCATGTAACAAACCCGACATACCCACCGATTATGGTGACAGTAGTGGGAATCATAGCGGAGAGAAATTTTACGAAACGTAGTAAAGAGAAGATCATAGAGAATATGTGAGAACAAAAAATTTCTTGATGTTACAAGCACCCACATAAAAGGGAAGAAACTTATAATTTCACCCATTGTTTCGGGCAATGTCACATACAACAGGGATGTCTTATGAGCGTATATCCGATGCCGTTACAAACGTTATTACTTGAATCCATTGAACAGGTCGAAGAGATTTTAGACCGGATGAAGAGGGAACTAACGACAGCTGCCATGGATCTTTTTACCCATTGTGAAGATAGCCCAGCTTTGGTCAACCATGTAGAAGACCATCACGGTCCAAATCCTACGAATTTATGGGATATGTGGAATGGTCATTTGAGGGACCAATATATTCATGAGGCGGTCGAATTTTGTTACAACACTATCCAAATCGATCATGCAATCAATGCCATGGGCCATGATTTGACACCGTCCGATTTTGAATTCCTTAAAAATCGTCACCGGGACTACTTGCAGCACCTTTTGTCATCCCCATTTCCTTCTTCACCAGGACAAGCTGTAGGACTTCAGCGTGGAAAAGCCTTATTCGTAGAAGGATGGCCTGCACACATTATGCTGAAATTCTTTCAGCTGGAATGGCAAACGTTGCAGCGCATCTTGCCTGACAACTCATGGGAACATCACAGTCTTCGCTTGTTAATCACTAAGCGGTTAATTAGAGGCTTGCATCTTCAGTGGCAAGCCTATCAAGGGATGGACACTTGGCGCTGGGATGTCCTAGCCAGAACTCTTGCCCACATCACCTCTTTTAGTCCGGCGCCAGGGATATCCACAGATCTTCGCGAGATATTCCGTGAACTCCAGCAGCGTGAACAGCTTACTGGCATCGTGTTAGTGGATGAACAAGATTCCTACCACACGGGGCACGTCCTTGCTGGCGCTATACCCCGCCGTGTCCCGGAGTCTTTAGACATTGATTCCCTAATTCACCAAACCCGAAGCGAAGGACAGGTTATATTCCGCAACCTCCCATCTGCCAGTCCCGACAGCGTTCATCGCCCCCCCTTTGTATCCCCCCGTGCGGTGGGGCTATGGCCGATAAATCCTCATCACGTTCTGCATTCCCCTGTGCTCGTGGTCTTTAGTCCCTGGCCCGGCTATTTTTCCGGCGAAAAGACAAAGAATTTCTGGAACATGCTGCGCCTCATACTTAGTCATTATGTGTAAAGACTTCGGCGCTAGAGTTGCGCCACGCGTTTTCGGTCACCCTATTTTTCTAATAAGAGTCTGGGTTAGAATTGCGGTCCATAGCTCCATGTCGAATCCAACAATCGGCATTGCCGCATGGGTTTAAAGAAACTTTCATGGATCATCTGTACATCATCGGATGGCCCCTGAGCGAATATGCTCACACCCCGCCTAATCAATACTAACGTAGTCAAGTTCAAGTGCGGGGAATCGATTACGACAAGGAATTTCCAAGAAAAATAACCTTTTCCTCCTTATTGATTAGAAACGGGTCGTATGAGGTGCCTATAATAGGGCATATACCAATCAAGGGACGGGATATGATGAGCATTTCGTGGAATGAATTCATGGATCGACATGCCGATAAATTTCGCGGGTCAGTGGAGTCTATCAAACAAGTTCAAGAACGCCGCTATAAGGGTAAAGTTCAGGCAATTTATGACTCGTTGCAAAAACCGGTTTTGGATATCGGTTCTGGTCGAGGAGAATGGTTGACAATATTGCATGAAGCCCATATTCCGGCCATTGGCATCGAATTAAACCCTTTGCAAGCTCAACGCCTCATCGAACAAGGCCTTACCGTTCATTGTGAAGACGCGATAAAATATCTTCGAAATCGGCCCGCCGATTCATTATCGGTAGTCACAGCGTTCCAAGTAGTAGAACACTGGTCTGCTCCTTTAGTCTGGGAAGCTATCAATCTCGCGTACAATGCATTAAGTACCGGAGGGCTGTTGATTCTTGAGACGGTCAACGTATCGTCCGTATGGGCATGGAACCATTTTGCATATGACCCAACTCATACATTGCCATTGCCTCCAGATTTATTGAAATTTATGGTTGAGCAAGCGGGTTTTGAACCAGTAACAGTAGAATTCTTCGCGTCTGTTCCTGAGCACATGCAATTGCCCGTGAATTCTCCTCAGGTGCACGCCCTCAATCAATGGCTCTACGGTCCACAAGATTACGCTGTATTTGGAATGAAATAAATGGAATGTCGCAAGAGTCTTAATACGATCTACTCGGTATATCATCTAAAAATCGAAAGAATTCATCCCATTCACAGACGCCAGCTGCAAAAAGGACGAACGGGGAGTGAACACCGTGCCATGAATCCGAACGACATCAGCCCACCTGAGTGCATGGCCTTCTTGATCGTGAGCGAGATGAAAAAGACAGCCGCATGCAGCAAATCCTTGAGGCCCCACAGACTGTAAATGCCGGTCCCCAAACATCGCGTAAACCCGTCGTCAGCCATTGTGTTTCCTCACCATAAAGTTTTAGCTGGTCTCCGCAATGGGTTGATCAACATCGTGAGAAGCTTGAACGATGTTAAATAATTCCTTTTTCCCGGGCAATCGCAATCGCTTCGACGCGATTTTTAGCGGAAAGCTTACTGAAGATTTCCGTCCATAGATTTTTTACCGAGCCTTCCGCTAAAAATAAAGCGGCTGCGATCTGACGATTTGTCGCGCCATTTTGGGCGAGTTGGAGCACCTTCCGTTCCCTTTCAGTCAAGGCGTCTTGCTGAAATAATTCCGACAGGCGGGCTTGCATACTGGGTGTAATCCACATCTTCCCCTCTAAAACCGCTTCGATGGCCCGAACCACTTCGTCAGTGGGCGTGTCCTTTAACACATAACCGGATGCTCCTGCGGCCAGGCCCTGGCGTAAGTACTCATCTTTAGCAAACGTGGTCAAGAGTAAACAGCGGACATCAGGACACAGGCGGCGGATTTCGCGTGTCGCCCAAATCCCGTCTCCGCGTGGCATTTGAATATCCAAGAGCACTACATCGGGCTTGAGGTTTCGGACCAGCTCCACCCCTTCTTGCCCGGAGGCCGCATATCCAATGACCTCAATGGCGGGCTGCAAGGACAGCAAGGCCACCAAGGCGTCACGCACCAGAGATTGGTCTTCGATAATCATAATCCGAATCATAGATGTCTTCGCACGCTCCTTTTGAGACCTCAACAAATTCTCCTGTGATCACAAGGGATGTGCCCTGCTCCGGAAAGCTTATAATATCCACTTTTCCATTCCATTTTGCGGCCCGACTTTTTATTCCTTGAAGTCCGTGCCCATGGGCTTGACTGAACCCTTTCCCATTATCTTCAATGACCAATGTCCAGCCGTTATCATCGCCCCTGAGTTGAATACGAACGGTGCTGGCGTGGGCATGACGCAGAATATTTGTAATCCCTTCTCGCAAAATCAAATCCCAATCCGCCTGAAGTCGAGGACTCGCTGTCACAGGGGGATTCCAATCTAACGTGGTCTCAATCTTAGCCCGCTTCAGTTCATTAACCATATCGAAGACAGGAGTATAACTTGGCAATGTCTCAACCACCTGCCGCACTTCATCCAAAGAACGGCGGGCGATCCCTAATAACGACTCGGTTTCTTCCTGGCCCTTATTCCATTGGGTCCGTTTCAAATCTTACCTTCCGCACGTGGTGAGAACAAAAAATTATTTTTTTGGGGCTGATCGCAAAGGAGATAGTGCCTTGCATGGCGAAGTAATCTCTTATGAACACACCAATGCCTACACCGCTCGTTGTGGGAGCCGGACCGGTCATCCGGGCCCTCTGTGAGGAAATCGGATTAGTCGAGGCCGTGAATCAGACCGTGGCGTGGGATGCGCAGCGTTGCCATCTGTCGCCCGGTGAACGGATTTTCGCGCTTATCGTCAATTTGCTCACCGCTCGTCAACCGCTGTATCGCGTTCACGAGCAATTTCAGTTGACCGATGTGCCCTTATTATTTGGATCCGGCCGCACCGCGGCCGATTTTACCGATGACGCGCTCGGACGCGCTTTGGACAAAGTCGCCGCGGCCGGCGGTGCCACCGTTTTCAGTGCCGTCGCAACGCGAGCCCTCGTGCACGACCACGTGTGGACGCCCGATCATCCGGTGTTTGTCCACTGGGATAGTACGACTCGCTCGGTCTATGGCACGTATCCGGACCCTGACTCGGCAAGCGGAGTGCATCCCACCTATGGCCATTCCAAGGATCATCGTCCCGATCTCCGCCAAATTCTTCTGACGCTATTGGGGACCCGGGAAGGCATTCCCGTGGTGGGCACGGTGCAAGACGGGAATCTGAGTGATAAAACCCTCAATGCCGAGATGATTGCGGCCTTAGACGATTACTTTTCGCCCCAGCAACTCCAACAACTCGTCTATGTGGCCGATTCCGCTCTCGTCACGGGCCCCAACTTAAAGGCGATGGCTGATCGTTCGCTCCGCTTTCTCTCGCGTTGTCCGGATACCTTTCGGGCGGCGCAAGAGGCGAAAACGGCCGCCTTGGCGGCCAACGCCTGGGTTCCCCTCGGCAAAATCGGGGAGCGTACCGATGCCACTTCCTATGCGGCCGCAGAACAGACCGGCCACATTGAGGGTCGATCCTATCGCCTTGTGGTTTATCGTTCCGATCATCTGGCTGAGCGAAAAGCTCACACCATCGCCCGCCAGATCGACCGGGCCTATGATCAGTTAACCCGGGCAGCGACTCGCCTCGCGGGGACCGTGTTTGCCTGTGCTCATGATGCCGAAGCGGCCGTGGCCGCTTGGCAGGCTACCGCGCAATGGCATCATGTCGAAGCGACGGTCGTCGCGGAAACACAAGTCACCCAACGCGCGACTCGCGGGCGTCCTCGCCACGATGCGCCCGATCCGGCCACCACCACGGTATACCGGGTCCGTCCCACCATCGGGGCGGTCGATGCGCAACGCGTGCAGGCCGCACAGGACCGCGCAGCGACCTTTGTGCTCATCACGAATCTGCCCTCCACGCCTTTTGATGCCCGCCGATTGCTCGAAGAATACAAAGGGCAGACGGTCATTGAACAACGCTTTCGCTTTTTAAAAGATCCGACCTTTGTGGATGCGCTCTATGTGCAAAAGCCGGAACGGGTCGAGGCCTTAGGCTATGTGCTCTTGCTCGCCGCATTGGTGCTCAGCCTCATCGAACGCCGGGCTCGGCAGGCCCCGCCCCTTCCCACGCCAACCCGTGGTCTATTGGCGCGGCCCACCGGGCAGGAAGTGTTACATCATCTGCGTGGACTCATTGTCATGCCCCTCGATGCTCAGACCCGTCAACTCTTTGTCCCGGCGGTTCACACCCAGCCGGTAGCGGCCATTTTGGCCGCCTTGGGTTTCACAGACACGATTTACACGCAGGTGCCATCGAGACCCTCGGGATAAATTCCTCTGCTTTCACCCATCACGTGCGGAAGAGGAGTCAAATGTTCCCGGATTAATTCGGCTTTGAGTACGATAAGGGTCAAAGAATGGCCCAAGACATCGTGCAAGTTTTGCGCAATGCGTTCGCGTTCTTGTAATTTAATGAGTTCCTTTTCTTGCTCCCTGGCACGTTGTAAGGCCGTATAGGCTTTGTGCAAAGCACGCGTCTGACGCGTGCTTTGGCTATTGCTCCACATGGCCAAAATAAACACAAGACCAAAGACCGTATCAATCATGAGAGCATCGCGGCTGGGTGAACCCACAGCACTATAGGTAGCGGCAATGCCCAGATACGTATCCACAATGCCCAACACCTTATTGGGCCAAACACTAAAGCCCAGATCACTGGAGATGACAAACGGGGCAAATACGCCAGCTCCTTGCAGATTATAGGAGACGAACGAACCCATAATCACTTCGATGATTAACCACCAGCTCGTATAAGGTTCGTGATCCCAAATGTTAAGAAAGGGTGCCATCGCCATGGCCACACTAAACACCAGGTCCACAACGCCAAAGGGCCAAAAATGGGGCTGACCCATGATTAATGACGCAGACAACGGTAATAATAAGATGGCTAAGCGCATAATCCGCAAGACGGTCAAATTGCCTCTAAACATGTGGCGTTTCCCACCGGAAGAACTTCACCGCCAAAGCCCCTGCTAATAATCCTGTTAAGGCCAGTGCCATCAGATCACTCCCTAAATGACTCAAAGACGTCCCGTGAACCACAACCCCCCGTAAGCCACTCGTTAAAAATCTTAGGGGTAACACATTAGCCAGGGGCCGCACAAAGGACGGCAATTGGCTTACCGGATAAAAGACTCCCGCTAAGAACATCATCGGCAAGCTAATGATATTCGTCAATGCTGTAGCCAGCTCCATGGTATTGGCAACCCCGGCAATCAAGAAACCCACCGTCATAAACGCCAACTCACCTAAAATTAGAAAGGGAATCATGGCCAAGAGATGGCCTGCTGGCTTAAAGTGATATAACCCTTCGGCCACACTCAGAATCAAAAACGCTTGCGCCAGAGCCATGATCATCTGGGTGGTCATCCTCGCCGCAATAAAGGTTGAGGTAGGCAAGGGGGTACCGCGAATCCGCCGCAATATCCCTTGGCTTCGGTAGGTAATGAGGCTGGTACCGGAAAACAGGCCGGTATTCATTAACGTCATCCCTAAAATACCCGGCGCTAAAAAGTCGATATAGGACGTCCCGTGGACGTGGATGTGACGAATCGTCGTGTGAAACATGATAGGAGCGTGTAGAGCCTTAAGATTCATCGTCGTAATCACGCCTTGCAAAACGGATAACGCCGTTTGCGAAGTCGGATCATTGGTAGTCACCAAGGTGAGATGGCGTCGTGAAATCTCCACCAATAAAGCGATTTGTCCCGATTTTAACGCCGCGAGACCTGAGGTCATTAGGCTTACTTTCATTCCTGGCACATGATGCAAAGCAGAAATCAAAGCCCCACGGGCCATGCCCTGCCCTTCAATACCGATATGTGCAGAAAAACTAGGATTTTGACCAAAAGCTGTGCCAATTAACACCATAAACACGATGGGAAATGCAAACGTCCAAAACAATGCATCTCGGGCCCTAAGTAACATCATCGTATTCGCCCACACTAACGCTCCATAGGCTTTCATACCGCAAGTCGCCTCCCCGTCAGCCGCAAAAACACATCCTCAAGTGTCGCTTCACGAATACTGAGGCGGTGAATCACGCCACCCTGCCTTCGAATCAGGTCAAGTAAAGTCCCCATCTGGTCAGCCGCATTCACAACATGCGCGATAAGTTGATCATGATCGTGGTGAAAGTTCCAGGGTGCTTGCATTAAATAATCGAGCCCCTCGCCTTCTAACACCACGGTTTGTTCCGGCGCATAATCGCGCAACAATTGATCAACCGTCCCTTGTACCAAAATCTTGCCATGATCCATAATCACCACCGTATCGGCCAAATAAGCGGCTTCCTCCATGTAATGGGTGGTTAAGAGCACGGTCCGCCCCTCTTGGCGCATAGATTCCACTAGTGTCCAAATATCGCGGCGTGCCGCCGGATCAAGACCTGTAGTGGGCTCATCTAAAAAGACCAGTTCGGGATCATTAATCAACGCTAACGCCAAGGCAACCCGCTGCTGTTGTCCACCGGAAAGTTGGGAAATCCGTTGATGCCGCTTTTCAAACAATCCGACGTGTTTTAACAAACCCTCCACAGACCGGTGATAGGAGAAAAACGCTCCAAACAAGTGCAGTGTTTCCTCAACGGAAAGCCGATCAAAAAACGACGTATTCTGTAAACTGATCCCGATGCGGTTCTTTACATCGCGGGTGTTTTTTCGAATATCTGTGTCCAATACATGAATCTCACCCGCATCAGCTCGCTGTAATCCCTCTAAAATTTCTAGCAAGGTGGTTTTCCCCGCGCCATTGGGCCCTAAAATCGCCACAATTTGACCGCGGGGAATAGACATCGAGACATGATCTAAGGCTAGTACAGACCCGTATTGTTTCACCACACCGGTCATCTCAATCACGTTCATGAGCGAGATAAGCCTCCCTTGCTGCCCACCAAAGTGAAGTATTTGATCCGATCATGACGGAAAGGCAAAAACTCAGCGAGAATCAAAGGTCATAACTTGTGATGACTTTCGTCACCGGAACCGAAATTTGCCCATAAATCAAACTCAGTGGATATGGTATTAGGAAACAGCCCACAAGCAGTATAATAAGCGCTATGAAAACTGATCGCGTCCTATCACCAAAAACACTACGCATGACGGACAAGGCACATGGGTCCGCAGATGACGCTATTCGGCAGTTCGTTTTAGACTTCTACGGCCATTTGCGAGAGCATCGTGCAGTCCAAAGCTTGTGGAACCGGGCAAGTGAAGCCCAAAAAATCGACCTGTTGCACATTCATGAGCGGTATGTAGAAGCTGTTGTGCAAAATTCTACTCTGAAAACCCGGATGATGCGGGCAAAACAATTGGCCTTGCGTTATGAGCGCATGGGACTTCCCTTATGGTGTCTATCGCAGGCTTCATCGCACTTAGCGCAGTGGCTTGCTAAATCCCCAGAGTCTTTAGTGGACACCAAAGAGAACGCTCTGCAATCTCTTCCGGTTATCATGGAAGATTTATCATTTCAGTATGCCGAACTATCCAAAAGACGGGACCATGAATGGAAAATTCTCATGGACGTAACCGCTTTATTGGAGCGGCATGAGGCTTCCATGGGATTACCTGAAGTCTTAGCCTTATTCACCCAGTCTCAAGCCGTAACTGGAATTTGGATCGGATCATGGTCTGAAACAGACGATCAGCTCATTACCCAACACCTTATGGGTATCAAAGAGATATCACCAGACGATCTTCGAAAATGGTTGCAACACTTGCGTAGTCAAGGACAATGGATCATTGGCCGGGGTATTGCTTGTGACAAAGAAAACCGAGCGTGCCATACACGCCACACGCCGGTTTCTCCGCACTGGTGGCAATCTGCTTTTGTTCTTCCCTTGCATACCGAGTCCACAGGATCAAGAGATACCTATACGATTTGTATTTTTTTTAGCCCGATCCCGCGCTACTTTATGCAACAACCGCAAAAAGACCTATGGCAACAAATTGCCCATAAAATCCATACGGTCATGACATCGACAATTAAAACCGCAGTGCCTGCTGAAGCTACGTTACCAGCTGAACGCCTGTATCATGCCTTGCTAAACGCGGTCCAGGCCCTATTTCGCCCGCGCAGCGACCTGGCTCTCTTGCAAGCCGTGTGTGATCACCTGATTTCGAGTGGTCTTTTCTTGGCGGCTTGGATTGCCCGCCCTGATGCCTCAGGAACCTTTCAACTGGTCGCCGCAGCCGGCTGGGGAACTGAACAATTATCGCATTACCCTGTCAGTATTTATGATGATGGACCGTTAATAGCCAAGGTGTGGAAGCAGGGCACCATCCAACTTCATCAGCACCATCACCAGTTGCCGGGAACCGATGACTGGCATGCCTTTTTAAAGGCCCAAGGCTGGGCCGCCGGTGCCGCCGTACCGATTGACCGCGGCAATGAGCGCTATGCGGTATTGTCCTTAACCACCTCAAAACCGCATGTGTTCAACGAAACCGTGGTGGACCTCATTGTGCATATCGGCCGCCTTATCACCCTAAGTTTGGATGCATGGGATAATACCCGCAAGATCCAACAAGAAAAACAACATCATCAATGGTTAGCGCAGCACGATACCCTCACGCAATTATTCAACCGCTCCGCGGTTTATGATCAGTTGCCAGCGTTATTAGCCACGGCTTCAGACACAAAATGGGTCGGCATTGCCTTACTCGATTTGGACAATTTTAAAACCATTAACGACACCTGGGGACATGCCGCAGGCGACGCTGTCTTGCGCATATTGGGACAACGCCTGCAAAAAAGTCTGCGTCCAACCGATCTCGTAGCGCGCTGGGGTGGGGATGAATTTCTCGGATGAATTTCTCATCGTGTTGAGCGACATCCATTCCTATGCGGAGCTCCGTCACCGTCTCAATCGCTTTAAGTTAACTGTGCTCTCCCCTGTCCAAGTCCCTCCTTTGCCCTCTCCCTTTCCCCTTAAAGGAAGCCTAGGATTAACCCTCTATCCCCTCGACGCAGGTCATGCCGAGCCTGAACGCCTCATTTCTCACGCTGATGAAGCCCTTTATATTGCTAAACGGCATAAGCAAGAACGTCGCCCTTGGTGGCACATCTACTCTATGCCATCATCTCCGGCACCATAAGCATGCCAGGCGGCATGTCAGGAGAAACGGGGCAAGGTCAACGTCGTGAAATCGTGTTGTTCCCACGTTTCGGCCTCTTCCGGACGCCCGAGCGCAAAGCCCTGCACCGCATGGACACCCTCATCTTGGAGTTTGTGTATCCATTCGCGGGCTTCAATCCCTTCAGCAATAATCAAGGCGCCATGCAGTTTCGCCCACTTGACCCACTGTCTTAAGCTATCAGGTAAGCCATTAGCCCATTCATGGACAATAGACAAACTAAGTTTAACAATTTGCGGTCGTAGAGCTTCTAAGCGCTGTTTGGTCGAAAACTGTATGCCGGCATCATCAAGGGCTAACACATGTCCATGCTCTTTGAGCCACGAGATGGCCTTTATCCCGTCTTCGGTAAGAGGATGCGTTTCGGTGATTTCCCAGATAATCCGCTCATTTTCAGTATACCGGCTCCATAGAGGAATTTGAGCTGTAGATAACGCGCTGATGTTAACGAATAATTTACCCGGTAGGCGGCTGGCACGCTCAATCGCTTGCGTAATGGCAATGGCATCCAATGCCTCAAGCTCTTTTGCATCTGTCACGGCGGAAAAAACTTGATCGGGAGGACATCCATTCCAAAATCGTGTGAGGGCCTCAAACCCTAACCACTGGCCATCCACATTCCATATGGGCTGAAAAACGGAACGAACCTTATGCGTCGTTAAGGCATGGTTCAATGCTTCGCGGGCACAAGCACTCATGATATGTCCTCCACAAATTTCGACATCCAGTACTACAAAATGTTATTCGCTCATTCGACCAAAAATCCTTTTATCCGACAATTAATTCTTGTGCTAAGAAATTCTGTGGATAACATTCCTGAGAAATCCAGATAGTAGTAGAAGTTATCACTCCATATAGGCGTTCGAGAGCATACATTGTCGGACGTATTTCCCATTCTTGATATCCCTACGGTCTTCTTCCCGCAAAATCTGAACAACAAAAACAGGAAACCCCACCCAGGTGTCGAATTTAATCCCTTGTTACCAAGGCCTAAAAATACGTGACGGGAACGTGAGGAGGGTTTATTGGTGAAAAAATCACTGGGAGTCATGACAGCAGGAGCCATGGTCAGTGTGCTCGCCTTATCCGGAGCCGCTTTTGCACAAAAACATCACGATCAGAAAGATCATCCTAAGCATATGGAAACGATTCACGGAGTTTTTGAATCGGGTAGCTTTACGGGATCAGAAATTACTGTCAAAACATCTTCAGGCAAATTAGTGACCATCGATCTAACAGGATCAACGCGCATCTCATTAGAAGCGCAAGGATCGGTCAGTGCTATTATGACCGCCTTACAAAAACATCAATTGCGGATTACTGCGGAAGTCAAACCGGGAACAAAGGCCTTTATGGCCAGTAAAATTGAGGCCCATTTAAATGTGGAAAAAGATTCCCATCATCAAGACCATAAAGATGCTGCGAAAAAAGAGGCCCACCACAAAGATCATTAAGAACAATCCTGCTGATCTCTAAATGATGATTCACATCTCTAACCCCAAAGATCTTAAGGGGCTTAGAGATGTTTTTGGTTTGGGGTATTTTCTCATTCTGCGTATGATAACCGGGTCCAAACAAATCTCTTGGTTTGGTGATTCCCTGATATTCGTGTACTCTCCTTCTATCTCACCCCTAAGGGTGAATGAGGTGTTTGCCACAAAATTCACCGTTCGCGGTGATAGTCCTATCCCAATTTCTCCTCTACCTTTAAGCATGCGAACATAATCCTGTTGCCTGATTCCTTGGGATTACTCGCACAAAGGGCTCCTCTAGCCGGAGCTTTCCATCCTGATCTCATAAGAAAGAAGGAGTTGTAAAGATGACAGCCAAGACCAAATTGATTGGTGCAGGTGCCGCAATCGCCGCCATGCTCGCTGCGATGGGCGCCTCCAGTTTTGCACAGTTTACCTCAACCTCTACGAGCACCTCACAAAGCTTTACGGCAGGCACAGTAAAAATTACCGTCAGTCAAGGCGCTTTAAAATACATGGAAAGTGAGCACGCCATGGGTCCAAATAGCATCAATATGAACATTGACAGTCCCGCGAACATGGCTCCTGGAGATACCTGGTCTGCTCCTTTGACTGTGACAAATAACGGAAGTCTGACGGAACTGTTTACGATTAGTTCTAGCGGGATGTCCGGGGCATTATTTAGTGGCTCAACGCCTGCTGACGTCACATACAATCTTGCTGGGCCAGGACCCGAAACTCCCCTAACCTCTAGCGACTACGTCGTCTTAGCACCCGGTAAGTCCATCACCGTGATGGTCAATGTTCATCTTCCCTATGGAGTGGGCAACGGCTATCAAGGAGCCCAAGGTGCTTTCACTATCACAGCTTCGGCAGAACAGGCGGACAACACCTCTCTAGCTCCGGGCGATCAGCTCATCAATCCAGGTTCTTCACAACCCAATCCGCCAGCAGGTACCAACAATCCGCCGCCTCAGGCATAAAAAACCATCCTATTTTTGGGAGTAAATAGGATGGCTGAGAATTTCTTCCTCTCTATGGCTATTGTACTGGGTGGCTTATCAAGAAACAAGGGCTAAAGGGGCAAGGGACCATGCCAACCAAATGCACTAAACGTATTTCATTCTCATCCTGGCTTGGGTGGCACCGGTCCCGCACCGCCCTCAAAATCGGTTTCGTAGCGGGTTATTGGGGCATGTGGCTAATTCTCACACGCCAACTTGTCGTCAAACGACCTGAAGTGCTCATAATCACCGGGATCTTACCCATTATTTGGGGCTATGAGATGTACCGGGAAGTGAGACATTTCGATCAAGGCATCATTACGCCAGTAACCGGTATTGTGTGGAGCACGTGGATTCTCCTCGCCCTACTTTTTCTGGTTTATAGCCTCATGCATAAACCTTTGCATTTGCTGTGATATAAAG
This sequence comes from Sulfobacillus thermosulfidooxidans DSM 9293, assembly GCF_900176145.1. Classification (NCBI taxonomy): domain Bacteria; kingdom Bacillati; phylum Bacillota; class Clostridia; order Eubacteriales; family Clostridiales Family XVII. Incertae Sedis; genus Sulfobacillus; species Sulfobacillus thermosulfidooxidans. Next base: position 1,233,676 of record NZ_FWWY01000001.1, on the reverse strand, counting down.
ATTTCTCACCATTGATGTTTGCTACACCATTTAGTTCCAAGAAATCATTGAGTCAACACTCAAATCGGCATACTTGTAAATTTAAAGGAGGCAGGAATATGCAAGCTCTTGATCCATCGAAATTAGGACCCCGACAAAAATTATCGAATAGACATAGGCGGTGGCGTAAGTTAGGAACCTGGTCCCTTGTTGGGGTGTTTTTGATGATATTTGCCTTCTTTCTTGTTCTTGATCTGGGAGACATGGGAGTCAAATCATTCCCCATCACTTATATTGTGCGCTCAGGCAGTATGGCTCCTGCCTTTAATACCGGATCTTTGATCGTCGATACCCGGTTTACCTCCCAAATGCCTTTAAAACCTGGAGAAATTGTGACCTTCGCCAATCCGGTTCAGCAAGGTGTGCTCTTAACTCACCAAATTGTGGGCATCGTCCACAAAAATCATAAGGTTTTCATCAAAACCAAAGGGGAAGCGAATAAATATCCCGATGCCTTCCTCACCCCCGAATCGAACATCGTCGGCGTGTATCATTTTGCCATTCCTCTCTTGGGCTATGTGATTGTCTTCATTAAAACCCGCTGGCTGTGGCTTGCCGAAATGGTCGCCGGATTCGTCGCCATTTATGTCGTCTTAACCAAGGTCATTCGTCCCGCGCGAAAGGAAATTAAGTCATGAAATGGGGAACGGCACTCGGAACTCTAGGCCTACTGACTGCGGCAACCTGCGTTGCACTGCCCCTCATCAGCACTTATGCCTCATTTACGGCACAAGCATCGACACCAAGTTTTGATTTTCAGGCGCTCTCAATGCCCACAGCCCTACCGCTCAGTGGCCACAGTGGGCCCATTTCGCCCCATGGCCTTATCGTATATGGCAGCTTAGCCAATCACACCAGTCGCGTCCTCGCATGCACTGTGGATATCTCCCTTATGTTATCCACAGCTTTTCACCAACCGAAGACCCATTCCCACGGAAAGTCTCCGAAAGATTCTCCTAAAGGTGCCGTGGCCAAGGCGCCTGCTCCCTCGTTTCAGCCCATGCATTGGAACATCCCTCTGACCTTGGGACCAGGCGTGGTCGACACCCTGTCACTCACTGCGCCAGCAAATCTCATTCCGGGGCGATATCAGGCCGCAATCACCGTCTATTTAGGAGGATTTAGCGAGCAAACGACCGATATCTTGACAGTCCCCTTACCTTCGCCACCATCCAAGACGTCTAGCCAATCCTCTTCTTCGTCGTCTTCGTCTACATCGGCCCCATCGTCTTCTTCCTCGACGTCATCGGCATCAACACCGCCGCCCTCATCATCGTCTAATGATTCGCCCTCACCGGGTCCATCAAAAAAGACCCCAGGACACTCGCCATCGACAACGACAAGTTCCCACTCCTCGTCTTCCACCCCATCAAAATCGGGAGCCTCTTCGGCACCAGGGTCCTCATCGGTTACGCCGTCTGATCCCCCAGGCTCATCGTCTTCATCGTCTTCATTACCTCCCCCAGTACTCACCATGCCAAGTCATTCAGCCACTATACCGTCATCTTAGAAAGGCTGGAAATTAGGGTGAGAGGTTAAACCTCAATCATTTGATGATAAGGAGGCGATGACATAAAATGAAAAATTTCCCTCTGACCGAATTTCGCTCGAAAAGACGCCGTTCATCCAGTACAAGTCCTTTAATGTTAAAAGTACTCATCGGTACTCTTCTGATTATGAGCGTGATAATGGGGACGTTACCGAGTTGGCGATCGTCTTTGCATCCCTTCTTTGAACCCGGAACTATTAATTTATTCGTGAAAAGTCCTCAAATGGTCCACGTCATGACCACCCGTAATGGGACCATTGTGGTGACTTTGCGTAAAAACTCCTACCCGTTTACGGCCCATCTGCAATTAATCAATCCCACGGCCATTAATGAACTGGTCAGTATCCATAGCACGGATTATGCGAATACGGTACGCATTGATCGCCACCATCAAAAATGGATAGCTATCCCAGTCGGAAGTAGCCGTGACTTAGTTATCCGCATTCAATACCAGTTAAGTGCCTGATTGTTAACGGTCTTGGCTTTTCCACAAGACGCCGTTTTAAGGCCTCGATATGAATTTCTAAGGAATCTATACTCCTGGCTCACCATGCCCTCAGAAACCCTAGAGGGTTTGCTCCATCTGTACGACCTATCTGGATATAGGTCTTACGAGCCAAGGGCGCAAGCATATCTCAAGATAGGGCACACGACGGATAACCAACAATTCCTGATTATGGCAATATGAATGAACAATCCTAGCACTTAATCGTAGGAAAAGGTAAAAATGTAGGGTCAGAAAGGATGGTACATCGTGACAACCTCTTTGGGATCTCTCGCGATGTATTGGAAGCCATTGTGGCAAAATCACCGCCGTTTTATGTTCTATTCTTGTGCATTGACGGCCTGGTTAAGCGGAACTATCACAGCTTTCACCAAAATTTCGGCCCCTTCCTTATACGCCGGAATTCCCTTCGCCATCACCGCAGCCTTCTTATTCCTCTACCGTCACCGTCTTTTGTCCCCTATTACACGGTTTTTCGGATCTCGGGGTTATTTGATCATCTGGAATCTCTTTCTTGTGGGTGGCTTTTGGCAAGCTCAACATTTATGGTGGCAGCTTCTTTTAGGAATTCTGTCCGTTCCCATCATTAGCCAATGGTTTGACCAGCTGCTCGTTCGCGCTGATGGGCATATGGGAGTCTTGGCTGCAACATGGGCATTTGCCGCGCTATTTGGCCGTGCATTGAGCCTGCCTGAAGCCGCCCTTTGGCAACTGACCCATATGCTGTGGCTACCATTCATCCTGTCCGTGGCGGTAACTGCCCTCTATCATCCCACCATGGTCGCACCTGTTGATGAGGCGAGCACATCCCGAGAAAATCCGGTGCCCATGCACGTTGTTCCCTTTGTGGTTGTTGGGGTCGTGTTAATCATTTCTCAAGCTTTTTCCGAGATTTTGAACCATTCTATCTGGACAAGCCAGGCTCATGTCTACGGACTCAGTGCCCTCATTATTCTGGTAACCTTACTCATTTTGCCGCTGGTATCAGAACCTCTCGATGCCCTCTTACTATATTTCAGCATCACCCTCATTGGGGTTGCTATTATGCTCCTTGAAGCCAAATCGGCGATTTGGTTAAGTTTCCCGTTCTTTCGCCTGGCCAAGGAATTTATCATCTTTTGGTGGACAGCCGAACTCATCCGGCTTCGGCGCACGCATGGCCAATATATTCCCCTAATTTTGAGCGTATCGGTGTTGTTGGCTGTGATGGGCCGAGAAATTGGGGTTTGGTGGCTCAATTCCTCTGGACAATTTCCGATCGAAGAAATTTCCGGAATTGCCCTGTTTATGATCATTCCCACCACCATTCATTTTGTTTTTGGAAAAAGCTCGACACGAAAATTGGTGCCTGAACCTTCTCAAGAATCCCCAACTCCCAAGACATTAGTTGACACGACAACGGTTCAGATGCCGCCCTCACTGTCAGAACAGGACCTGGAAATGTGGGCTGAATCGCTATCTGTCCATCTGACTCCCCAAGAACTCCGCATTTGTCACTACTTGTTATCGGGACTCAGCCATCCCCAAATTGCCGAGCAGTTATATATTTCCCCCAACACACTCAAAACCCATTTACGCAATATCTATCGCAAAACCGCCGTCAAGAACCGGTTCGAGCTGGTCACCTTAATTACCCAGGGCAAGCGTGCTTCACGTCCTCATTCGCTCCCCCAATAACTACTCACACGAAAGACGATAACCGTAGGGGCAGGCCCTTTAGTATTTAGGGGGCTTAATATCCTAACACGACGCGTCTTAAAAATATTAAATAATTATCTTGTAATACTTAATCCTATCTGATATCATGTTTACCAAGGGGGAATGAGATATGGTACAGTTATACAGCACCACCATTAACTTATCACCAACGGTTCGGGACAACGTGAGCACGTTATTAAATCAGCGGGTAGGACTATTCACCGATCTCTTTGTGCAAACCAAACTCGCTCACTGGAATGTTCGGGGTCCTCATTTTATCGCTTACCATGAACTTTTTGATTCCATCGCTAGCCACCTTTTAAACGCGCAAGACATGATGGCCGAACGGGCCGCAACGTTAGGCGGATCGGCTGGCATGACGGTACAAGATGTGAGCGAAAAGAGTACATTGCCCGCATGGCCTATGACGATCCGGCAGGACACGCAGATCATTCGTTTGCTTCAAGAACGCCTTGGACAGGTCGCTAATGAAATTCGTCATGATATCGAAAAGGCCGCCGAGTGGGGTGATGCCGACACGGCCGATTTATTCACCGAAGTATCGCGCCAACTGGATAAGGATTTATGGTTCATTGAGGCCCATTTAGACGTCTAAGTCGCCGCCAAGATTTGGGGAATAATCTTGGGTTAAAGCGTTGACGAGGTTAACTAGAAGGATGCATCAGCCAGTAAGTCATCAAAGTAGGGAAGATAATCGAAACTTGGCAGGCTGTGGGTTTTTTCAGCCTGCCTTACCAGTTTCACCACCAGGTTATTGAAGGGCGTTGGAATCCCTTGTTCCTGTCCAAGACGCGTGACAACACCATTGATATAAGCAATTTCCGTGGGCCGATTCTTTTCTAAATCTTGTAATATGCTCGATTTGACGGCCCGGCCTGGACTTATCACACGCCGAAACATGTCCCTGTATGTGATGACGTCATTCATCTGGTGAATTTCACACGATCCAACGTCGAAGCCAAATAGTGGTGCAAATTGCACGCCACAGGCATGCCCTACTTTCAGAGTTTCATGGGAGAGAAAGACAGCACTTCGAATCACCACCTCATCATCAATAACCTCTCCAAAGGTGGCACCAAGAGCGGCAGATAACCCGCCAAATGTCGCATTCAGCCATAATTTGGACCATTTAGTGCCGACCAGGTTTTGAGAAATATGGGTCCCTCCGACGTGAGCAAGAATTGACGCAACGACGTAAATCCTATCGGTCATTTGACCATTTAATTCACCAATTTGAAAGGCATACTGGCGAAGATGCTCTAAGGAGGTGGTTAAACACGATACACCGGGCTTAGTGCCTGTGGCACCAAATTCAATACTCCCGCCGATAACGCGTTGGGGGCCAACAATAGCTGCTACCTCAGCCTCGGGGATACCATTTTGCAAGGAGCACACGATGCTGTGCGGTCCCAGATATCCTAAAAGATGTGTTAACACCTCACGATTCTGCAATTGTTTCGTCAATAACAAAACCAAATCGTAGGTTCCCAACATGTGTTCGGGTGTTAGTGCGCGGACAGGTACGGTCCATTGGATAGCCCCTGTGATTCTCGCCCCAAATTGGTTTAAGGCATCAACATGGGCCTGATTACGCGTAATGAGTTCGACATCCAAGCCATGGGCACTGAGATAGGCTCCGACAATCGTGCCGATAGATCCCGCACCCATCACCGCAATTCTCATCGTGCACCTCTCCCGTCTTAAAAAACCGAGCAATGTTTCCGTTCTATTGTTTCTTGGTGGTGCCTATGTGGTCATGCCCTCATCCTTCTAAGGCCACGATGAGGATATCCGAGACGGTAAACAGGGTTTCGCACTGATTACCCTCAATCATATTACATCTATTGTATCTCGCATTAGCGTGACGAGTGAGGAATTGTCTTCCATAACTGATTAAATTTATGCAGCACGTACCCGTAGCCCAAATGTGATGGGTGCCTCGTCAGTATAGCGGAAATGGATGTCGACTATGGAATACATCCCCATCGATTTGCAAGACCCCTCCATCATAATCCGCCGCAACATGAGTCGCAACCGGTACGATATGGTTATCATCGTAGGCGGCCAGACAGATCAATCGGCCTATCCCATAGCACCCATTGCCGCACCTGCCGTGTCAATTCCTTCCGCGAATTGATATCCACATCCAGGCACGCTACCATACCCGTTAAACAATGCTGGATGGGATAGACCAGTTACGCCGGTCCCGACTCTCGACTCCCGCGTCGGGTGGCCAGAAGAAATTGGCGCGACTGTATCGGGAAACTTTGAAAGCTCTGATGGATCAGTGCGTTTGATTCGCTACAACTGGCGATTATGCTCGGATATTATACCTTGCCCCTCGATGCCGGCGGGCTCATGAAAGATGAGAGTGTCCAGAGTGCGACACCGTCTTGGGGTTCAAGGATGAGGGAAGATGGGATTTGAGAGGATATGGCAGGAGGCGTTGGGAACAAGACGAAGACAAGACAGAAGCCAAACCACATGCTCAGGACGAGAGTCAGGCATCTCAGGAGATTTGTCATGCGGATATGGATTGCCTTCGACGCCGAAACGTGGTAGACATTGTCTATCTCACAATCACAGAATGCGAATACCCAAAAAATTCCGTAAACGATGTTTTTGCTGAATGCCAATGAGGACTTCCTAATCCTCACCATCCTTCGTCATTTTATTAGGCTTGTTGCAGCCGGCATTCCCTTTGAGCAAGGCGAGTCCTCATTGGCATCAATTTGGCCCTATAAGTCGTCAAGAATGTCTACGTAACGCAAATTTCCTCGCTTTCTTTTGAGGTAAAGCTGATCATAGGGGATGGGCGAAGGATGAATAGCTTAACTATTGTTGATGTCGTCGATGGACACTTCCGTGAAGTCGAGGATATGTTTCACTGTACCGGGTGGGATGATCCGTTAGCTATGGAATGACCGCATAACGTTCATGGAGAATTAAAAGATGACTACCGGTTTGTCGCACACGCACAAAGCCTAATCGTTCGAGTTTCTGCAATAGCTCATGGGCCGTAATGCGGGGCAACGGAGGCCTGGTGTTAATGCACCTCGACTTCCGCAATGGTTTCGATCTGATCAGGAATTGGAAGATGCTGTTCGGTAAGATAGGATTGTGTGAGGCTAATGGCTTCGATGATGTGGTCGAGGGCTTGCCCCGGCGTTTGTCCGGAACTCGTACAGCCTGGTAATGCGGGGACGTACGCAAAATATTCATCATCACTTTTTTCAACAATCACGATATAGCGCGCCATGAGCCATCACTTCTTTTGGAGTATTATACGCTTTGAGAAACATTTTATCCAGCTGCCGCCAGACGCGCAGCGACGTAAATCCTATCGGTCATTTAACCATTTCATTCGCCAATTTGAAAGGCATATTGGCGAAGATGCTCTAGGGAGGTGGTTAAACGCGATACACCGGGCTTAGTGCCTGTGGCACCAAATTCAATACTCCCGCCGATAACGCATTGGGGGCCAACAATAGCTGCTACCTCAGCCTCCGGAATACCATTTTGCAAGGAGCACACGATGGTTTGTGCTCCCAGATATCCTAAAAGATGTGTTAACACCTCACGATTCCGCAATTGTTTCGTCAATAACAAAACCAAATCGTAGGTTCCCGACATGTGATCGGGTGGTAACGCCGGGACAGGTACGGTCCGGATAGCCTCTGTGATTCTCGCCCCAAATTGGTTTAAAGCATCAACCTGGGCCTGATTACGCGTAATGAGTTCGACATCCACGCCATGGGCACTGAGATAGGCTCCGACAATCGTGCCGATAGATCCCGCACCCCTCACCGCAATTCTCATCGTGCACCTCTCCCGTCTTAAAAAACCGAGCAATGTTTCCGTTCTATTGTTTCTTGGTGGTGCCTATGTGGTCATGCCCTCATCCTTCTAAGAATCTAAAATCGTCTGGGCCACGATGAGGAGATCCGACACGGTAAACAGGGGTTCGCATTGATTTCCCTCAATCACATTAGATCTAGTGTATCTCTCGTTATCGTGATGAGTGAGGGATCGTTTTCCATAACTGATTAAATTTATGCAGCAACGGATCCGTGTCAGGGCGGTAGCCGCGAATGCCTTGCCATGTCACGCCAATCACGAGTTCAGCATCATGGTAAACCCGTAAAACAGCCTTGCGCCGCGCCTCAGGACTCGCGCCGAGTTCGCGAATGAGGGTTTGTTTGATGGGATGATTACTGGCAATAAAATGCTCATTACGGGCAATCAGTTTCTCGATATAGACGGCATCAGGTAAGGCATCATTTTTTTGCAAGTTACAGAAACGGTGCGCTAACACGAGATTCCACAGTTCATCATGTTGAACAAGTTGACGGGGAATAACATGATCCACGTGCACTTCATCATTGTCCATGACATCACCGCAATAAAAGCATCGTCCGTGCTGATACCCATTGAGAACGGGGCGCGTATGCGTAATATCCGTTCGCGCATATCCCTTTTCCAGGTAAAATTGCCGGATATCATTAGAGGATTTTTCATAACTCGACGAAGCACGACTGTGGATAACTGTCCCTTCCAATGATGACACCCTTCTCAACGTTCTGACACGGGTTCGGAAAGGATGATTCTCGCGCCATGGCAATACGATGCCCGGCGAACGACCCCGGATCGCTCGCCTCACCGCCGAGGCGTGATAGGAGCGGAATGCTATGAAACGGTGGAAGCCAGCACCGTCGCGGCCAAGGCAATGACTGCGAAGAGATGATGGGTATGCACCTTTCGTCGTCCGCGCACGCGGACGGTGCGGAGATTCAGTTGTTCCTTCAGGTAGCTGAAGGCCCGTTCCACGCTCGTCCGCAAGTTATAGAGGGCATCCCATGTCGCCGTTCCGCGCACGATGCGCCCCACTTCGCGGGGATTGTCAGCAATCGCCATTTTCTGGACATAGCCATAGTTCGAGGGGGAACACCATGCCATGCCCATGGGACACTCGACATGTCCTGTCGCATGGGGACATCGAAACTTTTGGGTCTCCGTGGTCGCATCATAGCCCGCTAACGTCAGCGGGTAACCCATGGAACAGGTTGGACGCCCCAGGGTGTTGCGACCCTCGGGTGCCTCACCCCCGTGGCGATTGAGCGGGATAATGGGAATCAGTCCTTGCGCATGGAGATCCTGATACAGGGTCGCCTGATCGTACCCGGCATCGAAAATCGCCACCTGCTGCCCCATGTTCCGGTCGGTGGTGATCTGGACCAGCGGTCGGGCCATGTTCACGTCATGCACCATGGCTGTCGTGGTCAGCGCAGCCAACGGAAAGAGGCTCCCGGCCGCCACCGACAGATGCAACTTGTAGCCGAACCACCGATATTTCTGGCCCTTGGGCCCGGTCTTCATCCCCCAACTAGCCCGCTCGAGATCTTGCGCGTCGGCATGCCGACGCGTTTTCTCATAGGCGGGGATGTCGGACGCATCATACGCCGCCACGTCATCCGGTACGAGATGGCGTTCCCGTGCCGTCTCAACGAGTTGGGCATGGATGACTTGAAGGCTCGTACAGCGACTCAATTGGTTAAACAGACGCGAGAAGGTCGCCGCCGAGGGGACATCGGATTTCCCGCGATAGCCGACAATCCAGCGGAACACGGGATCGCGGCGCAGGCGAGCCCGTAAGGCTTCGGTGGTGGGAATTTGCTCCACCGCTTTCGCTATATAAGCGCGGATCATGGTCGGTCGATCATGCTGTTCCGGGCGGCCCGTGCGGGCCGGTGGTGGTAATGCCGCCAATGCGGGGCTGAGGGGTACCTGATCTAAAATTCGCTGCAACTGGTCATCCCATTCGGTATCTTTTATCCAATCCTGCAGGGAAAAGAACGATGCTTGGCGAATAGAGTACATGGTGAGTTCCTCCTCTTGGCTTGTTTGGTTGGGTAACTAAAACTTCGCCAGGGATGGTAGGAACTCCTTTTTGCGTCCGATTCAGGGGGAAATATTTTCTCTCAGGCTACAGACCCCTTGGGAGTCGCGGGTTTTGAGTTATGAAAAACCCTCATTAGTTAAGCTCCAACGTTCCCGGCGTAGGCTAAACGCCGCCTCGAGAAGATCCCAACGCGATCCCGTTTCGTCTTTTAAATGTTCACGTTTCGGCCCATTACCAAAGAGCTCAAACAATTCGTCTGTTAAATGCAAGGTACGCCCATCAAAATGATAGAACGAGATGGGTAATGCTTTATCAGACACCGTGTGAAACCGGGGCAAAACATCTCCGAAAGCTTCCCGGGCAACACGTTCGATTGCCTGGGCCTCGTTAATTTTTCCTAATCGTTCGAGTCGAACAATCCGTTCCATGACCGTCAGTCGATCGGGCAATACCAATTGAGGACGGTCCGCTTCTAGCCGTTTTCGATAGAGAACAAAGAAATCTCGCGCCAACACGTCCAAGGGGATATCGGTTTGGTGACCCTCGCCGTAGCTAATCAGGCACTGGGCTAACGCAATTTTATATGTGGCGGTATTTAAACCATAGAGAATGATAGCTCGCCAAAAGTCTTCTGGTTCAAACGGTTCCACCCCGATCACTCCCGGACAATGAGGTTGTAAGAGTCCGCAATATTCCTGTGTTTTTAATCATATCATTTCACGGTTATTGCCGAACACGCAAAAGATGGCCCGAGTCCGTTAGCCGATGCCAAAGACTTGGGTCCTGGTATGAAAAGAGCCAAAGTGTGCTATCATAACAATGATAAGGTAGGGCTAAGCATTTTTACCGGAAAGCGAGAATGTGGCCAAAATGACCGGAGATTGTACATGAGGGTATTAAAGACGGCTGACACCGGGTCTTCTTTAATACCTTCGCCATTTTCTTACCGTATCTCCCCAGCGAAAACTCTGATGTTGGTCACGATGAAAGAAGGTGAGGCCCATGAAAGAAATCATCACGGCAGAATCGTTGCTTCGTGATCGGGGTTTACGGGTCACGCCACAACGTCAAGGGATTTTACAAATCTTTTTGAACGATCCGGGATATCACTGGAGTGCCGATCAAATCCGGGACCGGCTTCTTGGACAAATGCCGGGTCTTGCCCGGGGTACCACCTATAAAGTCCTGAACGAGCTGGTCAATGCCGGCATTTGTGAAGAATTAGCGACGCAAGATGGGATTGCCTTATATGGTCTCCGTTTAAAACCCCATCATCACTTTTTTTGCACCGTGTGCCATGAATGGTCTGATATTGAAATTAGCGGTATCAGCTCGCTCACGATTCAAGGCCATTCTCCTGCGGCTTCCATCGACCACATCGATGTGGTCATCCGCGGCGTCTGCGTTAAGTGTAGCACTCAAGCTTCCAAGCCGTAGACGAAAGATTGTTCTCCTTCCATTATGCGGATCTCAAACATGCTTGTTATCTGCTACACCTGGAAACGCCGGGGGAAGGAGAGGGTCACCGCACCCGTGAATTTTCTTCCGTCCGGACAACGGCAAGCCATTACTATGCGTGCGCGTCATCATGAGTTGGCTCACAATGCTGACCGCCACTTCTTTAGGTGTCTCGGCGCCCAAATCAAGGCCGACTGGCGCATAAAGGGGTCCATCCAAAAAGGTGTGTCCAATATGCGCTAACATCTCGCATGTTCGGTCATAGGGTCCTAATACCCCAACAAATTGGGGATGAGAGTGTAAAGCCAGCTGCAAGGCCTCTTCATCGAGAGCCTGATGGTGATTCATGATCAACCAAAATTGCCAATCTTTCATGTGCCCCAGTAATTCTCGCGGACGCTTCACAAGCCGCGTCAAAGAATCGATGGTCTTGGTGTTCCACTGCGATTTAGGGTCTAAAACCGTGATCTCAAAACCCACCTGGTCTGCTAATTCGGCCACACACCTTGCATCATAGCCAGCACCACAAATCACTAGGGATGCTTCCTGACCTAAAGGATCAATAATGTATTCTCCTGACGCTTCAGCTAGGGAATAAACCTTAGGATCTTTCAGGGCAGCTCGTGCCTGCTCGATAATCTCTGCAGAAAGAGGATGGCCAAAAACATGCGTGTTTGATACCGCCGACAGATTCATCCGGGTTTTTTCATAAACCAGGGCAAAGGGCTGATGATCATGAACAGCCGCGAGAATATCTTGCCAAAAGGCATTGGCGTCGACTGGCACCAGCAACACCTCAATCACCCCTTTGCACCCCACGCCAAGCCCCCATGGGTCATCATTCGCTAAATCGTAAACGACCATCTTCGGCTTCTTAGAGGTCATCACCTCCCTGGACCACTGCCATAAATCACCTTCCAGGCAACCGCCACTTAACGTACCGACCATCTTGCCTGTTTGGTCCATCATCATTTTGGCCCCGGGTCTTTGGTAGGCTGAACCCTGCACCCGAAGAATAGTAGCCAAAACCGTGGCGTGTCCTTGTTGCCACGACTGTTCAATGGCTTCAAACACTTGCTGGGTTTCTTTCCATCGGGAACCTGAGGAAACACTGGAGATTAAAGTCATCAGCATAAACTCCTTTTCGCAAGAGGGGATAGCACTTTGATACGGAGCATGGTCCTGGATAAAAGCAAACCCTCACAGGCTTGAAGCCTCAGAAAACGATGACAATTGCTTTGTAATCAGCGCTTCAATGACCCACCGCCGGTATTCACTGGAAACCTCAACATCGGAAAGCGGATCACAGGCATTTTTCACATATTCCGCAATATCCTTGATGACGGGATCCGTCAGAGTTTGGCCTAACACGCGCTCTGAAATCCTGGGGATTTGAATGGGCACCACCGATACCCCACTTAAGGCAATCTCTAAATCCGCAATCTGATGGGCGGGTGTCATCTGAAGCCGCATTGCCATGCCGACAATCGCTAAATCCCCATCATCGCGTAACGTATATTTATCGTAAGCACTGAAAGTGCCAGGAGGCGTGGGCGGAATAATAAAGCCCGTAATCAGTTCCCCTTCCCGAATATCGGTGGTGAGGTAATCGAGAAAGAAGTCTTTTATCGCCACGAGCCGGGATCTTCCTCCTTCTCCCATCAATTCAACTTGAGCGGAAGACACCATGAGCGCCGCAGGCGGGTCTGCACCGGGTTCCCCGTGGGCAATATTGCCGCCCCATGTTCCAAGATTGCGAATTTGTACCGATGCGACTTTTCTTGCCGTCTCAGCTAATAACGGAGCATGGCGTCCAATCAGAGGATGTGTCGCAATTTGATGATGGGTCAGCATGCTGCCAATAAATAACGAGCCATCCTCTTGGAGTGCTACCCGGTGCAAGTCCTTGACGTGTTTTAAACTGATAATCGCCTCGGGTTCGATGACCTTCTGTCGCATCATGGCCAAAAGTGACTGGCCACCCGCCATCAATTTGCTGTTGGGGCCAAGTCGTGATTGCCATTCTAAAACCTCATCCACCGTTTGTGGCTGCACAAATTGCACCGATCATCCCTCCCTTTACGGCTCGTTTCTTTACGTTGTCGGCTCCGTGACGAGCCCTTTCAGATTCTTGGCAAAATCTTTCATCAAGCTCTTCGCTTTGGGTTGGATCATGCCCCAGCCCAGGGATGCCGCTTTCCCCCGCACATCCACTTGGGCATCGACCACAATGAGACTGCCGTCGCCATCTTCTTTGAGCTGAATGGTCAAATTCATCGTGGTAGACGAGGCCATTTTCGGATCACGGGCCGTACTTTCCATCTGCAAGATTTTGTTTGCGGCATCAATCTGCTTTAACAGGAGTTCGCCGACAAAATTCATGGCCACAGGCCCCACTTTAACGCTCATTTGCATGTGATAACGGTTGTCCTCTTCCCAAGTAAATTCCCAAAGACCGGGCAAACATTGGGCAACCTGTTCAAAGTCTTTGGTTAACATCTCCCAAAGGGCATCAGGCTCTAGGGGAACAGAAATGTGCTCCATAATGTTCATGAGATCGTCTCCTTTGATTGGGCCTTTGATGGGAATTGCCGTTGCGATCTGAGTGCGCGCAAAATCTTTTCCGGAGTTATCGGCAAATCGGTAATGCGGACCCCTATGGCATCATAGACCGCGTTAGCCACAGCTGGGGCAGTGGGGACCATTCCCATTTCAGCGAGTCCTTTCGACCCGTAAAGACCATGGGGATCGTCGGTTTCGACCCATAATGTCTGGATAGGAGGCACGGTCATGACCGTCGGAATCTTGTATTGGCCAAACCGGGTCGAAAGGGGCTGTCCATCGACCACTTAAAATCTTCATACAAGGCGTAACCTAGTCCCTGCATAATACCACCGTGCACTTGCCCTTCAGCACCTAAAGGATTAATGATACGGCCACAGTCCGTTGCGGCCACCACCTTTAAAATTGTGATTTTCCCGGTATCCGGATCCACTTGCAGGACAACTCCATGGGTTCCAAATGAATAACTCATGGCAAAATCTCCGACACCGGTTTCCGGATCCGGTAAAGAACAGGGAGCATCAAAGTGCGCACTAGCCATCACATGAGTGCCCCCACCATCGCGAAAGAGCATGGTATGCACGAGTTCCCCTAAATCGATGCCATGTTCTGGGTCCGAGGCTGCAAAAACCTGCTTGTTGTGAAACTTGACATCTTGTGGGGAACAGCCAAGACGTCCGGCGGCTTCCTTGGTCAATTGGACCTTAATCTTGCGGCACGCTTCTTGTACGGCACGCCCGCCCAAGGTGGTGGCTCGTGACCCAAAAGTGCCCAGGTCCGGCGGTGTCATTTCCGAATCACTTAGGGTAATTTCAATATCACGGAGATCAATCCCCAGTTCTTCAGCCGCAACTTGCGATAACGTGGTGGCACATCCTGTTCCCATTTCCACCACGCCAGCCAAAATGTTTACCGAGCCATCATCATTCACCTTAACCGTCGCTCCGCAAAAATCCGCATTGGCTTCAGGGTGAAACTTCCCGCTGGTAAAATGTGTCCCCACGGCAAAGCCGATTCCCACATAGGGCGGTTTCTTTAACCGGTTATTCGAATCCGGGAAATCATATCCGAGTTCTCGAACCACCCGCTCCAACGTTTCGCGCGCGCCATTGGTGCGCAACACCGGTCCTGAAATCGCCCGATCGCCAGTCTCCGTTAAATTGATTCGGCGAAAGGTTAACGGGTCCATCCCTAAACGGGCGGCGATCATATCAGCTTGACTTTCCGCCGCATAAGTAAATTGTGGGCTGCCAAATCCCCTAAAAGCTCCCCCAATAGGCGTATTGGTATAGACCACATAGCCGTCATAACGGTAATGAGGAATTTTATAAACGGCCCCACCTAACATCGATTGAGTGAGGGACACGCCCGGTCCATAACTGGTATATGCCCCATTATCCACAATCACCCGCGCTTGTCTGGCGGTAATGCGGCCATCTTTTTTAACCCCAGTCTTGAGATAGATGATTTCTTTATGGCGTGTCCGGCTGGCAATAAATTCTTCATCTCGGTCATGCGCCATCTTGACGGGTTTTCCCGTCATTTTGGACAGGATTAAGGCACAGACGTGAATCGCCTGGACCTCACTCTTGCTACCAAATCCGCCGCCAACATAGGGCGCAATGACCCGAATTTTACTGGTTGGCAGATCAAAAATATTGGCCAGATGATAGCGCATGAAATAAGGGGTTTGAGTCGAGTCATACAACGTGATTTTGCCTGACAAATCCCAGTCAGCAATACACACATGGGGTTCTAAACAGGTATGGGCTTGTTTTGAGGTGACAAAACGGTCTTCAAAAATAAAGTCAGCCTCTTTAAACCCTTGCTGGACATCTCCGCCCACGACTTGATTATGGGCGACGATATTGCGCTCCACATCATGAATTTTGGGAGCATTTTCCGCTAAGGCTTCTTCGGGATCCGTCACATACGGTAATTCCTCATATTCTACTTCAATCAAAGATAACGCTCTTCTGGCCGTCTCTTCATCGGTAGCACAGACAGCCGCCACCCCATCTCCCACATAACGCACTTTGTCTACCGCGAGTCCCGTTTCGTCCGCCACAAAAGCGCCAAATCCTTTGGACGGCATATCTTGGCCCGTAATTACGGCCATCACACCCTCTAAGGCTAAACAGGCTTCCGTCTTAATGGACAGGATTCGGCCGTGGGGAATGGGACTGCGCAATATCGCGCCATAGAGCATGCCCGGTAGTGTCATATCGATGACGTAAGAGGCTTGTCCACTGACCTTTTCTTGTCCATCCACCCGCAGCACCCCATGTCCCACTACCTCTTTACCGGCTTCTTCTAAGGCCAGGGGCGAACTGTGGGCCAGGGAAGATGGGGACGAGGTCTCGGCCAGAGCCTTTATCGCTTCGACAATTTTGACATATCCTGTGCAGCGGCATAAATTCCCTTTAATGGCCTCTTTAATGTCATCTTCTGTGGGGTGAGGCTGGTGCAACAATAACGCCTTCGCCGATAAGATCATGCCCGGCGTGCACATCCCGCACTGGGTCGCCCCATGGTCAATAAAGGCTTGTTGCAGGGGATCTAAACGGTGATTGGCGCTTAACCCTTCAATGGTCACAATGTCTTCCCCGTTGACATTAAGCGCCAGAACCAAACAGCTCTTGACCGCTTGTTGATTGAGAAGAACCGTGCAAGCCCCGCAATACCCGTCATTACAGACCTTTTTGGTCCCCGTCATTCCTAAATCCTCACGCAAAACATCTTGCAGTGTGCGCATTTCAGGGATAAGAAGATGATGATGCTTCCCGTTGACAGTGAGGGTCAATTCTTGCAAAGAGATGACCTCCTTTTGTAGATAATCGAAGCAATTCTTGGTGGTCTCGTCATCCGCCAAGGCGATCTAAAGCCACGTATCTCGACCCGAAAGCAATCCCAGGAACGTGCTGATATCCCTTAGGCTCGTCACAGAACAAAACCGTTTAGCGCCGACCCAAGACAGACCCCATAGACCATAGAGATCGAGATTCTCAGCATGATGATCAATCGTTTTAGAAAACACCCTCTCACCAGCCTTGGGGACATGGCAGATATAAAGATGGGGGATTTTTTGAATTCTTTGACGTAAAGCCCCAAAGGTCTTTTCCCCGCGGGTTGGCATCAAATCGCTGACCAAAATCACTTCCAGGTCAGGATCCCGATCGCCTAATTGTGCGGCATAGCGAAGCGCCAGGGATAGATCGGTACTGCGTCCTTCTTCCAGATGTAATAAATGCTCAACCACCTCATCCAGCGTCCGGTAATCGTTCGTGCGTTTAATCTCATGGACCTGTTGATCAAAGACGTATACCCCATAGGCCATCTTTAGCGTATGCGAATAATACGCTAAGACACTAGAAATCGCTAAGGCTACCGCCAATTTCTCCCCGGCCATCGATCCCGAATGATCAACGAGCAAGGCAAAATGACGGGTACCTGGCCTGAGTGCACGCATCATCATCGACGAGAGCCGGTCCCTGGTAGGATCCCGGGCCAAATTGTCCAATGTGGCGGCAACATCTAGTTCTCCAAAAATTCCCTCCCGGAAAGGAACCACGTGATGGCCTTGATATCGCCGGCCATAAGACGTCGAAATGGTGGGCAATAGCGGCGCATAATGGGACGAGCGCAGCTGTTTTAGCATGGCCTCATCCACCCAGGGGGTAGACGGCTTATCCCCCCTTCGTTCTTCTTGCTGGGTGAGGCCAAAATGCAAAGAAGGTGGCAAATCCGGGGATTCGTGCAAAAGAGAGCGTCCCCGGATTCCTCCTGTCTCCCCTTGCCATGCCATGTCAATGCGGGTGGACGAAGACGGGGATTCTTTGCCGTCAAAAGGTGCCTCCGGTAGGGACTCTTGGGTTGTGCTATCACCCGCGTTCTTGCGCCTGGCTTCGCTTCCTAACATGCCCGGTCCATTTGCCGTTTCAGGCGGTTTTGGAAAAGAGGGCCAGTGGGAAAAAGGAGGGGGATTAGGTAAAGGCTGACTTTTCATGATCTCAAGAAGAATGTCCTGCACACGGCGCCCTGCCGAAGGACGCGCGGCTACCTTGCTCGAGAACGCGGTAATCCCCACATCCCAAATGACCGTATCCCCATCCGACGCCACGTGTTCTAAGATTTTAAGGAAGTCAATCGCTCCCCGAACGGAGGAACCATAGAGCAAGTCTTGATGTTGTCTAGTCCGCCGCATCACCTCAACACTGTAATCAATCCACTCAGGGTTAGCTCTTGGCACATGCTGACGCACAATATCTTGTTCTTCGTCCCGGGTTTGATAATCGAGATAGATGGTCACAAAGCGGTCAAGCAGTCCCCGTGACAAACGTTCCGTTCCCACATCATCTAGCGGATTACTTGCTGCCACCACCCCAAAGGACTCCAGGGCCCAGATGCGCCCGCGCCGGGGAATGTCCAAATAGCCATCTGACAAGACGGTTAGTAAAGCATTTAATGTCGAACTTTGAGTCCGGTTAAGCTCTTCAATGTAAAGAATCCCGCCTTGTTCCATGGCCTGGGTTAAGGGGCCTGGGATAAAATATTCGGGCTTGTAGCCATCTTTCATCACCCCCGCCGGATCATAGGTTCCCACCAATGCGGTAATGGATAATTGATCATCCCCCGTGACGGGGTAGACGCCACCAAAATGCGTCATAGTGTGCACGATCCCTTGCAATAGCGTCGTTTTAGAAGTTCCCGGAGCCCCAACCAATAAAACGGGACGCTTCGCCATTAACGCCGCCACAATCAATTGTCTCTCTTTATCTCGCCCAATGACGGTGAATGCCAAATGGTTCTCATCAAAACGCATCAGATTGTCACCCCCTTTTCCCGTAACCCCGTAAGGAGATTTACTCCTGGCTCACCGAAGAAAGTTCACGCCAAATTTTCTCCGCCGTCATGGGTAGGGAGCGCACACGCAAGGATGATCCTAAGGCATTGGCAATCGCATTGGCTACGGCGGGAGCCACCGGGGAAATCGCGGGCTCCCCAATTCCTCTTGCATGAAATGGCCCTTTGCCCTCGTGCGACTCGAGAATAATGGCGGTGATATCAGGCATTTCCTTGGCGGTTGGCACCATATATTGACTGAACAATGTGGTCACACATTGCCCTTCTTGATAGATCACCTCTTCAGACAAGGCATAACCCAGCCCTTGCACGACACCGCCATGAATTTGCCCTTCTACGCTTAAAGGGTTAATGGCTACTCCGACATCGTGACTGGCGACATAGCGCAGGACCTTCACCGCGCCGGTTTCTTCATCGACTTCCACTACTGCACCATGACACCCAAAGGTAAAGTCGGGAAATGTTTTAAACGCCCGGCCCTTGCGGTTGTCATAGCCCTCACCGGTTTCCGCATGAAAAGTGGTATGCACACTAAGAGGGGAATGTAAGGCATTTGCCGCTTCATAAATAGCGGACCGGGATATTTTAAGCCCAGAAGCCGAATGAGCAAACCCATCTTGCCATTGCCATTGGTGTTCGCCCCATGTCATGGTCAGCACCTGTTCGATTTTCTCTTGAAGTGCTAAAGCGGCTTTTACCACGGCATTGCCCGACATATAGAGTTGACGGGTGGCGAATGTTCCCCCAGCCAAAGGCGTCAGCGCACTGTCTCCGTAATAGGGCCGCACATCCTCTAGAGGTACGTGGAGAATTTCAGCAGCAATTTGACACAAAGACGCGGCTTGGCCCCCACCAATATCCGGAACGCCAATTCTTAAGACCACGCTACCATCGGACTCGAGATTGAGCCAGCAAGAAGCATGATCATGAAACCACACCGTACGGCCATAAGGTTGCATGGTGCAGGCAATGCCCCGCCCAATGCGTTTAGAAGAATCTGCCGGAACCGGTGCATCTCCTAGCTCTTCTAAAACTTTATCCAAGGTTTGATTGAGCCACACCGCCGTGTCCTGGATTTCTCCTGTTGCTAACTTGTCGCCTTTGCGGATAAAACAGGTTTTCCGCACCTAAATTTTTCCATTTAGTATTAATTATAGACGGAATGTTCTCGCAAAGGATTTGGCGGTCGCGTGTCGAATATTCTCTTTATGAAACTTGTCGAGTTGCCCAGTCGGGTTGTCGGCGCCGCGCCCGTAATTCGCGGGATCGCGGATGCTATCGGATTCGTGGATCTCTTAAATACCTTATTGGTTTGGGATGCGCAGCAATGTCGGACATCGCCGGGTGAACGCATTTTGGCGATGGTGCTCGACATTTTGACGGGCAAATCCCCTCTGTATCGCGTCCCGGATCGTCTCGCAGAAACGGATGTGCCCTTGTTGCTCGGGCGCGGCCGTACGGCCGCGGATTTTACCGATGATGCGCTGGGGCGGGCGTTGGATAAACTGTTTCAGGCCGGGCCCGCCGCGGTGTTTACGGCGGTAGCCGCGCAGGCTTATGCTCGAGAAGCGATTGAACTGCGTTCGGGGCATTGGGACAGTACCTCCCGATCGTTGCAGGGGGCCTATCGGTCCGCCGAAGACGACACAGAGCCCTGCGACCCCACGGCGGTCGACGATGCCGCCGTCCCTCCCCGTGCGATGCCCCGGCGCGGCCATTCGAAAGATCGGCGCCCCGATCTCAAACAAGTGCTCTTAACGGTGTTTGTGAATGGGGAAGGGGTCTTGCGCTTTGGGTCGGTGGCCTCGGGCAATACCTCGGACAAAACCCTCAATCGCCGGATGATTGAGGAGTTAGTGGCCGCCTTTTCGCCCCAAGAGCTTCACGATGTGATCTATGTCGCCGACTCGTCCTTAGTCACGAAGCCCAATCTCGCCGGCCTGCGTCAGGCCAACCTCCGCTTCATCTCGCGGTGTCCTTCGACATTTGCCGTGGCGCAGACCGCGAAAGAGACGGCGTGGGCTCAAGATGCCTGGACCTTCCTCGGGTCGGTCGCCGCCCGCCGCGACGCGGCGGAGTATTGGGCCTCCGAGCAACAGGCTATGATCGATGACGTGCCCTATCGGCTGGTCGTCTACCGATCTTCCCGGCTGGAGACCCACAAAGAAAAAACCCTGGATCAGCAAATCGCCAACGCCCGCAAAGCCTTGGCCGACGCCGCCCACGTCCTGTCCCAGACGCTCTATGACTGTCGCGAGGACGCCGCTCAGGCGGCCCGCCAGTGGCAAGCCCGCCGCGAAACTGCGTGGTTTGCGGTGGAGACGACCCTCCATGAAGAAGTGCAGCGCCTCCCCCGTAGCCGCCGGGGCCGACCGCCGAAAACGGAGGAACCCCAGACCAAAATCGGGTGGCGCGTCACGGCCACCATCGGCGCGGTGAACGCCGCCCAACGGCAACGCGAATGGGAACGCCAGGCCACCTTCGTGTTGATCACCCCGTTAGATCGCCGCGACTGGGACGCGCGTGCCCTCTTGCAGGAATATAAAGGGCAAGTGCACTGTGAACGCCATTTCCACTTTTTGAAAGATCCGTTGTTTGTGGATGCCTTGTTTGTGAAAAAGCCCGAACGGGTGGAAGCGTTAGGCTATGTGCTCCTGATGGCGTGCTTGTTATATAGTGTGATGGAGCGGCGCGCGCGCCGCAGTGCCGTGTCCATTCCCTCGCCGGCGCGGCGGGTGCTCACGCACCCGACGGGCCACGAAATCATCCGACACCTCCATTCCGTCCAGGTGATTCCGTTGCCGTCAGGGGCGCGGCAAGTCGCCGTACCGCAACGCTTTCAGGCGACATTTTTGGCCATTTTGGAGGCCTTAGCGTTACCCGAGACCGTGTATACGGAGCCCCCCAACCCTCCGAAACGGGAATAAAAAAAATGCCCAAACCACGTACCAAAGGGTGCGAAATACGTGATAAAATGACGCCGCCTGAACTCGACGGCATCAATGCCCAGTTCCTGGGCTATCTCCTCCATAATTTGTTCATAACCAAAAGCCATTTGCATCGCGCCAAACCCGCGAAAAGCACTTGTTGGCACGTTGTGGGTATACACCGCTCGGGATTTGACATCAACATGATCGATCCGGTAAGGACCCGTGGCCACAACCGCCGCAGCAAATAAGACGCGGGGGGATAACATGGCATAGGCCCCCGCATCCCCAGTAATATCGACTTTCATAGCCACAAGCTCCCCCTGTGGCTTGGCCCACACATCATAAGTCATGATAAAGGGATGTCGTTTAGGTCTGGCTAGAAGAGATTCTTGCCGGGACCACACCATTTTGACCGGTTTTTGCGTAATCCATGTTGCAATGGCCAAATACGGTTCGACCGTCATGTCTTCTTTGCCGCCAAATCCGCCACCGACATAGGGACAAATGACCCGGACCCGGTTCTCGGGCAGATTTAACATGCGGGCAATATCCCGGTAATGTTCCAACACTTGTGTGGCACAGCGTAAGGTCACAATCCCATCGTTATCAATCCACCCCACGCCGGATTCCGGTTCCAGATACAGATGATCCACGAACCCGGTACGGTAAGTGCGCTGAATATGAACTAAACCAGGATCTTGAATGACGGCATCCACATCGCCCTTATGCACGTTCCACTCAACCACGGTATTACCGTGGGGATGCACTAAAGGAGCATCTTCTTTTAACGCCTCCAACGGATCATGCACGGAAGGTAATATATCGTAATCGACCCAAATGGCCTCAGCGCCCTTTTCCGCTGCTTCGGGGGTCTTAGCAACGACCAAACAAATGGGTTCGCCCACATACCTCACTTCATCGTCTTGAAACACTTTGTGTTGGGCAATCTTTTCGCCCAATCCGCTCGGATCATCATAAAACTGGTTGACGGGAACATCTTTGGCTTCAATGACCCGCACCACCCCAGGGACCTGGTAAGCACCCTGGCTATCGATTTTCGTGATTTTGGCATGGGGGTATAATGCGCGCACCAATTTTGCATAGAGCATGCCCGGCATCACCCAATCTGCACTATAAAGCACCTCTCCCGCAACCTTCTTGCGAACATCCTCCCGGATCACCTTTTGGCCAATGATCGATGGGGTTGGGGTCAGGACATGACTGGCCATAATGTCATCACCTCCTCGACGGCATCGACAATATGGTGGTAGCCCGTGCACCGGCAAATGTGACCAGACAACGCTTCCCGGATTTGTTGGCGGGTAAGCTTTTCCCCGCGTTGAATTAACGCAAAACAACTTGCCAACAAACCCGGAGAACAAAACCCGCATTGAGCCGCTTCATGAGCAGCAAACCGGTCTTGTAACAAGGCCCACAAGCCCGAAGGATCGGGGGCTTTCACGGTCATAATGTCGGCATTTTCCACACTGGCACACAAAGTTAGGCACGATGCCAACGGTTTGCCGTCCACCAACACCACACAGGCCCCGCATGCGCCTTCTCCACACCCGTATTTGACTTCCGTCACTCCGAGTTGATCGCGCAACACAGCCAGCAACGTTTCATGTCCTGCAATGTGACTCTCCACTGGCTCATCATTGAGTCGGAATTGCACGTGCATCATATCTCCTCCCGGCCGAACGTTCTCCCTCATTTGGCCATCAGCCTTTGCCCTTGAACTCTGTCATCAAAGGCTTGATAAAGAGCTCTTCCCACAAGCGTTGCTGCCAAATGCCGCCTATAGGATGCATCCGCCAAGATATCGGAAGGCGGATCTACCTCGGCTTCAATCGCCCGTTTGACGTCATCGATCAGTCCTAGCGATGGGTATTCATCAGATAGGTTCCTGGTGATAACGGGAAAGGTGACGGGAACGTCTGATATGCCGCTTACAGCAATAGACGCCTTGGCAATCCGGTCCTGATCCCACAGGACAGACACACCGGCGGCTACCAAGGCATAATCCCCTGGTCGTCTTGACATCTCAACGAACCCATAACTGGCCGCCTCCGGTAGGGAAATGTCCACGGCCACAATCAGTTCACCCGGATCCAGTACGGTCATCATCGGTCCCAACAAGTACTCTTGAAAGGGAATTTGGCGTTCCCCTTGGGAAGAGGTGAGAATAACCTTCCCCTCTAGAAGAGTCATCACCAAAAGCCATTCGGCCAACGGATCGGCATGGGCGAGGCTGCCGCCTAAGGTTCCTCTTTGACGAATACGGGGATGGCCAATACAAGCCGCAGCCATGGGAAATAAGGGGCAACGCCGCCCCAACAAGCTCGCATGATGAAGTTCCTCGTGCGTTAAAAACGAACCGAGGACAACGTGATCTTGTTCCCATTCAATAAACTTTAAACGGGGAGCGACCTGTTGGAGATCAATGACTCCTTTAATCTCGGCCACATGCAAGTTCAATAACGGCAACAAACTCTGCCCGCCCGCTAAATACTTCATGCCATCCTCTTGAGCCAAAACCAATGCCTCTTCGAGGGTGTCAGGACGGACATAATCAAAAGGGTAGGGATACACAAAAATCACCTCAAAACGCGATCAGATTTTTTCATGAACAACCCATACACTCGGTCCTCTTTGGCTGATAAATTGCTGCCACACTTTTTCGAATTCCCAGGGCTCTTTGGGAAGTTCCGACTCAAAAACGGGACAGGATAAACCCGCCAAAAGCGGTTGCCAACGAATCGTGGGTCCGCGAATATCGAGCAAGCTATGAGCCCTCGGGTTATCGGGCAACTGATCTTTAAGAATCTGGTATCCGTGGTTATCGTAAATTAACACCCGCACCGGCAACTGGTATTGAGCCGCAGTCCATAAAGCATAAAGTCCAAATAGCGCACTGCCGTCGCCCACAATCGCAATCACCGGCTTTCCCTGGTCAAAGCACATCCCCACCGCTGCACCGATGCCCCAACCCAGTGAACCGCCGGCCTGCGCGTAATAGGTTTTCGGCTCTTGGCGCTGAAGATGGCGCAAAAGCGCATTTTGCCCGGAGATACTTTCATCCACCACAATCATGTCGGGCGAAATCCACGATGCTAAAGAGGACCAGAATTGTTCTGTTCCGTCACGTGTCTCCCATTCCTCAGCTCGTGGACGGGTAAGGTCTTGAATGCCTGAAACCGCACGGGGTTCACATGGTATGCCATCAGGAAGATCATTCGCCACGCCGATAATGAAAGCGTCTAACGAAGAAAGAATACTCGTGGTGCCGGGAGCATAGTGAAAATAGCGCACATCGCTGTCCACTTGTGTGACCTGAGCTTGATCCCACCATGGCAGGTGATCCTCGTCCCGGGTAAAGACCCGAAACATTTCAGTCCCTAGTCCAATAACATGACGATAGGGCGCCAAACGCCTGGCCAAATCCTTTTCCTGCCGGGGAAGACGTCCGTAATAACAACCGTCATTCCAGGGTAAGAACGTCAATTGCGTGGCAAAGGGTTCGCTAAACACATCACAATGTCCATAGTGCGCCACCCGAAAAAGAGCCGGCAACACTTCGGGATTGGTTACCGCCCGGTCTCCTATCACCAGCGCCTTGGGTATCGGTCGGGCTAAGAGGGAGACAAACTCCTCAATAATCTCTTGACTGGGCTGATTGGTGGTCCTCACAGGGACAACAGGAGCTTGCCATAACGGGTCTTCATTGTTCTCAACGGATTGTGACAAAATATTCATGGGAAGAATCAAGGCAACCGGTCCTGAGGGTTCTACCTGTAAACGTGCCCAGGCCTGTCGCAAAGAGCGAAGAAGATGATCCGGGTCGGTAATATCCCACACATCTAAGACTAAGGGCTTTATCCTATCTTTCAAATCGGCTCCAAGAAAAGGGCGCTCATAGGAGAGACGGGTATCTTGCTGCCCAATCAGTAACAGTAACGGACTATGGCTAAAAGCGGCATTGTAAATCATGGCTTCCGCATTGGCTAGGCCCGGAGCAGCATGGAGTGACACCACTTGAATATGGCGGGTCAGTCTTGCTAATCCATCAGCCATGGCACACACGGCTGTTTCATGAAGTCCTAAGACATATTCAATTTGCGACTGCCGTGCTAACGCCTCAATGAGCGGGAGTTCTGTCGTTCCGGGATTTCCGAAAATCCGGGTTACGCCTTGCCTTGTTAACCACATCAATAGATAGTCAGCGTAATTAGCCATAACATTCATCCCGCTTCGATCGGTACCAGGAACTCCCGTCCACGCGGCCTGCTCCTAAAAATCCTCCTTCGATGCCCACACACGCCGTATCAAAGGCCATATGGGGCAAATCCGACGGACACGCTCCACCACGCAAGGGCATCTCTTCACCTGCTAAAACAACGGGGAGATTTTGAGCACACAAAGCCGACCGACCAAATTCTGATGGAGAAAGAGGCGGAACATAGCCTATGTCTTGCCAAAGACCTGGCGCATTGTGAATAATCTGTCCCCCAAATCCCATTACCTCGCACACAAAACTATCGCCGATAATGGGAAGAAAAGATCGCGCCACCTGCCGTCCTGGTACGGCCAATGGGGCGGGAACAAGCTGCCAATGAGCCGGGTCGTCGTGACAGCGGTAGCCCCAAGCAAATCCATTGGCGCCGATGGCTGTAATCATGTTGGCGGGAAACTTTTGCTCTGCCCAGTACTGAAAATAAATTTGGCTCATGGCCATGACAATGTTTAAAAAGGCAAGCGGGTTCCCCCATAAAACCTGAAAGAACATCATTTGATCGGTCAGGCTTAATGCGCCAAACCGTCCCGACGTCAACAAAGGACGCATTAAGAGATTTTGAAACACAAAAGATGCCGCGACAGAGCGCATGTGCAGTTCATCGCCCATATACAGAGCTTGTTGAATAATCGGCCAGAGTTGAATATCGAGAACATGCAATAGTTCTGTCATCACCGGGGCAAAAACCTGGTTGAGCCACTCTTGGCGGTCTAAGATTGCCTTAGACACCTCACCCATTCGAAGACTCGGACCCGTGCCTTCGTTTATTGGCGCATACCCCTTAAAATGGGTGATTGGATCTTCGACAACCCACAACAACATTGATGGCGAAACCCATCCCACTAATGGCGCAGCAATATGAAAATCTTGCGTTGGAAACAACCTGAGAGACTGTTTCAACTCCTTATCATCATCGGACCAATGTTCCCATAAGGCCAAGGCTTTCAGTGTTTTCCGTTGTGCAGGATAAAGGGTATCCAAGGCACGTGATAAAGGGGGACCCGGATGGAGCAGCCAAGGACTCTCATAGGACACGACGTCTTTCGCCTGGATCACACCCACAAGCCGCGGGGACAAATCCTGACTTTTAATCACGCGCATTCCCCCTTTACACCTCCGATTCCTCCATGACCTGAACCGGATAGCGAACCCCTTGGCGTATCGTCAATTCTGGCACCAGCCTCGTCTGGGCGGACACACTGACCCCGAAACGGTCGCGAAACGTGAATGATCCCGATTCCAGACGAAATAAGGTCAAATCGGCTTGATACCCTGGCTCAATCCGGCCTAGTTCCTGATCGAGCCCTAAAATCTTGGCTGGGTGGTCCGTAACCATGGCAATCAAATCGTTTAAAGGAATTCCTAATGCCATCAAGTGCGATAAGGCGCTAAAAAGGCCATAGGTGGCTTGTAAACTGTGCGGTCGATTAAACAATGCGTGAACATCGCTACTGACGAGGTAGGGCATCACGCCCTGGTCTAACACCTTTTGGGCAATGTCAAAGGAGAAATGTTCCCCGTAGCCCACATCGAGATACACACCATTTTGAGTCGCATGTCGCACCGCTTCGTGTACCTCGCCCGTCGTTTTCACAATGCCGCCCGGATGTCCTGTAAAACAGTGGGTTAAAATATCCCCGGGTTCGAGGTATTCCAAAGCCTGGGGCAAAATGGTATCGGGATCGGGCAATTGAAATCCCTCAGCAGGGATCAATTTCCCCGTATGAACATAACAGGGTACGCCAGCTCGCTTTGCCGCCTCTTTGGCTTTTTGGAGAACACGAAAACCCCACCGGGCAACCCCGCCCATTTCGGCATGCGTTTTGATGCCTTTAATAATTTGGGGATATTTTGCAATCAATTCGACCACAGCCCCAACATCCACGGTATCTGGTCCGTGTAAGGCGGGTAGCATGCTGCCTTTGATCGTACCAACTGCCCCAATATTCAAATAGGACAAAACCCGGGTCGCACTGTGTTTTACCATAAATTCGTGGAAGGCGGGAAAGGTTAAATATCCCGCACTTCCTTGATCAACTACGGTCGTCACCCCTGAGCGCACACCAACATCGTCCGGGTAGGTACCATAATCGGTGAAATAAGCAAAACCATGAACATGAAAATCGATAAAACCGGGGCTTAATAGATATCCTCTGCCATCAATTTCTTGTCTGGCGGTTTTCCCTGGCTCAAAGGGACCGACATCATCAATTTGCGTGCCCGTAACACTGACATCTGTCACCACATCAAGCCCATTTGCCGGAGAGAGAACCCGAGCCCCACGGATCACTAAATCAACCATTATGCTTCGCCTTCTTCCTTAATAGCCGCCCACGGTTCGATCGAAACATGGTGAGTAGATAGACGCGTCTGGTACCACTGCCAATACAAAACAAATCCCAAAATGGGCCCCACAAACGCACTCAAATCCATGCCGCCCAACCAGTTTTTCGACACGGGACTCACCCACAAGGTCGAATCCACAAACCAAAAGGCCATGAACGCCGACACCAGAAAAATGATAATAGCCGGCCAGTTCGTCCCCCCCTGAAACCAGTAGCGGCTCTGGGGAGTCTCCATGACCAAACTGGGCGCATCATAGTTCCCTTTTGTCGCAAAGTAATGCGCCAAAAACATACCCGTCCATGGCCCGATCACCAAGACCGCTAAATCTAAAAAGTTTTGGAAAAACGTCAGGAAAGCCGGAGCTAAAAACAGGGCATATAACGTAATGGCCACCGCAATCCCACTGTCGAGCAGGGCGGAGGCTAACCGGTGAATTTTCGCGCCCATAGCTAAAAAGCTCATGGAGGAACTGTAAGAATTAAGGTAGTTGCCGGTCACGAGACCCGCAATCACCACCAGTAAAAAGGGAATGTCATACCATCCCGGCAAGATTTTCACAATCGCTGTCACCGGATTGGCAGCATAGGCCTGGGAGTTCACCAGGGTGCCCACAATACTTCCGAGCCCCAGCATCACAATGGCCGCAATCCCTGATCCTAGCCAGGTGTAGCCCACCACCGCTTTCGCCGACACGTTTTTCGGCAGATAGCGGGAATAGTCGGATCCATAATTGGTCCACGACAGCACCGTGGACATCAGTCCCACTGACAAGCCGAAAATAAAGGTTAAGGTATTATTGGCCGCCCAAGGATGGGCCGAGGCAGCGAAATTCCACGGCACATGCGGCAACACCACGAAGAATAAGCCAAGAGACAACAGGGCCAGCCCGTACGCTAAAATCCGCTGCATGACCACGACAGTTTGGTGACCTAAAATCGGCACAATATAGGTCAACAAGAGACTAATCACGAGGGCGGCAATCGTCACGCCGACACCTTGATGGGGTAATCCGATAAGACCAAAGAGTTCCACCAGGGCAAACACCGTCAGCACCGTGTTCACCGCTTCCCATCCCACCGTATCAATCCAACTAAATAAGGCGGGGAGGCGGTTGCCTTTAATCCCAAAAATCGCCCGCGAAATCGTTAGGGTCGCCGTGCCCGCTTTGGGTCCGGCCAAGCTCATCCATCCTAAAATGACATAGGCCACGGCACAAAAGAGATCAATCGCCAGCGCTTCCCATAAACTGAGACCCATTTGAATAAAGAGATCCCCGATAACAAATTCCCCAAAGGTGAGATTCCCCGCAATCCACACCCAAAATAAATCTTTCGGCGACCCGTGGCGTTGATTTTCGGGAATAATATCAATACCATGGGTCTCCACATGAAACGCTTTATCTTGTTCCACGACCATTTCCTCAACGGCCATTGTCGTCACTCCTTTCATCATGTTAGGAATTGGTGATGAACCGACAAAATATCACGAATGACACAAATACTATTGACATCACACAAAAAACTTTTGGCGGATTACGAGATTTACCCGAGGAATTATGTCGTCTTTCACGTTGATCATAACAGATACCTTACACAAACCATTTGTATTCTGACATAGAAATTGCCGAAAAAATTGTCCTGCTAAACGAAAATAGACAATCTCCTTTTGTGACCGCTCCCGAGATGATTGAAGCTTTTTATCCTGGCAAAATGCCGTAACGAGCTCGCTCTTGTTGTCGCCATGCCAATGCAATAAGAAATGATAAGGCGGGAATGTTATTGGTTTGCCAAGAAGTTATTTGATGGATTTTGATCTGATTCGTGGATGCGCTCGTAAGACCACTGCGGCGCATGGTCGTTATGATGAGTAGGCATAACTTGAGACATCGGTACCCATTTTCATGTACGAGTTTCTTTATTATTTTCTAAAATTTCTGCTTGTTGTATTGATTTTTATTCCTCCCCTTCATATAATTTATTTGTCCGGAATATGGAGGTAAGTGTCCACAATGCGAACAGATTCAAGTCGAATTGCTGTCCTCTCCAAAATGGCGGAAATTCTCGATGTTTTAACCGAGGATTCCTCGATCACACTGCAGGCACTTAGCCAGCAATTAAACTTGCCGCGGCCAACGATTTACCGCATTGTCCAAACCCTTATTGACCTAGGAATTTTAACTCCGTCCAATCAACCTGGTCGCCGGTTAATCCACTGGGCATCTTCATCACGGAACACTCACGCCTTAGAAAATGCCAGTCAGGAAAGTTTACAGCGCCTAGTCAGCAAGTTTCGAGACACTGCTAGTATTTACACCCGTGTTGGCTCTGCCCGGGTCTGCATTGCGCGGGTCGAAGGGGTTGAATCCTTACGTCATACGATTCAAGTAGGGACGCCACTTCCTTTACATGTGGGTTCAGCAGGACGGATTTTACTAGCATGGCTCGACGATGAGACTCGTGACCGTCTCATTCATGAGTCTGTAACCTTCTTTCCCGGACAATCGCCGCCGAGCTTCTCCGGCTGGCAAGAAATTCGTGAAAAACAATGGGCCATATCTTTAGGAGAACGAGAATCGGCTCTCGGCTCCATCAGTGTACCGATTTTCACGGGGACCAACCAGGTTCTCGCGGCGTTAAGTATTTCGGGTCCCAAAGAACGGTTTGTGACAGATCGTCAAGACGCCATCATTTCCGCCTTACAGCAAGAAGCGCACAAGATTACGCAACTTCTCTGTTCGGCAAAAAATGAACACGCCTTGTCCGCGACACCGCAACCACCACAGTCCATAGTAAATAAGGAAGACTAAACCATGGATACCATGAGCTTACAAGGCATTCGCGTATTGGAAATCGGCCAATTGGTAGCCGCCCCATCAGCGGCCCGTATTCTCGCGGATTTTGGAGCCGACGTCATCAAAGTCGAACCCTTAGATGGAGATCCGCTGCGTCATTGGGGTGCTATGAGTCCTTTAGGGCATTCTTGGTGGTGGTCTATGCAATCTCGCAACAAGCGATTAATTGCCGTCAACTTAAAACACCCCACCGGTCAGCACATCATTCGCGAGTTAGCAAAACAAAGCGACGTCCTCATTGCGAACCTACGGCCAGGACGTCTGGCCCAATGGGAATTGGGTTATGAGCATCTCCATTCCCTTAATCCGAAACTCATCTATGTGGACATTTCGGGTTTTGGACTGACAGGTCCATACCGCGACCGCCCGGGTTTTGGGAATATTGCGGAAGCGATGGGAGGTATCCGCTACATTACGGGTTTTCCTGATCGTCCTCCCGTTCGCACGGGGGTCTCGCTCGGCGATGAATTGGCCGCCCTCTATGCTGTAATTGGGATCCTCATCGCTCTGGTTCAACGCGGTCGTGATGGATTAGGGGAGCACATTGATGTTTCGTTGGTCGAATCGGTTTTGGCCATTACGGAGGCGTTGATTCCCGATTATGTCAATGCCGGCATTATTCAAGAACGCACTGGCAATCAACTCCTTCGAGCCGCTCCTTCGAACACGTATCCCACACGTGATCAACAATGGATTGCCATTGGAGCCAATAGTTCGGCGACATTTGAGGCGCTCACCACGGTCATGCAACAACCCCAACTTGTTAACGATCCTCGCTTCAGCTCCAATGAGCAACGGGTTCGTCATGCAACCGAACTCGATACACTGATTGCCGCATGGACCATCGAACACGACTTATCAGATTTGATGCAGCGCTTATTACAGGCAGGCATTCCAGCCGGTCCTGTCATGAGTGCACGAGATATTGCCGAGGATGTCCAAATTCAATTCCGACAAATGATTGCCTATGCTCCCCAGGACAACGGTGAACCCACGGGCATGCTGGGAATTGTTCCCAAGCTCACCCGTCATCCCGGAAAAGTGCGTTGGGCAGGCGGCTCAATAGGACAACACACCGAAGACGTTCTTACAACGCTTCTCCACATTTCCCCAACAGAGCTGGCAGTTTGGCGTGAACAAGGAATCATTCGCTAAAGTACGGGAGGAGGAGAACACAAATGGGTACATGGCAATTTGAGGGCGGACTGAAATTTGACCGCAACGGCTCCCTTGTCATGAACACCCGGTGGACTATTACTACCCAAGACGACGATCAAGAGTTTTCCTTACGTAATACCGATCTTCTGTTGCCCGGTCTAGCTGATTTCCATGATCATATTCACAGGAGTACCCATACTCTTGGGGTATCTCCGCATGCTTTACTGCGTTCGGGGGTATTGGTAGGAGGCGATGCGGGGACCATTGGATGGCGTGACCCGGTTCCCACACGGAAATCCCTGCCCAACCTTAAACTATGGATCTCGCTTCTCCCCCATGGTCTTAAACATCATCCCACCATTGTGGCATTTCCCGGGTTAAACACTTCTGATACACAGCATATTGAACACGTCATTGAACAACATCGCCACGATATCGCCGGGATTAAGATTCGATTAGGGCAGATTGACGCCGCCGACGACCCTCGACTACTTAAAACAGGTATTCTTATTGCCGAGCAGGTTCATGTTCCTTTGATGGTTCATGTCAGTGGATCATTTTTGCCTCCTGAGTCCATCGTCGAATCCTTAAGACCCGGCGATGTGATCACTCATGCCTTTCATGGCTTACGAGGCCACTTTGCACAGAGTTCCTCTGCCATTAAAAGCTTGGAAGATGGCGTAAAACGAGGCATTTGGCTGGATGTTGGACAGGGATCCCGGCATTTTTCATGGCGGACATTTCACCGTCTAACTGCCGCAGGCATCGCTCCTCATAAATAAGCACCGACATAACCCAAGCCACATGGCATCAGCCGCCTGTTTATGACCTCAGTTATGTTTGCTCAAAACTTTACGCCGGAGGATTGCCACTATCGACGATTTATCATGGAGTAGTAACCCATCCCACGCAGTATCTAGAAAGACCACTGCCTCCTCATTCCCTGGTCATTTGGCGCTACCGCTCCTCTTACACGAGATTTCCAGATGCTGAAGGCATGGTTGAAGTGGGACCGGGATACTGGCGTCCCATCGTGGTTGTGGCCCATGGCCACATCGTCAGAAACCTTTTAAAGAAGGGGGTGAAGATTAGATGACTCTGGTCAAGATTGTTGATGTTACGCCCCGCGATGGTCTTCAGGATGCAACGGGTTACGTTCCTGTTGCCGACAAAGTCGCCCTGACCCGTGATCTATTCCAGGCAGGTATTCACGCAATTGAAGTCGCCTCATTTGTACATCCCCGTTGGGTGCCCTTGTTAGCAGATGGCGAGGCCGTTCTCTCCCAGCTGCAAGATCTTCCAGGTGAATTGATCGCCTTGGCTCCCAATCTCAAAGGAGTGGAACGTGCCATTGCCGCAGGTGCAAACACGGTGACGTTGGTCGTATCCGCATCAGAAAGTCACAATAAAGCCAACCTTAATCGTTCTCGCGATGAGACTCTGTCCCAACTCACAGAAGCTACAAGGCGGGCGCACGAAGCTGGTCTAAAAGTCCGGGGGGCAATCAGCACCGCCTTCGAATGTCCTTTTGAAGGGGTTGTGCCCATCAATTCGGTAGCCTTTATTGCGGAGCGGTATTGTGACATGGGGGTTGATGAACTAGGGATTGCAGACACACTAGGAACCGCCACGCCCATTCAGGTCAAAGAACGGGTCTGTGTGGTTCAGTCCATTGCGCCAAAAATCCCCTTAGCCCTCCATCTTCACGACCGTCTGGGGTGGGGATTGGCCAACGTAGCTATGGCCTATGAGCACGGGGTTCGCATTTTTGAATCCGCCGTAGGAGGGCTCGGTGGGTGTCCTTATGCACCAGGAGCGGCTGGGAATCTTGATACCGAAAAACTTGTCACATTCTTTCAGGCTCAAGGCCTTGCCAGCCACATTGACATCAGCCAATTGCCTGGGATTCGGCAGCGCCTGTTGAACGTGATTGCGCAACAACTAGCTCCTCCGAACTAATCGTAATGGACTTTACGGAAGCAGTGACGCATAAAATTATCAGATAAATCTAAATCATGAGAGGAGTGGATGAAGTATGGCAACGCCAGCAAATACCCGCATCACCATAGCTGATCGGATGAATCGCTTGCCACCGGCCCCCTATTTTCAACGCTTGGTCGCAAGAGTATCAACGGGAGGTCTCTTTGAATTTTATGAATTGTTCATGGCCGGTGCCGTAGGGGCAGCTCTCGTTCATGCAAAGGTCATGCCCGTCTCCGGCTTAGCCTATTTTGTTGGAGCGGGATTTTTGGGGATGTTTTTTGGAACATCGATCTTTGGCAATATCAGTGACAAAATTGGTCGCCGCAATGGTTATGTTTATTCGTTGCTCATTTATTCGTTTTTCACGATCCTCATGGCCTTTTCACCCAATGCCGTCTGGATTGATGTGTTTCGTCTTCTTGCTGGGTTTGGGGTCGGCGCTCAGTTAGTTGTCATAGATACCTATGTCAGTGAAATGACTCCCGCCTCACGGCGCGGCTACTATATTGCCTTCAGTCAATTTATCACCTATTGGGCGGTGCCTGTCGTGGCGTTTTTAGCCTATACCCTCGTCCCCACACACGTACTTATGGCTGGATGGCGCTGGGTGGTCTTAATAGGCGCCTTAGGTTCGGTCGCCGTCTGGTGGATCCGCCAGGGGTTACCCGAATCTCCGCGATGGTACGAAAATCATGGCGACATCACTCAAGCCAATGCGGTGATGCAACAAATTGAAACGACGGTAGCAAAAGAAGTCGGATCGCTGCCGCCCGTTCGCCCGGGCACTGAAGAACATGAATCTCGGGGTCACTTTCGTGAAATTTGGGTACCTCCATACCGTTCGCGTACCATCATGTTGCTGATTTTCAATCTATTTCAAACCATTGGTTTTTACGGGTTCGCAGCGTGGGTTCCGACTTTACTGGTTAGTGAAGGCATTACGTTAATTCATTCGTTGCTTTACACGTTTTTAATCGCGTTAGTTAATCCCCTGGGACCAATCATTGGCATGGTGATGTCAGACCGCTGGCAGAGAAAGTGGCAAATTGTTGTCGTGTCCCTTAGCATCGGCATTGCGGGTTTAGTTTTTTCCCAGATGCGCACTCCTGTCGGCATCATTACCATGGGTATCGTAATTACACTCCTCAATAATTGGTTCAGCACGCTGTTTCATTCCTATCAAGCCGAATTGTATCCAACTCGGATTCGGGCTACAGGTGTGGGATTTACGTACAGTTGGAGTCGGTTAAGTTCTGCGCTCGTAGGATTTATCATCGTGGCATTATTGAAATCCTTTGGAGTCCTTGGGGTGTTTGCATTCATCTCTCTTGCGATGGCCATTGTGGCATCTGTAATTGGTATTATGGGTCCACGGACCAACGGACGGAGTTTGGAAGACATCTCATCCGTATGAATCGATCCCTCTCTTTGCCTTGCCGCCACTTCGAAACCCCCAGCATCCTGGGGGTTTCTGTGTCGATGTTTCTTATGGATGTAGAAGGATATTATACCCCGAGCGACAAGGCTTCTTGATAAATGCCGTCATACATGGCAGCTTCCGACCCAGCAATATATTGACCAATCTCCAAAATATGTTGATAGGACTCTGGTGGCGTATGTTCGAGGAGGACAGCCCGGCATAATGCATAATGACGGGGTTCGTCATGGCGGGCATGCACATCCCAAAACGTGGTATTCACGGGAGATTTCGCTTGGTAGTAGGGATGGCGTAATCCTTGACCAATCGTGCCCATAATTTGATCGGCAAAAAATTCCGATCCTAATCCCACAGCAGCCATCGCTTCAAGAGGCGATGCATTGTAAAAGAAATCAATAAAGCTTTTAACCGCTTGAGCGACACTGTATCCGATGGCCGGCCATTTTTGTCGGTCCTCATAAACTATATGGGCACTCGGATCAAGACTTTCTAAAAAGGTACGATATAAGACGGCATGCGAATGTCCTGGGATTCCCCGTCCCGCTTCATCCCATAAATTGTCCGCGAGAGGAATCCACCAATCATCTAGAGGAGCCATGGCGGAGATAGCGGCTCCTAAAACCCTCGGAAAATTGGCGCTATAATGCGCATATTGCCAGGCAAAATAGTGCAACATGCTAGCCGTCCACTCGCCTTTAAGCAGTGTCTTAAAGAAAGGTTGTCCTAAAAACCTTTCGTCAATGAAGTGTTGCATCGATTTTTCAACGTCTTCTAAAGACCGCAATTGCTGTTCATTATTCATACGCGTGTTCTCCCTCATTTTTCGCGAACTCAGTTGAAACCATAACCCAAATCGGTATTTGCTGAAGCCGGTTCATGAGTTCCGCTGTATCCTCGTCTTCCTCAACAAAATAAATGCGCCCGCCTAAATTCACGCCTGCCTCTTTGATTCCTTCGAACCGCCAATAAGTTCCCTTTGTGGCCACAAAGCCCGTCGTATAATCAGGGTCATCTGACCAGCCTAATTCGGCAATGACTCCGGCCCATAAGGTCTTGGTGGCTAAAATCAAGGCATCTTGCGTTCGGGGATGAGGAAATCCCTGCTGAACCAAGGCCCTATGTAGACGGTCCCGGTCTTTGGGATGAACATCTACACGCACTGTCCTGACACCCCGGTCCTTGTCGGGTTCTAAACGCCGTCCGCTATGCTTAGTTAATAAGACAGCCCCACGCATATTGCCACCACTTGCTGCTGGCCCCCGGTCCAAAAGAGAAAAAGCATAATCAATGACATCTGATTGAATTTGAGCGTCCAGCAAAATTTGCCGTGCTTGGGTTCGCACCAAAGACTTGGGAGACTTATTAGGGATCCCGCTGCGAATGCGTAGGACAGGAACCTGGGTAATCTCCTGGTCTATTTTCTCAATGGTGATATGGACATCATGTGGATGATTATGCCAAGCCCGTTGGTACAATTCTTGAACTGTCTTCGCGATGTCATCGTCTAAGACTAAACGCTCCATTCCCGAAAGGTGATGTCCTGTCTCATCGGCCGCTCGCATCCGAACACTATAGATATTCATGCTGTGTTCCTTCATCCGTTCCATCAAAACCGACAAGGTCACTTTTGATGCGGCGAAATGCTGCTAACGTTCTTTCGATATCATCCTCATGATGCGCAGCACTGATGGCTAGACGCAAGCGACTAGTACCAGGCGGCACGGTCGGCGGCTTGATGGCTGGGGCATAAATATCCTGGTGCCATAAAGCCTGAGCCACCTTCAGCGCCTGAGTATTGGACCCGATAAGCACAGGGACAATCGGCGTTCTAAGAATACCGGGGGCCAGAACATGATAGCCCAAGTCCTTAAGCCCTTGGCGCAAGAACTCGGCCTGTCGCGCAATGTGCTCCCGCCGCCATTCTTCGTCTTGAGCAATCTTAATCGCTTCTAAAGCCGCTCCCGCAGCAGCAGGATTGAGACCCGTCGAAAAAATAAAGGCGCGGGCCTTATTGATCAGATAATCGATCAAGGCTCGGGGTCCGGCAACAAATCCCCCTTGGGCCGCTAAGGCCTTACTTAATGTCCCAATTTGCCACACATTATCACTGTGCAGCTGAAAAGCTGACAGCGTTCCCCGGCCTTTGTCCCCCATAACGCCTGTGCCGTGCGCATCATCAAGCACGACAACCGCCTCAAACTCTTCGGCTAAATGAAGCAATTCCGGAAGCGGCGAGACATCACCGTCCATGCTAAATACCCCTTCCGTCACAATAAACCGCCGGTCCGCCCCGACCGATGCGTCTAATAACTGCCGCAAATGATCAAGATCATTGTGCCGGTAAATAAATGTTTTAGCCCGGCTCAAGCGACATCCGTCGATAATACTGGCATGATTGGCGGCATCAGAAAAGATATGGCTCGATTCGGTGGTCACAGCGGCCAACACACTAATATTGACGTGATAGCCGCTAGGAAAGACCAAAGCCGCTTCCGTTCCTTTCCAAGCCGCCAAAGCGCGTTCCAATTCCGCAAGAATCGTTGAATTCCCAGTTAACAGCCTAGAACCCGTCGATCCCGTGCCATGTGTCCTCAGGGCCTCTTCTGCCTGCTCAATCATGGCGGGATGATGGGCTAAGCCCAGGTAGTCATTGCTGGCAAAACTCAATACTGCATGATGAGCATCCCGTATAATGTGTCCAGGCGCCGTACCTTGGCTTGAAGGGAGCGTCCGCCAATTGTCCTTTTCCCGCAATAATTTTTCTTCTTTCGCTACCCACTCTTTCCAATAACTCATGGTCTCTTCCCTTCATGGTATGGATTGTGTAGCGCCTCTCTATGTCTTGTGCACCATTAACCTGTCATGCGCTAAAAGCCTTCTCATTATAAAACCAGTCAAAACGCAGAGGAAAGGATTCGCCTCAAGGGCGGGCACCGCGTCCATTCCCTTTGTTCGCAAAATGCATAGAACCGCCAAATTCACACATCTTAAGAAACAATCGCCTTTAGGGTCGTGATTTTTTTATCCGTGTCTTGTGTTCAGCTTTTTTCTCGCAATGATTTATTTGAGGGTTGACAAATCAAAAATAGTGGTTCACACTGTAAACAAGTACCCCACCGGGGGTGGGGAGGGAGGTAAGCTAATGGACCCGGAATTGAAAAAGGATGCGGCTTTACGGTTGAAAGTTGCCGCCGGGCATTTGGAAAGCATCCGGCGCATGGTGGATCAAGACATCTACTGCGTGAACATCATGAAACAAGTCTCTGCGGTTCAGGCTAGTCTTGAGCAAGTCCAGCGCATTTTATTACGCAATCATCTTTTGACCTGTGTGGCGGATGCGATGCGTGAAGGCATGGGCACACCCATAGTCGATGAACTCATCGGGGCGATGAAATACATGCCATTTACCGCAGGAGAAGCCATTGGACCGGACCACGCCTTGTCCCCATTAATTGAACACCCGCTGTGTCATTGTCACAGTGATCAAACGCCTGAGACGGTCCAAAAAATTATGAAAGAAGGTGAAGAGTGATGGCCACTCATCCGATTGATCAAGACCAATCTGCTCAATCCATCAATTTAGATATTGGCGGCATGACATGTGCGACTTGTGTTAACAGTATTGAAAAAGCGTTGCACCAGTTAGACGGGGTTGATGCCCATGTGAATTTAGCCTTGGAACGTGCCAACATTACCTTTGATCCCAGCCTAGTTACCATGCCACGACTTGTTGAAACCATCACGGAATTAGGTTACAGCGTGCGCAAAGATCATGTGTCGTGGATATTAGCAGGTATGGATGAAGAACCCTTGCGCAAACGCGCGATCGAAGCGGCAGAGTCTGTGACCGGAGTCGAAAATGTTCAAGTGAATGCCGTAACCGGCGTGCTCTCCCTTGACCTTATTCGCGGCGTTGCCGATGCTCAGCAAGTCACAGATGCTCTACAGGCCGCGGGCTTTGCCCCCAAACAGCAAAGCACAGATGAACCTAATCCCCGCTCACATGAAATGCAAGTGGCAAGACGCCGTTTATCCTGGTCAATATTGTTCTCTATCCCGATATGGGTAGATATGGTGCATGTGCTGTTTCATGTCGGACCCTCGTGGCTCGACAACGGCATCATGCTCGCGCTATTTGCCACTGTCGTCGAATGGGGACCCGGATGGGGATTCATTCACCGGGCGTGGATGAATTTGCGTCACAAAAATGCCAACATGGATGTTTTGGTCGCGACGGGTACACTCGCGGCTTGGGGATTGTCCATGTACGATTTAGCCGTTCATGGTCCCTTATATTTCGACTCCTCGGCCACCGTCATCACCCTTGTCCTGGTCGGAAAGTATCTGGAAGCCGTCGCTAAAGGACGCACCAGTCAAGCCATTGAAGAATTGTTAGCCCTGCGTCCACAAGAAACCCGCCGGAAGACGGCCCAAGGAGACTGGGAAACTGTCGCGGTTGACGCAATTCACCCGGGAGACATTTTGCAGGTTTTGGCCGGCGAGCGCTTTCCGGTCGATGGAAAAGTGGTTGCTGGGCAAGGGACGGCCGATGAATCCATGCTAACCGGAGAACCTTTGCCCCAGGATAAAAAGCCTGGTGACATGGTCACAGCCGGAACACTGAATGGTTCCACGACACTCGAGATCGAAGCAGAACGGGTCGGGCATGATACCACATTGGCCCAAATCGTCAAAACTGTCGAGGAGGCGCAAGCCACTAAAGCTCCTGTGCAGCGATTTGCTGATACGATTGCCAATGTGTTCGTTCCCGTGGTCATTGGTATCGCCATTATCACCTTTATCGTCTGGGGAGTGATTACCGGTCACTGGCGAATGGCTGCATTAGATGGGGTGGCTGTTTTGGTGGTCGCGTGTCCCTGCGCTTTAGGATTAGCGACGCCTACTGCGGTGATGGTGGGATCAGGCATTGGAGCCAAGCGGGGTATTCTTTTCCGCAATGGCGCAGCCTTAGAAACCGCAAGCCGCATCAATTTGGTCGCCTTTGACAAAACCGGAACCTTAACCCGCGGAAAGCCTGACATGCAACACGTCATAGCCTATGGTGATTTTACCGAGGAGAACGTGTTAGCCTTGGCGTGGGCCATTGAGCGCGAATCGACCCATCCTCTCGCCCAAGCCGTAGTGCGCGGGGCGAAACTGCAAGGCGTCCCTGAATTCCAGGCCGAAGATGTTTATACCGAAGCCGGCTTGGGAATGGTTGGGTATATCAATGATCAAGAAATCGTCGTCGGGAACTTACGTCTGATGGAACAATATCATGTCAACGTTCCCGAGGATATCCAAAACACTGTCAATACCTGGCAAGAACAAGGAGCCAGCGTGATATGGGTTGGTCAGTCAGAACAATTAGCCGGCGCGATTATTGTGGCGGATACGATTCGCGATGATGCTCCGGCCACAATCAAAGCATTGCACGAACGCGGTATTCAAGTCGCGATGCTGACGGGTGACCAAGAGCGCGCAGCTGAGGCTATTGGCAAAAAGTTAAACGTCGATCGGATCTATGGCGGCCTTCTCCCGGCTGATAAATCCAAGATTGTGAGCAAACTCAAAGAAGAAGGATTTCGGGTACTCATGGTTGGTGACGGGATCAATGATGCCCCGGCATTAGCCACCGCCGATCTCGGTCTCGCTGTGGGCTCAGGTACTGACGCCGCGTTGGAAACTGCAGAGGTCGCCTTATTATCCCCAGAAATCTTCGGGGTGGTTCGGGCGTTAACGTTAGGACGAAAGACGCTCGGAAAAATTCACCAAAACCTGTTCTGGTCTCTCATCTACAATGTGATGATGATTCCCTTGGCTGCTTTTGGCATCATTTCGCCTGTCCTTGCCGGCGCAGCCATGGCGATGAGTTCCGTGTCTGTCGTCTCCAACTCCCTGTTATTAAAGACGGCGAAACTCCCAGCCACACCCCTACCAACGGAAGGAGGTGAAATCACATGGCCCAAGCCGTAGACGTTGTCTGTCAAATGACTGTGGATGTCACTGATACAACGCCCCATGTTGACTATGAGGGTACCCGCTATTACTTTTGCTGTGCCGGATGCGCCAAGAGCTTTCAAGAAAATCCGGCTCAGTATGTGAACCAGAAGTAGGCCTAGATCCACTGCAACATCTTTCCGGGTATGTCTTTCTTAAGCGCATACCCGGAATTCTTAAAGACGACAAATGATAAAAGACCAAAGGAGGACGAATTATGGTTGACCGTTCTGTAGCTGCGCGTAACCCTGTCCAGGCTATTTCTGGGGTCATGGTCGGACTACTCCTTGTTCAATTTGTCTTAGGTATGTACACAAATCTTTATGTCACCCTGCCCTCCATGAATCCGAGATACCTCGGAATCCCAATGGGATTTCACACAATGATTTCCCGAGGTTTTGCTTCTCCCATTTTCATGATTCATATGATGCTCGGTGTGTTTTTAGTCGTGTTATCTCTCATTACCGCATTAAAATCTTTATCCAGCACCAAATCATCTACCAAGCTATGGTCAGGCATTGGATTGGTGGCCGTAGTCGTCGCGGGATATAGCGGGCTGACCTTTTTTATGGATGGGCAACATAATAGTGATTCTTTCACCATGGCTATTGCTTGGCTTATTGCATTGAGTGCTTATCTTCTTACCATGCTTCAAAAGGAAATTTAGTTCGGAGTGCTCCGAAAACGTTTCTTACGATTCCTAAAAGATTTTTACAGTTTATGAGCGAAAAGGAGGGATATGAATTGGGAAGTGTCGTTATACTTTGGGGGATTCTTTCCTTGCTATCCGTCTCGTTTATAATTTTTGACTGGCCCCAGGCCCCGATTGATACGACTATGCACATGGCTTTTCTCCTCGTCACCATATTTATGGGACCTTTAGGGCTCGTACTCTATATATTGACCGTGCGAGAACCTTTACCGGGTACGCACCGGCAATATATTGCACCTTTGTGGAAACAAGCGGTGGGATCCACTTTGCATTGCGTCGCCGGAGACAGCGTTGGTATTATCGGAGCGGCCGTCATCATTGGCCTTTTTCATTCTCAACACATATCGATGATACTTAATCTCTTCATTGAATATGTCGCCGGATTTCTTGTCGGCTGGCTGATTTTTCAATCGCTTTTTATGAAGGATAT
This sequence comes from Sulfobacillus thermosulfidooxidans DSM 9293, assembly GCF_900176145.1. Taxonomy (NCBI): domain Bacteria; kingdom Bacillati; phylum Bacillota; class Clostridia; order Eubacteriales; family Clostridiales Family XVII. Incertae Sedis; genus Sulfobacillus; species Sulfobacillus thermosulfidooxidans. The sequence continues at coordinate 1,190,940 of NZ_FWWY01000001.1, read as the reverse complement.
GGTGGGCGGCAGCTACCTTGTGGCCCTTCGAAAAATGTTTCTACCTGAATGGTTATCGATGAATGGTGTGATGGCCGGAATGATTGCGGTCATGGTTCCTTGGATCCGACTTCATCCGGCAGCGGCATCACCCCATCAGGGTGAGTTTTGGTTTATGATGTCCCTGGCCCTCATAGCGGGCGCCATTCTCGCTTATCCTTTAAATTGGTGGATGGTCGCAGCTCATTTAAAACACGGTTTAATGAGTACAGAACCTCAGACAACATCCTATGAAGAGCACGTTAGCAACCATTCTCAACAACATCAACATCTAGCGCATAATCATGACGCCTCGATGTCACACAACATGAACGGACATCAAACGCAACACCGAAAAATCTGGTATATCACGATGTGGAGCGTAGGAATATTAGCAGCATCTCTGGGTGCTGTTTTCATCTGATTACGTGCAGCACATCCACTCACTTGGGCGCTTAAGGCATTCTACCGCTTCTTTTCCACATGACATCGTTCATCTCTTATTTCCTGAAAATCTTTGATATCTGAGATCAAAATATCCGAGCATTGAATCACCCATCCAAATATGGCGACGGACTCTTTTTTCTGTGACACGAAGGTTATCTCATTAATTATGGCTGACCGACAGGAGTCCGACATCCCCGACAGTGAAATCGAAAAAACCTCTTGACATTCCAGCTAACGGGAGAGTTTACGATCTTCCTGCAATAGACGAAAGGAGTGTTATCCATGATTAAAGTGCAAACATCTTGTATCGTGGGCAGTAAAAAACTCCATCGCACAAGCGGTGCTCAGAGTAGGAAAGGCTTTAAAGCGCATTCCAAATGATCCTATCGAAAACCTCTTCCCAAACAGAAAAAGTGAAAAAGTCGCCACTTGCTGTTCGAAATGCATCTTGTTAAATTTCCTTGTCGCTTGGTTAGGATGAACATAAGAAAGGACGAAAGCCTGATGAAAATCGGTTTAATTGTGCCGCCTGATACCCCCGTTACGGGGGGGAATTTTGTGTCGGCTGAACGCCTGCAACGTGGTCTCAACCACTTAGGTCTTAACGCACACGTCGAACGTTTTCATCCCCATCTCAGGGGACTATGACGTGTATCATGCCTGGAATGCGGTGCAAGTGGGACAACGATTACTCCACCAGGGCATTGACCCTGAAAAAATCGTGGTCACGTGGACCGGAACCGACTTATGGGGAGATTGGGCGAAAGATCCCGGGCCGATTCGCCACACCCTGTCATCCTTGCACCATCAGGTGGTGTTTACGCCCAATGCCCGTAAACGGTTGTTGGCGGATGCTCCCGCGTGGGAGCACCGCGTGCAGGTGATCCCGCCGTCGGTGGATGAAACGATGTTCTGCCCCGCGGATTCGTCTCAAACGCGGGATTGGCCCCCCTTAGTCGTGATGGCTGGCGGTATTCGCCCGGTGAAACGCAGTGCCTGGGCGATCGACCTCGTACAATCCGCCCGTAAGACCCTGGGGATCGATTTTCAGCTCGCCATATTAGGACCGGTGCGTGATGGGGAAGAATGGGAACGGGTAGTGCAAGCCGCCCAGGATAAACCGTGGGTGCAGGTGATGGGCGAAGTGCCGAAGGAGCAGATGGGGACATGGTACCAACGGGCCACCATTGTTTTGAATACGAGCCGGATCGAAGGCGTCTCTAACGCGCTCATGGAGGCCATGAGTTGTGGTGCTTTGATCGTCGCCAGCAATATTCATGGGAACCGGTATCTCATCGAGGATGGGAAAACGGGGTTGTTGTTCGACACCCCGGAAGAATTGATTGCGGCATTCCGTTTGACCCTCGATCATCCCCAAGAGGCCGATGAGATGCGGAAAAATGCGCGTCTGCGGATTTTATCGAGGCATTTGCCCTCTCACGAGGCCCAGGCTTATGCCATGATTTATCATCAAATCGCCTGGTCACTGTGCTCGAAAGGATGTGGCTAGTCGACCAGGCCATTAAGATATCTGTTGGTGTGGGATAGACGTAAAGTTTCTATTGATCGGATTCTTGGAGGGCAACGTCATCTGCGTTGCCTTTCCATACCGCGTTATATCACTCCACTGGCCAATATGCCTGACGGACTCATAATCCTTTGTATCAACGTTCGATGTGGCTATAGTAACCCTATCTAATCTCCTGCCTTACAATCACTTAGCCTCCCGTATTTTTGAGGTAAAACAATCCTACGGTCGTCCGCTCTTTCAGTTATTGTCCAAGAACAGGGTATACCTCCTACCAACGGCTAGACCAAAAGAGTCCGACATACCAAAGAAAACAAAAAGTCCCTTGACATTCCTGTTAACGGGAAGGTTTACGATGTTCCTGCGGTAGAGAAGTCCGACACATCACCGCAAAAATTTAAAGGAGTGATATCCATGGTCAAAGTACAAACCTTTACCGTCGTGGGAGACGAAAAACTTCATTGCGCAAGCTGCGAGGCCCGAGTAGGAAAGGCTTTAAGGCGCATCCCGGGTGTTCATTCCGTCATAGCCGATCACCAAACACAAAAAATTGAAGTGACATTTTCCTTGAATGAGACCGCCGAAGAGGTGATTCAAGACCGTTTAGAAGCTTTAGGTTACCAGGTAAAAGTGGAGGTGTCATCATGACAGAAGACACGCAGCAAGTACAATACAAAGTCGGAGGGATGGCCTGCTCATTTTGTGCAACCAGTATTACCAAAGGCCTTGCTCGCATGCCTGGCATCATCAACGCCAGTGTATCACTCGCCCATGAAGAAGCCCTGATTGAGTTCAATCCCAAAATACTGACAGATGATCAGATTCGGCAAACTTTATTGGATTTAGGTTATACTATCCGCGATCCCCGGCGTGTCAAAGCGTATGAGGAACAGCAAAAAGAAATTGATTGGGAACGCCGACGTTTATGGTTTGCTGGAACCATGACCGCGCTCTCTCTGATCTTAATGAGTGTTTTATGGTTACACCTCGTGTCCCTAAACATCATTCGCCCATTCATGACCATAGTCATGCCTCTTTTCGCTTTAATAACCATATTAGGCCCAGGTTATTATATTCTCAAAATGGCTTGGCATTCGCTGAAACGGGGAATTCTTAACCAGCATGTACTTTTGGAATTTGGAGCATTCAGTGGATTTTTGGGGGGGATATTGGGACTCATTGGACACGCTGCCCATATCCCAGCCCTAGAATTTCCCGCTCCGGACTTCTTTGCCGTCGCGACGTTTATCACGACATACCACATCCTTTCAGGATATGCCTCCCTGTTGGTAAGAACTAAGGCGTCTCGTTCGGTCATGAAACTTCTTGAGTTACAACCCGCAATGGCAACGGTTATCCGTAACGGTCTCGAACAAACCGTACCGATCGACGACATAGCGGTTGGAGAGATTATCCGCATTCGACCGGGGGAGGCAATTCCTTTGGATGGGCGCGTTATTGATGGTTCTTCTACCGTCAATGAAAGTCTTGTCACAGGGGAATCATTGCCCGTAGACAAAACCGTCGGGACTGAGGTGATTGGAGGATCCCTCAATCTTACCGGATCTTTGATGGTCTTGGTGACCCGTGTCGGCGAGGAAAGCTTTCTTCAACAGATCGCACATCAAATTGAAGAAGCACGAGCCAAAAAACCGGGAATTTTGCAACTCGTTGACCGCGTTCTTGCGGTCTATGTCCCCGGCGTGTTGGCGGCTGCCGCATTAGCAATTCTTATCTGGACGCTCGGAGACTATATGGTATCAGGACATATGGATATAACCCGAGGCATCTTTGCCATGCTAGCCGTCTTCGTGATGGGATATCCTTGTGCCTTAGGAATGGCAACACCTTTAGCCATGATCCGAGGAGGAGGCATGGCGGCAGAACACGGGATATTGATTCGCGGCGGCGAAGCTTTCCAAGTCCTTAAAGATATTCAGTGGGTAGCCCTCGACAAAACGGGAACACTGACCGAAGGGCGCCCCTCGGTGACCCAAGTTATTCCTCTTGAAGGAACGTCTGAGCCGTATCTCCTAAAAATTGCCGCTATCGCTGAAAACCCCTCTGAACATCCGTTATCTCGTGCCGTTGTTCAATACGCTGAGCAAGAAGGTCTGGATATTCCCACTGTGGATGATTTCCAATCGTTTCCGGGTAAAGGGTTACAGGCAACATGGGAGGGCCGACACCTCAAAGTCGGATCCCCTCGATTTTTGGAAGACGAGGGGATTAAACTTGATGGTCACGAAAGCCAGATTAAATCGTTGCAAGCACAGGGAAATACCGTGGTAGGCGTCGCCGAAAATGATACCTTGCTAGGTTTTATCGCTATCGCCGACACGATCAAACCTGATGCTCTAGAAGCGGTGAATCATCTTAAGAAACTTGGCATCAAACCGATCATGTTGACAGGCGATAATCAATACACAGCCCGAGCCGTAGCCCAAGCAGTGGGCATCAATGATTTTCGTGCCGAAATATTACCTAGCGAAAAGGCCCATGCGGTTCGAGAACTGCAACAATTCGGCCACCGCGTCATGATGGTAGGAGACGGAATTAATGATGCGCCAGCACTCACGCAAGCTGATGTAGGAGTGGCGATCGGAGCCGGTACCGATATCGCGATGGAATCAGCAGATGTCATTATCATGGGAGATCGTCTCAGCGCAGTGCCGCAAGCCATTATGATTGGCCGCAATTCGTATCACAAAACCGTACAAAATATCGCATTGGCATTTTCTTTTAATGGGATAGGCATTCCTTTGGCGATGACCGGATTAATCGGCCCCTCATGGGCGATGTTGGCAATGGTCATGAGCGTCAGCACGGTGTTGACTAACTCTTTTCTAGGCGGAAAACTCGCGTCCCCTCCTCAGCACCTGATTTCCTCCGTAACCTCTTATCCTATTAAGGCAAAAGGTTAACGACATGATGAAGAATATATCACCAAAAGTCTTAAGGTGTGATCCTTAGCAATATGATCCCTATTCTATTAATCCTTCCTGCTTAAGGGCTTAATGGAAAACCCCTAAGCAGGAAGGATTGGCACATTATCAAAAAACATCCTGTTGACTCTTGTTGTCATGATGCTCAATAATCTCGCAGACGCAGGCTTCACACGACGGCAGTGCTTCGGCTTCTTGTTGCATCACGCGTAGTTCGTCAGCTAACTCTTTCAAATTTTGGATTTGAGAATGAACTTCTTCCAACTTCTGATTAATCAATGCCTTCACATGATCGCACGGTACCTCGCCGTGATTACGTAAAGCCATAATCGAACGAATCTCGCTCAACGAAAATCCGACTGCTTTGGCTTTTTGGATAAACCGCAGTCGATCCAAATCGTTCCACGAATATAAGCGGTATCCCGATTCACTGCGTTGACTGGCCGGCAATAACCCAAAATCTTCGTAATATCGAAGAGTTTTGGGAGTAATTTTGGCTAATTTGGCCAGTTCGCCAATGCGCATGGTGTCGAGACGTTGGCTCATTCTCTCTCCTCCTTTGCTAAAATCCCTATGACCGCATGAATCACGCCCGAATATCCCCATCAATTCTCTTTGTCGGAATATGATATCAAAGTACCGCCATAGGTTGCTGTTTCTAAGAGCTTGAGGGCTTTTTTGACCCGATTCATTTGCTCGTTGGTATCGTGGGGATTTCCCACTAGTTTTCCGAGCGCGGCCCGAATCCACAAGACCCGCGGAGGTTTTACCGTTTCCAACATCGGTTTAAGAGCGCCTATAACAACGGTGGCAATGCCTTCACTTTCCAAATAACGCGCATACAGTCCCACGGACTGATGACACACGGGTCATCCAGGGATTAACAGCACCGCATCCACTCCTTGTGCCCGTAACCCCTCTAAAATCTTCCCAGCCGACTTCTCATAAAACGGACGGGGATCAGGCTGGTATCCCATGAACGTATAATTTTCTGCTGCAAGCGAGCCGATATATCCGTTTTGTGCTAATTGGGTCAGAATATCCAGCGGAAATACGGTATTATAATCGACTTGCGCCGAAGTCGTATCATAGTGTCCATGATTGACCTGCCAGCTTGGCAAGGGAGTTTTTGTATCGATGCCGCGAAAACTATGATCCCCAAAGGGATCCTCGGCATCATAAGGAGGTTGTGTGGTTAACGACACGCCGGCGGAACTAATTAAAGCGATCCGAGACTGGTTTAGTGGTTTAGAAAGAGCAACAAAAGGGCTATCGAAAAAAGAAATCCATGGGTAATCACTAAATGCCGTCTTCCAGTCCTTTTCTAACAAAGAGGGGTAACGACTTTGTTTCCACTGCTCGTATGATGCCTCCCACGATAACGGGATTGGTGAACTAGTCATATGGAATGACCTCTTTTCATCACTTGCATTTTTATAGTTTTTATTATTATGAACTAACGACAATCCCGTTTCAATCATCGAGGTTATCGTTTCTTCAGTCTAAATTTTCTTATTTTATCAAGGATTAAAGGACGAAAATAACCGAGTTGACCAGGTTTTTATCAGAAAGATTCGGCATTGGGAGCAAGCTAATGGGCCGGTGGCAATGGCACCCAAATAATCCATGGATGCCCAGTCTGAGCGTCCACAAAAACAAAGACATGAGAATAGGTTCCAGCGGGTTCTGATAACTTTATCGCCCCTGTTAAACCCACTTTCCAGAAATAGTCGGGGAACAATGGCGACACCGAGCCAATTTCAGCTTCGGCCGTAGTTTTCGACACAAGCACGGCACTGATGACTGTCGGCGAGCCCGAGGGATCTTGCTGCATGACCTGAGTCAAGGCATCGTGAATCGCCTGAGTCTTCGTAACGGCCATTGTAAGTCCCGCAGGGACAGGTTGTCCTGACTTTGGAATCGGCACAGTGATATGCGGAAACGTTCTAGGCGCTGGCTCACCAGCGTGAGGCGGGTAGGGATTTGTAAAATTTGAGGCTGCAAAAACGGCACTGCCACCCGCAAGAACCAATGCAATGCCCGTCACAATTCCCACTTTGGTTGTGAAAAAATTTCGTAGCACGAGTTATCTGCCTCCCATTTACCCTCGTCCACTGCCCTTCCTCAAAAGGATTATGGCCCAGCATAGTACTGATTGACTTACGCGACAGAAGAATTAGACGCCTGCTCAGCGTATCCATCAGATCCATCATACCAACTTCCGTTTGTATAAGGGAAAGTTACAAATCGTTGGTTTTTTTGCTAACCATGGTGTAATCGCCTGAAGCGCTCCCACCATCAATTCCCGCAATTGGACAATAGGGCACCCTTAATGCCATCCGCAATCTGTTTTCTTGTAAGGCACAATAAAGACAGTCCTCTTACCAGATGAGTTGTCAATAGAACGAAAACACTCCCGGAATCTGGCGCCCCGTTAATATAACCATCTTACACCAACGCTTTCCCCCTGACGTTAACGCCAATAAAAGGACCATATCTACCCGAATAAGAAGGGGTGTTGGAATAACGATACCTTCCTTTGATGGTCGTGGTTGAGTCCTCTATGTCCCCGTGTTCGGCCAAGACAAACGTAGGGAACGTTGATAGTCTACCGACAAGGAGTAGACCTATCCCTCACACCAGGACCAAAAGGCCTATATCCATTTTCGTCATTTGGGTCCCCAGTTATGGACCATATGCCCTCTGTTGTCCCGGCACCAAGATGATAGCATTATAAGTGAAATGATTCACAAATAAGAAAGGATGTGCTGCCTTATGAGTAGTCGATTGGAAACGGTTGCTGACGAACGTCTAAACATAGACTCGAAACATCTTCGGATAATCCATACACTGCGTTTGTCACTGGTGTTCTTTGCATTATTAGACGTAGCAGCCCACCTCTTTGCCAGCCCCGGATCGACACCGATTGTCTCGTACTGGATTGACATCGAAACCGCATCGTATGGACTGATTGCGGTCATTTATCTACTCGGACTGCGCTCATATTACGGACCTCCCATTATTTTCACCGCCTATAATATGACGATGTTCTTTATCTCCGGCATCACCGCTTTACCATTCGGCATTAATAAAGCTCCGTTGGTGGGGCACATTCAATTTCTCCAATATTCTTTCGGCCGTGGATTTTCTCTAGCAGCTTGGCTTTATCTTCTTATTGTCGGTATTATGATGCTTAAGCTTGACAAAGGAAGTCGGCTGAATGACTTGCTCAAAAACAGCTAGTCCCCTAAAGTATCAACACAACCACTCATTATTTCTATGCTGTTAACGGTATTTGGCGAGGCTATTCACCACCAAATACCGTCTTCATGCTTTCCATAGCACCTAATAGGTGAGTTTTTTGTGTGAATGCATAGGTGTAAGGCGTGGTAATCGCCATAAAATAGGTCTATTGATTAGTTGAGCGAAACGTTTGAACTCTGTACAATTTTAATAGAATGAATTTATTCGGTGACAAAAAGAGGAGAGCCGCATGTTTTTCACGACAAGTCAGACCCAACACGAAGATTTGTTGGCTTCATTTTGGCAAGCCCTGAGCCATCCCATTCGCCTCCGGATTTTAGAGAGTCTGCGCGAAGAGGGGTCGTTAAATGTCGGTGAGCTCGTCAAACGTCTGGATATCGGTCAGGGCCATTTATCAAACCACCTGGCCTGTCTAAAGAGTTGCGGCTTGGTTCAAGCCCAGTCACAAGGGCGATTCGTCTATTACCGAATTAGCGACGAACGGGTTATCACCTTATTAGATTTGGGCAGTGCCGTCTTGCAAGACCATATTGCCGGCGTTGCTTCTTGTAGTGTCGTTCGGCCCAAAAATAGGTCTGAACAAAACACTCCGTCATAAATCACCAACATAGCGCATAGCCCAGGAATAACTGGCCTAACCGATTATTGGGCCAGTTTATTTTTGTTGCCATGATCCGACAGCAAAAAAGTCTATAAATTTATTTATTCTCTGCCATCCTCCAGGAGTAGAGTCCGATATTGTGTGTAAAAGGGGCTTAAAAATTTCAAAGCCATTGCGTTTCCTTGGTAGATTTGAAAGCGACACAACTCACAAATCTTAGGAGGATCACGCAATGGCTCATTATCAGATTACACTGGATGATCAAACAATCCAAGTCCCTAGTCGGACAAAAGGATCAGGCCTTCGCGCTTTTGTTGCAACAGGTCTTAAATCAGGTGTTAGAAGCCGAAGTGACGGAACATCTTCAAGCCGACCGGTACGAGCGGACCGAAGACCGGCGCGGATATCGCAACGGCTCACGGAGCCGGCAACTCACGACGCGCGTCGGCACGTTGACGCTGGAGGTCCCGCGGACGCGGGACGGGGAGTTCAGTCCCACACTCTTTGAGCGGTACCAGCGGCATGAAAAAGCTCTCGTCCTCACTCTGATGGAAATGGTGGTGAATGGGGTGTCAACCCGCAAAATCCGGCGCGTGACCGAAGAGCTCTGTGGCACCGAATTTTCGAAGTCTACGGTGTCGGACCTGGCGAAAGGCTTAGAGGCGGCCGTCCAGCAATGGCGAACCCGATCCCTCGCGGAGACGCAGTACCCGTTCCTGATTGTGGATGCCTTGGTCTTGAAAATCCGTGAGAACGGGGCCGTGCGGCCCCGGAGCGGGTGTGTGGTGACCGGCATTAATGCGGCGGGGTACCGAGAAATTCTCGGGTTTTGGATCGGGGATAGCGAATCGAAGCAGACGTGGACGGCCGTGTTTACCGACCTCAAGGATCGGGGCTTAACGGGCGTCGACCTGGTGGTGTCGGATGACCACCGCGGGCTGCGGCAGGCTATCGAACAGCAATTCCAAGGGGCGAGTTGGCAGCGCTGCCAAACGCACCTCACGCGGAATATCCTCGATGCCGCGCCCAAAGCGGTGCAGGAGGAGCTGCACGGTCGTCTCCGCGCACTCTTCGAAGCCCCCGACCGGGCCACCGTCGACACCTTGTGGACCAAACTGCTCGAGGACTTTGCCGAGCGGGCTCCCCGCGCCGTGGCGATTCTGGAGAACGGGCTCGAGGACGCGCTGGCGGTGTTGCAACTCCCCGAGTCGCTGCGCCAGCGATTACGCACCACGAATGGCGTCGAGCGGCTCAATGCCGAGATCCGGCGCCGAGAACGGGTGATTCGGATTTTTCCGAACCGGGAGTCGGCGATCCGCCTGGTGGGCGCGCTGTTGCTCGAGCAGCATGAGGTGTGGACCACTGGTAAGCGGTATCTGAATCTCGAGCCTTACTGGCAAGCGAAACGATCTCAAGCGGCGGCGGATGGGCCGCCTCATGCGGGACCAGCGGTTGTCGCCTAACGACTCGCCAACCAAGGGAACGCTTTTACACACAAATTAGGACTTGACCTCCTCCAGGTTTTGGTATAAAATGGACCATTAATAACTGAGACAAAGCTGAGACGGATCACGAAGTTCGAGGTTGTATGCTAAAAAGGGAAAAATATCCACATAATTTTTCGAAATCTATGAAAAAAGGAGGCCTCGTCCGTGAATGTCATGACAATCGGAATTGTTAGCCATTCTCCTATTTTTGCAGCCGGCATTCGCGCGGTATTAGAAAGGGAAGCCGATACCGAGGTCGTTATGCTGGACGAAACGACGAATCACTCAACGGTTCACGCCGTGCTGATAGAGTCGGATAATCTTCTTCATATCCAACATACCCTGAACACATGGAAAAGTATCAATCCCGCAGTGAAATCGGCCGTGTTTTTGTCCCCCATGACGTTTCATTTAACGGGTCCGGTCATGAAATTAGGCATTGATATGCTACTCGATAAAACCCAATGCTGCGATCAGTTAGTGGACTTAATCCGTACGGTCGTATCGTCTCAATGCGTCTTGATTAGTCAATCATTTTGGCAGGGCATTATGAAAGGGAATCTGTCCCAAGCAGAAACAAATCCGCCCGGCTTAACACCGCGGGAACGCGAGGTGTTATGGCTGCTCGATCAAAATTATTCCAATGCTCAAATCGCGGACGCATTACAAATTTCTGTCCATACCGTCAAGCGACATGTGGAACATCTCTTACACAAATTAAATGCTTCGAACCGGCATGATTGCGCTCGTCTCGGTCACCAAATGGGTCTATTACGCATGCCGCGGACAAGTCGGCTCGCGTAAAATACGTCAAATAATATCCCGTAAGATATTAAGGTGCGGCCTAGAATGCCCATAGCTTTTTCCTATAACCAATCCATGAGACTATAGACGCCAGCAAACCGGAAGGTAAAGCTTCTCAAATGGAGACAGCCTTTCGCCGGATTCGCAATAGGGCGAGCCCGGCAAATCTCGCTTGCCACTGACATGGCTTATTGCGGCACTACGAATTATGGTCCTCATGCACTCTTCGTATGGTCATCTGATGATGAGTCATGACCTCCTTCTTCAAATTCATCAAAAACCTTATCGCGATGACATATTGGGCTACCGATCTTTTTCCGCGTATTGAATAGATCGATAGTTTCAGAATCACAGCTTATGATATCATGGATAATAATTCCTTTATCGTGGCAGTTCCGCATGACATGAATGGCTATCCCTGAGTGTATATCTGTCACTGTGCTTCACCGTAATAATGTAGCACCATTCACATTAAAAAATTCAAGAACCACAAGGCATCAAGCTCAACAGATGCATATCCCAGTGGCAGGGAGCGAAAGGGATGAGCCAACTATGGATCAATTAGTCATTTCTCAAGTCCTCTTAGAAGCCAGTCACAAATATCCTCAGCAAGGCATTTGGTATGAGAATCAATTCACGAGCTACGCCAATCTCTTAGAACGCGTATTAAAGCTAGCAAACAGTTTGCAGGAAATGGGTATCGACCAGGGAACAGTGGTGGGCATTTTAGATGCCAACTCGCAAAATTTTCTTGAACTTCATTATGCGCTCGCCTTTGTGGGCGCCATTATGCACCCCTTAAATTTCCGGTTATCCTTAAATGACCTCGAATACACCATCCGGCAAGCTCGGGATACCTGGCTCTTTGTCGGAGCTGAATTTTTATCATTAGCCGACACCTTAAAAAGCTTAATTCCCCAGCAAATTGCCATGCCTACCCAATATGATGGCTTAATACGGCACGGGAAGCCGCATTTTCCGCGTGTAACGATCCACGAGACCGATCCGTTTTCTATAGGATTTACGACGGGCACAACCGGAAGGCCCCATGGTGTCCTGTACCGTCACCGGGATCTCTTGTTAAGTTCATGGCAAATCGTTCACCATCTCGCGTTACAAGATACCCCCGCCCGGTTAGGACCCGATGAAACCTTATTACCCCTCATCCCTTTTTTTCACATTCACGGTTGGGGAATTCCCTTTATTGCACCGTATATTGGCGCATCGTTGGTGTTATCACCGAAACTGAGCCCAAGAGACCAAGTCGAGTTAATCGCTCAACACCATGTGACTTGGGCCAATATGGTTCCCACTCAGCTTTATAGACTCTTAGAGGTCTTATCCGGTCCCTTGGATGATCCCTTAAAAGTCTTGACCGGGGGCAGCGCATTAACCTATGGCTTAGCCAAAAAGGCATCCCATTTCCATGTGGAAATTTCCGTCATTTATGGTGGGACCGATCAACTAGCTTCGGCCATCTCATCCATTCCTCCCCACTCGGTACTATCCTCCCCCGAACGTGAAAAAATCCTAAGTGGCCGTGTCATGCCGCTGCCCATGGTCGAAATCTCCCTTCACGATGACCAAGGTCAAATCCTGGACGCCAATGGCCTCAACATTGGAGAAATTTGGATAAAAAGCCCATGGCTTCCCACAGAATATGTAGGCGATCCCCAAGCCTCAAAACAAGCCTTTCGGGACGGATATTTCGCCAGTGGCGATCTCGGGATTTTATACCCAGATGGTACGTTAGCCATTGTGGACCGCTTAAAAGACGCCATCAAAAGCGGAGGAGAATGGATCGCCGTCAATGTCCTTGAAACCATCCTCTCCGAAATTGACGGCATTGACCAGGTGGCCATCTTAACGGCACCCGATCCCAAGTGGGGAGAGCGGCCCGTGGCCGTTATTCAAACCCGCCAAGCCATTGATCCCGATATGATCCTCGATTACCTGGCCCATCAGGTCAATGCCGGACGAATCCCCAAGTTTTGGATTCCTGACCATATTTTTTACATTAAAGAAATGCCCTTAACGAGCGCTGGCAAAATTCATAAACAGAATCTCGCCGCCAAACTGGATATGCTTCCTCAAGATCCTCACAACTAGGTATCAAAGATCCTCACGCAACAGGTTTTGCTCCGCTAAAAACGCTTTGACCTGATCACGAATTCCATCCCGCACCCGGCGAAACACCGCCATAATTTCCTCTTCAGAGCCTTCAGCTCGGGCGGGATCCTCAAAACCCCAGTGAAGCCGTGTCACCTCTGGGGGAGTGATCGGACAACGATCCCTGGCATCCCCACATAAAGTAATCGCAAAATCCGCTTGGTGCAATAACTCGTTATCAATCAATTTGGAGTGGTGCGTCGAGATATCGATGCCGACTTCTTTCATCACCTGAACGGCACGAGGATTTAAACCATGGGCCTCGATCCCAGCGCTTTCAACCCGAACCCCGTCTTTGGCCATCAGCCGCGCAAATCCCTCCGCAATCTGGGAACGACAGGAATTGCCGGTACACAAAAAGTAGATGAACACGTTTGCTTCGCTCCTTCACTCTCGTCAAATATACTCCCTTAAGGTATCTGCCAAACCTCTCGATAAAACGGCTCAACCGGTCCTTCTATCACATAAGGGGCCAACGCCTTCGCCGCTTCCAAAAATCTCGGATCCGCATGAGAATTTTCGTGATCCCACTCAGAGTGCCACACTCCATGCATTAAGTAGGCTCTCACGCCATCTATGGGGGTTAGGGCGCGAAGAATCTCCGTAGAGAGGGCCTTGCGATAAAATGCGTTATCCGGTCCCCCAGGCAGCCCATCCTGAAAAGAGGACGAAGAGGGCTGAAAGGTTACTTGAGCCACCTTGAGTAATTGACCCACGAGTTGATCAAATACCGTGGTGTCTTTATCGGCCACCAACACGTGATTTAAAACCGTTACTCGTTCGTCCCCATCAATATCATGACCGTCGTCAACGCCTTCGGATATGATCCCGTCGCCCTGGCTCAGAGCATCAATCCCGGCGTGAATGGTCGTAAACAAACCCCGGTAAAAATCCTGGACATGGCACGTCTCTTTGACCAAGGTTTGTACCGACTGATCAATGGTGGATAAGACGCCTGGGTTTACCGGCGATATGAACCGGACCAGCACCAAAAAGAACGCGGGGGTATTGAGAAGGTTCGTCGAAGGAAAATTGTCATAGGCGTGAGCCAGCACCCCTTTATATGGGAGTGGCAAATTTTTGACCATCGTCGAAAGACCGATGAGTCGCTTGACACGGATTTCGCGAATAAAAGATTGCTCTACCCATGGATGTGCCAGAGCATACAGTTTCGCCGTAAACTTTTTTGCGCATAACGCATTTACCTGTAATTCATATACCCGTGTCAAGTTCGAAGCATCGGGAAAGTGGGTTTGCGTTATCCCATCCATTTTCTCGTTCGGAATCTCATCATGCACTAAAGAGCTGAGAAACCCCATATCGCCTAGTCCTAGTCGTATCGGTAACCCTCCTCAGGTAACATCTTCTCTTTCCATTATCATATCACTATATAGTTATGTTATTAAGATGCTGTGGAAATTTACCACGAACATGAGGCCTCTTGCTTCTGTCATTTCCTCAAATCCCTGGTCGTTATGGGGAGATGTCTTATTAGGCACTTTCTCTCATCAAAAACTACCCGCTTGATTGATGGTATGCCACGATTCTTCCGTCTATTGTAGATATTCATGGTGTAGATATTCATGGACCGTCCCATACTTCGATAGGAACGGCTCTATTTTGACATGATCTGTCTTATTTTCTGCCGTGTGAGCAAAAGAGGTCGAACGATTTTTCTATGAAAACTCCAAATATACTAAATAACCAGAAGGATTATTCTTTTTTATTGTGGAATAAAGCGGGACCACACAACTTAGTGCTGGTAAATACATTTTGATTGGAGAAATCGGCATGTCAGTCAAAAAGTATATAGCCCTTGTGGCTATATCTAGTCTTCTGACCTTGGCCGTCCCGCCTTCGGTCCAGGCCCAGTCTTCCAATACCGCATCGTTGGGTCCCAGTATTTTTCAGACACCAACAGAACTGCAATTAGCACACAAACCCAAACATTTTGGCCGAGCGCCCCAGCATATGCAGACACTCTTTCCCACCTCATGGAACCAGCTGCAAGCCAATCAACAGCACGATCCCGTATTTCAAGGTCCAGCAGGATCTCATCTGCCGTCGATTTTAGCGCATGGAGGATTCTGGGTCGCACCACTCACGGGCGACGAGTTTTTGCGCCTTGGCCGTGCTTTTGACCGCTATCCTCAAGACGGGGGACAAGCCTGGGGTGCCGAAGCGGCTCAGTGGTTAGGCAATGTCACGGGAGTCAGTTTGGTGGACGGAATTGTTTATATCGAGGAAAGTAATAACCAAATATTTGCTGTGAACGCGTTAACTGGTGTGCCGATTTGGCGAACCCAGAGTGTCAATTCGGATATGGGGGATGCCATCGCTACCTCCATCAATGGCCGACCCATATTATTTGTCGGTGCGGGGGATGTGGGTTTTACCCTGCAACATGCCGTAGATTTTGCCAACAATGGCAATCCCCCTGGACCTACCGTACGGGGAGCTAACTTCTCGGCGGTCTATGCCATCGACGGTCTCACAGGAAAAGTCCTGTGGCGTTTTGATACGGCCGGTGAAGCCATGCCCACGCCCGTCTACCATAACGGTGTCGTCTTTTTCAATACGGGAGATGGCCATTTATATGCGGTGAATGCCCAAAATGGTCAATTATTATCGGCTTTTAGCAACCCGGGCTTTAGCAGCATGTCTTCTGGTAATTGGTATATTCCGACTCAAGGGCCTTATAAAGGCCAGTTCTTGATGATCTACGGAACCCAAGATCCGAATTATTTAATGGCCGTCGATGAAACAAATCCTCAAGATCCCCACTTGGCTTGGGAATATCAAGTCCCGAACTCGATTAATACCGGACTAGGAGATGTTCCTCCTGTTGTCGATCCCAAACGGGGCATCGTATTAACTGATGCCTTAGTCAATGATGTCGCCGCTGGTGGCACCACCAGCCATCCCATTTTAAACTTGGATATTTTTGCCTTGAACGCCAACACCGGGCAACTTCTGTGGAGCCACTTGGGCGGGAATGGACTCGTAGCAAAACCTGTCGCCTTTAAAGGGAGTGTGCCCATGGTGCATGGGGGAAACCTTTATGTCGGCGATTTGCTCAATGAAACCTACCAGTCTTACAACGAAAAAACAGGGCGCCTCCGCTGGGAGACGTCTATCGCCCAAAGTGGTGAAGTCAATGAACCGCGGGCGGGTGGCGTTTATTATAACCACCGCGTCCTATTTGCTGAAGGGCAGCATATTTACACGCTCAATCCGAAAACAGGGGCGATTGTTAACAAGTTCTCTAGCCATGGCTACTTCTTTGGCGTCTGGGGCATATCAAGCCCTGTCATCGTCGACAATGAATTGTATATTGGCTCCATTTCCGGATGGATTTTTGCCGCCCCCGCCCATTATATTATGACCCACCGAGGGGGCGTTCCCGCCATTCCGAATAATTTTCCGAGCAACCTCTCTGTCCCTGACAAAGCGGCACGTTATGACAACCCACTCGCTTTGCCCACGCCTAATCAGGCTGCCAATTTCCCCTCAGTCTGGGAATATTATGCGGGCGGAACGGATCATGAGGGATATTCATCCATAGGTCCAAGTGGCGTAAAATGGGCGACACCGCTCAATGACGCTTTACCCCTCAATAGTCCTCCCCGAGACACCGCTATTTTCGGACCACAAGTCGCATCAGAAATGACATCGCTCGCTTTTGGCGTCGGCAGTGGAGTTAGTCCCGCTCAGGGCATTGTATACGCAGGCAGTAGCCGCTATTCGGTCAATGCGCTCAATGCCACCACCGGTCAACTCATTTGGCGTTTTGACACGATTAATGCCAATCCCCAATGCCGTTATCGAAAGTTCTGGCGATCCCTGGTTTAATTTTGCTGCGGTCCAGGATTTTGCCAAAAATAGTCCGGCCGTGCATATTGGGGCAAGTTTTCAAAACATCCACGCCTTAAATCCCAAAACCGGCCGGGAAATGTGGACCTTCTATACGCGCGGCACCGATGCCATGACTCCGTTATATTATCAAGGAACTCTGTATTGGGTGGATGGATCGGGCAATGTGTGGGCCATTAACGCACAAAATGGCACGCCAGTGAAACCCTTTGTCGATAGTAGCGGAAATCCGGTGCTCCACTTAACTGGATTCAATACCCAAGATTCTGCAACCTTAGCATTGACACCACAAGGTCCTATCATGGTGGTCGGCACATCGACTCCTGATGTGTTGTACGGAATTAACCTCGACACCGCACAAATTCTCTGGAAACAGACGTTTTCCTCAACCCCCTTGCAGTATTCAGGTTTTGCTTTTGCGACTCCCGTCTATGACGCGGTGGATCACTTGGTGATCTCCGATGTTCTGGTGAATCCCCAAGGTAACCAGGCGACCCTAGAAGCATTTGCCGTGAATCCCTTAACGGGTCACGTGGTATGGAGCCAAACGCTTGGCACCGGCTCAGTACCCGATGGATTTGGGGGATCGACACCGGTTTTTGATCCCCAAACCGATTCGGTCTTTTTCGGCAATCCTCTCACTCACAGTGAAATCGCACTCAATGCCGTAAATGGCCATATTTTGTGGAATACACGCATTGGACAGGACATTTCAGCTCCTGGGGCTGTGGTATCTCGTCATTTAATTGTCGCAGGAGGCCCCGATATCTTTAGCCTTAATCCCCGCACCGGTCGTATTCAACACACGACCGTGATTGGCGGTGACTTCTTGAACAATAATCCGACCATTGAAGGCCAAACCGTGTACATTGGTAATGCCTGGGGTTGGGTGCTCGCTTTACCGCTTAACGAAATTACCGGATAAGCCTTCGTTCGTCTCGCCGTCGAGCTCGGCTCTTCATCTTATAATGAGGAGCCGAGACCACGGCTTCTAACCCAGGGCCATATTCGGGTTCCCATTCATTTATTCACCCGAACGACCCTAGTTTTTGTTCCTTGCTGGGTGGTGAAAATCCACTGCTGGGCATTTCCACTCACCTGAGTAATCATCCCGCCACCAGCCTTTGCCAGGGCCTGTTCCCGAGCAAAGAGAAGCTGCTCCGATAAAGACATTTGAGGCTTTGAGTTTGGAACCTCATGCTGTAGCGGTTCCACGCGTAAAGGTGTTGTCACCTGAACCGGTTTGGCCGGCATTTTCGTACCTGCCACCATGGGCTTGGATGTTGCCAATAAACTTAAAGCTGATACAATAACGACAGCTGATCCGAGTAATTTGAATTTTAATGGGTGATGGGTGATAAACATCCGGATTAACCTCCCTAGGTCAAGAGTAATTTATCGTCGGTAGGTTCAGATTACGTGGTGATTATGATCGCTTCGTGATCACCTCACACTCTAGGAGGTTAATTTCGTGAAAATTTTATTGGTGGAAGACGACAAAAAGCTGGGTAAGCTTTTGCGTCTTGCGTTAATGCGTCATACCCATATTGTCGAATGGAGCCAAAGTGGCCACGACAGTACCCAAAAAATTCACGACAATACCTATGACGCCGTAATTTTAGACGTCTCACTGCCCGATACCGATGGCTTTTCCCTGTGCCGTCTTTGGCGTCAAGAGGACATCAACACCCCGGTTTTATTTCTCACGGCCCGTAATACCGTCAATGATAAGGTTGAAGGCTTGTATAGTGGGGGAGACGATTACGTCACCAAGCCCTTTGCCCTAGAAGAAGTGTTGGCACGCCTTCATTCCCTAACCCGTCGTGGAGAGTTAGCCATTCGTCCTGACAGCTATCAGATCGGCAATTTACGGATTGACCTGACCACCAAATCCTTATTCTGTGGGACGCGTCCGATGTCTTTAGCGCCCAAAGAATGGGCGGTCCTTGAAATTCTTCTCCGCCACCACCGTCAAGTCGTCACCCGCGAGGACCTCTTGGACGGAGCCTGGCCTTCTGAAGTAGATTTTAAAGCGAATGTTGTGGATGCCGTGA
The DNA here is from genome assembly GCF_900176145.1 of Sulfobacillus thermosulfidooxidans DSM 9293. Lineage (NCBI taxonomy): Bacteria > Bacillati > Bacillota > Clostridia > Eubacteriales > Clostridiales Family XVII. Incertae Sedis > Sulfobacillus > Sulfobacillus thermosulfidooxidans. The sequence goes on along the minus strand of NZ_FWWY01000001.1, from coordinate 1,171,750 downwards.
TCGCACGCCTTCGCAAGCAACTCCATAGCTGCCGAGGCGGGCCAAAACTCCAAACACTTAGGGGACAGGGGTTCATGCTGTCATGACGATCAAAAATCCCCATGTTCTTCCCGAACAGCCGCTGTTAGCCCGGTTACAACGCAATCTTATTGGAATTTTTCTCATCAGTTTTCTGTTGCTTGATGGGTTAACGTTTGCCGTCACCGAAACATTATTTCGCCATGATTTGCTGGTCCATGCCCAAAACAACATGAGCCAGATATGGCACAAACAACAAGATGACGAAACCCAGGAAATTCTCCACAACGATTTCTCATTTCGTCAGACCTCTGACAATTTCATCACAACCTGGGATATCGCTGCCTCCAAGCACATCGTCCAATCAGTCGCCTATGGTCCCGGCATTCCGTTTCCCCTCAAAAACATTTTGCCCTTTTATGCCCATTTAAAACCGACGCACCACGCATCCTTCGTGATTATTAAACGGGGTTCGCTGCAGATTTTAGTGGGTACGGATCCCTTATGGCATAATGGTCAGTTCGTCGGCTGGATCCAATCGGTGTATTCCCTGGGGGAAATGCAAATAGCGACACGGGTGCTGGCAAAAACGTCTCTCATTGTCGCTGGCTTTATGGGTGTTTTAGCCCTCGTCTTGGCTTATGGATTATCGAAAAGAAACATTGTGCCGATTAAACACGCGTTGCAACGCCAGCGTGATTTTGTGCACAATGCCTCCCATGAACTGCGAACCCCTTTGTCAATCATCCAAACCAGCCTGGAATTGGCCCAAGAAGATGCCCAAGGCGAATTAAAAGGCTTTATTGATAGCAGTCTCTCAGAAGTTCATTATCTGACCCGGTTGTTAACCCACCTACAGCGTCTAGCACAACAAGATTCGGGCATCCTGGCCCTTGATTACCAATGGTTTGATTGTGCCCCCATCATTGAAGATGTCATCGACGCCTTCCAGGAACCAGCCAAACAAGCTCAGATGGCAATCAAGTCACAACTCACGAATCCTTTGATGATATATGCCGACCCTACGTTGTTTAAAGAACTGTTGATTATTCTTATCGATAACGCTATCAAATATGGCCAGCATGGGGGTAACCAAATCACGGTGCAATCTCTGTTGTCCGGGCGTACTGTCAGCATCCGCATTACGGATAATGGAAAAGGCATTCCTCCTGCAGTTCAAACCCGGATTTTTGAACGATTCTTCCGGGCTTCCCCGCAAAACGGTCACGGGTTTGGCTTAGGATTAGCGATGGCCGCCTGGATTGTGCACATGCATCAAGCCCATATTCATGTCCAAAGCGAGCCCTATTATCACACCACGTTTACGGTAGACTTCCCGCTTCCTCGCCGGGGATCACCGTAATCCCAATCTGCCCGTTTCGTTTTTCACTTCCTCGCAATGAGAAATCTCGTGTCTTGCAGGTGCCACAGCCCTCATCGCCAACACATGATACCCACTATAGGTCATGACGGCAGAAAAAGTTATGCCAAGAAGCTTTCCCCATAACGCGCCGAAATGGCCCATATTTGCGGTTCCCACGGCCACGCACATCATCTGGGTGACAATGCCCATTATGGTGATGGCATAAAATTCCACCCAAGGTAGTTTTTGACGGTAGGTGATGTGGGAGTGAAGGACGTAACCTATAAGACTAGCCACTCCCCAAGCGAATAAGGATTCTAAGGCAGCCAGTATGCCGTTATGTCCCGGAGTCCAAAAATGAATGAGCACGCCGAATACGCTCACATCCACCAGAGTATTCATAGCGCCCACGACAAAAAATCGCAGCAATTGCGGATAACGGCCTAATAACTGTGTCACAATTCCATATCCCTTCACAAATCAAGACATGACATTCTGGGTCAATGGCAATCACCAGGGTAATTACAGGTTTAAGGGGACCATATCATCCAATGTTCCTTCCTGACAGTTTCATCGCCGGTCGCACATAAGGTCTCACCATTCCATCAGGTTGGCTGCAAAATGGACACGTTCGAGGCCATTGTCTTAGATGTCACAAGAATCTGAGACGCGATTTAAGACGCAATCAGAAACTGTCGATGGCGATGAATCCCGGTACAGTAAACTCAAGCATTCAGCACAGATCCAGCAAACCAGGACAAAGAGGAGAATACCGTGAGTAGTATGACCCGCCTAGCACCAACACCAAAACCTGTCCATCCCATGGTTCCTGATATTGAGCCTAAGACGCGTAGTTGGACCCCCATGCATCTTCTCGCAATAGCGCTATGGCTGATCTACGTGTCTTTAGGGTTTTATCTGACCCTCCATCTCCATTATTATGCGGGAGACGCCGTATCTCGCGTGGCCAATGCCTATTACGTGTTATATGGCCGTAATCCCCATTTAGGAGCCATCGGCTTTATTTGGAATCCCTTACCGAGTTTGTTGGAACTACCTATTGTCAGTCTCTATCCCCTTGTTCCGGCCGTGGTCACTAAAGGTCTTGCCGGTATTTTTGTCAGTGCGCTCTTTGGTGCCTGGGGGGCCGTCCATCTGCACCGCATTCTCACCAATTTTTCCGTGCCCAAGCCGTGGAGTTATATCATTACCCTGATTTTTGCGCTAAATCCTCTCATCGCTCTCTATGGAGCGAATGGCATGTCCGATATCATGCTATTAAGTTGTCTATTAGGCACTTACAGTGGGGTGTTGGATTACCTGACCACTCATGCGCTGCGCCGCCTTGTCAGTGCAGGAATTTGGATGGCATTAGGCCTCGGCATGCGCTATGAGGCGGTGCCTTTTGGTGCCCTGGTGATCATTGGCCTGATGGTCGCGCAGTGGAAAACAACCAAACCCGAAATATGGGCCGGTTCGGCGATGATACTCGGGGCTCCCATTGTCTTTGCGGGAGGGTTATGGATTTACTTTAACTGGGCCATTATGAAAAATCCGGTGTACTTTTTAAATTCGAACTACGGTAATTTAGCGCAAACGCGAACCGGTGCCTATCTCACACCCGCCTTGGATCATGCCTATCACAGTCTTCCGGGCACAATCGAATATGTCGCCCATTTTCTCTTATTAAGTTGGCCGTTAGCTCTCGCCTTAGGAATCATGTTCTTTTTCTTGTGGGGGAGACACTTGGATAATCGGGCTGTGATTTTACTCAGTGGGGCCTTAGGCGCTATCCTTCTCGAGATAGGTTTTGCTTACGTCGGACATTTAGGATCATGGGACCGGTATTTTATCAGTTTCATTGCCGATGGCGTGCTGATGGTCTCCTTTATTGCCTCAAAAATCGGAAAGCGGTTTGCGCACCGTAAACTGCCGGCAATCCTTTGGTGGACGACGATGAGTGTTTTACTCCTTTCAGCAGATGTGGGCACATTCATTGCTGCACAAAATCCCACGATAGGTCATCCCGATGGCATCGTTATGGATTATGCATGGCAAAATCGTTCTATGCAGTATCTCAGCGACACATTTACCCGGGCCGCCCCGGTGATTCAATATCTCGATCACCATCCCCACTTAACGGTTTTGGCGGATGCCTTTAATGCGTGGCCCATCATTATTCGATCGAAAAACTTTAACCGTTTCATTATCACCTCCGATTATGATTTTGCTTCGATTTTGCATAACCCTAAAGGCCGAGTGGCGGCCATTTTAGTTCCAGAACCAACAGGTGTCGCTTCCTTAGATGCCGTCAACCGGGTCTGGCCTCAAATGTGGGCAGGACACGTGCCCTGGGCCACCTTACTCAAATCATTTCCGGGAGGAGCAAACTGGCGACTGTATGAAGTCACCCCGCAAGCTCCGTAGAATCAGAACGGGTATCGTAAGCCGCATGCCAGAAGCCAGGAGGAACGACCATGAGAGGATGGACAAAGCTCATCAAGGGACTCGGTATCACAGCGCTCGCACTGCTTGTGATGTTGGGGCAGTTTTGGATCTTATACCTGGCCCCTTTGTTAATCTTCGTGGGAATGGGAATTACGTATGGATTTTTGTCGTCCAAACAATCCACAAGTCGTCCTTCCATCACACCCGATTCTCACTCCCTGGACCAAACTCCTCATCAGGTTCCCTTTCCTGATTAGAAAAAGAGAGAAGGACACAATCTGACGAGAGATAAACCTCGCCGATGACCACCCTATTCCACCTCTAACGAAAGGCGTATGCGTATTTACCGCAACCCGTCCGCATTGACATGAGAATCAGGTGTGCACCTTTTGTTACTTTTCTAAGAAACCATCAGATCTACCGCGCGTAGTTGTCCCCATTTCTTAAATTCTTTTCATTGGCATGCTTCCCCAATATAACGGGGTTCTGGCTTTTTTCTTTATCCTCTGTCTATTATTCCAAAATTCTTCAAATAAATAGATTTCGCCGGATCGCCAGCATATACTGGAAGTAAAGGTTTAGGCTTGTAAAGGACTTTTGTCCTTCAATCAACCGGAGCTTGGTTGAATAGAGGGCACATCGATAAAGGCAAAACTACCTAAAGGTAGTGACGCAAAACTATAGGGGCTTCCCGTTTAAACGGTTGCCAGCCAGTTGCCGAAGTGGGACTGTCTTGTTGTAAAAGGAGCAGTTTCCCGATTCGGGAATTACTGCTCTTTTTCAACGTCTCCGACAGTCAAAGGATGAGATCAATGACAATAAGACGAACCCTCTCGTCATGGGCCATGACTCTCGGAATCATCATAATGATCTCCGTATGGATGGCCCCATTTCTTATCGCGGCCAATAAGCCGCAGATGACCTTATCCCGGTTTACTTCCGCGCCAATCGTCACACCCGTTAGCCGTACTGATTACGGAATCAATGTCTTTTCCTATGACAATCAATTAAATGCCCCTTCCACAATCCCTACACTGAACACTTTAGATATGGGCATGCAACAATTTCCTAATGCGAATGAATGGAGTTGGACAACGAATACGTTCCGTAATGGCGGAACCGCTCCGGTTTCCCTGGCGGATTGGGGACAAATTCTTACCCAAACCCATAATCAAGGCTTATTCATCTTTAATTATGATGAAAACCCGACATTTACCGGGGGTGGAACGCCGCATGATGCGACAGTCCTTACCCAATATATTGTCCAGCATCATTTGCCCATTTCCGCTATCGTCATCGGTAGCGAAGAATATGGGAGCTGGGACCACTACGCGAATCTCAATCCCTCATTTTCCGCACAATATTACGCTAAACAAGCTCAATTAATTGCCCTCGCCATTCATCAAGTCGATCCCACCATGAAAGTGGGCGTTTCATTTGCCTTGGGTGATGGTCCTCATAGCACCCTGTGGGACCAAACCGTGTTACGAGAAGATGCCCCATATATTAACTTTTTAAGTGTGCATGATTATCCCAATCAGAAACTCTTGTCCAATGCCCAATTACTAGCTGCGCTTCCTCAAGAAATCACATCGGCGATGCAACTCATTCACAATGAAATCACGGCCAATGTTCCTCCAGAAGTCGCACACCACCTTCAGATCTGGGTCACAGAATACAACCCCTATGGGGAACCGGGTCCCCAGTCGCTCCATGCCATCTATGGTGCCGCTATGGTGGAAAGCGCCATCTTATGGCGGGCCGAGGGCGCCAACCGGTTATTTGTCTGGAGTTTTGACGGGCAAGCTCACATAGCGAATGCCACTGCCAGTTCTCAATGGCCCTTAGCCACAAATAGTTCACAGCCTTATGGACTGTTTGCCCTGGCGGGAGACGGGATCGCGCCCGAATTGCCGATGAATCAACTATATCCCTCTGGCATCCTCCTCTCTCATTTTATGCAAGCCATTGGCCAAGGAGCATCGTTGAGCACCTGGGTGAGCCCTTCTGTCATCATTGGCGAAGTCTCTCACCATGCCTTCAGTGACTGGTTTCTCATCAATGACACATCGAACGTCCAAACCATTTCAATTAATACGCAATCGATTGTTCTTCCGCCAGCCAGTTTGACCGAAATGTCCCATCAAAATCCCATTACTCAAACCACGGTGAAATCCATGGTAACCACTCCCTCAACCCTTACGCATTATCAAACCGGAGTGCCCCTGTTTACTGTGCCCAATCAGGCTGTCTATGCGGGAGAAACCGTGACCTTGACGGGAGAACACTTTGCTGCGGCAGGTCCTGGCTCGCGAGTTATTCTTTTCCAAAATGGCACGAGTTACGGAGCCCCGGGCAATGCCTACCAGGTTCAAATTCTTCACTGGACCCCAACCACGATTCAGTTCCTGATGCCTAGTGGCTCAAGCGGACCTCCGCTTTCCCCAGGCTCTGCTCAAATCCAAGTGGAAACAACCAACCAGGTGATTTCTCTCCCAGAGACGTTATCGGTTGGCCCCATTCCCACTTTGCCTATCTTAAACATTAGCCCAGGCCAGGCAGCGCCCGGATCATCCATTACCGTTTCGGGAAATTCCTTTGGCCATGTTCAAGGTACGGGTTATGTCATGGTTAGCCAAAATGGCGTAAATTACGGCGGACCAGGCGATGCTTATCACGTGAACATTACCCACTGGTCCAACCAGCAGATCATATTCACCGTGCCGAATGGATCCTCTGGCCCGGCTTTAGCGCCTGGACCCGCCACCGTAAAGATTGTAAACGCGCAGGGGCTGTCCTCACCCCTTTTGTCGCTAACCATTTCTCCGGCCTCTGAGCCTTCTTTATCTGCCTCTTTTACGCTGGCGCCACTTACACCTTATCCAGGCCAAGAGGTAACGATCACGGGGAACAACTTTGGAAACAGCCAAGGTGCTGGCTACGTCATGATTTCGCAAAACGGTATTAACTATGGTGGCCCAGGCGATGCATATCACGTGGCGATTTCCACGTGGTCGAATCAAAAAATTGTTATCACGTTGCCCAACGGTTCATCCGGTCCCTCTCTCACTCCGGGATCGGCCCAACTTGTTGTCGTCAATAATCAGGGGATGAATCTTGGTACGTTGAATCTACAAGTACAAAAAGCCCCTGAAATACCCGCAACGCTCTTAAACACACCACCCTTTGTCCCTGGCCAGTGGGTCACTGTGAGCGGCCAAGATTTTGGATCCACGCAGGGTCAGGGATATGTTTTCATCACGCAAGATGGGGTTAATTATGGTGCTCCCACTGACTCATATCCGGTTGCCGTAAAACAATGGAGTAATACCCGCATTACATTTCTTGTCCCCACGAGCGCCTATTTGGTCGATGGGCACTATGAACGGTCGTTAAGTCTAGGGCAGGTGGCCACACTCACCATAGTCACGGCATCTGGACTGAAATCCCGCCCCCTTACCGTCACCGTAGGGTCCTAAAATCATCACGCATTGGATGATAAGCCTAAACCATCATCCCTCTTCCACTCCGCAGGTTGCCCTGCGGAGTCGTTGTATTACTGGTTTGGGTATTGCTGGTTTTTCTTGATATCTCACTAGCTTGAGATGCCAAGATCGCGAGATGGCATGACTAAATTCACAACCTCCATAAAAATCTTTATCGGGTGATGCGTAGCGGGTTTAAAGAGACTCTCTTTGAGACAGCTTGAGGGACTGACACCTCAAGGCAAAATCCCTACCATGGAGACCATGAAGAGCTTCTCGCACAAATGGTTTTTCAGAGAACAGAGCTGGCTGGCACGTGTGTGATTTACATGCCCATCAAGAACCGTCATTCATAACATGAGTTGTCCAATAAGGAGTCCGGCAAGTGAGCATAATGGATTTTACGCAATTACACGATCTTGATGACATCAATCTTCTTGATCACTGGGAGAAAGAGAATCCCCTGGCTGATTTCGTCGATCCCGCCGCCGCTTACCTGATCGATCCTCCCATCGCCCGTAAGGCGGGAATTCTTCCATTTGCCTGGAATCAAGGGACCTTGTGTGTTGCGATTTCCAGGCCGTTAAATACCGCGCAAAACTCCCTTTTCGAAAAGCTATTAGAAAATATTGGTCCGGTACGTTTTTACCGCACTCATCCCTTAGATATCGTGCTGGCTCAAGAATATGTCTATCGGCATCCCCACGGGGACAAAAAATTTGGGGAAATTGCTCTTGAACAGCATCGTCTGACGCCAGAGCACCTGAATCACGCATTAATCGTGCAAAATCAATCTGGAGCGAAATTGGGGCAAATCTGCGTTGCTGCCAATCTGCTTACCACCTGGGATGTCTGTGAGATTCTTCATTATCAAACCGGAATAGCTACCATCTCGTTACTGAACACAAGCAAAATGCCACGTGATCCCCAGTTAAAAGGCATTTGGGATCTGATGGATGAAAAAAGCTGGCGACAATATGAGATGGTGCCCATCCGCGTAAGCAATGAGGAACTCGTCGTGGCCGTAACCAATCCCTTTGATGGCCGAGGACGAGCTCATTTAAGTCAGTTGGCCAACAAACGGATAAAGACGCTACTGACAGGACAGCGGGATATTGAATATGCGTTGTCCATTCAGTACCGGGATGATAACTTGGCCCTCAGCAAATCTTATTTGGTTGAACAAGATCCCGATAACTCCGCCATTAAGACGGTGACTAAGCCGCAAATGGGCTGGTTTATTGGGATGGCCGTGGTCATCACCGGTTTTTTAATCTGGCACCTTACCTTGACTTTAACCATCATCAGCAGCCTTTTTATTGTGCTGTATGCGTTTTTAGTGGGATACCGCATATGGATTATCCTTCAAGGCACACGCGATGATAACGAAATGCACATAACAAGCGAGGACATCGCCCAGCTTGACGACAAAACGTTACCTCCCTATACCATATTAATTCCGGCACGGGATGAGGCCCAGGTACTTCCTACATTAATGCAAGCGTTAGACCGCCTCGATTATCCCAAAGACCGCTTGGATGTCAAATTATTACTGGAGGAAGATGATACCGCCACCATCGAAGCGGCTCGTCAAGCCCATTTGCCTCACTTTGTCGAGATCGTCATCGTCCCCGTCAGCGACCCACGCACGAAACCCAAAGCCTGTAATTTTGGGTTACAAAAGGCCCGGGGAGAATTCATTACCATTTTTGATGCCGAGGATGTTCCTGAACCCCAACAACTCAAAAAGGCGTTGCTGGCGTTTCAACGCGCTCCTCAAAACTTAGCCTGCGTGCAGGCAAAGCTCTCCTATTTTAATGCTGAGCAAAACATTTTAACTCGCTGGTTTACGGCAGAATATGGATCATGGTTTGATCTGTTTCTACCAGCCCTGTACCGGAACAATTTGCCCATTCCTCTTGGAGGAACCTCCAATCATTTTCGCACGGCTCTCTTACGCCAAATAGGGGCATGGGATCCTTTTAACGTCACAGAAGATGCGGATTTAGGAATCCGCTTACATAAAGCCGGATACCGCACGGCCGTCATGGATTCCATCACCTATGAAGAGGCGAATTCCGAATTTGTCAATTGGATTCGACAACGTTCCCGGTGGATTAAAGGATATTTACAAACTTGGCTCGTCCATATGCGCCACCCTCGTAAACTGCGCCAAAAACTAGGATGGCGGGGATTTATCGGGTTTCAAATGTCCATTTTAGGAACGCCATTGATGTTCATCTTAAATCCTTTTTATTGGTTTATCACCTCGCTGTGGTTTATGACCCACTGGCAACTTATCCCGCAACTCTTTCCGCCAGGAATTTACTATTTAGGCATGTTGAACTTGTTAGTCGGCAATTTTGTCTTTACCTATCTAAATGCGGTCGGTGCTGCTAAACGGGGCAATTGGCATCTCATCCCTTATACCTTATTTGCCCCCGTTTATTGGGGCATGATGTCCTTGGCTTCATGGAAAGCCTTCATCCAACTGATCACGCGACCCTCACACTGGGAAAAAACCATGCATGGCTTAGTCGATTGGCATAAGGTGGTACCTGAAGATGTGCCTTCACCCGTTGTTGCTATCAACAGCAAATAGACCGGAAACGGCTTATCCCCACCGCCTTGGGAAAACGATCTGGCTAAAAGCGATTAGGGAAGAATCCAGATTTCTCCATGCCATGGCGCTAAATACGGGCGCGCCTGATCCATGGTCGAGAACAAGGTCTGCCGGTTTGATGGCAACCCCCATGCTTTTTGACCGAAATTGATTGTAATACGGACTGTTTGAGATCCGGTCGTTCGTTCATATTCTAAAATATCATGGGCTGTCCATTCATGGTGAATATGCAAATCTCCTGCGCTTAATGCTCTATATTGCTGCCGTAACAAAATTAAACGCTTAACAAATTCAAAGAGATCCGGGTTTGGAGCATCCCATGTCATCCCTCCCCGACACAAGGGATCGCCCTCGCCTGTCATCCCCCATTCATCACCATAATAGATCATGGGAATTCCTCTCCACGTCATTTGAATCAGAAAGAGCAGCTTGAGACGCGAAAGATCTTCTTTTAACAGGGTTAAAATTCTCGGAGTATCGTGCGTCCCCAAAAGATTCCACGACGCGCGTGTGGCGTTGTCTGGATACTTCCACTGCCACCGATCTAGATGTTGGGCCAATTCTGAAACCGACCGCCTTTGTTCGACAAAATAGTCCAATAATGTATGCCGCCACGGATAGTTCATGGTGCCATCGAACTGATCCCCACTTAACCACGGCGTCGCATCATGCCAAACCTCCCCAATGATTAAAGCTCCCGGTTTGAGTGATTTCATTTCTTGCCGAAACCGCCGCCAAAAATCATGATCGACTTCATTGGCGACATCGAGGCGCCATCCATCAATATCGGCATGCTCTATCCAATACCGTCCCACGTTTAACAAATACCTTTGTACTTCAGGGTGTGACACATTGAGTTTCGGCATCGTGGCAATGTGGGTCCCAAAGGTCTCATAATTTGGCGGATCCTCCTGAACCGGGGATCCCTCAACAAAATACCAATCCCAAAAGGGGGAACGGGAAGCGTTCCGGACAATATCTTGAAACGCAAAAAATTCTCGGCTCGTATGGTTGAATACGGCATCTAGAATCAGTTTCATATCATGCTGATGAAGTTTGTGGACGAGTGACTGTAAGTCCGCCATCGTGCCTAATAAAGGATCAATCCGAAAATAATCCACAATATCATAGCGGTGGTTACTCGGTGATAAGAAAATCGGTGTAAGATAAACGACATTGACGCCCAAATCAGCCAAATAGTCTACTTTCTCTTCAATTCCCTTCAATGTTCCCCCAAAGAAACTGGTCGGTGTGGGCTCTGAAGACCAAGAACTCAATGTCACATGACGAGGTCTTCTCGCCCCACGATGACGGAAAAAACGGTCGGGAAAAATCTGATAGCACACCGCCTGGTTGATCCAAGAGAGATCCGATGACCATTCACCTGGCTGAATATAAGCATATTGAAAGGGCTCATCATGATCCACATCCTGACCAAGACCATCAGCGCCAAACGTCCAGGATTGTAACTCCTTGGTTATGATCTCAAAGAGGTATTGAAAACGTCCTGTATGAAGAGGAAGGGTTGCCTGAAAAATATCCTCGCTGGCATTTTGACCAACTTTCGCCAAAGCCGCACGGTAAATTCGCTTGTCGTAACGATCCCCATAGTAAACGCGTACCGCTTTGGCAGCATTTTTCCCAATATAAAGGGTTACCCGGAGTGTGTGTGCATTAAGAGGATACGCCTCAGGTATCCACGGATCATGCCTTGCCCATAATGGATTATTCACGATCATCATCCTTTTTTAACCAAAATAACAGACAATGGCCGGCCAATTACGGCTTTATCTCTCCCGAAATGAAGGAGGCAGTGGACTGTCGAACCACCAAATGGGTTCGTATGACCGCCACTTGTTGAGGTAAAGACGGCTGCGCGATTCTTTTGAGCAGCAAATCCGCTGCCTTAAATCCCAATTCGTGGATGTGAATCCGCATCGATGTCAATGGAGGAATCGTTAGACTGCTGATAGCGAGATCGTTAAAGCCCACAATGGACAACTCGTCGGGCACGCGTAAATGCGCATCATGAGCTGCTTGCATGGCACCAATCGCCATAATATCATCAGATGCTACAATCGCTGTAGGCGGCTTGGATAATCGCAGAAGTTCTTGACAAACTGCATAACCGCTATTTTTTTTGTAGTGACCTGTGCGAATATACGCATCATGAATCGGCATATCATATTCCCGCAAAGCTTTTTGATATCCCAAAATCCGATCTTGGGTTACCACAAGGTGCTTACCACCGCCCATAAAAGCCACACGTTGATGCCCTAATCGAATCAAATGCGTAGTGGCTTGATACGCGGCATCAACATTATCGTTATCCACATAATCAATCGGTTGATTATGTGCTGGTCTACCTAACAAGACAGCAGGAAAGCGCTCTTGCACGACAAGATCAATTGCCGGATCCTCTAAGCGACTACGCAATAAAATAATCCCGTCGACTCGTCCTCCTCGAATCCAATTGGTTAAGACTTCTATTTCATCCGACCCGGATGTGGATAAGAGAACATCATAATGTGCCGATAATGCTTTATGACTGATACCATTAAGAACTTGGGTAAAAAATGGGTTCGAGAAAAATTCACTGATACCCGTTAAAACCATGAGCCCAATAGCTTTGGTCGTCTTCGTCACCAAACCACTAGCAGCAATATTGGGACGGTAGTTTAATTCGGCGATAGCTTGTTGGATTCGTCGACGGGCACTTTCTGAGATATGGGGAAACCCATTCATATACCGAGAAACGGTGGCAACCGAGACTCCAGCTCTTTCCGCAACATCCTTAATTGTATACATAAAAGAGGTTATACAACCTTCTTTCTTGCTTCTTGCTTCTTGCTTCTTCCCCAACTAATCCTTTGGCCTAAATATTGTCATCTTAATTATCCTTTAACGGAACCCGCCATCAGACCTGAAGCGATAAACCGCTGAAGTAATCCGAAAATAATCGTGAGGGGGACTGCAGATAATAACGCAGCAGCAGCAAATTCTCCCCAGTTTTTAGCAAATTGAGCACTGATTAAGCTATACATGCCCAGACCCAAAGTGTAATGATTGGGCGTTTGAAGAATCGTTCCGGCTAAAATATACTCGCTGAAGGCTCCCATCAGCGTAAAGATGAAAATGACAACTAACATTGGCAACGATAAAGGGAGAATAATTCGCGTAAACCGTTGCCATGGTGTAGCCCCATCAACTAAAGCTGCTTCGTCTAACTCTTTAGGAATCGAATCAAAATATCGCTTTAATAACCAGATATTGTAGGCGCTTCCTCCTAATAACACAAGGATATACGCCCATAAATCATTAATCAGATTTAACTTCGCCAAAGCCGAATAAATCGCCGCAATGGCTAGGAAGTTGGGAAACATTTGAAGAATAATAAGCGTCATTAGCCCATACTTTCGCCCCCAAAACCGTAACCGGGAAAAGGCATACGCCGCTAAAGCGGTAATAATAACTTGTCCCATTGCCACTGTAACACTGACAATCAGGCTATTTTTAACCCAGATAAAAAATTGCGTATGATGAAAGAGATATTGGTAATTATACAGGGACGGATGGACCGGAAACAGGCTCACACTAAAATAGGCATTGGACGGATTAAAAGATGCTTCGGCCACAAACCAGAGAGGAATAATGCTTAGTATCATCACAAACCAAATGACAAACCGAGAAATCCAAAGGAAGACACGTTCATGAGAAGATAAAGCCGCATGGTGCTTAAAAGATGTTGTAGATGCCTTATGAAGCCACGACGGAATTGGATGACTCATGAAATGTCACTCTCCTCAAACGCATGGGTATAGTGCATTTGCAACCAGCTCAATATCCCCACGATAATGAATAAGACCACAGAGATCGCAGCAGCCCAATCATACTTGTTGAAGGTTAGTGTCATCTTATACGCAGCTGACGCTAAAATATCCGTATACCCAGCGAATTGATTGGTGGGTCGCGGCGGTCCACCGCCCGTCAACAAATAAACCGCGTTGAAATTATTAAAATTGAAGGCGAAGGATGGAATAACTAATGGCAAGGTCATTTTCCATATGGCAGGGATTGTGATGTAGCGAAATTGTTGGGTCCGATTGGCCCCATCAATCGCCGCGGCTTCATATAATTCCGGTCCAATGGCTTGCAAGGCGCCGAGACACACGGTCATCATATACGGAAAGCCTGCCCACAAATTGACCATTAACACCGAAATTCGCGCCCAAAACGGATTCCCCAACCAATCTACGCCTTGTAATCCTAACAGATGCAAAAATCCATTAATTTGACCATAGGAATGATTCAATAATCCTTGCCAAGCCAATAAGCTGATTAACGATGGAACAGCCCAGGGAATAATTAAGATGGCTCGGTATATAGGGGCTTCTGGCATATTCTTGTTATTTAGTAACACGGCGAGAACTAATCCCACAAAATAGTTAACCAAAGTCGTAATTATGGCAAAGGCAAATGTCCAAATCAATGTCGGAATAAATACACCTGATAAGGGATCATTGGGATTAAACAGCGCAATGAAATTTTGGATACCGACAAATTGATAATGCATAAAATGAAAGGCATCAAAATTCGTAAAGGAAATATAAATGGTATATCCAATAGGTGCCAAACTAATTAATGACATGGTTATTAACGCCGGCGCTAAAAACGCATAGGCCACGGGTTTTTCTCGCATTCTCTGTTTCGATAGATGAAGCTTAGGACGTTCAGAATGCTGGGATGTTATCTCCGCTTGTGCCATTGTCATATTCACCTACTTCTCAAAAAGGATAGCAATGGGGTATCCACATCGTGTAGATACCCTCATTCAGGCCTTAGCGGCGATTTTACGATTGTGCAACCTTAATGCCTTGCTTGATATCTTTGACAAAATCGTTGGCACCCGTGGTGGGAGTCAACTTGCCATTGATAATATCTTCAATAACGCTCATAGCCGACCAGACTGCCTGCATTTGGGGAATGTTCGGCATCGGCACGGCATACCGCACTTCGTCGGAAAACGCTTTGAAACTCGCATTATTTTGAATGGTGGGTGACTCGCGTAAACTCGTTAATGCCGGAATCTGTTGTTCGAGCTGGAAATATTCCATCTGTGCGTTGGATGAACTGAGAGCTTTCGCGAGGCTCCAATCAGCCGCTTGATAAGGGCTTCGCGCATTCACAAAGGTGGTAATTACTCCCAAGAAAGGAGTCATGGGATGCCCATTGGGCAACGTTGGCAACGGTGCCACACCAAAGGGAATTTTAGCGGCCTGAAAACTGGGAATATCCCATGGTCCATTGATCGTCATGCCAATTTTTCCAGCGGTAAATTTTGACAGAGATACCGCGCTGTCAGTACTAGGAGTCATCCAGTGATACTTTGAATCCATTTCTCGCATTAAGGTAAACCCTTGAATCGCCCCCGGTGTATTTAAGCCGATATTTTGGGGATCCAATTTGCCATTTTGATATTTGAAAACATATCCCCCCATACCACCGATGACCGCAAAGTTGAAATATAGATTGTGTTGGGGATACATAAAACCGTATTTATTCGCATCTTGCACAAATTGTGCCCACGTTTTGGGAGGAGTCTTAATCATGGACTTGTTATAATATAACGCTGTCGTTTGAACAAAATCGGGCAGTGAATAGACTTTATCGTTAATGGTTACAGCTTCATCCACCGATGCATTATAATCAGCCGGATTAAAATCACCTTGTGGTACAGGAGAAATGAGGCCTTCTTCAGCAAAAAGTCCATTGTTATCATGTGGCATACCAAAGACGACATCGGGCCCCTTACCACTGCGAGCCGCCGTAGCATAAAATTGGAATCCATTTGGATTATTACTCTGATTCACTACTTTTACGGTGTCGCCATGCGCTTTAGCCCATGCATTAGCAATCTTTACGACTTGGTTATAAATTGGTCCCCCTTGCCATGACCATACGGTAATAGTTTGTCCTTTGGGAATGGCCGTGGAAGATGAAGATGATGCACTCGTTGTTGTAGGTGCTGAGCCACAACCAGCTAATGAAGCTGTTAAAAAACTCATCGCCGCTCCGACAACAATAATCTTATTTTTCATCATGACTCCTCCTGAAAACGTTTTCAATAACAGGCATAAAAGTCTTAAAAAATTACGCTTTGATTATACGTAAATTTTTCTGTTTTTTGTGGGATTAACGAAAAAAATTAAATTATCAGATATCCTAGGAACTTGATGAGGTTCTCTGCTAACAGGTTTTTATTCTTTCCGAAGAATCACAATATGTTCTTCGGTCATGGTCGCAACTTTCTGACCGATGCGATTTGTAGGACTGTTTTCTTTGGGCATCCGTTTATTGGGAATTCGCCGCCTAATTGTGGCCACATGAGACATCCCGTAGCGTTCCGACAATTCACAAATCATCGCATCGGTTCGTAATTGTACTTGCTTGACCCGGCGGTTTCCTACCACCCAGCATTGATACCCTCCAGGGCGCATCACCCGAGCAATTTCCTTCAGGCTACGATCTAAATCGAGATAAAAAGCCAAGACATCACGAGCCCGGCGGGAATCCTTCTGGGCAATCACCGCTAGTGCTTGATTTAATGTCGGGGAAGGCAATATGGACCAAGACCCCACATCTTTTACGCTTTTCCCTCCTAACAATGATTGATCTACCCGGTGAGGTTCCAAAGAAGTTGTGGACAAGTTCAGCCATTGTAAGGATAACCGTGAAAATTGCCCATAGGCAACGGTTGTTCGACTATCGCCATATGGGGGCGATGTTAACATCAGATCCACACTGCCGTCCTGTACTGACCGCAAATCCATCGCGTTATCTTGCAGTAGCCGAACAGAAGGTAGGGGATGCCGTTGCCATAGCGCTTCATTGCCTGGCAGATTGCGCTGCACGATTCGGGTAAATGTTTCTCGAACATCTGGATTCCACAAAGCCAATCGTTTGTCGTCCAAACGGTACAGTTTAAATTCCTGATTACGGCTGTTAGAAACATGGCGCACCGTTGCCGAAAAGGCCACCCAGAAAAAGGGACGAAGCTCCTGGTCACACTGTTCAATGCTTTTTTTCAAACGGGTTAGATCATCAATCACTTGAGGCTTAAACCAGTACAATAGGTTTTCAAATTGAGGCCAATCCGCTTCCCTCACACTAAGAGACCGGTAATCAGCGAGAATTTTGGCAAAAGCTGTTTGCAGAACATCAGGTGGCCAGGCCCTAGTTTTCACAGACGCTAGCAAATGGGATAAAGGATTTAAATCGGATCCACTTACCTCAAGACCTGCCACAAGTCCTTCCACTAAACTGGTACCACTTCCCATAAAGGGATCGAACAGACGTTTTGTACGAGGCTGATGTTTGAGGATTAAATGAATCAACGATCTTGCCACTTGTGGGATCATCATCGCAGGATAAGGATGATAGCCATGTGTCCATTCTTTGGTATTGGCTGACGCAAAGTCCCAATAATTTTCCTCTAACTGGGCAATGTCCCGCCGAATCGCGTCATCTGGCGTCAAGCACACAAAGGCTGCCACTGGGATCCCTCCAACAACAATGTCGTCTCCAGTGTATTCGCTAAATCCGCTGGCGTCCACCGTGAGCGTCTGGTTTTGGGGATTTTAGAGGTTTTGCACGGTCACCTTATCCAAATATAATTCATGCTGGATAATCGTGATCCGCCACGTTATGGCGACATGGTGAGTGTCCACCAACACATTGGGCGCATTGACCGTCACTGCTGTGGCGACTCCTTGTGCATTTAAGGTGATCTGATAATTCACGCGGTCAATATATTGGACCAACGTCATTTTCCAAAAAGGGTTTAATCCTGGGGATTGACCCGGGAGAAACAAGCTCTGCAACAAATGTTCTTGTCCGTGCTGACTGGTATCTTGATAAGCCAAAATCATGTGAACCGCTTGCGATAGAAGCTCGAGCGGTTTTTCCGAGGTCACAAACTGCCTAAAGACATGGGGCGCGGCATGATTATGATAGGTTAAAGTTCCTTGCGGTAGGTTATTATCCGCTAAATGGAGATTGTATTGTTGTGCAATCACCGAATCCATATGCGCGGAATAAGACCCCGTTGTTAACGTCTTGGGCGAGACAAAAGCGCGAGCGGGCCGTTCCTTCACGAGTTGGGCAAAAACAATATCCCGTTGTGAGGTCAGATATAAAGCATTCAGAGGATAACACGCTTCTAAGGCCAATGTGGGCGCCGAGGAATCCGGTAAATTCGCATTAGCAGGCCAAATCGCTTGCGAGGTTTCCTTAAAGATAAATTGGCCTTGTTGTGTTGTGACAATAATCGAGTCTTTGGGGGTCAAACGGTTTAGAAAATGAAAATAGGTTGCGTTATGGGCTGCAATCACACTGAGACCACTTTCACCAGGTAATACCGATCCCATAAAATGGCCAGGAGCTCCTAACAACAGGCTATCCGTTGTACCTTGAACGACGGCCGCATTCACATGAATAGCCGGAATATCAATCGTCCCAATCACGGTACCCAAAGGGGGCTCAGGTTCTAAAGCGGCGGGTTTAAGATCAACGTGGCGACTCTTGACCAAAGCGGGATGCGGCGCTTCAACCAGTAACGCGTTTTGGGTCACCATGTCATAAGCGTGAAGAAGGAGGGGGCTCAGTAGCAAGAGCCCCCCGACAACGATGAGTCCCGCGCCCCAAAGACGCTGCCTCATTTTAGTGGACAGCACCTTTCCGGACAACCAGGTATAATCCCGCAAGCACCATCACCGCTCCTCCGCCAAGAATCGGCGCAATCGGCAATCCCGTGACGGGACTGGTGGCTTGGTGCACGGCCGGCGACGTGATAACCCAACCCACAGCGGCCGCGTCAATGGGATGACTTAAGGTATCTCCCGTTATGGTTGGAGCAATCGGGTTGGCTTGGTAAGTGCCACTTGGAGTAATATCCCAGTATTTCGAAGCACTATTAATTTGACTGTTAGTAATCTTCGCTATAACCGCCGCGTTGAACTTGCCAACTAAAGCCCCTGTTTGATTATTAATCACTTTAAACGCAAAATCCGTGACAGGCGCCTGAGAACTCGGGGCGTTCGCCGTGAAATTGGCAATGGGACCTTGGAGTAATTCGAAAGTCACTGGGGTACTAAAGGTATTGGCCGGAATATCCACGGTAATGCCATTGGCTGATACACTGGTGGCTTGCCCTGGGGTGAATGTGGTTTTCGCGATCACATTGGGAAACCCATGTTGCGTAAAATCAGGAACCGTGGGATCTGCTACCGCCCAAGCCACCGTGTCTGCCTTAATCGCGTGAGATAAGGTCGTTCCACTAATCGTTGCGGGAATGGGATTTAAGGCATATTGGCCGGACGGGCTAATGTCATAGTACTCCGTATCTGCATTCACGGCCGGATTGGTAATCGAGAAAATTACCGGCTTGTTAAAGGTTGTCACTAACGTGTTGTTCGATGTCTCGGTGACCTTAAAGGCAAAGTCGGCAAAAGTTTGCATGCCAGCGGGTTCATTCATCGCAATTTTGGATACCGGACCTTCTAATAAGCTGAAGTTGACCGGTTGTGAAAAGGTTCCGGCGGGAATTGAAATCGTAATATCTCCGGCTTTAATCGTCGCGGCCGCAGTTGGGATACGGTAATCGTCTTCACTACCGTAGGAAACCCATCTTGAGTAAAATCTGGTGCGGACGCTGCAAAACTTAAACCGGTGGGAACCGTTAAAGCCAATAGGGTTGCCGCAGCACTCAATGCCACAACATGTTTTGTCTGCATAGATCTTCACCTTCACCTCTAAAGTCTCTTCATAATGCTTTGCATAAGGAAATACGTGAGTCAGTACAGGGTTGGATGCAATCTCTTGATAAGATTTTCGCGAGATGATGTTTTCGGGGGAAAACCATGCAGTTCTCACTAGTCTGTCATTAACAGATAATCCACAGATTTGGTCGTTTTGTGGATTAATTGTGGATTTCTATCCTTGATTTCACGCGCGTTTTGTGAATTCGACAAGATTGTTCACGATTTGTCACCATGTTATCCACAAATTGTGAACAAGTCTGAGGATAAATCACAATTGTCGTCTATTCGACAGATTCATTCATTGTCGCCAAAAACTTTCCTCATCGTCGTCAATCAGTCGGGATATAGTGGCACTTTTCTTTAAAACCGGTACGAGATGATCAAGAGATTTGCCGCGCGATCTCACAGTTTAGGCACGAGATTCAAAAGAGCGTCATGACAAAGTCAACAGGTTATCCCCAATTTTTCCTAGGTAGGCTAGAGTTTTAAGACTTGTATTACGGGGGAGTATCGATCTTTACACGTCCATCTTCTGTGAAACGGCCATGTCTTTTACAAAGTTTTGGTATCATGAGAAAGACACAATAATTGATCCGGCATTAACATAACGAGGACCTATTCAAATGGAGAGAACGTTATGATATTTGCCGTAAGGGAGCTTATCCGTGACGGATTCATCATTTCACACATTATTTACCATAATGCATACCCTATTCGATGAGCATGCTACGCAAATAGTTATCGCCGAACTTCAAGAACATAGCGGGCGCATACGCGCATGGAACCAGCGTCAACGCGGGATTTCCTATGATTTAGGGCCTGGCGAATGGCATGGGCAACTCTGGCGGTCATGGTGGCAAGCACCCAATTTGTGGCGACACGAATGTGTATCTATCGACCATCCCACGCAGGTCATTAGTGGTTTATTAATCCACGACAACCAGTGGTGGTCCTACCGATCGCTGCCGCAAAATCACAAGGAACAATCCAAGTCCCCGGTGGTCATTACCCACGCCCAGGATTTCAGCACAAAAGTTCCCCTATTAAGTGGCATAGGTGGAGAAGACGCCCGTGACAATGCGGCAAAGTGGCCATGGATTGATCCGCTAACGGCTATTAAAACGGTGAATTGGACCTATTTTGATGACATCTTCATTGATGCTCACCCCTTTTGGCATGGACGCGCGATACCTATTGTGGATAACTCCACGCATCTATCCACAACCGTCTTTTCCTTATTTCACACCGGTGAGATGTTGGAATGCTGGATTGATAGGGAAAGCGGGTGGCCTTGGCGTTTTGCAGGATTTGCCGAGGGACAACCCCTTTGGAAATTGACCGTTACCGAACGACACCTGGCTCAAGACATTGCCCCGGAAGTGTTTCAACCATCATGGATTTTTTCCTAAAAGGTCCCCAGCCTATTGAAAATGGTATGGCTGAGTCTTGTGTCTTAAATCTCAGGATGGACTTGGGCTAAAAGCAAATGATCGTGCCATACGCCATGGATTTTCAAATATTGGGGAGACAATCCAATCAGACGAAATCCCGTTTTCTCCGCTACCCGTAATGACGGCGTATTGGTCGGTATAATGGCAACTTGGATGCGGTGAAGTTTGATGTCATTAAAGACAAAATCTATGGCTTCTGTGACAGCGGCCGTCATAATGCCCTGGTTTCTTAGATCATAATCCATCGCGTAACCCATATCACAATTTTGAAAAACGCCCCGGATGACATTATTGAGATTGACATAACCGAGTAAAGGCCCCGCATCCGAATTCCCGGCGGGAAATATCCCTAAGAGATAACGTCGGTCCTCTTGCATATCGTGATAACCCTTGGTCAGCACCTCTAATTGATGGGCCAAGGTGAAATCGGACTCGTTCATTAACGGCATATAGGGCTCGAGAAAGGACCGGTTTTTTAAGAAAAATGCGAGTCTTTGTGACGCATCCCTGGGTGTCAAGGGCCGTAACGCATAGCGGTTATGGAAAAAATAACGAATCCATTGCAACGATCTCTATCCTCTTTTCTTCAAGGAGGCCCAGTGAAGCCGTCCTATATCCTAAGCACCGCATTTTGAGCAAAATGATTAGTCCAGGCCAACCATCAAAATAATAACCAACGCATCAAAGCCCAAAACAGCAAAAATTCCTAGATTATGAGCAATTAGTCCAGCAATAAGCAGAAGCGGAATGGATAAGGCCATAATCGCCGATACATTGCCTAATAGCGAATGTTTTCGTTTAACAAAGGGGCGAAGAAGCTTTTTGCGTTCATTGGCAGGCAACTGCTGCAAATACTGCGTAAGAGCCTCTGGGGTCAATTCTCTAGTCCCTGCAGTTTTTTGAAACAACTCATAAATTTGATCGGCCGTGTGTTCATCATAATCTGCTCCCAAGGCTCGATTCGCTTGAATAATGGCCAGAATCTCATTTTTATTGATCGGATGTTTGATGGGCGGCATATATCCTCCATTTCTGGATGACAACAAAACCGTACCGATAGATGTCTCCTTCTTTGTAGAGCTTATCATATTGCATCACGCCGGACTCGGGTTAAAAGATATGCATCTCACTTTCTTCCGGAATTTTGCATTCTGCCTGGGATTAAACATCCTGTCAAAATTTAAATTCGTTTCATGTACGTCGAATATTGTAATATGGAGGACATTATGTGATTTTTATGAAACATGCCTAAAGGAGTCGGTCAGTGTGCCATTGATTAGTGCGGTCATTTTGGGTTTGATCCAAGGATTTGCTGAACTATTCCCGTTTTCGTCATTGGGACTGTTAGTCATCTTGCCCCATGTTGTCCATCTTCACGTTCCCACACAAGGTTCGCGTTATTTGCCGTTCTTAGTGGCCTTGCATGCCGGAACGGCCATCGCCTTGTTGCTACTTTTTCGTCACGAGTGGATTCGCATCGTGCGTGGCTGGTTTTTATGGCTCAGAGGCACGCACACAGATGATGGACGTTTAGCCTGGCTGTTAATTTGGGGGACTATACCCACAGGTCTGGTCGGTTTGATTTTGAAACATCCCTTAGAACATCTCTTTTCCAAGCCGCTACTCGCTGCCATTTTTCTCATTGTCAATGGTCTCATTATGTTTGGAGGAGACCGGTGGTATCAAAATCGCCGCAGCCGGAAGGTTCCATTGCACCGATTAAGCGTGGGATCTGCTTTTAAAATAGGATTGTTCCAGATTTTAGCCTTAATTCCCGGCTTGTCACGTTCCGGCTCGACGATGACGGGCGGTGTGGGCCAAGGGTTATCCTTTGAAGATGCTGCCCACTTTAGCTTTTTGCTAGCTACTCCCATTATCTTAGCTGCGAGCGTATTAGAATTGCCCAAATTACACGGGGGGCTCCATGGATTACTGGTTCCATCCTTAGTGGGTGGTATCTTGGCAGGAATTACCGCCTGGTTATCGGCAAAATTCTTGCTGCGGTATTTTCGCCTACACAATCTTTCCCAGTTTGCTTGGATTTCCATTGCCGTGGGAGTCTTAGGCGTTATCCTCATACACTAAAATGCGCTGGATTTAAGATTTTGTCTCATGTCACAACGCTGTAAGGGTATGATAAAAGAAGGCGGCCAAAGGGGTGACCATAAACGGTGGGTATGCACGGATTTGGCGGGGGTCCCATGCATTCCATTTGGGAACAACGTCATTCTTTGGATTATATGAAAGATGGCGAAAAACCGGGTCTTGAGACAGCAAAACGGTTGTGGCGAACACTTCGACCGCACCGGGGAAAGCTCTATATTGTCCTCGGCTTAACGGCTTTAGGCGTCATCTTATCCTTGATTCCGCCTCTAATTATCCGTGCCATTATTGACCAGGCCCTAGCCCATCACCATCTTCATTTACTCATTGGCCTGGCCAGCCTGCTTGTTATCGTTCCCGCTGCACGAGCGATCCTCACTGTGGCGCAAAATTATCTCAATACGGTCGTGGCCCAAGGGATCATTTTCGACTTGCGTACAGCACTGTACGAGCACGCACAAGACTTGGGCCTCGATTTTTATACCCAGACCATGGCAGGCGACATTCACTCACGTCTCATCAATGATCTCAATGCCGTTCAACGTGTCCTAAGCCGTACGTTAAATGGCTTATTCATTAATGTCTTAACGATTGTCTTGACCCTGGGAACCATGTTCTATTTAAATGCTCGTTTGGCGATTATTGCGCTTTTTATTCTGCCTGCCTTTGCCTGGCCGGTCATGGCCTATGGACAGAAATCCTACCGCGTGATAACCAAAGCGCAACGTGCGCTGAGTCAATTGACAGCCCATCTAGAAGAAACGTTAACCCTATCAGGAATTTTAGTGGTTAAAAGTTTTGGCACTAAAGAGCGCGAAGCCACCCAGTTTCGCACTCTGAGTGATGTGGTGCGCCACACCCAAATTCAACAAAGTCTGGTGGGGCAATGGTTGGGTTTAGTGGTCCAAATTCTCTCCGCCTTTGGTCCGGCTTTACTTTATGGCTATGGTGGCTATCTTGTCTTAACGCATCAAGCTGAATTAGGCACGATTGTTGCGTTTGCCACCTATCTCGGTCAATTATTCGCTCCCGCCTCCTCATTGGCAGGAGCCAACACCACGCTTATCGGTGGATTAGCTGTATTTGATCGTATTTTTCGCTTTCTTGATCTCAAAATTTCCGTGCCCGAGCCCTTAGTGTCGGCTCCTGAACCCGGCCCCACGCCCCAAAGTCCGGTAGGCCTTATTTTCGACCACGTGTCCTTTTCCTACCCGTCGTTAGCTTCCCGTTCTTCGGACTTTGATGCAAGATCTCCCGAACGTGTCTTAAGAGATATCCATTTTGAGGCACCAGCGGGCCAATTAACGGCCTTAGTCGGTCCAAGCGGCGCAGGTAAAAGCACGATTTTGGCCTTGGCCGCACGGTTCTATGATCCGGATGAAGGCCAAGTGCTCTTAGCTCATCATCCTCTATCCCAGTACCGAGAAGACGTGTTGCGCCGGGTCATAGCCGTGGTAACCCAGGAAGTCTTTTTATTTCATACCACGTTAGAAGACAATATCCGCTATGGTCTTCCCACAGCCAGTGCCCGTGATGTGCAAGAAGCCATTGAAGCGGCACAATTGGGAGATTTGGTCCAAAGCCTTCCGCAAGGACTCAAGACGATAGTGGGTGAGCGTGGATATCGTTTATCTGGAGGCGAAAAACAGCGCGTCGCCATTGCCCGCGCCATATTGCGTAATCCTCGCATTTTGCTATTAGATGAGGCGACCAGCTCACTCGACAGTCACGCTGAACGACTCATTGGAGAAGCCTTGATCCGACTCTTTCAGGGGCGCACCGTTATCGCTATTGCCCACAGATTATCCACAATTTTGGCAGCTGACCAAATTCTTGTGATCCACCAGGGTCAAATTGTCGAACGGGGGACACACCATGAATTGTTAGCCCATAGACCTCGGGGCTTATATGCCCAGTTATACCATGAACAATTTGATCCACAAATGCCCGTAAACACGGCACCATAAGCCGGATCTTGAGAATTAGTCCGGTAGTCCGACATCTACACTCTCTAATAAGGAAGCGGCTTCGCCAAGAGGGACGGCTTCAACATTTCGTAATTTGCGGGCAATGGTGCGCGAGCGAGCTGCTGCCGTATCAATGGTATTACTGGCTTCTTGCAGTTTCTTTTGCGTTTTCTCCAAGATGTCACCGAATTTGCCAAATTCGGTTTTAACCGCTCCAAGAAGTTTCCACACTTCACTGGAACGCTTTTGAATGGCCAACGTGCGAAAACCCATCTGCAAGCTGTTTAACAGCGCCGTAATTGTCGTGGGACCGGTCACCACAACCCGGTACTCCCGTTGAAGCATTTCCCACAGTCCAGGCCTTCGTAAGACTTCGGCAAACAAGCCTTCAATGGGTAAAAACATTAAAGCAAAGTCCGTGGTGTGAGGAGGATTAATATATTTCTCCTGAATACTTTTCGCTTCCGCCTTGATGCGGTTTTCTAACATTTTGGCGGATTCCATGGCTAAAGCCAAATCACCGGATTCTTCTGCCTCCACCAAACGCTGGTAATCTTCCAGCGGAAATTTTGCGTCAATGGGTAGAAACACCGTATCATGAATATCTTCTTTACCAGGGAGACGAATGGCAAAATCCACCCGTTCGAGGCTTCCCTTTTTCACAGCAACTTTTTGCTCATACTGCTCCGGTGTGAGAATCTGCTCCAAAAGGTTATCTAGTTGAATTTCTCCCAAGGTTCCCCGGGTTTTCACATTACTTAAGACCTTTTTCAAGTCACCGACACCAGACGCAAGACTCTGCATTTCCCCTAATCCTTTTTGAACTTGTTCCAACCTCTCACTAACCAGCTTAAAAGATTCTCCCAGGCGTTGTTCTAAGGTTTGGTGAAGCTTTTCATCGACTGTCGCCCGCATTTGTTCCAGCTTTTCGCTATTGTCCTTTTGTAACGTGACCAGTTGGGTCTCAACCGTTTCGCGAACTTGCTCCAATTTGGTGGCATTCATCTGGGTCAATTCGCTCAGTTGTTTCATAAATGAATCGAGCTGATTCTTTTGTTGAGTGGCCATTTCTTGAAGCTGGGAGCGCAAATATTTATCCTGCTGGTTGGATAATTGCAGCGCTTCTCGGGCAAAGTTCTCGAACCGTTCCTTTTCCGCATCGCTCATGTGCGTCAAAGTGTTTCTCAGCAAATCACGCAAATTTTCTAACTGGGTTTGTTGGGTCTTAGCTTGGTGTCCCAAGTCCGTCACGATTCTCGCACTCAACGCGTTGAAATTATTCGTCACTTCATCTCGTAACATTTTATGCGCCTTAAACGATTCTTCCCGGGTTAGGGCCATTTCCTCGCGCAAGGTTTTTTCAAGACGTTCCTGTCCTTTTTCCAGTGCGGTCATCTGATGGGCTATAAAGTCTTGGACATTTTTGGCCAAATTGCCGGTCAACAATAAAATGAGCATGACTAAATTTAATAGCAGCGACAATGAGACCATAATGTCGAGAACCATTGGCAATCCCCCATGTTTCTTCAATAAATTTCATCCGGAAAATTTTCCCTCTCAAATCCACTAACTCTTCCCATTATACAGAGAGATCGATTCACTGGTCGCTTAAGCCCTATGAATCTCTTCATCACACAGGCATCGGCATAAGGCGATCCCCAAGATATCAATGACGCTACGAAGGGAGAAAACGCAATCGTCTGCCGCAATGTATTTTGTCTGAATGGATTCGGGCCTGTGACGGCCTGGTTGGCGACGGCGATTTCCGGGGAACGCAAGAGTTGTCCCTGAAGATGGCGGTCCCCAGGGAGCAATAAACCGTCTTTTTGTTGATGATCAGTCCTTGCTCTCGCGGGAGCCACGTCATCGTTACGATATCTATCGCCGTCAATAATAAATTCACTGAACCATTCCAAAACTTTCCCTTCGGCCTTTGTTGTGTCGTTTGTAATTCATTCAAGCCCCGGCGAGCTCGGCACCACTGCGTTTCGGCCTCCATGATGCTCGACGCGGGCATCGCGCGCACCCTGCATAATACGTCGTGTGGGCGGCACTGGCCAAGCGGCAAACGCGTTTGGCGTGTATTCCCGCTGAATCCACCAATAGACACCTTCACATCGGTAAAGTGGCCATCGCCGTCTTCGCCCTAGTTCAGAATCCATCTCCAACGCAAAGTGGATCTTGTTTGATGCTTACATAATCTGCTTGTTGGAGTAGGATATAATAAACAAGAGTGACCTTCGGCAAAAGGAGGGAGTCTCCATCATGTTGCATCCCGTGATTGTTCAACATCTGGACGCGTTGCGGGCATTGTGCGAGCAGGAACAGATTAGTCAATGCGTCATTTTTGGTTCGGCCACGCGCACAGACTTTCGTGCCGGAATCAGTGATGTGGATATCATCGTAACATTTGAACCCGATCAAGTGGTCACCGCATTTCGATTAAGTCGCCTGGCTCAAACGATATCACAAATTGTAGGACACTCCGTTGATCTTCACACATGGTCTGAAATCCACCCCAAAATCCAATCAATCATTAAACGAAATGGGGTGACAATTTTTGAGCGCCGAGCGGGATGACGGATTAGTGATTCAGTTCATGGTGGATGCTATCACGACAATTTTTTATTATACGGCCGATCAAACCCTCGATACATTTTTGGCGAATCGCATGATGAGAGATGCTGTAGCCAAAAATTTGGAAGTGCTTGGTGAGTCCGCCAATAATCTGAGTCCCGCGTTAATCGTTCAAGAGTCACAAATTCCCTGGAGTGACGTGATTGGATTGCGTCATCGTCTTGTCCATCATTATGGCGGCACAGATTGGGCTGTAGTGTGGGAAACCATTCGGATTGATTTACCACCATTGTTAGATCGTTTAATCGAACTGCAAACTAGACTTTGACCGAGTTTCAGATGTAAGTTGGGCATTCGTGCTATTTTTCGACTGCCACTGCAGGAACTCCTTTTGATCCAACATTTGCTACCGACCAGTAGCTAATTGATCACAGATAATAATCCTTCCGGTGCTAACAATAGTCCATGCACAGGAAAAAAAGTTGCCGATGTGCATGAGACCATCTCTTAAGGAGATGATTCAATATCTAATCTCGTGGATGCACTTCGAACAATGTTCGGTCCAATATATTCGGGGGTTCGTTGTGGTGAATGCAGCAAAGAACTGTTTTTGCGTCCGATGTTACAACCTTTTCACTTTAACCGGATTGCCATTGGGTGATTCTTAGGAGCCGGATTTGGAAAAAAGTTGAAATACTCTGGATAGGAAGCGTCCCAGACAAGATGCTTCTAAATCAGACGAATGCAGCAAATCAGCAATATAAAAAAAAACCGGCTCACTTAATGATCCGGAGTAAGGCTTTATGGTCATTGGATATGAAACCGTGTTAAAAAATTTATGGTGCGCCCGTGAGGATTTGAACCTCAGGCCTCCTGATTCGTAGTCAGGCGCTCTATCCACTGAGCTACGGGCGCAACATTCTTATTATACTCAACAAGTGAGTTTTTCACAAGTGGCGGAGGGAGTGGGATTCGAACCCACGCTAGGCTTGATAGCCTACTAACGGTTTAGCAAACCGCCCTCTTCGGCCAACTTGAGTATCCCTCCACATGCAAACGCTATAATATCATATTCCCAATCGGCCAAGCAAGCCTGGATTAATGGGATCCATTGCCATTCAAAAAAATGGCGGAGGGGACAGGACTCGAACCTGCAAGCCCGAAGGCGGTGGTTTTCAAGACCACTGCGTTACCAATTACGCTACCCCTCCAAGGACACGTAATATTTTACTCTAAAAATGACCAGAAATAAAGAGGCAATGTCTAGAAAGACATGCCTCCTGGGTTCCTAAATTTGCTCATCCCCGCCCAAATACGGCACTAATACGTCTGGAACTTGGACATGTCCATTAGGCAATTGATAATTCTCTAAGATCGCTGCGATAGTTCGGCCGACTGCTAAGGCACTACCATTCAAAGTATGCACCAATTCCGTTTTTTTAGCCCCTTTGGGACGGTAACGAATATTAGCGCGCCGTGCTTGAAAATCAGTCATATTACTCACCGAGGAGATCTCCACATATTTCCCATAACTCGGCATCCATACCTCAATGTCATAGGTTAAAGCTTGACCAAATCCCATGTCTCCGCCACACAACATGACCGTGCGATAGGGTAAGTTTAGATCTTCTAAAACTGTTTCCGCATCCCGCAACATCTCTTCCAGGGCTGCTTGAGAATTGTTGGGTTCTTCAAAACGAACAAGTTCCACCTTATCAAATTGATGTTGACGAATGAGCCCTCGCGTGTCTCGTCCAGCAGCCCCTGCTTCCGCCCGAAAAGATGCCGTATATGCGGTAAACTTCAATGGCAAAGCATCTTGAATAATCTCGTCCCGGAATAAGTTGGTTAAAGGGACTTCTGCCGTTGGGATCAAATAATAATCGTGGGGAACAACATGAAAAACGTCTTCGACAAATTTGGGAAATTGGCCAGTACCAAACATGGAGGCTTCATTCACCAAATAGGGCGTTGCCATCTCCATATAGCCCCGGTTCCGAGCGTGATCGAGCATAAAATTAATGAGTGCACGGCTTAAGCGAGCTCCCATACCCGCCAACACGTTGAAGCGTGACCCACTAATTTTACGCGCACGTTCAAAATCGATGATGCCCAGATTTTCACCGATATCCCAGTGGGCTTTGGCACGGAAGGAGAAATGAGGAACATGGCCAAACTTGTGTATTTCGACATTGTCATCAGCTGATTCTCCATCGGGCACTTGCGGTAAGGGAGTATTAGGCACAGTCAATAAGAAGTCTTGCAGTTCCTGGTCAATAGGAGCCACAGAAGCCTCTAATTCTTTGATTTGTTCTCCAACTCGGCGCGTTTCTGCTATTAAGTCCGAGGCATCTTCTCCCCGCTTCTTGCGTTGCGATACTTCTTCCGATGCCTGGTTCCGGCGCGCTTTCAGACGCTCTATTTCCAAGGTAATTTCCCGCTTCTTAGCATCTAACCGCTTGACGATATCGAGATCTACATGGACGTGCTTTTTTGCCAAGAGTTGTGCAACCACTTCAGGTTCTTGCCGAATTCTGCGTATGTCGAGCATAATGCTCTCCTGCCTTTCACTGAGAAAATATGTTCTAAAAAAGAGTAATCTTTTCGAATCAAGTTACGGGGCGTTCCCGCTTACCATGTCCCGGATGGTCTTGTCAAAGGGTGGACGTATCACACCTTTTTCCGTGATAAACGCGGTGATGAGGCGTCCTGGGGTTATGTCAAAAGCGGGATTATAGGTTTCAATTTCTTCCGGCGCAATATTCACCCCACGGAGCTTGCGAATCTCATCGGGATTGCGCATTTCAATAGGAATATCTGCCCCAGACAAAGCATTGGCATCAAAAGTGCTCAAAGGAGCGGCAACGTAAAAGGGAATCTGATGATAATGCGCTAATACGGCGACACTATAGGTTCCAATTTTGTTGGCCGTATCGCCATTCAGGGCAATCCGGTCTGCGCCCACGATCACTCCATCTACTAGGTGTTGAGCCATGACACTACCAGCCATACTATCGGTGATGAGACGGGCCGGTATTTTTTCTTGGCTGAGTTCCCAGGCTGTAAGTCGCGCACCCTGCAGTAACGGGCGGGTTTCATCCACAAAGACCTCCCTAAGGCGGTGTTCGCGAAATAAGGACCGGATCACGCCAAGGGCCGTCCCATATCCACCTGTAGCAAGGCTACCGGTATTACAATGAGTTAGAAGACTCACCTTACCATCAAACAACGATAAGCCCCAGTCACCGATTTGACGATTTAATGCAACATCTTCAGCCAGTAGCTGATCGGCAATCTGCTTTAACGTTTTTATCGTGTCGTCAACACCTAGGCTTTGGACATGACTCAATGCATAACGAACTGCCCATGAAAGATTGACCGCCGTCGGACGTGCAGATTGAATCTGCTCGGCACTTTTTTTTAATTCGTCGTGAAAATTTGGGGTATCCCGAAGGCGCCTGGATTCAAGCCATAGCCCATAAGCGCCCGCGATGCCAATCGCCGGGGCACCCCGAACTGCTAAGACTTGAATGGCTTGAATCACATCCTGACCGGTCGTACAGGGTAAATAGTCGACAATATCCGGTAATTGCCGTTGGTCTAGAAGATATACCGCATTATCCGTCGCGCGTATGGCCTCCACTAATTCGAAAGTGGGATCCACCTTGTTATCCTCCTACCTCAATGTTTTGTCCTGTTTCCTAACCCTTTCACAATCTTTCAAGGGATTTCGCTTCGGTTCCCTCTCGAACGGTCTTTCATTACCGTGACCACGTTAGCGAACCCTACCATGTCTCACAGGGTCTATGCCCGACCAATCCTTCGTTCAGCTTGACGTGCGGTAGTAATGACGTGGGAGCCGGACTCGTATACGGGGTCATTTCACCGAGTGAAAGCCCAACAGGAGGGAGACGACTTCCCACGCCCGAGACAGAACCGAAGCCCCTCCATCGTTACGCGGCGGTCGACACCTCCCCCAGGGGGAACAGTCGCGCCGCATCATACGCCTGTCCGTGCTTCATGCACGCCCAGGCCACCCGGAGGAGCTTCGTCGCGACCGCCACCATGGCGGCTTTCGGGGCGAGCGGATGCGCCGCCCGTCGGGTGAGCGACTGATACCAGGCCTTCCACTGGGGATCCTTGGCCACCGCGACGCACGCGGCCTGATACAGCACGGCACGCGCGGCGGGACGTCCCCGTTTGGCAATATGCGTTGGGCCTTGGCGGTGTCCCGAGCTGGTTTGGGTGAGATTGAGTCCCGCCATTTTCTGCGCTTGGCGCGCATCGGCGAATCGGGACAAGTCCCCCAACTCGCCCAACACCGTGGCAATGACCTGGGGCCCGAATCCCGGAATGCTGAATAACGGCTGAGCAGGAGTCCAGTCCTCTAAAATGGCGGCTTGCGCGGCTTCAATGGCCGTTTGCGCGGCGAGCGCCGCGCGCCAACTCCGAAGATAGGAGGCGAGTTGGAGACGCGCAGTCGCCCGGCCTACGGGAATCCCAATGGAGTCCACGGCGGCCTGGTGCAAGGCGTGGGCGCGTTTAGCGCCGACGCGATGTGTGGTGGCGGCCTTAAACTGGTCCGCTATCGCATCCACGGACTGCGCTAACACCAAGTCCGGCGTCGGGAGCGTATCCAGCGTCGTCAGCGCCGCTTTCCCATCCCACGCCTTGAAGACCGTGAAGAATTCCGGAAAGTATTGATGGATCCAGCCGGCAATGCGCGCTCGCCATCGCATGACGTCCTGGTGGTGCTGCCGACGCGTCACCGCCAACGTGGCCAGCTGGGCCAGCGCGCCGCCGCGCGGCTCCCACCGGAACCACCGGCCATCATAGACGAGTCGGGCGATAACCCGGGCATCCTTGGCGTCGGTCTTGGTCGGGGTATTGTCATCCAATTCCTTGAGTCGATGGACGTGAGCCGGCTGCACCAGCACCACCTCCGCGCCGTGCGCACGGAGCCAATGGGCCAACCCAACCCAATAGTGCCCGGTGGACTCCATGCCAACGCGGACCTCCTCGGACGGCCGCCGCTCCCACATCGCCTCAAATCCCGCACGGGTATTGGCGAACCGAAAGGCTTTACCGACAGGCCGCCCGTTCGTGTCCAGCCATTGCACATAATGCCAGTCCTTCGCCACGTCGATGCCGCCCACCCCCAGTCCTTGCTTTCTTCCGTCGCTCTGCTCTACACTGTGCTTAGCCATTGAACTGTGCCCCCCTGAATTTGGTTGTTGTTCGCTACTCCAACCCTATCAGAGGGGCCATTCTTTACTCAATCCCTAAATACGCCCCGGACACTTTATTACAGGATTCTCGTATAAAGAAATTGATTCTGCTACCCTGAGGCTTTATCTTGAGGCCTGCCTCGCGGCCAGCAGCAATCGGCATTCGGGATGATCAGGCTTGCCAGATCGGGTTTCGTCGGCGATGCTCGAAGAAGATCGGGACGATTCAAGACTGCATTCCTCCTGCCGGATTGACGGCTTCGAAAGTCTGTGAGTCGGCGACGCCGCTTCGTCACAGTTAACGCGCGGGATGCCGCTCCCCCGTGGAGACCCGTGGCACCGGTCTATCGCACACCGCGGGTGGCGATGACGGCTTATAAGCGAGGTTGCGGCGAAGGCGTCGGCGCGTCGGCGAAATCCCGTTCCCGATGCATTCCTCCGGGAAGGGAGGTGAAATCCCATGGATAGCGTGTTGTACGTCGGTATTGACACCAGTCTCGGGGCTCACGTCGTCTGCGCGATGGCGGCGGATGGCCAGGTCGTCGCGCGGACGACCGTCCCCAACGATCAGGCGGGGGCCGAGCAATTCGTCGCCTGGCTGCACCCCCACGCCGCGCCGTACGCGCGGCTGGCCATTGGCGTCGAGGCCACGTCCGTGTACCATGTGCCGCTGATGGAATGGCTGACGCAAACCCCCGACTTGCAGCGGTGGCAACCCACCTGGTACGTCCTCAATCCGAAAGTCGTCCAGAAATTCCGAGAGACCTATGTGGATCGGGGCAAAACCGACCGAGCGGATGCCGCCCTGATTGCGGATGTCATGCGGTTTGGGCGCGTCACGCCCTGGACCCCGCCGGATCCGCGCTATGCGGCGTTGCAGGTCTTGACCCGCCATCGTCGGCAGCTGAGCCACCTCATCACCCAAGAAAAAAATCGCGCGTTGGTGCAATTGTTTTGTGTCTGGGGGCAGTATGCCCATACGGAGGAGCCGTTTTTCTCGAACGTCTTTGGGGTAGCGTCGCAAACCGTGTTGGAACGCTACACGCCCGATACGCTGGCAGCCATCCCGCTGGCGGATCTGGTGGCGGAAATCGCGGCGGCCGGTCGCCAACGGCTGAAAGCGCCCGATGACATTGCGCAGACCTTGCACCGCTTGGCGCGGCGCGCCTTTCGGTTGCATCCGGACGAGCAGGACGCGCGGCACCAAAGCTTGGTCCTGCATTTGGACACCATCCGGGCCTTGGAACATCAACAACAGGCGCTGGACAAAGTGATTGCCCGTGACATGCAGGCGTTTCGCCAAACCCTGACCACGATTCCGGGGATTGGTCCGGTCTATGGCGCGGGCCTCTTGGCCGAAATCGGTCCCATCGAACGATTTCCGTCGGAAAATGCCTTGGCCAAATATGCGGGGCTGACCTGGCGCCCGCATCAATCGGGGAATTTTGATGCCGACATCCGTCCGCTGACGCGGACGGGGAACGTCTATTTGCGGTACTACTTCATCGAAGCGGCGGAGAGGGTCCGGGTGCGGGACCCGCAGTTCAAAGCCTTTTACGAGAAGAAGTACCACGAAGCCACGCACCACGCGCATAAGCGGGCGTTGGTCTTGACGGCACGCAGTGGGTCGGCGTGGTCTACGGGATGCTGACCCGGGGCCAAATCTACGACGAAAGGAAGTTGATGCCGCACTAAAGGGATTGACAACTGATTTGCCATTATCTACCACCTCCTTTTAGGCAGGTTTATGTTGACCTGGCCCTGTTCGTCGTTGTCCTAAGCTGATCGGTTCTTGACATTTAACCGCGGGACTTCGGTAAATTGCGCAAATAAAAAACTCCTCCCACATCGGGGACGAGTTATTACCCGCGGTGCCACCCCAGTTGACGCTGACGCGTCCGGCTTGAATCCCTGTTAACGGAGGGATCCGCCGACTCTTCGCCGGGATCTTGGAAAGCGGAAAACGGAAAACCATCCCGTGCCGAATTTCCACCTCCATCGGCTCTCTGATGAAACGGCGACTTCCGTATGTTCTTTCCACGCATGAAAAACCTGACAAAATATTATTCTATGTCGATTTTGCCGTACCCATATGCCCTTGTCAATAAAAAATCAGAGGCTTGTCCGCATGCCCAAGCCTCTGATGTGAACACGCTTACACGTTAAGAGTTTTCCTCACTTTATTGACAAAATACTCGTGAATGCGGACGTCTCCACTCATTTCCGGATGAAAAGCGGAGACCAACAACGGCCCCTCTTCGGCCATGACCACTTGTCCATCATAGGTCGCCAAGGGAATAACCTGGGGGCCATATTGACGAATTTGTGGAGCCCGAATAAAGACCGCTGGAAACTCGGGGCCTTCCGTAAGGATCTTGATAGGGATTTTGGTTTCAAAAGAAGCCAGTTGTCGCCCGTAAGCGTTGCGATCCGCGGTAATGTCCATCAACCCAAGACGCGCCGGGGAGGGTCCGATGACTTCTTTAGCTAGTAAAATCAATCCCGCACAAGTCCCGTAAACCGGAAATTGTTCTTCCGTGACCCGCTTGCGAATAGCGTCAATAAGACCCTCTTCCGCCATGAGCATGCCGATTGTCGTACTTTCCCCACCGGGAATGATGAGACCTTGCACTTTTTCTAAATCACTTAAGGTGCGTACTTCGACGGGATTTGCCCCGACTTTTGCCAAGTGATTTTTATGTTCGCGGACATCCCCTTGAATGGCTAAGACACCGATGTTCAGAGTCATTTAAATCCCCCGGTCCTGCATCCGGTCTGCTGGCGTTAAGGTGGCCATTTCTAATCCCGGCATCGCCTCTCCGATATTTTCAGAGACTTCAGCAATCACCTTAGGATCATTGTAGTGTAAGGTGGCTCGGACAATAGCACGGGCAAAGGCCTCAGGATTTTGCGACTTAAAGATACCGGAACCCACAAAGATGCCATCAGCCCCTAATTGCATCATCAATGCCGCATCCGCTGGACTGGCAATTCCTCCCGCACTGAAATTCACGACGGGTAACCGTCCTAATTCCTTAACTTTCCGTACCAGTTCTAACGGTGCCCGCAGTTCTTTGGCCAAGTCTGGTAATTCATCATCCGGCGTATTCACTAAGCGCCGCACTTGGGCATTCACAGCCCGCAGATGCCTGACCGCTTCCACCACATTTCCGGTTCCCGGTTCCCCTTTCGTCCGGAGCATGGCCGCTCCTTCTGCAATCCGGCGCAAGGCTTCTCCTAAATCCCGGGCTCCACAGACAAAGGGGACTTTAAACGCCCATTTATCAATATGATACTGTTCATCAGCCGGGGTTAAGACTTCGCTTTCATCAATATAGTCCACTTCCAACGCTTCCAAGACTTGTGCTTCGACAAAGTGTCCAATCCGAACTTTGGCCATAACGGGAATCGAAACGGCTTGCTGAATGCTTTTCACAATGTGTGGATCCGCCATTCGCGCCACACCACCCGCAGCACGAATATCCGCAGGTACTCGTTCGAGCGCCATCACGGCCACTGCGCCAGCTTTTTCCGCAATCACGGCTTGTTCAGGCGTTGTAACATCCATAATGACGCCGCCTTTTAGCATTTCTGCTAATCCAGCCTTCACGTTAAACGTTCCCACTTGTCTTTCTTCCATCTTTCAGTAAATCCTCCCTTGCCATAATGCGATCAGTCCAAGGTGGCTGGATCGTTAATTTTAAGTTTAGCTACTTTCTTCGTTCTCGTCATCAGCTGACACGCGAGTAAATGCCGCGACAGTCTGCCCTTCTTCGAGTCTCATCACAAGGACTCCTCGGGAATCCCGTCCCTGTTTCGAGACACTGGATACATCCATCCGAATTAATGTGCCATCGCTGGAAATAACCATGCATTGTTCGTTACCCTCTACAGGCACAATGCCTACCAGTTGTCCAGTTTTTGCGGTAATGCGCAAGCCTAACACACCTTGGCCACCACGGCCGGTAACCCGAAATTGATCGGTTGAGGTGCGTTTGCCATAACCATTTTCCGTAAGTAAGAGCAACTCCCCTTGATCACTGACGACCGCTAATGACACGACACGGTCCCCAGGACGCAAGTGAATGCCTCGCACTCCGCGGGCAGAACGGCCCATCGCGCGCACTAACTCCTCGTTAAAGCGAATGACTTGTCCATGAGCTGTGGCCAAAAGAATATCGCTTTGACCGCTAGTTTGCTCAACCCCAATGAGTTCATCACCGGGATCGAGGTTTATGGCGATAATGCCACCTCCACGCCATGAACTGTAATCAGATAACGCGGTACGCTTGACGACACCTTGCTTGGTGGCAAAAACCCAATAAGAGTCCTCCGCAACCGTTTGTGGCAAGGTTTGAACAGCGGCAATCCGTTCATCAGCTTCCATTGCAATCAGATTGGCCACGGAAATCCCTTTGGCTTGTCGGCTAGCTTCAGGAACTTCGTGGACCTTCACCCGGTAAATCCGTCCTTTATTGGTAAAGAAACATAAATAGGCATGGGTGGAGGCAATGAAAAGATGATTAATAAAATCATCTTCGCGAACGGTACTGCCCGTTACTCCCCGGCCACCACGCTTCTGCGCACGATACACCGATGTCTGCGAGCGTTTGATATAGCCCCGGTGTGTTAAAGTAACGACCATGTCCTCTTCAGGGATCAAATCCTCGTCACTCATATCTTTGACCGCGGGACCAATCTTGGTTCGGCGTTCATCTCCGTATTTATCCCGGATTTCAACAAGGTCATCTTTAATGATTTGATAGACGAGCCGTTCATCCGCCAAAATTTCCCGCAAATGCGCAATTAACGCTTGAATTTGTTGGTATTCCTCTTCAATTTTGGCTTGTTCCAACTGGGTTAGACGCTGCAAGCGCATTTCCAATATCGCATTGGCTTGCAGCTCGCTGAGCCCAAAGCGTTCCATAAGACCAGAACGCGCCTGATCGACACTGGAAGAACCGCGAATTAACGCAATCACTTCATCGAGGAATTGCAAAGCAATTCGTAAGCCTTCTAGAATGTGCGCCCGGGCTTCAGCCTTTTTGAGATCATATTGCGTACGCCGGACGATAATTTCTTTTCGGTGCGCGATAAAGTAATGGAGAATCTCCTTCAACGATAAAACTTGCGGACGATTATCCACCAGGGCCAATAAGATGATGCCAAAGGTTTGCTGTAATGGTGTGTATTTGTACAGCTTGTTTAAGATCACCTTAGGGACCCCGTCCCGTTTCAAATCAATAACAATACGCACGCCATGACGGTCCGATTCATCCCGCAAATCAGCGATTCCTTCAATTTTGTGCTCGTGCACTAATTCCGCGATTTTCTCTAACAACCGCGCCTTGTTCACCTGGTAAGGGATTTCGCTAATGATGATGCGCGATCGCCCCGTATCGGATTCATCAACTTTAGCAATCCCCCGCATGACGATAATGCCCCGTCCGGTAGCGTAGGCCTGATGAATTCCTTCGCGCCCCATAATCATGCCACCAGTGGGGAAATCGGGGCCAGGGATATGCTTTAGCAGATCTTCTAACGTCGCTTCCGGATGATCGATGAGGTAGACTGCCGCATGCGCAACCTCTGTTAAATTGTGAGGAGGAATGTTTGTTGCCATCCCGACAGCAATTCCTGAGGATCCATTAATGAGCAAATTCGGAATGCGGGCTGGCAATACCACAGGTTCTTCCGTGGTTTCATCAAAGTTTGGTATGAAATCCACGGTTTCTTTGTCGATATCTACCAGCATTTCCATAGCAATGGGCGATAGCCTGACCTCGGTATAACGCATGGCAGCTGGGGAATCCCCATCCATCGATCCAAAGTTTCCATGCCCGTCAACCAGTGGATAGCGTATCGAAAAATCTTGAGCCATGCGGACCATGGCATCATAAACAGCCACGTCGCCATGGGGATGGTAACGACCGAGAACTTCTCCAACAATACGCGCGGATTTTTTATAGGGGTGGTTCGGTGTATTACTCAGTTCGTTCATCGCATAAAGAATCCGGCGGTGAACGGGTTTTAGACCATCCCGAACATCGGGTAATGCCCGGCTTACGATAACGCTCATGGCATAGTCGATGTAGGATTTCTTCATTTCGTCTTGGATATCAATGGGCAAAACATGCCCGACATTAGCCATTTATCGTTTCCTCGCTTTATCCTACGGTGTCAAGATTTCTCACTAAGTGGGCGTTTTCTTGGATAAATTCACGCCGGGATTCCACTTTTTCTCCCATCAGCACACTAAAAATCCAGTCGGCCGCGACTGCATCTTCAAGTTCGACCTGTAAAAGCGTGCGAGTTTCGGGATTCATGGTCGTCTCCCATAACTGCTCAGCATTCATCTCTCCAAGCCCTTTATAGCGCTGAATATTGACTTCTTTGCCGTGCCCTAACTCATTTAATACCCGTTCTAATTGGGCATCATCATACACATATTGTTCCACTTTACCCTTTTTAACCAGGTAGAGAGGCGGTTGGGCAATGTAAACATATCCGGCCTCAATTAACGGCGTCATGTAGCGATAAAAGAACGTGAGCAATAAGGTTCGAATATGCGAACCGTCGACATCAGCATCTGTCATAATCACAATCCGGTGATAGCGCGCTTTATCGAGAACAAATTCATCGCCAATGCCTGTACCAATAGCCGTAATCATGGCGCGAATTTCTTCATTCGCCAAGATTTTATCCACGCGAGCTCGTTCTACGTTCAAAATTTTTCCACGCAACGGCAATATGGCTTGGTAACGCCGATCGCGTCCTTGCTTTGCGGACCCTCCTGCAGAATCGCCCTCCACCAGATAGAGTTCCGATTCTTTGGGATCACGGGAGCTACAATCCGTCAATTTGCCTGGCAATGCTGAAGATTCCAGCACGCTTTTTCGCCGGGTTAATTCCCTGGCTTTCCGGGCTGCTTCGCGAGCTCTAGCAGCCTGGACCGATTTTTCCAAAATGCGTTTGGCTACCGACGGATTTTCCTCGAAAAAGGTGGCCAAACCATCGGCGGTAATTCCTTCGGTAATTCCCCGCACTTCGGAATTGCCTAATTTCGTTTTGGTCTGACCTTCAAACTGGGGCTCAGGCAATTTAACCGAAACAATCGCCGTGATCCCTTCTCGCACATCTTCTCCTGATAAGTTAGCATCTTGGTCTTTGAGAAGACCGAGTTTTCTGGCGTAATCGTTACAAACGCGAGTTAATGCCGACTTAAAACCGGCTTCGTGCGATCCCCCTTCATGCGTGCGGATCGTATTCGCAAAAGTAAAAATCGTCTCGTTGTAGGTATCGTTGTATTGTAAGGCTACATCCACCATGACCCCGTCTTTAGACCCCGAAAAGGCAATAGGTTTGGGATGCAGCACATCTCGACTTAAATTCAAATATTCAACAAAAGATTCAACGCCGCCT
Organism: Sulfobacillus thermosulfidooxidans DSM 9293; assembly: GCF_900176145.1. Classification (NCBI taxonomy): domain Bacteria; kingdom Bacillati; phylum Bacillota; class Clostridia; order Eubacteriales; family Clostridiales Family XVII. Incertae Sedis; genus Sulfobacillus; species Sulfobacillus thermosulfidooxidans. The sequence continues at coordinate 1,131,247 of NZ_FWWY01000001.1, read as the reverse complement.
TGAAACTCAAATTGGATGGAACGTCCGGTCGCTTCTTCGTATAAGGACAAAAATACCCCGGCATTTAAAAACGCTTGTTCGCGCATCCGGTTAGCTAAGGTATCAAAGGAGAAATGAACATCTTCAAAAATTTCCGCATCAGGCCGGAATATCACTTCAAATCCCGTTTCTGTCGTCGTTCCGACCTGGGTTACCGCATCTAGCGGTTTGCCTTTAGCATAGTGCTGAACAAACACGCCGCCATTGAAACGGCTCGTGGCTGTTAGTTCAGAAGATAGAGCATTGACAACTGAAAGACCGACCCCGTGAAGTCCTCCTGAAACCTTATATCCGCCACCGCCAAATTTGCCTCCGGCATGCAAGATAGTCAGTACCACTTGGAGTGTGGGGATTCCTGCTTTGGGATGAATTCCGGTGGGCACCCCTCGACCGTTATCCCGCACGCCCACGCGCCCATCTTTATAGAGAGTTACCCAGATGTGATCGCAGACCCCGGCTAACGCTTCATCGATGGAGTTATCGACGATTTCATAGACCAAATGATGGAGACCCCTGGGACCTGTGGAACCAATATACATTCCCGGGCGTTTTCGGACGGCCTCAAGGCCTTCTAATACCTGAATATCACTCTCGTTATAACTTCCCGGTTGGGTGTCTTCCGTCATATACAATGGTCCTCCTTGGAAAACTAGTCAAAGGCAAAAAAGCCCTATATTTCAGTATACCACACCGAGCCGGTCCCCTCTTTGGACGAGGTCCGACCGGCTCGCTTGTAGAGAGTAGCCGGCGAGATATTCGATAAAATTACACCATTTGAAGTAAAGATAAGGGATTTGGCGTCATTCAAATCGCCTTGTAGTTGGCCTTCTGCATAAAAGCGGTGGATCATTTGCCGCACTTCAGGAGAATAATCCATCAAATTTTTGTTTAATATCGCAATAATGGCTTCGGCATCGATCATCATATCGTGGCCAATATGTAAATACACCGAGGTCTCCTCTCCTCAACTCATCAGATATTTTACGATTTCTTCTCGCAAACACTACAGAGACGATAGGGTTTTAAGGTGGGGCTTCCACATGATAAACATGGTTGATAGCCCTCGTTTAACCATTGCTTAACAGCCAAATGGTAATTTGTCTCGACTTGGTTAACCAGATCCTTGAGATTATCCGTTCGCGGTTTTACACGGCCGATGCGAACAGAAACTTCTCCCGTGCCCATACGATAAACCGGTGGCCGGAATGCCTTCCAAAAAATGCGCGTGTGAATATCCTCAACGAAAACGGAGCCTAAGAGTTCATTAATTTTTTGCTTTAACTCAGGAATAAAAAATTGTAGTTCTTGAGCCCATGACGACGATTTGACGGCGACCGTCAATATTTTCGGCTTGTATCCGATGACACGCGTATTTTTTGCAATATACTCGCCAGCCACATCATTCCAGCTTGTTTCCAAAATCCATAAAGATTTCGCAGGTTGCCACGAGTATGTTTCCACCAGTCTATCCAGAATATGTTGCAGATGTTCGTCCTTGTTCATCGGATCTCCTGTTGACGTAAAATTCCCTGATCGACGTGATAAATAACGGGTTCCAAGTTTTCATAATTACGGGCCTCGGTATCGGTGATTACCGTCTGGGGTCGACTTAAGGCGATAAACTTGAGTAATCGCGAACGTTTAATGGGATCCAATTCGGATAATACGTCATCTAACAACACCATGGGTGTCATTCCGGTTTCCTGTTCCAAAATCTCGAAACTGGCCAATTTTAGACTTAAAGCAATTGCCCGGTGCTGTCCTTGGGATGCATAATCGATGGCAGGAAAGCCATCGATAGTCAATATCAGATCATCCCGGTGTGGTCCTATTAAAGTCATTCCGCGTTGTTGATCGTTTTTTTGATGAATCCTTAGCATCTCCTCATAATTCCCAGGATCTGTCATAGCATTATGGGTTCCCCCAGGAGCCAATTGGATTCCTAAGCGAAGTCCTGTTAAATCCGCAAAGATTTTTTGGGCAACGGGAATAATGTCCCTTAAAATTTGTAACCGTCGATTCCACAAATAACTGCCCGATTGTGCCAACAACGGATTAAAGCTGGTCACTGTTGATGTCATGCGTGGATCTTTAAGAGCCTTATTCCGCTGTACCAAGGCGCGGTGGTATTGCCGGAAAAGCCTTAAGTAACGAGAATCTATTGGAGCAATAAGCCAATCCAGAAATCTCCGGCGGCCTTGCGGAGAACCTTTTGACAACTGCACATCATCCGGCGAAAAAACGACAACAGGTAATACCGGGCCTTCATGTTTTTTTCGCAGCGGGTTAAGTTGCATACGGTGGTGCAATGTCAGAATTCGGTCGGGGTCTTGGTGCACGACCCCATCAAGACTCATGATGTCTACTCCCCAGTTTGATCCCTCGGGAGAAGTTTGTGGGCTCTTCCCGCAGGCTGACATGATAAGTTCTTGATCTTTAGACGACCGAAATGAGGTTCCCGTTAGGAGCACGTGGACCGCTTCCAATGTATTCGTTTTGCCTTGCCCGTTATCTCCCACCAACAAAGTTAGCTGCGGAGAAAACTCAATCGATGCCTGGGCAATATTACGAAATTTTACAATGGTGATTCGATCAAGCCGCATTTCAGACCAATTGCCTTAAGGGCAAGAGAATGTGAAAATAGGACGAGTTGTCGGCTGACCGAATTTTCGCCGGGGACTGGACTCCGGAAAACTCAATAATCACCTCTTCGCCATCCAACGACTTAATGGCTTCTAGAATATATGTGGGATTGAACAGAATGTCCAAATTTTGCCCTTCTGTAGGACAATCAATAATTTCTTCAGCCTGACCAATTTCTGCTGCTTGAGTAGATAATTCGATGCTTCCGGATTCGATCCGAATGCGTAAAGGCGTGGACCGTTCCTTAGCCGCGATTAAACTGACGCGTTCCACCGCACCCCGAAAATCTCCGGTCGCAGCCCGACACTGACTGATGTATTCTGTGGGAATAACGCGATCATAGTCGGGATATTGGCCATCTAACAAGCGGCTAGTAAACGTCATCCCTGGTGCGGATAGTTCGATCAACCCCTGGCCCATCGTCAGCGTTACAGCTTGATTCGCGTTAATACGCGCGCCCTCCGCCAACACTTTAGGTGAGATCACCACCGATTCTTCGATTCCCCGGTAATCCGGAACAGGAAGCCAGGTATGAGATAGTCGGCTTCCATCCGTGGCGACCATGACTAAACGACCGTTAGCGAGTTTGATATAGACGCCTTTTAATATGGGCCGGGTGTCATCTTTGGAACACGCGAATAAAAGTTGTCGGCTTAAGGTGGCTAAAGTGCCGGCCGGCAATTCAATGGTCTGTTTATCGGTGTTCATAGCTGGAAAATTAGGGAGCATTTCCCGACCAAATCCATTGATCACCGCTTTATTGCGTCCATAGCGAATAGTTGCACGTCCACTGGATTCTTCAGTCGACAATTCGAATGTGGCTGTCGGCAGACGGTGAATTAAATCACTCAATGTGGAAGCGGGAAGAACGACATAACCAGGTTCTGACACATCACAGGGAATTTCTGCCACAATGTGACTTGATAAGTCGGTGGCCGATAGCCGTAAGACGCCCCGATCAGCCTGGAGTTGCACGCCTGTCAAAATGGCCATGGTATTTTGCGGTTGAATTACGCGAATAACTTGTTGCAAAGCTGACGCTGTTTGATCTTGTGCAGCACTAAACCGCATTGGTTGCTGTCCTCCTTCGTGTTCGTCGCCCAGTTTTCCCCATGCTTATGATGATCATGATTTTGATCGATCAAATCCGTAGTCGTAATAAGGGCTGGGGATAACGGGGATAAGTCCCATAAGTCCTTATAAATCGCGCTGATCCGACACCAAAAAACAGTGAATAACTCGTGTATCAAAACGGGGATAAATGGGGACAGATGGCAGAAAAATTCTAGGCCTGTGTATGACTCGACATTGTTCCACAAAGAGTCCCCTGTTTATCCAGACTTTATCCCCACCTTTTCAACGTGATTTGATCCGTTTTGTCAAAGCTTCCAATAATTGGGCAAGTTGTGTATCCGTATGTCGTTCTTGCTCGATTTTTTCACAGGCATGAATGACCGTTGTGTGGTCTCGTCCCCCAAATTCCTCACCAATCCGAGGAAGACTGGAGTCGGTCAATTGCCTTGCCATATACATCGCGACTTGTCTGGGAAAGGCTACCGTTCGGGTTCGTTTTTTGGCCTTGAGATCTTCGACCCGGAGATCAAAGTGTTTCGCGACCTCTTCTTGAATCAGGCGAATCGTAATCGGTTTCGGTCGCGAATTGGGAATGACGTCCTTTAAGGCTTCCATGGCGAGTTCTGCTGTCAATGGTTGACGCGTGATCGAACCATAGGCCATGACGCGGATTAAGGCCCCTTCTAGTTCCCGAATGTTGGTATCAATGCGAGTCGCGATAAACTGCAACACCGAATCGGGCACGGATAAGTCTTCGAGCTGTGCCTTTTTGGCCAAAATCGCAATGCGCGTTTCCAGATCGGGTGGTTGAATATCCGTGATGAGGCCCCATTCGAAGCGTGAACGTAAACGCTCTTCGAGAGTGGGAATGTCTTTTGGAGGACGATCGCTCGAAATAACAATTTGTTTATGGGCTCCGTGTAGCGCTTCGAACGTGTGGAAAAATTCTTCCTGGGTTCGTTCTTTTCCAGCCACGAATTGAATATCATCGATTAGCAAAACATCAATATTGCGGTACCGTTGGCGAAAACGCACCATTTTATCGTCACGGATAGCGTTGATCATCTCATTGGTAAAATTTTCAGATGATACGTATAATACGCGCGCTTTGGGCGACCCCGCTAAGACATGGTGGCCGATGGCGTGCATCAAGTGAGTTTTCCCAAGACCTACACCACCGTATAGGAATAACGGGTTGTAGGCTCTAGCGGGCATTTCTGCCACCGCTTGACATGCCGCATGGGCGAAGCGGTTAGAGACCCCGACAACAAAAGCCTCGAAAACATATTTGGGATTAAGACGGGTATGAAATTCTGATTCTGTGGTTTCGGAGGGCTCTTTGTTCACCGGCGGTCGGGATTCTTGAGTGACAGAAATCGGTACCGGTACGGGTTTTTCGTTATAGACTGTCTCCGATGATTTAGGAGTGAGGATTAAATGGACATCAATAGGACGCCCGGCGGATTTTGCCAAGACATCACGCAGCAAGCCTGTGTAGCGGCTGGCGATAATTTGGCGCACAAAATCACTCGGTACGGCCAGTTCCAGCACACCATCCTCCAAAGACAGTGGGAATACTTGCCTCACCCAAGTCTCAATGCTGGGTGTGGATAATTCGCTTTCGAGTCGTGCAACCGTGTCTGCCCACAGGCTTTCCAAGCCGACCTCAAGCATGAAACAATTCCCCCTAATATACACAAGAAATCCACAAAGTTATCCACAAATTGTTGATAACTCACCTATAAATAATGAATGCCCCCGCCGCGCGGAGGAGTGGGTTTATGATAACAAATTCGGACAAGGCTCTCAATGAACTAAGGAAGAAAATCTAAGGGTTAAATAAGCGGTCGGTTCCTTGACCCCCAAACAGGAAGTGGATATAATTAAAGCACATTTGCGCTAGAGTCGGGAGGTGACTAATGTGAAGCGCACGTACCAACCGAACCGTCGTCACCGGGCAAAAGTCCATGGTTTTAGAAAACGTATGTCCACGAAAGCTGGCCGTATGGTCCTCAAAAGGCGCCGACTTAAGGGTCGTAAACGTTTAGCTGGATAAGATCATGGCACAATTTCAGCGTCTTAAAAGGCGCGCCGATTTTGGTCGGGTTTTCCGATTTGGACGCACCGTAGGGGACCGTTATATGGTCCTTTTCATTCTGTCTAATGATGGTGTAGCATCGCGAATAGGTTTTACGACGCAGCGCTCTGCGGGTTCGGCCGTTAAACGGAACCGTATTCGCCGTAGGCTCCGAGCACTTTTTTCTCTTTTTGCGGAAAATGTGACGCCGTGCGGAGATTTAATTATTTTGGGCAAGAAACCTGTCTTAACTGAGGATTGGGACCGGCTTGTTCACTCCTTGCACAAATTATTAGTGAGAGCGGGATGTCTGAAAAAGCAGCTGTAAGATGTTATGAGGTAGGCGAAGACGGATGAGAAAGATTGTGATTGGGTTAATTCACCTGTATCAGAGATATATCTCTCCGATGACCCCGCCGAGCTGCCGTTACATGCCGACCTGTTCGCAATATGCTGTAGAAGCTGTCGCGAAGTATGGGGTGCCAAAAGGCGGGTATTTAGCTGTTCGACGAATTTTACGGTGTCACCCTTTACACGAGGGCGGCTATGACCCAGTTCCATAGATCGTTAAGGAGGCTATAAATGGGTATTTGGGGCGGGTTTTTAAGCCTAATCCGGGATGCCTTTGTGGTATTCACGGGATGGACCCATAATTACGTGTTAGGGATCATCCTTTTGACACTGATGGTGCGGTTGATTCTGTTGCCACTCGGTATTTATCAGGCCCGGTCAATGCAAAAGATGGCCAAAGTGGGACCGAAGCAGCGGGAAATTCAGCAGCGTCATAAGGGCAATCCACAGGCTATGCAAGCGGAATTAGCCAAACTATACAAGGAAGAAGGGGTCAATCCGGCATCGGGATGTTTGCCCCTTTTACTACAGATTCCTGTCATGTATGGCCTCTTTGATGTTTTGGAACGCTTTAAATACGTCCATCACAATTATGGGTTTTGGGTATGGCAGAATTTGGCCAAGCCTGACCCCACGTACATCCTTCCGCTTCTGGTTGCGGTCAGCACATTTTTCATGCAAAAACAAACTATGATGATGACTCCGCAGCAACCGGAAATGCAACAAAGTCAAAAGCTCATGTTGTGGATGATGCCGATTGTGTTTGGATATGTGGCGTCCCGGTTTCCTGCGGGTCTGTCAGTGTACTATGTTGTCTCTAACTTGTTCCAATTGGGTCAAACCATGTGGCTGTTGCGAAGACCTGTAGACGGGGCAACCGGCGGAGGCGCTCAAGCGACACGGTAATGAAAAATGTGGTGACCGCGCATAAGCGCGGTCATTTTCGTAAGACATGAATTGCATTGATGGGAGGCATTATGATACAAAAGCCATCATGGCTTAATGGGGATCTGGTGGGGCAGCTTGAGGAAGACAGTATTCGTGAGCGTCTTGAGGCATTAGTCAAACTCGTTCATGAAGCGCCATTTAACATAACGGGATTTAGGACACCTGAGGAGTTATGGGTCCATGGAGTGTTTGATGCGGTGCAAACCGTTCAGGGCGTGAGGCTATCAGAAATACATACAGCCATTGATATCGGCAGTGGTGGCGGTTTTCCCGGTTTAGTGTTAGCTATTTTGATGACTTCGACGTCATGGCTCTTAATTGAAGCGCGACAAAAACGTGCCGAATATTTGGGCTACATGGCTGAACGCTTGAACCTCAGCAATACGCAGGTTATCCGTGAGCGGGCTGAAGAGTTCATTCGTCATCAAGAGGAATACAGGGAATGGGCCGAGATTGTGACGGCCCGTGCAGTGGGGTCATTAAAGACAACCTTAGAGTTAAGTTTGCCGTTTTTAAAAATTGGTGGACGCGGTCTTTTTCCCAAGGGCCGGACGCATGTACGCGCTGAAGTTGAAGAAGCCAGGGAATTATGCCAGAAACTTGGTGGAAATATTGAGGAAATTTCAGTGCCCTATGGCGATAATGGAACCTCCCAGGTAGTGCGTGTTGTCAAAGTCCGCGCTACGCCGCCACAATTTCCTCGCCGGGCCAAATGGTTAGGGATGGATATCACCAAAGAATAACAGATTGATCGAGACTACAAGCCATTGTGCATGAGAAATCGTTTATAATTCGGTTTAGAGTCGCTAGGACAAGCAGCTTCAAGGACGGAAGATAAAAAATTCTCCGTTGCATCCTTTTGGGCTTGAGCATTACCTTCGAGAATGAATCAACAGGAGGCACTGACGAATGGGCCGAATTATCGCAGTGGCCAACCAAAAGGGCGGAGTTGGCAAAACAACCACCGTGATTAATCTTGGCGCGTATCTCGCAGATTCTGGAAAACGGGTCTTGGCCGTAGACATTGATCCCCAAGGCAACACGACGACCGGCTTGGGTATTGATAAGCAAGGGATGGATGTGTCGATTTATGATGTTCTGTTAGAATCACAACCGGTTATGGAGGCGTTGGTGCCTACGGATGTCGTCGGACTTCATCTAATTCCAGCTACTTTGGATTTAGCTGGAGCGGAAGTGGATTTATCTCAAGCCGTAGAGAGGGAATTGCGCTTAAAGAAGGCATTACAACCTGTCAAAGATCGTTACGATTACATTTTTGTCGACTGTCCACCATCCTTGGGTTTATTAACCATTAATGCCTTATGTGCAGCTGACCGTGTTATGATTCCTATGCAGTGCGAATTTTTTGCGTTGGAAGGGTTATCGCAATTATTGTCGACAATTGATTTAGTCACGGCACGGTTGAATCCCCACTTGGAATTGGAAGGCATTGTTTTGACAATGTATGATGGACGAACGAATTTGGCGGGACAAGTCGCGCACGAAGTTCGACAACATTTTGCTTCCAAAGTGTATCAGGCTGTGATTCCGAGAACCGTGCGTCTCAGTGAAGCTCCCAGTCATGGGCTGCCTATTATGCGATATGATCCGAAGTCACGGGGCGCAGAAGGATATCGGGCATTGGCAGAGGAGGTGATGGCAAATGGCTAAAAGCCGCGGTCTTGGTCGGGGATTGTCGTCTTTAATTCCTGAAGGGTCGCATAATGGGGGCAATATTGGCGGCGATATGACATCTGGAGTCGAACAAATTCCGATTGAGCGTATTCATTCCAGTCCGTTTCAACCCCGGCGTCATTTTGCGGAAAACGAGCTAAATGAACTGTCGGCATCAATCCGAGTTCATGGCGTCATTCAACCCATTGTGGTGCGTCCATCCAGTACAGGTGGTGGCTATGAATTAGTAGCCGGAGAAAGGCGATACCGGGCAGCCAAAAGCGCACAAATGGATAAGATACCGGCCATTATTCGTTCCATGTCGGATCAAGAAGCCATGGAGATTGCCTTGGTGGAAAACCTCCAGCGCAGTGATTTAAATCCGATGGAAGAATCATGGGCTTATCATAAGTTAACCCAAGAGTTGGGGTGGACACAGGAACAAATTGGTGAACGGGTGGGTAAATCCCGGTCTCATATTGCGAATTATTTACGGTTGTTGAGTTTAGAACCCGAGATTCAACAATGGGTGGCTGAACAAAAATTAACGGTGGCCCATGCCAAATTTTTATTATCACTAGACCCCGGTAAGCGGTTGGAACTGGCGGAGCGGGCAGTGAAAGAAGAGTGGACTCTTCGCCAGCTAGAAACCCATGCGGCCATGCTAACCGTGACAAAAGCACCTCAAATCAAAAAACCGGATGTTCACATTGCCGTGACAGAAGAACAATTGCGACGTCGGTTTGGAACAAAAGTCCGCGTAAAAGGCGATCTCAATAAAGGACGGATCGAAATTCCGTACCATACCGTTGAAGAATTGGAACGGATTTTGGAAATTCTTGAAGAACATCCTCAAGCAGCGTCTGGGGATTTTGTCGTTTAATGTTCCTTGAGGAACATTATTAATGAGGAACAAGACATCAGGTGAATTCGAGAGGAGTGTTCCTTGAGGAACAATGCAGCAAGTTGCTGGCTCGTTAATGAATGGTTTGGGTATTATTGTCGGATCGTTGATTGGCATTTTCGGAGGACGTAATCTCAGCGAGCAATTTCGCGATCAGGCGCTACGGATTATCGGGGTTGTCGTAATTTTGATTGGTCTGAAAATGGCGTGGCCACTACCTGATGCGATAAACACCTTGTTGTCCATGGTGTTGGGACTGTGGCTCGGATCATGGCTTCGCATTGACGATCGTCTTCAACAATTTGGTCAATGGGCTGAATCACGTGTAGGTCGTTCCGGTTTCGCCAAAGGCTTTATCGCCGGCACTTTAATCTTTAATATCGGGGCCATGTCGATATTAGGTTCCTTACAAAATGGATTGACGGGAACATATAGCATCCTTGCGACTAAAGCAGTACTCGATGGGACCACCGCTATGATTTTAACCTCGGTGGCAGGTTGGGGTGTTATCGCAGCTTCAGTGGTGACTGTGGTCTATGAAGGGTCCTTATCGTTGTTGGCATCGGACCTGGAACCCGTTCTCAAAGGGATCTTGTTAACCGATATCACGGTTGTTGGAGGATTAATGATTGCAGCTATCGGGATCAATTTCATTTTGAACAACAACACGATTAAAATCGGTAATTTGTTGCCGGCTTTATTCTTTCCCGTGTTGCTTTTGTGGCTAAAAAACCATGGCATATATTTTCTATGATTGGAGGAACATTGATGCTGTCGACCATACCCGCGGAATGGATTGCACTCGGTAGTGCCGCTATCGCCATCTTAGCCCTCCTTATAGCATTTTTCTCATGGGCATCCGCTGCACGCCTTAAAAAAAGACTAAACCGGGTATTGCGGGGCGGTGGAATTAATCTCGAGGAATCCTTGGCAAAAACCTATGGGGAAGCCATGGACGCGAAACACGTTGCCGCACAATTTGACGAACGCATTGCCCTGTTAGAAACAAAACATGCTCAAACTCTCACCAAATTTGGCCTGGTACGCTTTAATCCGTTTGATGATACCGGGGCGGACTTATCCTTTTCTTTAGCGCTATTAAATGATTTTGGTGATGGAATTGTTTTAACCAGCTTATGGGCCCGCAATGAAGTCCGTTTATATGCTAAGCCGATCAAGGAACGTGACAGCCGTTATGCCTTAAGTCAAGAAGAACGCCGTGCCATCGATTTAGCGATGACGACGCGCTTGGCTAAGGGATCAGATGATATCCGCAACGCATCTTCCTCTGTTTCCTCAACTTAATCCCAAACTCTGCACAAAGGCCTCCGCAATACAGGAGGCCATTTTCATGACCACATTAAGACGAGTGTTTTGTAACACAAAAAACTCCATAAACCCTCCGACATTGACCGTTCCGGTTAAATGATAGCGTCCTAATGCAGGAAGCTGTTTATTTACTCCGGCGCCAGGTTTCAGAGGTCCTAAGGCCGCGGTCAAGGTTCCGACATCAGGGAGACGACCTAACGAGGCGTCAATGGCGAATACCCGGCTTGTGAGCAAAGATGGATAAGCACGAATATAGTCGGTGAGATTCGCTGCATGGACGGGATCTTCTAATGTCCCGAAAACGCGGATAGGTCCGAGCCGTTTTTGACTTAATGTCGTTCCGACCAGGGGACCTAGAGCATCTCCTGTGGATCGATCTGTTCCGATGCATAAGACCGTTTCGGGAATGCCTTCTCGTCGCCATAACCATTTGAGGGCTGCGCTTAATTCAAGCACCGCACCTGGTGCATCGTATTGAACCCGTTTTTCCTGATATCCCCCCGAGGCCCGGTTTACCCCAACAATATCCGCCACACAGATTCCCCCCAACTCTCTATGACTATTTTATCCAACTCACGTCATAGATGTACTAAAAAGGAGGAAATCTATGCGACTTACTGTGGTTCTAAGTGTGGCATTAGCATACGTCGGTACCGTTGTGGGAGCAGGGTTTGCAAGTGGACAAGAAATCTGGCAGTTTTTTAGTCGTTTTGGTCCTCATGGCATGATGGGGATCATCATCTCCTCAGCAGTTTTTAGCATCGTGGGGGCTATTGCGCTAGAAAAAGGCCGGCATGGCATCACGGATTTCGGACATCTTCTCACTAATGTCTATTCTCCGGCTATGGCTCGTATGGGCGAAGGAATGACCGATGTGTTTTTGCTCTTGGGCTTGACCGTCGTGGTTGCCGGGGGTGGCAGCACGCTGGCAAGTTTTCATGTGAATCCCTGGATAGGCAAAATCTTTACCCTTGGTCTTATCCTCTATGTGGGATATTGGGGTGTAGAAGGTATTACCAAAGCCAATAGCGTGATCGTGCCCTATCTTATCCTTATTACCCTGCTCACGAGTCTGTTATCTCCCTCATCATCCCCCCTTGCGCTGACTATCAGACAACCCGGTGCTTGGCTTTTGTCAGCGGTCCTTTATGTGTCGTATAATTTATTCACAGCGGTGATGGTATTGCTAGGTTTGGGATCCAAGATGCACTCAAGTCGGGAAGCATGGTATGCTGCCACTTTGGGAGGTATCATTCTCGGATTATTACTCACTTTAGAACACCATGTCCTAGTAGGACTGTCACACGTTAATGATTTACCGATGTTATGGGTTGCCTACCGCATCAACACGCATCTCGGGATTCTCTATGGCGCAAGCTTGTGGTTGGCACTTTTAACAACGGGTATTGGGATCGTCTTTGTGTTTCGCGAACGTTACGGAAAACGGAATCTCATTTTATTGTGGATTGTATTAGCGTTAACTCAATGGAGTTTTCAAGCACTTGTGAAAAACCTCTATCCGGTCATGGGATCATTAGCGATAATGTTGTGGTTACCATTGTTTGTGTCTTCAAGAGGGGCGGATAATAGGCATTGAATAACTCAAATGATACGGGCCCGAAAGCATGGGATGAAGAGGGTCAATTATGGTTAGCACAAGGGACCAAGGCTTGGGAATCGGGCGACCGCGATGAAGCGATGAAAATTTTTAATCGGATTATGGATGTCTATCCGGAGCGTCCTGAAGGATACAACAAGCTCGGGGTCATTTATGCGGAAACCGGACAGCTCGATCATGCGGAAAAGTATTTTCTTTATGCCTTATCCAAGGAAAAACTGCATGTGCCGTCGCTAACCAATTTGGGCAATATTTATTTGGAACGGGGGCAGATTGACGAAGCTATCAAACATTATACCTTGGCATTACAAAGTGACCCGGAATATCCTCCAGCGCACCGAAACCTGGCAATCGCTTATCGCCGGATGGGGCGTATCGGACAGTCTGTCGCTCACTTGAAGCGCTCACAAAGATTAGAAACACGGCAATTGGCGAAAGATCGACCGTTGATGCCAATGGGAAAACTAGGGAAAAAGGAATGGTTTCCATTGGGCGTGTTCGTGCGTCAATGGATCTGGGTTATTCTCGGCATCATCCTCGCCATTTGGTTGTTAGGACGGGGGAAACTGTGAGACATAAAAGATCCAAACGCCTAATCAGTATTTTGGGTGTCGCCATATCCATCTTACTGCCCATTGTCGTCCTAGAGGTGTGGACGTCTCACGTCACTTCTGGCGTTATGGTAGCGCGCTTTATAGCCGAATTTATTTTGGCGGTTCTGGCCGTTCAGGTGGGGATCGTGTTGTGGAAACCCCGGTCGAGCAAGATGATTATCGAAGACGTTCTGATAGCCACGGCCTCGGGGATCGGCGCCTTTATCGCCGCAAAATTATCGCTTGCTCAAGGCGGCGCGCCCGTGGATCCCGGATTGTTAGCTCTTTTGACAGCTTATATATTATGGTTGTGGCCGCATCCTCACCGCCGGTTATAAATGCCGAAGATAGGGGGAACTTGGGAGTGCATTGGATAGACCTAGCAATCCTCTTGTATATCGCAATTGGTGCCGTCAGTGGTCTAAGACGGGGACTCGTGACGGTCCTCTTTAGTTTGGCGGGATATATTGTGGGGATTATCATTGCCACTCAATACCAAGCTGCGCTGACCCAATCCTTGATGACCACCTTACCGATTGCCCGGTGGACCAGGCATTTATTACCGGGACCCGCATCCACGGTGCCTGGCTATACCATTCAAGCTGACAATCTCATTCACATGCTGGTCGCCCTCCTCGTGTTTCTGGTCATTGTTGGCGCCGTAGAATTTATCGGCCGTTTAATAGGGGAATTTTTGACGCGGGTTGTTAAGACCTTGCGCATTACCGGTTTTCTTAACAAATTAGGGGGCGCCATTGCTGGATTAGCCGAGCACGGCATCTTGATCGGCTTATTAGTGACTTTAATTTTTGCTTTACCACTTTTAAATCATAGTCCACTAACGGTGGCGTTACGCCATGATCGATTGGTCATGACCCTCGCAGGGTTATTTGGCCACATCGCCAAATTACCAGGAGGGACATTTCTCTAATGCATTTACCCCATCATTTTCTTTCGGATTCGATTGAAGCCGCTGTCATTATTATTGTCGCCAGTATTTTTATTCGGGTGGTCGGTAGGCTTTTCAAACGTTTGGAGCACGGCAAAAGTGCACACAGCCAACGCCGCATTACCCTTTACCGTTTATTAACCTCAGTGGTTCGTTATGTGACCGATTTTGTTGTGGTCGTGATGGTCTTAGCCCGGTTTCACGTCCAGACGACCTCGTTAATTGCGGGTGCTGGGATTTTCGGCTTAGCCATCAGTTTTGGCGCGCAAGGATTTGTCCAGGATGTCGTCACCGGCATGTTTTTACTCTACGAAGACCAATTTGGGGTAGGCGATTACGTGACCTTTCCTGCTCTTAATCTATCCGGCTTAGTGCAAGAGGTCGGTATTCGTATTACACGGTTAACGGGTTCGACTGGGGAAACCGTCATCATCCCTAACCGCCTCATCTTGGAAGTGAAAAATCATAGCCGGGGAACCTTGTCAGTGACCGTTCCCATACCGGTTGATGCGGGCGAAGATCCCAAAACAGTTCAACGAGCTCTAGAGGAAGCGGTGGATACGGCGCAATCCCAAGTACCTGGTGCTTCTTTAGCCGGCATTACCGCTTTCACCAGTGGTACCATATCATGGAGCATTACGGCACCGGCCACCTTGAGTACACAAAGCCACGTCGATCATTGGATTCGACAATGTGTCGTGGAATCCTTTTACCGTCATTCGATACGATTTGCAGGAACAGGGAAAGGATTGGCGAGCAATGGGACCAATACAGTATCATCTTAATGATGTCGTTGAGTTGAAAAAACCTCATCCATGTGGGAATAAATTGTGGATAATCACCCGCACCGGGATTGATTTTGGCTTGAAATGCCAAAAATGCGGGCACCGGATTATGATTCCCCGTAAGACGTTTGAACGTGCGGTAAAGCGCATCGTAAGTGTCGCGGAGAATGTCGCAGATCCGAATCACTGAAGCATGGGGTTTGCGCATAAATATAATAAGACAATGTGCCCAACACACAGTTATTGACGGAACTGAATCAAGGAGGCATTTTAATGACAAAACCGCACGTGATGGTCTTAATGGGTGGACCCTCGGCTGAGTACAGCGTATCGATGTCGAGCGGGCGCATGGTGTTTAATGCTTTAGCTAGTTTAGATGATTTTTGTGTGGATGCCATTGTGATTCATGAAAATGGCGACTGGGAAAAAACTCGAACCATTCCTGAAGACGCGATGCATCCATCAGCATTAGTCCACTCAGCTCCACCGCGCCAAGCCACCTTACGAGGGATTCAATTGCTAGAAGATGCCGATGTGGTGTTTATCGCGCTGCATGGTGCCTTTGGCGAAGACGGGACAATTCAAGCGGTGCTCGACACCTTACATATTCCGTATACCGGAAGTGGTCCTTTAGCTTCGGCCTTGGCGATGAACAAGCACCGGGCCAAAGAGTTGTTCCAATTCCACCGCTTACCTACGGCTCCTGAATTTTATATTCCCCCCACTAAGGCCGAATCGATTGAGCGGCTGATTCCGCAAATTGAAACGCGTCTAGGTTATCCCTTGGTGGTGAAACCCAACGAAGGGGGATCAAGCGTGGGCATCCATATGACCGATAACCGCGATGCCTTACGTCAAGCCTTGGAAGAGCATGCGGACGTTGGGGTACCCCTCTTAGTGGAGAAAAAATTAGTTGGCCGGGAATTGACGTGTGCCGTCCTGGAGGATTATGACGGTTCTGTAACGGCGTTACCTCTGATTGAAATTGTTCCCCATGCTGGCAACTTCTTCGATTTTACGTCCAAGTATGCCGATGGCGGCTCGGATGAAATCTGTCCGGCCCAAATCGATCACAAAAGTGCCCGCCGGATTCAAGACCTCGCCGTCCGGGCTCATCAAATTCTCGGATGCCGCGGCTTTTCTCGTAGCGATTTTATTTTAACCACGGAAGGACCCATCCTCTTGGAAGTCAACACCATTCCTGGGATGACGCCCAATTCCTTGTTACCCAAAGCGGCTAAAGCTTATGGCTTGGAATTTCCGCAGTTAATGAGAAGGCTGATTTACCTGGCCATGGGCATTACTCCTCAAGCCATGAATGCCTAAAGGATGTATCGCGATCTCACATCCGTTGAAAAGAATGGCCTTGCTGGATTTTCTCTCTCGATAACGGGACTTCAGAGACAAACGGCAGGCTTTTTCTTTTTGACCCGCGCTCGCTACGTGGCATGGCATAAAATTGTTTCTTGGCAGTAGATAGGGCTTGTTCATTGCCAATATGATGAATAGCTGTTACACTATGTCTGTTTGAGCGAATGCTCACACCACCCTGCTCCGGTGGAATACGGAGCCCCCGCGAGGGCGGGTGACCGTGGAGGAGGTGAAAAGTTTGGCTCATTATGAGCTCATGTACATTTTGAAACCGGATTTAGGCGAAGAGCAAACCCAAGCCGATATTGATCGGTTCAACGATGTGATTACCCAACAACAGGGGACAATCACAAAAGTAGACAAATGGGGTCGCCGCAAGCTAGCCTACGAGATTAACGGACTGACCGAAGGTTTCTACATGGTCGTCGACTTCGATTATGACGGTTCCGAAGATATTGCGAACGAAATTACCCGTGTGCTGAAAATCCATGATGATGTGGTGCGATCCATCATTGTACGCCTTGACGATTAGAAGGGGAGGAGCCGAATGCTAAACCGCATTATTCTCATCGGTCGCTTAACCCGCGATCCCGAATTGCGCTACACGCCTCAGGGAGTCCCTGTGGCCTCGTTCACTCTTGCAGTCGATCGCCCGTTCGCCAATCAACAAGGACAACGGGAAGCCGATTTTATTGATTGTGTCGCGTGGCGAAAATTAGGGGAAACCGTGGGTAACCATTTAACCAAAGGCCGACTTATTGCCTTGGAAGGCCGCCTACAAATTCGAAGCTACGAAGCGCAAGACGGAAGTAAGCGGCGGGTGGCCGAAGTGATTGCGGATAGCGTGCGGTTTTTGGATCGGCCCAAAGATGGTCAAGGTTCTCCCTCTAATCCCATGCCAGACGTGGCAATGACGGACGACGTAGCATTTCCAGATGATCTCCCGTTCTAGACAAAACAGCTAACGGAGCCATACGAATGGGCTGTGGAAGAACGCAAGAAAAGCAAGAACGAACGAAAGGAGGTTTTGCCTATGCGTAAAGAGCGAGGTCGGCGACCTAAGAAAAAGGTCTGTGGATTTTGTGTGGATAAAGTGGAGTACGTCGATTTTAAGGAAGCATCTCGACTAAGACGGTATATCACCGAACGTGGCAAGATTCTTCCCCGGCGTATTTCTGGAAACTGTGCCAAGCACCAACGGCAAATGACGGTAGCCATTAAGCGTGCTCGGAATATGGCGCTCTTGCCCTTCACCATCGAATAAACAGACAAAAGAGCACGCCGCGCGTGCTCTTTTATTCTTCATCGACCCTTGTTATATCGGTACAAGATTGCTTGCCAGGGTATTGTAGGGTATAACAAGGGTTATGAAGATCATGTTGCCATGGAATGCACAATTTGCGAGACGATTCCTGTTACGATGATTGTTACCATTGCTTTCATATCGTCTTAGGGACTCATTACGTGATGAGCAGTTACTACCGTAAAGGCAGGAGTGTCAGGCATGATCTGGAGTCCGGAACCGATTGAGACGGCTTTACAAACCGTAGAAGGTCAACGCCGGATGACGGCCTATTTAAGGCGGCTCGAACTCATCAGTGAAATCGCCTTTTTATCCTCTCTGGCCGTCATGCTCAGTGGATGGCTAGTCATTGCCCCCGAATGGCAGCCGTTAGTCCGCGCCATCATGCCGCTGGGATTAAGTCTGACCGTGATGCGCCGGGCATGGCGGTTTACCTTTCTGATGATCTTGCTTGAAATTGCAGCCATTCCCTTATTTCCCGGCGGGTCAACGTGGGATGTCTTCTTTGTTTTAGCCGCGGTACCCGTGACGGTGGCTACGGGCTGGGCGTACCGCACGCACAAGAAAGCGGCGTGGCGGTGGGTAGGCACCGTGCTCGCGATGGGGCTAAGTCAATATCTCATTGCTCAAACGTACTATCCTCAACCACTTCATACCTTAATGATCTGGAGCATAAGACCTATGAGGTTATTGGCACCCTGGCTCGGATTGAATGCGTGGCTTGGCTGGATTCCTCAGTACTGGTTTTTGGGATTTATCGCTGATCAAGTTTTTTGGGGTACCGGAATCTTTTTGGTACTAGCGTTTTTTGCAGAGTTAGCGGAATTGCCGATTGCCCAAGTGCCTTTTTTTGGACGCTGGTGCATGCCGAAGTGGGTCTTATGGATTACCGCCGCGGATTTGGCGGCACTCGTTATCAGTCAAGTGGTGGCCCACCATGTTCCTGTCGCTATCGTGGAAATTTTTATCGTTGCCATGGCGTCTTATCTCGTTTTGGGGGTTAATGTGCTATGGCGAATTGGTGAGTTATCCGGATTACCTAAATTTTACCGAGTTGGCCTATTAGGACTGTGGTCTTTAGGGTCTTGGGTTGGCATGGCACTGTTGAGTCTCTTAGGCCTATATGAAAGCATTTGGAATTTACGTGATTATCTGTTGACGTTAAGGAGGCCCATGTAATGCGAGTGATTCTGTTGCAAGATGTGCGAGGCAGTGGTAACAAGGGGGACGTTATTGAAGTCAAAGATGGGTATGCCAGGAACTTCTTGATACCCAAAGGGTTGGCTGCTGAAGCAACAAAGTCCCGGGAAGAGCAGATAAAGCGCGAACAAGCCCGGCAACAAGCCCAGCATCAAAAAGAGCTGGATCAATATCGTCGGCTTGCGAAAGAGCTCAAAGGGCAAAGTTTCATTCTGCGCGCGAAAAGCGGGGATCAAGGACGGTTGTTTGGCGCCATTACCACGCAAGATGTGGCGGACTTACTCAATAGCCGGGGATATCACATTGACAAAAAGAAGCTAGAAATCGAGCCCATTCGTCATGTGGGCACGTATACCGTACATTGTCACTTTTACCAGGATATTAGCGCAGAGTTTACTTTGCAGGTACTCCCGGAATAAGTGTCGAGCAGGGTAAGGAGGGTGAGTATGGCAGATAACGCAAAGAAACCAGAACCCAAAGCACGAAAACAGGCAAATACTCTAGAACGCCGGGTCGCGGCCTTGCATGAAATTTTGATGCAAATTTATGGACCGGAACGGTTAATATTGCGGGCCGGGAAATTGCAGGCTCTTAAATACCTGCGCTCTGACGATCTAGGGTTAAGGACCCTGGCTTTGGCAAAATTAGTCCGGGAAGATCCATCGTTTAACGAAGTGCCAACCAAAAAAGAAATCGGACCTTTACTGGACGAGTTGGAAGATGAGCTCGCCGATATTTTAGCCCGCCGAACCCTGGAAGACGACCTCGAAAAACGGATTGCCGAAAAAATGCAAGAACGGCATGAGGATTACGTACGGGACATTCGCAATCAAATTCTGAAAGAAGATGGCGGTCCTGAAACACCCGAAACCTTAAAGAAATTTGCCCAGTTAGTGAAACTTGACCAGAGCGGGTTGACGCAATCGGCCTTAGAGGTGATGCGACCCGAACGACTCGAAGAAGTCATCGGCCAAGAAGACGCTATTGATAGTCTTTTAGCCAAATTGGCTTCCCCCTATCCGCAGCATGTGTTGTTGTACGGCCCGCCTGGTGTCGGAAAGACAACGGTGGCCCGCTTGGTGTTACAAGTGGCTCGAACGGTTCCGCAGAGTCCTTTTAGCGAGGAGGCGCCGTTTGTGGAAGCGGATGGCACCACTCTCCGGTGGGATCCTCGTGAGATTACGAATCCCTTGCTAGGCTCGGTTCATGATCCGATATACCAGGGCGCACGCCGGGACCTTGCGGAAAGCGGCATACCTGAACCGAAGACGGGGTTGGTCACCGATAGTCATGGAGGCGTGCTCTTCATCGACGAAATAGGGGAAATGGATCCGATTTTGCAAAATAAACTCCTAAAAGTATTGGAGGATAAACGGGTTTATTTTGATTCCCCGTACTACGATCCGACGGATCCCAATGTTCCGAAATATGTGCACAAACTCTTTTCGGAAGGCGCACCTGCTGACTTTATTCTCATTGGGGCGACCACACGGAGTCCCGAGGAAATCTCTCCGGCCTTGCGTTCGCGTTGTGCCGAAATTTATTTTGATCCGTTGACGCCTGATGACATTAAACGGATTGTCATGCAAGCAGCCGAGAAGTTACAGGTGACGATCACGCCTGAAGCGGCCAATTTAATTGGTCAATATACTCTGGAAGGGCGCAAAGCCGTAGGGCTTTTGGCGGATGCCTTTTCGGTAGCGTATCTGCGCCGCAATGAACGGCCTCAAATCATCGATGTCGACGTCATGAAAGATGTCATTAGTCGCTCTAGACTCGTTCCCGTGCGTCCGGCCATTTCCCTAGAACCGATTGTGGGACGATCTTTAGGGCTAGCAGTCGCCGGATTTCAAGGATTAGTTTTAGAAATCGAAGCCACGGTCTTTCCTCGTGAAAAAGACGGCGAAGGGCGCTGGCGATTCAATGACACGGCGGGATCGATGGCCAAAGACTCCGTCTTTAACGCGGCGACTGTTCTCAGGCAATTGACGGGGCGGGACCTCACCCAATATGATGTTCATGTTAATGTCGTGGGTGGGGGCAATATTGATGGTCCTTCGGCCGGAGTGGCCATTTTTACGGCCATTTACAGTGCCCTAACCCAAATTCCTATCCGGCCCACGGTGGCGATTACTGGCGAATTGTCGTTATCCGGACGGATAAAACCCGTAGGGGGAATCCCCGAAAAGATTTTTGGGGCCCGTCAACAAGGGTTGTCGACAGTGTTGGTTCCCAAAGACAATGCCGGCGATGTTCCTCCCGGCATTGGGGATATGAAAATTCTTTTTGTCAGTACGGTCGAAGAGGTATTAGCTGAGGTGTTAGTGTGAGTATTGATGCTGTTAGGACGCCGCCGCACAATCCGGATGCCGAAATTTCGGTCTTAGGCTCTATGCTCATTCATCCCGAAGCGGCGGCCAAGGCTGTAGAAATTTTACAGCCTGGGGATTTTTATCATGAACCTCACCGCAAAATCTTTGAGGCGGCCATGGAGCTCTTTAACCAAGCCAAGCCCTTGGATGTCGTCGTGGTGGGGGAACAACTCCGGCAAAAGGGACAACTCGAAGCCGTAGGCGGTTTAGCGTATCTTATGGAGCTCGCCTCGGCGGTTCCCACGGCAGCTCATGTTGAATATTATGCACGGATTGTTAAAGAATCGTCGATCACTCGCCGCATTATTTCGGTTTCTACCAAACTCGTGGCGGATGCCTACCAAAATGAGCTTCCGGCGCAAGAGTTAGTCGATCGGGCGCAAAAAGAACTATTTGCGTTGGCACAAACGGGACAGCGGGATTATGTGAGTTTACATCAAGTGCTCTTAGAGACATTTACCCGTCTCGAGGTGCTTTACGCTAATAAAGGAAAACTGGTGGGGTTACCCACTGGATTTCATGACTTAGACCGGATGACGGCGGGTCTCCAAAAATCCGATCTCATCATTGTAGCGGCTCGCCCGTCAATGGGAAAAACCATGCTGTGTTTGAATTTAGCCCGCTATGTCGCTCTTCATGACCATACTCCAGTGGCTATTTTTAGCCTGGAAATGTCGCGGGAACAGCTGGCGCTACGGTTATTAAGCGCTGAAGCGGAATTGCCATCGCAAAGATTGCGGACGGGTGAAATGGATGACAATATGTGGGCCGTCGTCAGTCATGCGCTGGGGCGCTTAGGCGAAGCCCCCATATATATTGATGACACGCCCGGCATTTCCGCCTTGGAACTGCGGGCCAAGGCGCGACAAATGAAGGCACAGCATAACATTGGTTTGATTATTATAGACTATATGCAGCTTATGTCCGGACGGCGGGCTGAAAACCGGCAACAGGAAATTTCTGATATATCGCGGTCGTTAAAAGCTCTGGCACGCGAACTCGATGTGCCGGTGATGGCGTTATCCCAGTTGTCTCGGGCCGTTGAAAGCCGACAGGATAAACGCCCAATGTTATCAGACCTTCGCGAATCGGGTGCTATCGAACAAGATGCCGACATCGTAGCATTTTTATACCGGGAAGATTACTATACGAAGGACGCAGCCAATCCCGATATTACCGAATTGATCGTAGCTAAACAGCGCAATGGTCCGACAGGTACTGTCAATCTTTTGTTCAAAAAAGATATTGGTAAATTCTTTAATACGACGCCTGTCGAAGTGTAGACGTATTTTAGTCAGAAGGGACGAGAGAAATGGCAGCAGTGGTCGTGGTGGGGACCCAATGGGGCGATGAGGGTAAAGGCAAAATTATTGATTATTTAGCCCAACAAGCAGATATGGTGGTTCGCCATCAAGGAGGAAACAACGCCGGGCATACCGTCGTCGTCGGTGATGAGGAATACCGTTTACACCTAATACCGTCCGGGATTTTTTATCCCGATACGCTTTGTGTCATTGCTAACGGTGTGGTGGTCGATCCTCGCGTTTTGTTTGAGGAAATTGACTATCTTCATCGCCGCGGAATCCAAACGGATCGGTTGCGCATTTCATCGCAAGCACATTTGATTATGCCCTATCACGGCCGCATGGATGCTTTAGCCGAAGACCGTCTAGGTGTGAATAAGTTGGGGACAACCTTGCGCGGCATTGGACCCGCTTATATGGACAAAGCCGCCCGTACAGGCCTTAGAGTGGGAGATCTCCTACATCCGGCGCAATTTGCGATGCGACTTAAACGAGTCTTAGACGAAAAGAACCGAGTATTTTCTAAGGCTTACGATGTCGAAGGCTTTGATTATGACGAACTGCTGCAACAATATTTGTCGTATGGGGAACGGATGCGGCCCTATATTGCGAATACGTCCGTTGTCATCAACGATGCCATCGACAATGGTGACCGAGTCTTGTTTGAAGGCGCCCAAGGAACCATGCTGGACATTGATCACGGGACTTACCCGTTTGTGACATCCTCGCACCCGATTGCTGGCGGAGCCTGTATTGGGGCGGGTGTGGGTCCGACCAAAATTACCCAGGTTTATGGCGTGGTCAAAGCGTATACCAGTCGTGTTGGGGATGGACCATTCCCTACGGAATTGCAAGACCAATTAGGGCATGAAATTCGGGAACGAGGGCATGAATATGGGACCACGACGGGGCGTCCCCGCCGGGTAGGCTGGATTGATGCCGTGGTCCTGCGTCATGCCGCACGCGTCAACGGGTTAACGGGCTTAGCCGTGACACGCCTAGATGTCCTTGATGATTTGCCGGAGGTAAAAATCGCTACGGCCTATCGTTATCATGGGGAACTCATTCATGAACTGCCTGATTCCGTGGAAGTTTTGGCCGAAGTGGAACCCGAATATGAAACCTTTCCGGGATGGAAAGGCAAGATTACGCAAGCGAAACGGCTCGAAGACTTGCCCAAGGAAGCACGGGCCTACCTAGAGCGCATTGCCGAACTTATCAACGTGCCGTTGGTCTTGGTATCGGTAGGGCGCGAGCGTACCAATACCATTGTACTCAAGGAGCTCTTTTAAGCCTGTTGAAATCCGAGGGGATATTCTAAGGGAGCGTCACATGAGGACTTATTCTTCATCAAATGAGGAACAAGTCCTCATTTTTTTATTAATGCCCGGGACAAGATTCGCAAAAGGCCTAAGCGTCAGGCAGTGCTCAGATAACGCAAAGATAAAATGTTTCAAAGGGATGCGGGCAGACAACCATATCAAACAAAACGGCTGACGGGAAGAGGAAGACTCATTTATTGCCGTCTGGCATTCATTATGCACTGAAATCCGGTTGGTTTTGCGTCCATTCCTGGAAAAATTGGGGCCACCGCTCCCATTGACGGAAGGCGAGGAACCGATCTCCATGTCCGGCCAAGGCCAGTGCCAAATTGGAGGAAAGGCTCATGACCACCCGGGCGCGTAGTACCCACCAAAAAGTCTCGGGATCGTTTGACACGTCGTGGAGTTGTTGAGCATGAACAACGATCGGATGATCGATGCCTTCTAACAAGGCGGTATTGGCCACAAAGGTCGCCAAATCCCAAAATCGCGGCATCAGTGATACGTCTTCAAAGTCAATCCACCGGTAACCGTTGTGAGTCGGTAAGAGATTTCCCGGATGGGCATCGCCATGGGCGGGAAACAATGGTTCGTCTTTCATCCGTTGTTCAACGACCTCGACCTCCCTCAAGACGTTTTTCACACGCGGATTCCGTACAGCCAGAGGGCGAAGGTGTTCAACTGCTTCCCGTACGTGGATCCATGCCCCCCAGAACGGCAACGTCTCACGGAAAGACTCCATTGCCAGCGTCAATTTACGAACCATAGCAATGCCGTCTAAGCCGAGAGGAGGGCGTTTAACGGATTCCGCATAGTCCCACAGTGTCATCCAACTTCCTGCTACCTGGTGAGGACCCGGAGGAACCACGGAGGTAGGAGGGACTATAGGAATGTTATGCCGCATCAAATGCTCAGCAACTTGTAGTTCCCGGCGCCACACAGCACCCCAAAAATCTGCGTTGTCGCCGGCAAACAGGGTGGCGACGCGAGCGACGATGGGATACGGTCGCAACCACAAAATTAAGTTACCCGCATCTCTTAAGATGATGGGGTCATCAAGCCGCATGCTCCAGCCGGAGAATAATTTCTTCGTGTCGTCGACAACATGGCGGATCTGAGTAATCCGTTGCAAATGATGTTTGGCTCCTTTTCAGTCCTGCCCCGTAAACTGGTGGCACAGATGGTACACCAATTCATTAACACGGTCAGATTCAGAATACACAAAATTCATCGTGACGGGTGACTGAAAGAGCATTTTCCCATTTGTTTTGCCCTATGCCGACTCAATTCAATCCATCCTAAAACCTGAGGTGATTTTCTAATCAACCCCTCAGAATATCCAAATTCCCATGCTGTTTTAAGGGGGTCTTAGGATCACATCGAGGTAAAAGCGCGAAATTTTCTTTTAGTAATGGATAGTCAATAAAGCCGCGCTCGCTCAGATGGGCAAGGAGGGCGGCTTTAGAGGCTAACGGAGGAAGACTAGCGAATTTGTGAACGGGGAACGAAGTATACGGTTTGAGTATAGACATTCCCTAATATGGGATCATGAACGGGATGCCCGGCCTTTTGGTCGTACCACGGGTTCCAACCATATTTGGCAGGTACAGCCATGATGCCACCAACGACTTTTTCATGGCGACTTAGAATAATTCGCAAAGCGGGCCCATCAGGTCCCCAGATGGACCCCACTCCGGGTTGAAATTTTTTGATTTGAAAATAGGGAATCACATGAGACCCATTCACTTTCTTAAATTGATCAAAGCTTGTGAGATCTGAAGGAACATTAGCGGACATTGTGGGGGTAATCTGGCTCGGGGGCACAAACATCAGGTGTTGACTGTAGAAAGCCCGGCCTGCATTGTATTCTGTGGTTTTGGGGTCCATCCAACTATGATAGGGGAGCGTAGAGGGAAACGTTTGTTCCATTCCTACCACTTGATGATGATTATTAATCATTAACACTAAGGATGGAGCCAAACGTCCTTCATGAATCCCCATGCCCGGGACCCACATGCTCAATTTTTTATAATCCTTAACATCCGAATTGAGATGTTGAATGGTGGAAAACGACGGTAATTTACTCGAGGCCTGGGCATTGGCAACTTGAACAGGTAATACCGTAAGTAACGCAGCGGCACTAAAGACCTTAACGAATCCCATATTTTCAATCCTCCACATTTTCCAGGGTCACTCCGTGAGCAGAGTGTAATGGCTAAAGTATGTGTGAGGGCAAAAATTTTATACGGCTTGGATTCTCTAAGGGCGCTCGGCGAACTTAAGAAAACGATGATGTGAGAGCCGGGTTCTTGCGTGTCTTGATTTCACGCACGGAACGTGTTATCGTTAACACGTGAACGCGGAAGTAGTTCAGTTGGTAGAACGTCGGCTTCCCAAGCCGAAAGTCGCGGGTTCGAGTCCCGTCTTCCGCTCCATTAAATCTCGCCAAGATGGCGATCTATTTTTTATGATTTTCCTCATGGAGGCAGCACATGACTGCGGTAAATGATCTTATAACGTATGCCCACCGGATGATAACCGATCACCTCGCTTTTGGTACCACTGGCAATTTGAGTGTGCGTGAAAAAGACGTGTTGTGGATTACCCCATCCGGGGTGCCTTTTGAAGAGGTTGACAGGGATAATATCGTCGGAGTCGACATAGCGTCGGGCAACGTTATTGAAGGTCATGCCCGTCCCTCATCAGAACTGCCCTTACACCTGACGCTGTATGGAAGGCGGCCGGATATTGGCGCGATTGTGCATACCCATTCGGAATACGCCACCATTTTTGCTGCCTTAGGAGAGCCGATTGTGCCCATTCACTACCAAATGGCTTTATCCGCCTATCAAGTGAATTGTGCGGAATACGCTACATACGGGACTGAGCAACTGGCGCATAATGCCTTGGCGGCTTTGGGCCCTAACGACCGCGCTGTTTTGCTCAAGAACCATGGGTTAGTGGCAGTGGGTCCAAAGCTATCATCGGCTTATCAAACCGCTCTCGATGTGGAATGGATGGCGCGGTTATTGTTCCGGGCTCGCTGTGTTGGCAATCCTCGTGTATTGACTCCTGAGGAAGTTGACCACGTCCGCGAACAATTCCGCCACTACGGACAAAACCCCCAAGATTAAACGGTCCCGGAAATCTTCGTGCCTCTTTGAACCCAAGAGGCTATAATAAAGCCCATCGTTCCGTAGAATAATCCACCACTGATCATAACCACATAGGGCCACCATAAAAACAGCATTTCAAAACGGTAACACAATGCGCCCCAATTTCCGTAGCCGGCAAATAGAGGTAGTAAAGACGCAACGATGGGCTTAAGATGCCAGAAAATCTGCGTAATGCTCGCCCCCATCTCCTCTTCCGCACGTGATGGGTGAAAGCAGAGGAATTTATCCCGAGGGTCTCGATGGCACCTGCGTGTAAATCGTGTCTGTGAAACCCAAGGCGGCCAAAATGGCCGCTACCGGCTGGGTGTGAACCGCCGGGACAAAGAGTTGACGGGTCTGAGCATCGAGGGGCATGACAATGAGTCCACGCAGATGATGTAACACTTCCTGCCCGGTGGGCCGCGCCAATAGACCACGGGTTGGCGTGGGAAGGGGCGGGGCCTGCCGAGCCCGGCGTTCGATGAGGCTGAGCACCAATGCGGCGAGCAAGAGCACATAGCCTAAGGCCTCGACCCGTTCCGGCTTTTGCACATAGAGCGCATCCACAAAGGTCGGATCTTTTAAAAAGCGAAAGCGTTGTTCAATGACCGTCTGCCCTTTGTATTCTTCGAGCAATCGGCGGGCATCAAAAGGCGTGGAGGGCAGATTCGTGATGAGCACAAAGGTCGCTGCGCGGTCCTGTGCGGCCTGCACGCGTTGCGCATCGACCGCCCCGATGGTGGGACGGACCCGGTATACCGTGGTGGTGGCCGGATCGGGCGCATCGTGGCGAGGACGCCCGCGAGTCGCGCGTTGGGTGACTTGTGTTTCCGCGACGACCGTCGCTTCGACATGATGCCATTGCGCGGTAGCCTGCCAAGCGGCCACGGCCGCTTCGGCATCATGAGCACAGGCAAACACGGTCCCCGCGAGGCGAGTCGCTGCCCGGGTTAACTGATCATAGGCCCGGTCGATCTGGCGGGCGATGGTGTGAGCTTTTCGCTCAGCCAGATGATCGGAACGATAAACCACAAGGCGATAGGATCGACCCTCAATGTGGCCGGTCTGTTCTGCGGCCGCATAGGAAGTGGCATCGGTACGCTCCCCGATTTTGCCGAGGGGAACCCAGGCGTTGGCCGCCAAGGCGGCCGTTTTCGCCTCTTGCGCCGCCCGAAAGGTATCCGGACAACGCGAGAGAAAGCGGAGCGAACGATCAGCCATCGCCTTTAAGTTGGGGCCCGTGACGAGAGCGGAATCGGCCACATAGACGAGTTGTTGGAGTTGCTGGGGCGAAAAGTAATCGTCTAAGGCCGCAATCATCTCGGCATTGAGGGTTTTATCACTCAGATTCCCGTCTTGCACCGTGCCCACCACGGGAATGCCTTCCCGGGTCCCCAATAGCGTCAGAAGAATTTGGCGGAGATCGGGACGATGATCCTTGGAATGGCCATAGGTGGGATGCACTCCGCTTGCCGAGTCAGGGTCCGGATACGTGCCATAGACCGAGCGAGTCGTACTATCCCAGTGGACAAACACCGGATGATCGGGCGTCCACACGTGGTCGTGCACGAGGGCTCGCGTTGCGACGGCACTGAAAACGGTGGCACCGCCGGCCGCGGCGACTTTGTCCAAAGCGCGTCCGAGCGCATCATCGGTAAAATCGGCCGCGGTGCGGCCGGATCCAAATAATAAGGGCACATCGGTCAACTGAAATTGCTCGTGAACGCGATACAGCGGTTGACGAGCGGTGAGCAAATTGACGATAAGCGCGAAAATCCGTTCACCGGGCGACAGATGGCAACGCTGCGCATCCCACGCCACGGTCTGATTCACGGCCTCGACTAATCCGATTTCCTCACAGAGGGCCCGGATGACCGGTCCGGCTCCCACAACGAGCGGTGTAGGCATTGGTGTGTTCATAAGAGATTACTTCGCCATGCAAGGCACTATCTCCTTTGCGATCAGCCCCAAAAAAATAATTTTTTTGTTCTCACCACGTGCGGAAGGTAAGCCCCATCATTCCCGAAAACATTCCGACTCAGAACGTACAGGTGCGATCTGGGCGAAAAGTCGCCACGACAAAAAGTAAACGGGCCATCAAAAGGCATGAAGTGATGTGCAAGATACGGACAAGTTGACTCTGGGCGCCTAGAGCCCAAAACAGGGTCGGAGTGGATAAAATTACGCTTCCTATGACAATCATGACCGTAAGGGGTGTGGGCACATTGCATTACCCTCCATTATTCTTCGTCTAGGCGAACCGACATCTTATGCGATATGCTCACCGTCTTAAAGTTATGCCTGGCGTTCTTGTCTTTTATATCGTTTTGAGACTTCCTGTCATAGACAAAGCCTTGGCGACATAGGGTGAATCGAGGTGGCTTGTCATGATACGGAAAGTAGCGATAATCGTATCCTCGTTTTTGATGGTCTTGGGCTTAGTTATCCTGAGTTGGGGATTTCGGGACTTGCCCATTGATGAACGACCGGAGTGGATGGCCTGGCAAATGGTGTTATGGCCTGTCATTGTGCTCGGTTTGGCTGAAGTGAGTCGTCTTGTAGGATATGTGAAGAAGGGATTGAGCGTACGCGCTGACCGCTTCAAAATCATTACGCATGGGCTTCCGGCTTTAGTCGTTGCGATGGCGCCTGCCGGAACTTTCACCAATCTATTTGGACCACAAAGTCTATGGTCCTTACTGGATTTTCCCACGGCCAAGGTGATGGCAGCGGTATGGCTAGCCTTTACCTTGTGGACAGCGTGGGAGGTGGACACGCCATGAAAGTTACAGGCAGGTCGTCTTTTAGGTGGCCGTGGTTTTTAATCCTGACGGGGATATTGCTGGTGGGCATTTATGGGGGCCTTATTTGGAGCATGCCGCACCGCGCCGTGAAGGCTGCCGCGGAGAAGGTGCCCACGAAAATCGTGATTAATGTGGTTCAACGGAAATTATATCTTTACCGCAATAACAAATTGTTTAACGTCTACCCCGTCGCTGTCGGTAAGCCGGAAACGCCCAGTCCCCGCGGCGAATTTGTGGTGACCCAAAAAGCGATTTGGGGAGACGGATTTGGTACTCGTTGGATACGGTTTTCGGCACCGTGGGGCATTTACGGGATTCACGGCACGAATAAACCCTGGTCGGTCGGAACGGTGGCATCTCACGGATGTTTTCGGATGTATAATCATGATGTTGAGCAAGTCTATGCATTGATTAGTTTAGGAACTCCGGTGATTGTGGAAGGTATTACACCCTATGTCAAAATTCGCCGTGCCATAAATCCCGGTCAAATTGGGCAAGATGTTGTTGAGCTTCAGCGCTTATTGCGGCTGGCTAAGGTGTATTCCGGATCCTTGAGTGGAGTCTATACTCCTGAGGTGAAAAAGGCCATCGAACGTTTTCAAGTCATGGTCCATTTGCCAGTTACCGGAGTGGCGTCACTCGAAACAACACAAAAACTTTTAGAGTATACCAACCAGGCGGGTGAAAAGCCGGGGTATTTATCACGGGAATAAATTGCGAGTTGTCAAATGCAATAAATCCGTGTATAATGCCCTATGGATCGCTAACGTAGCTCAGTTGGTAGAGCAACGGTTTCGTAAACCGTAGGTCGTGGGTTCGAGTCCCACCGCTAGCTCCATTGTATTTTGCGCACAACGGAGTCTAACATGGACATCTTAATTGCCCCAACAAGGTTTTTGCCGAATGTCGGGTCCCAAGCGGTAGCGGATGCCTTAGAACGGGGAATTCGCCAATGTCGTTGTGCATCCCGGGTGATTGTGCGTCCGGTGCCCGAAGGTGGACGTGGTACGATTGACATCGTAGTTCGTGCGCTTTCGGGACGGATTCGCCGCTCACACACATGGAATGCTGCGGGGCGTGAAGTGGATAGCCGCTGGGCGCTATTACCTGATGGTAGCGCCATGATTGATGCGGCTGAAATACTGGGAGCCAGTGAAATCCAAGACGTGATGCGGGCAAGTTCTTGGGGATTAGGCCCGTTGATTATGGATGTGATGCGCTATCATCCTCGCCAAATCATCATTACACTAGGCGACGTGATGGTGCATGATGGGGGCATGGGCTTACTCGAGTACTTTGGGTTACGCTTTGTCGATGAACAGGGTGCTGATGTTCCCCGGGGATTACGAGGGTTAGAACGAGTCCATCACATTACACAAACCGAATTGCATATTCCTCCTGTTCCCCTGGTGATGTTATATCTGCGGGCCTTACCGTTAACAGGTAAAGAGGGCGTGACATTTACCGATGGCAGTGTCAAAGGATTATCCCCGTATCAATTACCCGTTATCGATATGCAGATGCAGCATTATGCACAGCTGCTGGAAGAATTCTTTTCGACCCCCTTATTGGATCAGTCCGGCGCTGGCGAAGGGGGCGGACTCGGATTAGCACTTCTCGGAATGGGTGCTCAAAGTAGAGCCGCTGCCGACTATTTGCTAGATCTTTTACATTTAGATACGTACTGGGCTAATGTGCAGTGGGTATTAACAGCCCAAATGACGCTTGACAAGACCCAAAATCTCAGTTTGGTTGCGACTTTATCGAGGCGCTTAGCCCCTTTGGCCGTACCCTTAGTCGCTATTGTTGAACGGTTGGGCGATCAGTATATGCAATTTTATAATCAAGCATTAAAAGGCATCTATCCCTTAGTCGATAAACCCCGCAGTGCCCGTGAAGTAGAACGGATGCGCATCCACTTGCTCGAACAAGCGGCTTTTCGCATTGCCATGTGGATGGCCTCTTAAACAACTAGCGTACGGCCAAATATAGGCCATGGGTCTTGGCATCTTCAAACATAATCTGGTGGCGTCGTCGCAAATATTCTAAATGGGCCAAGGTTTCACTGACAGCGAATCGCCACTGGAAGCGTGTCAGCGGCCGGGTAAAGAGACGCTGGGCGACCTCAAAAGCGGTTTGCGGCGTGGTCAACAATTCGACGATGCGCCTGGCTCTGTCCTCATGATGGGCTAAGAGTTCCTGAATGCGCTGGGGAACATCCTCTATGAGTGCTTCATGGGCAGCGAGTCCCAAGCTGACCGGTAAGGCGTCGAGTTGTTGAAGGGATTGTAAATAGGAGGCGAGTGGATCAGGATCAGCATCTGGCCAATAGCTAATATTGGGCGTAATGCGTGATAGCACTTGATCGCCTGTAAACAACAGCTTGCGTTCGGGCCAATACAATAACAATTGATGATCGGTATGTCCGGCTTGGTCAAGTAACTGGAAAGGGCCCCAGGTTTGAGCGGGATCAAGGGGTTGAATCGGGGGATTATGGGGTAACTTTACCACCCACCGAGTTAGCCACCGTTCTTGATCTAGATATTCAGCCAGATCCCCAGGCATACCGTGGTAGGTGAAAAACGGCGTGAGAGGGGCCGGCGATTGGTCGAAAACTTGATAAACGGTTTGCAGTTCCTTTTCCCACATAAAAATGGGGGTATCCCACGACTGACTAGCAAACTGGGCTAAACCAACATGGTCGGGATGAAAGTGGGTGATAAAGACGGCTTTGACGCGCCCGGGTTTGAGGCCAAGATATTGACTCGCGTTCTTCCATGCCTGTTGGGCCTCTTCCGTATCCATGCCTAAATCGAGAATGAGATATTCAGAACCTAGGGTGATGGCATAACTATAGACATATTTTAAGGGCAAGGGTACGGGAATCGGAATGCGAAAGACGCCTTCTACCGGTTCCGTTATTTGTTCCATGTTGGTATTATCCATAAGGCGCTTCCTCCTCTTCCTTATTACCCTACTTGAAAAATTTGAACAACGCAAGTATTTCGGATCCATTGCAACCATCATTATCAATAAGTGCGGGATGCAGATAACGGAAACGATTTTTAAATGCTCTTCCTCGTCAACGCGTCAAGGCGAAGCCAAGGGACGCTTCATTTCGGCATGTGTGAAGAGGGAATATGCACCATGGCAGCACAAGGATCTTTCACTGGGGCTAGAGTCAGGAAATTTGTTAACCTCAAGCAATTCACCTGAACCATCATTTGACCGAGCATCAAGCCCTACGACAACGCGAGGCGTCGTCTCATGCTAAGATTGGCATTTGCGTAATGACGGTGGGGAGATACAGTATGGAGCGTTTCAGAGTACACATCGCGAAAAATAAGGCGGCACGAAAGGGAATCTTTTTGTCTCTTAGGGAATATTGTCCTTACGATGGAGAAACGCAAGATATCAAGACATAGCGAGGGATTCATTGAAACTCGCAGAGGCACGGAGACTGATTCGTGAGTAGGGTTTATGTCAAAATGCTTTGACGAGAAATCTTCATTAAACGCATTGTGACCCAAATGGGCGCGAATATTTCAAGAATCAAAAACGGAATGCCTATCACTAGGGGAAGATGAAATCCCGAGGTGCTGGTCACACAATGAACGGTCCCGTTGGGTAAACCGGCACATGATTGGGTGGTGGCACCAGCTGGTAATGCTAGCTCTACGAAAACGGTCGCAAGACCTCCAGGCCAAATCAGTGTGCCCAGGATTTTATCACGTGTTCGCCAAGTAGGCGATCGCCACAGGAGGATCAACCCGGTAACCCATCCGATCAAAAATAAAAATCCGCCAAACAATAAGAGCCAGGGCACCCACTGGTCAAAGCCATTGGAAGAGCGAGAGGAGGGGAGCATAGCTTCGTGGCGAATCATTTCAGGATCGCCTAGATTCTCGAGGATTTGGCGAATGCTTACTTCGTTTTCCTCAGGGAGTTGCATGCGTGCGCTGCGAATGTGTTCAGCAATATCCTCTAAAATTTGTTGTCGCCGAGACGGAGGTAAATCTTTCAGCGCGCGCCTCATTTGGTCCATATATTGCTGAATAAGTTGATCATTTTGGTTCGTGGTGGTCATGGTGTTCCTCCTGGGTTTCACCGAGAAAATGGTCAACAGCTTCTTTGAACTGTTGCCATTGGTTGCGAAATTGCTGTAAAGATTCCTTTCCGGCTACTGTCAAAACATAATAACGCCGCGGGGGACCTTCTGGCGATTCACGCCATAGAGTTTCCACTAATCCATCTCGCCGGAGACGACCTAATAAGGGATAGATAGTTCCTTCACTGGCAATCAGATTGGCCGCTGACAGTGTTTTAGCCAACTCAAAACCATATCTTTCGTGCTGTTGTAGCAGGGCTAACACGCACCATTCAACAACCCCACGCCGCAATTGTCCTAATCCCCATGGATCGTCTTTTTCTATCATATTCTACATGGTACCATGCGAAACAAGATACCAGCAAGAGTGGTTAGGGATACATTAGGAATTCAAAAGCTATAGATCCCCTTTCTTTTTGGTTTCAAAGGGGGAGGGAGTGGATATTTTAGAGAAATACGGTCACTAAAGGGTTCACTGCTGTAACCTGATGGGTTCTAAGGACGTTATTAGGGATAGGTATTTCGGTTTCAGGCTGCGCATTTTTAGGAGGCGACATGGTGAGGCATCAGCTTCGACTTATGGGTATCACCGGGATTTTGGTCGGGTTGTTAGCAGGGTGTGGAATGAGCTTGTCTACATCCGGTGTATCACCCAAAAGTCATGGGTCGCCCTTGCCGAGCGCCCAATCACCGGTTGCGCCCTCCAGTTCCATTCCAACTCCTTCGAGCCCGGCAGCCAAGAAGACGTCGTCGTCCGGCAATTATACGGATCAGGCGCCGATCATTGTTGGGACACCCGGTGCCATCGCAAGCAATGAGGCATGGCCGATAAGGGGAAGTCAGATATCACACACGGGAACATCTTTTTCAACCGAACAGTTTACGCGACAAGGATTTGTCATTGACGGCGTGCATTGGCTTTGGCCCCAAGGCGATACGCATCCGAACGATTACCTGGTTGTTCCTACTGTTATATCCGGTCGGCCCTATCTTATCTGGGCTCATTTGGGCCATTATACGGGAAATGGCGTTTCGCGATATCCTGAGGCTCCGGCTCAACTGTGGATGACGCCGTGGCGCTCTCAGGGCGGGTTATTGTCGAGAGGGGCTCAGTTATTGACGAGCGACATTCCTCCCATTTGGAGTACGACGGGTCAATCGATCTTTGCCAAGAGAATGAATGTGGCGAGTATGGCGGAGACGGCGTGGATAAAGTGGTTTCATTGGGGTCTGGTATCTCATCCTTACAACCCAGGTCCTGTTCGAGAGGGTCAATTCCCTACTGTCGCGTGGCCTGAAACTCTCTATCCAGCATATAACGGGATCATCTTGGTCATTGAGACGCATCTGTTCAATGCGGCTCAAGGAGTCGCGTTTAACGTCTATTATCTCAATCTCCAACAGAGAACCATTACGGGACTCGCCAGTCTTAGTAATGGGGGAGGTCTGTTCATGGGGGTTGCCGTGTGGAATGGTCTTGTTTTAGATGGGGAGGCGAGTTTGGGTGTCAATGGAAAGATCTCTGCCAGTGTGGTGACATACAACGAAGTCACCGGACAACGGACGATGTTGCCATCGTCGGCGACTATCCCGAATTTTTATGGATATGAATTGGTCGGGCAAAACATCCTCAACAATAACGGGGATAAGGTCACTAAAGTTTCTATTCCGCTGCCGATTCTTTACAGTCCGTCATCTCAAGCATTTTGATTCGTTAACAGGTGATACAGCCCTCGCGGGGGTTTTTCTGCAGTAAGGGATTCGCGTTTTTGATTGTTAGTAGCGCAATCGGTTTCCCTTACAAAAGCCCAGGTGACGGGATTGTCTGCAGTGGCTTATGCACCACGATCTTTTATGTAACGGGGTCTCAAAATTTTGCCCGTTAATTCATCGTCGTTCCCCACAATGCCGGATCGTCACTGACTATGCCATCAGCGCATCTGGGAGTCACGAAGGGATTAGTAAGTTTTAAATATGTTATCTCAGTGTCACTGATGTAACGGCACCAGCCAATTTAAAAGTTGGGGATTACATCCTACCTCCGTCTTTGGATAGAGTCGGTACGAGAGCTATCAGATATTGGTAGACATTGTTTCTCTTTTGCGCTGACAGCCGATCCAATCAGGATAATCACGCCACTGAGTATGGGTAAAATATCAGCTTGCCATTCCTGGATGACGAAACTCCCCATAGCGGAACCCAGAGCAATGCCGATATATAAGGCGCTATTATTCCACGCCAAAATGGTGGTTCGATGTCCGGGATAATCGTGA
Organism: Sulfobacillus thermosulfidooxidans DSM 9293; assembly: GCF_900176145.1. Classification (NCBI taxonomy): domain Bacteria; kingdom Bacillati; phylum Bacillota; class Clostridia; order Eubacteriales; family Clostridiales Family XVII. Incertae Sedis; genus Sulfobacillus; species Sulfobacillus thermosulfidooxidans. The sequence goes on along the minus strand of NZ_FWWY01000001.1, from coordinate 1,095,051 downwards.
GATAACTTGGATTGATAGGATGGAAAAAATGCATATCCCATGAGGGCGTAGAGAAACAAATTAACGATGAGCAAAATGGGGATGAACAAACTGAACGGGATAACAAGAAGGGTTGCACCAAGGAGTATGAGACTTGTGGTCGCGATCCGGCGTGCTCCGAACCGGTCAGCGAATTTACCCCCACTCAAACTTCCACTGACTGCGCCGAGTCCGTAGGCTACCAAGGCCATCGCCAATTGGGATGCGCTATAATGATAAAGGTGCAATATGACTCCTAGATACGTATAAAAACCGTAAACTCCGGCTCCCCAAAAAACCGTTGGTCCCACGGCAGTGATTAGTTGGCACCATTCTACCGTCGATCGAGACGAAGATGCCGATACTTGATGCGGCCAAGCCCGTTCATTGAGAAATGCTAACGCCAAAGCCGAACCGCTGAGAATCCCAAACACACTCGGCCATCCCCAGCGCTGAGCGAGTAACGTTCCCACGGGTGCCCCAATCCATAAAGCTGTTAACAAGCCCGAACCCACAATGGCGAGCCATGATCCCCGGCGACCCTCAGGGGCAGTGTCCCCGGCGATGGCATACACAGAGGGAGTTACGGCTGCCGCAGCTAAGCCAGCAAACGCTCGACTCACGAGCAACAAAATGAAAGACGAGGCTATACTAGTCAAAAAATTCGCTGTGGAAAAAAGAAGCAATCCCCCGACTATGATACGTCTTCGTCCTAGTATGTCAGATAGCGCACCGATTTTAGGAGCTGCAATCACATAGATAACGGCAAAGATAGTGACCATCCATCCGGCTGCCGCGGGGCTGATCCGGATAGTTCTTGCAATCAGAGACAAAAGAGGAGAGATGACGAATAAATCCGTTCCGATAACAAACAATGTGAACCATCCGGTCATTAAGCGAGAGCGTTCCGTGTTTTTATATTGCACTACCATACCTCCCATGTCATTTCGCTACGATGACAATGGCTTCAAATTTCTTTTCAAAACACACCAAAGCATTTATAATCGTGCGCCCACATGACTCCAAAATCGTAATCTTATTCTAGGTGGTCATCCATCTTTCCTTTTTGCGTAGGTCAATCAAGTGAACTAATAATGTCGGCCTAATCCTCTGCGATGCATGGCGTGACGGTGAGGCAATTACCTTACCAAGTGCGCGTTGTGAATCGCGCAGCATAAATGTTAAGGGAAAGGCGCTTGGATAATGCATCTATGGCCTTGAGGATCCAATGCCTAACGCCCGTGGAAAATGCTTTTGCGCAATACTGCGGACAGCGATAATGTACTTCTTTCAAGGTATGAGACGCATTCAGCAGAGGCATTTTGCAACTTTTTTGTGCCCATGCCATTGATACAAGTCTAAATTCGCTCCCGATAATTATGCGACGTAATGACCAGCGCGACGTTACTCTCCAATCATGCGGCGGACTAATTTGGCAGCGCAGTGCGTTACTTGACGTCAGTTTTGATTTTCGCGAGAGCTATTTTGTAGACATCGGGTGTGTATTCTGAGATGTTTTCCGTCGATTACCAAGGAGTACCATGGTTCCCATTAAGAACAATGCCAAGCCTATTGTCCCATACACGCTGACCCATTGTCCGTGTGCCATTAACCAACCAGCCAAGGGAAACAGGATTATCATTCCCAAACTGAAACCTGTTCCTGGCAACGACAAGATAGTGGCGCGATATTTCTCTGGCGCCTTCTCGTTCAACTCCGCTGCATAGATTGGATCAATTATCCCATCGACACCATTACCCAGCAAGTATCCTGACACCACTTTTGTTACCGGTAAGACGCCAAAGCCCACCAGTGCCAAACCGTAGACGGTTAATCCCAAACCAAAACGTTGACGACGATGGCGATAAGCTAGGTGCCCGCCAATGATATTGCCCACTGCCGCGATTCCTGTGGCTACCCCCCCGCCGCCTGGTATTCGCCCCTCCCGGCACCGGACCCCGATTGACGGGAAGAAAACCCGTGGAGATGTTGGCCAGGGATTCAGGTCAGACCCGACAGACAGCCCTTCGGGCTGGGCCTCCCGTTTGGCGGCGGGCCAATAAGCGGCCCCCGCCAAACGGGAGGGTAAAGTCCCCTATGATAACCAAAAGGGAAGGAGGCCAGTCTCACACTTTGGGGGTCAAAAATCTGTCTTGACAGAGGGGTCCACCTTAACGTCACATCCTGACTCGTAATACGGCCGGCCTGCTGTATCGCTGTCAAAACACGGGTTTCGGATTTCGGCTCCTTAGGTTCAGGCTCCGGTATACTCAGAATTGGTATCACCGCTATGAGATTCGTCGCTGGTGTGAGCAGATAAGGATATATCCAGCCACCATGACTCACAAGAAACCCTCCTGCAGTAATCGCGATAGCTGTCGCGCTTAAGGACAGTGCAGTCAAACGACCATAGATCCGCGCGTAGCTCAGTGGTTGCGATTGGGTCAATCCATAAAGCAATGCCTGATCAGCACCGCCAATAAATGTCCAACTGAGTGCTCCAAGAGATATGCTAAACACCCCGAAAACAACACTGAGCGGTGCAAATACGAACGTCATCACGGGAGCCGTGGTCCAAATTAGCAAACCAAGCACGAGACTCTGACGTCGACCGAACCGATCGGCAAAAGCTCCGGTCGGTACATCAGACAGCAGCGACACCAGATGAAATCCTGCTTCCGCCATACCAATTTGAAATAAGGACCAGTGGCAGTGGACCAAGTAGAGAATCCACAGGCCATTAGTCGCATCGAAAGACCAGAGACCGGTAAAGAAGTAAAACGCGATCAACGCATTATTTGGCTTTTGGGCCACGATCAGTCTCCCCCCAAAAGAAAGAATCTCGGGTTGAGGTCGCCCGAGATTCCGATGAGGAGCTATCGCATATGGATGCGAGGAGGCCTCCCGTGGCGGTCCGACGAGCCTAAACCCGGAAAAGGACACTCTATCCCGTTACCAGGCTCTAGGACATGTCCTTGGTCATAAGGAAAGGAAATATTTCCCATCAATATCACCATGTCATAGGCCTCCTTTCGATTAAATCTTACATCAAGTATATCAAACTATTTCTTGATCTTTGTGCAAAAAGGGCCAAGATTACTGCGTGCCGCGATTCGCCTCTTGGCTTACGCTGAGTCGGTCGGCTTTCGTAAAGACTCGTAGGCAGCGTTCGTTGAGCGAAATCTTTTTGACGGTGAGATGTCGCGGTGTTGATTCCTGTCAGGAAACTGAAGAGTAGGCACCTTTTCAATTGAGACTCTTTGGATATGTCTGGAGATATTATCCTATATCAGATCGAAACTTCTATAGAAAAACCGTCCAAATACAGCCCCCTCATAAGACACCTAAAAGATTTTATTAATGGACAATCAGAATGTGGTGGCCAGTAATCTGTATTTCCATATCATGGATCACAAAAAGGATGTGATCTCTATGGGAGGTGTATCGACTTTAACGGGTCTAGTGCTGAATATGCACAGTCCTGGTTACGATGATGCACGTCAAGACTATAACCGGCGATTTCCGCCATTTACCCCCCGGTATATAAATTTTTGTCAGGACGAAGATGATGTACAACGAGCCGTAAAATGGGCCATCGATCACCAAATTCCCATCCGCACCCGCAGCGGCCGTCACAGTTATGAAGCCTATTCGTTGGTTGATGGTGGCCTCATTATTGATGTTAGTCAAATCGATGCGGTGGTTTTGGATCAGCAAACCGGAATTGCAAAGATAGGGGCTGGCGTTCCATTATTGAAAGTCTATCAAGAACTGTGGAATCAAGGCAGAGTCACAATTCCAGCGGGGACTTGCCCGACTGTCGGTATTGCGGGTCTGACGTTGGGTGGTGGATTTGGTTTGACTAGTCGACTGTTTGGATTGACCTGCGATAATGTTATGGGATTGGATATGGTGCTGGCGGATGGACAAGTGCGGCATGTCGACGACCAAAACCATCCAGATTTAATGTGGGCCTGTCGTGGTGGCGGAGGTGGAAACTTCGGGATTGTTACCCATTTTTATTTTAAAACCCATAAAGTCGCCGATGTCACCATCTTTTATTTACAGTGGCCATGGGCTGAACTTCCCAGGGTGGTTAAGGCATTTCAAAACTGGGCCGAGCCCGAAAAGCTTGATTTTCGTTGTGTGCCGCTGCTGAAACTGACATCAAAAGAGGTAGGTCAGGTTGTCGTAGTCGGGCAGTTTACCGGTCCTCAAGAAGCGTTTGCTCCAGTTCTTTCTCCGCTGATTGCAGAAGTCACTCCGGTCGACATCATTATCCGTACGGTTCCCTTCATAGAAGCCGTCTATTATTTTGGGGGAGTTAAACCGGATATGCCACAATTTTTAGCTCATGGATCTGAAATAACCAAGTTTAAAAATACGTCGGCGTTCCAATATCAACCCTTTAGCGATGACGCCTTAAAGGTTATCGTCGATCATCTCTCACAGACTCCGGGTCCTGCGACTCTGGTGCAATTTGATGGATACGGCGGAGCTGTCAGTTTGATTTCCAATCATGGCACTGCCGATCCGCATCGACGGGGAGTACGGGCTAGTGTGCAATATCAGGCCTATTGGACCGAGGATAGTCAAGCAGAGGCGCACATCAATTGGGTTGAGTCATTTCGGCAGGCGATGCTGCCTTATACCCGAGGAGCATATGTGAATTATTGCGATGCCAATATTGTGGATTGGCCCAGGGCCTACTACGATGACAATATTGCTCGGTTAATGGACGTCAAGCAACACTACGACCCGTTAAATGTTTTCGATTATCCGCAAGGGATCGGCCGCATTCCACAAGCCCTGAAGTTTTTAGGGGGACCGACTCCAAAATCTTGAAGGAAAACGCTACAGATGGGTCTGAAACTCATGAAGAACGTTTCCGTATCTTGGATCACCTTGTTGATACTCCTTAATAATATTTGGTTACGGTCATCACGCCGGTTGGAGTACAGTCAATCGTAGTTAGCTGAAGTCGAACCGGATGGTCGATTACTCTTAATTATTCTTATTTAGGATGCTCCGTAGTGACGACGAATGTATCGTATCCGGTTGAGAAACCAGAGTTGCCAAGTTGCTTGCACTACAACTCCAAGGGCCATTATTCCGAGACTCCATACGGTTCTTACGGGTACTTGGTGATGGAATAGCCAAAGACCGTTGATGACGACAACTAGTGCCAGGGACGCGCTCCATTGAATGGTCCGGTAGAGCCATCGTTCAAGACGTTTCGTGGCCTCCAAGACAGGCTGTCGGGCATGACGTAAGGCATCGGGACTTCCCGTTCGCAGCAGCCGACGAATAAGCTCTGGCTAAGACTGAGGAATCGAAGGCGATCTAAGTATTGCAAACCACGAATGGCCGGGAACTGCAGGCCAATGCTCCGCGAGTACGGCCCAAATGAAGAATGCCGAGATACATCCCATACTGGCCGGCACGGCGGATATTCCAATCAGCGTGAGTACATAGGCGACAGCGCCTGCGGTTATTAAACCCACGGAGATTAGGCGTAGGCGATCGATGTAGGCACCCATGGACACTCCTTCGTTGCACGCGTACGAGTTAACGCCAACTAACCTCAATTTTAAAAATAACACAAGATAATGATAGAAAACGTCAACGTTCAGTGTGAGTCAGTAATGACTTAAAACAGCGAGATGGTCCCCGAAAACTCGACCATACCCCCATGAATGAATCCTTTCTGCAGCCAATTGTGATGCATGACCTTCGGCAGATCTTTTCCCCTAATCATGTCTTTCGCATTCATTTTGTACCCACCGGGTTCATGAATTGTGGGTCGCGTGCGTAGCCTCTTGTACCGTACGTAACATTATAGACAGATCATAGACAGATTGAGTGGATGACGGCGTGCAGCCCATTGCCTTTTTATGTATCTAGCTTCTTGGACACTGTTGTTTGCATGCATTTCAATGCATTGCCGACTCATCGAACCATCTTTCCTCTTAACCCATGAGAGGTTTAGCAGTCTCAAGAATCTTTCATGGTGATTATGAAAACATAGAGTATTTCTCGCTGGTTTCTTTTGGAACCGCCGCCAGTCCCGTGATCATTGTCACAATGATCACGGCATGAACAAGATAGACTGAGGGCATGAAGGGAGGAAAGGTCCCATGGAACCGATAGTGATTGAAGTAAAAAGTCTCCTTAAGCAAGGGCTAGGATTATTTAGTGCAGTGATGACAGCGGTCGACACGTTACAACCTGGACAATCTTTGGTAGTGCGGTCGACATTCAGTCCGCGACCACTAATCTCCCAAATGAAGCGGCGTGGTTATACAGTCCGTCAGGAGCATGCCAGCAGAATGATTATCACAATCTTTACCCCGGATGTATCGGCGCCGATGACAGAAATGCCACCAAGCCAAGAATGTGATACCGTCGTACCCGTTGTAGGACCAGAAGAGTTTTTAGACAATAGAGGTTTTTTGCCACCTGAACCGATGCAGCGGACATGGGAAGCGTTGGCGGCTATACCCACAGGGTCCGTCCTTGTGATTCACAACGACCGCGTACCGATATTCTTGCTGGGTCAGCTTGATGAGGAGGGATTTCCTTACGAAATCATTGCAGGACCTGATGATTCAGTCATTGTTAAAATTTTGAAAGTCAAATAGGAGGAAACGGGGATGGACTTGTCCGAAACAGCGCGTTATAAACCGAGTATCAATATCGCGCAGGCCCCGCGAATTACGGCGCCGTTGCTTTACATGGGCACGGGATATGGATTTTTCATCTTGGCGGCGATAGGCGTTATCGTACTGGGGCGGCCTATTGCTCTGGGACGTGCAGGTGATCCGCACGTGATTATGGCCATTCACTTTTTTACGCTAGGATTTTTGTCCATGACGGCTCAAGGCATCTTGACACAGTGGATTCCGGTGGTGTTTGATGTGCCACCCCTATCTTTTCGCCGTACTGTCTTCCATTTTCTTGTGTATCTCACCGGTGTCATCGTTTTTGCGTGGGGATTGATGTTCGATGACTGGCGTGTGTTGGCGCTAAGTGGAGGCATCTTAGCCGTTGCCATTGTGTTGTGGTCGATGGCGCTATGGGGACAAATGACGCGATCCGAGAAAGTCCAGGTCAGTGTGTATCGAGGCATTCAAGGTGCCATTTTGGGGTTTAACGCGACGTGGGTGCTGGGTTTGTTTATGGCTTTGTCTTTCTTGGGATGGTGGCCTGAATATCAAGTGCTGCGTGTACATATCGCGACAGCTCTAGGGTCTTGGCTGGGTCTTTTAGTGTTGAGTGTGCAATTAAAGCTGAACCCAATGTTTTCGATGTCTAAATCCGAACGCACCCGATCAGTTATTCCGATTGTTTTAGGGGGAGTAGGAACACTGATGGTATGGGCGTCGCTTTTGACCTCTTCGCTGGTCATGCGGTTTGGGGCCGTAGTCTGGATGGGGGCGGTGTTGGGATCTATCGCGCAGCTTGTACGTACGGTACGGCGGGGGAAGGCATTTGATTGGGTGTTTGTGGGGGTGGGAACCGCTTGGGTTCTATTGCTCGTGTCTTCCGTATTAGAGATATGGCTTAACCCTTTGGCTGTGATTATGGCGTTTTGGGGGTTTCTTATTCTAATCTTTAGTTATCAATCCCGGATAATTCCCTTTATGGTGGCTTTAGTCGTATCGAATAAACTGCCTGGTCCTGCGTTTAAGGCTTTCTTTTTGGCTCAAATGATGTATTCTCCTCGCCAACCCATTGTGGTCGCTGTTCTAGGGGTTACGGGAGCGCTGTTAAGCCTGATCGGATGGGACGGCCACTATAGCGCTATGGTGTCAGCGAGCGGCGTTGTGGCGCTGGGGTTGCTTGCTACGCAGGTGATTAATATAGTTGTGGCAATAGGACACGCTTCCAAGGCACGTGAAGCAAAGGCGTAAGGGTGTCCACGGATCGCCTTTGCTAACACAATCGGCCATGGGCACGCGCACAAGGGACGGGATGTTGAGCCTATACAGATTGCCACTCGCTTTATGACGCGTATAATATCGGGCATAGGGAGGGACGCCATGACTGGTAAGTGCGCTGATGTGCCCCTACTTCAATTAATTCCGGAATCGACATTGTCCGAGATCCTTGTGATGCGTCATTATCAGGCGGGCAACCGTGTTTTTGAACAAGGCGAGCCGACGTCAGGATTGTGGTTTGTCCTCGAAGGGCGGGTGGCGATGGAGCGCGTCGGATTCGAAGGTCAATTAACCACGACGGGTGTGTGGATTTTGGGCGATATTGTCGGGATTGCAGGTCTTTGGGATCAAAGCGGCTATCCTGCGTCGGCACGGGCGTTATCAACACCCACCGTGATGGGCTGGATTGCACGCAATACGGTGCTGCGGCTGCATCAAGAGATCCCGTCATTTGGCCTTGAAATTAGTCGGGTGTTGGCCGAACGTCTGCGATTCATCCAAGAGTCCATCGCCGATCGTAAAGGATTACCAATGGTTAACCAAGTCGCTTCGGTTATATGGACCTTGTTTATCCGCATGGGACGCATGATTAATTTGACCCATGAAGATGTCGCCCGGTTGATTGGAACCCGTCGGGAAACCGTGACACGGGCGATTCACGCACTTGCCCGCGATGGCGTTATCCATTCGCACCATGGGATGCTTGAAGTGACCGATGCGGCCAAGCTGCAGCAATGGATTGCCGTAGTGGATAAAGATCGAGATTAGAGTCCCAAAAGACTTTTCGCGTCTTAGGTCATCATGGAGGGATCCCAAGGTGGAGACCAGACAATATCGACTGTCACAGCGTTAACCTCGGGTGGTAAGGCTAACAAACATTGGCGGGCACCTTCTTGGATAAATTGACTCGTGGGGCATCCAGGCGTTGTCATCGTCATCTTTACATGAACGGTTGCCTCTCAATGGTTACCGCATAGACTAACCCCAGATCGACAATATTGTATCCCAGTTCCGGATCATTCACCGTTTTTAAGGCTTCGAGGATGATGGCAGGAGTCAAAGACATGTCGAGTTCTCCTTCGCGATAAGGTCGTCGTGCTCTCTTTCGTCTTGGATTTCATTATGTCAAGGTCTGAATGACGTGCTTGTGATCGTGATCACGGTGCGCGTGCTGCTCTTGAATTACTTTAAATTCAAGGGCAACGCCCCAGTGGGTGTCGACCCATTGAACATACGAAAGAAGGCAAGCTATGCGACGAGTTCAAGGATCGCGGTGGATTATGCAATATTTTGCTGTGGCAGTGGCATCATTAGTTTTAGCCGAGGGAATTTTGACCACAAAGTGGGCCAGTCCTCTTGCGAATATCGGCAATGCGGGTGTGTTAGTCGCGGTGCACTTGACGACCATAGGTTTTTTAACACTCGTGATGTTAGGCGCTTTGCACCAATTCGTCCCAGTTTTAACTAAAAAAGATTTGGCATATCCGGTGTTATCCGGTTTTACACTAATTTTGGTCAGTCTTGGGCTGTTCGGCATGATTGCGGGATTTTTAGCATTGCCGGGAACCGTGCCTGGCGGAATTTTTCCACCCATTCCATGGATTTTACCTATGGGTGGGGCGCTTGTCGTGGTGGGTGTGGTTTTGGCCGTGATGAATATGTGGGTCACAATGGGGCGGGCTTGGCCGTGGACGCTTTCGACATGGTTTGTCGCATCGGGCCTCTTTTTTGTAATGCTTACGGTGCTGGCCGGTCTGTTTTTGGCTTTATCCTTAGCGGTGCCGACATGGTTTACGCCGCAACAAGTACAAGTCATGGGCGGCAGAGGACTGGCGGCGCACGTCGTGGGTGGCGTGGCAGGCTGGCTGACGCTCACGGCTATGGGCGTGTCTTATAAACTGTTTGCCATGTTTACGCTCTCCGAAGAGCGCCAAGGGCTTTGGGGATGGACGGCGTATGTGGCGACGAGCATTGGCATAATGACCGTGTGGGTGGCGCGGTGGCTTGGGACTAATGTGGTTGCCCAGGTCGGATGGTTTCTGATTCTACTGGGCTTAGTATCCTATTTGTGGGATATGCGTGTATTATTTCGTCAGCGCAAGCGGCGCCATTTGGAACTCAATACCCGCTACGCCGTGATTCCGCTGGGATTTCTTGTGCTGGTCGTGTTGGGGGGGCTTTTAGTCCGTTTGGGTGGCATGGTCACACGCTGGGATATAGCACTGGCCTTTCTCGCCGTTTATGGATGGCTTGGTGGGCTGGTTCTCACCCAACTCTATAAAATTGTGCCCTTTTTAACATGGCTCACCCACTTTGGGACGCGACTTGGTACCGGCCGCCCGCCTCGTGTGCAAGAATTGGTCAACGAATCCCGAGATCATTACGCCTTTCTCCTCTATTTTGCTGCTATCGCTGTTGGGACGGTGAGTTTAGGTTGGGGCTGGACCGGTGTGTTTCGGGGAGCCATGTTCGCAGCGGAGGTCGCAACGTGTGATATTGGGCGTGCGTTATACCATGGGGCTCATCCTCGTAAAGACCAAAAATCGTTCGCTGTTTTTTAGATTTTGGGAGAAGTCAGCCAAACTAATCGGATTTCAGGAAGAGCTTCGTCCTCGCTTAGGAAACAAATATTTTCCTAATCAATGGGGATATTGTCCTTTTCTCCACAATTCTTCCAACATTTTGGCTGTTGTTCAAGCACTATGGTCTTCACTAATTCGGTTGATCAAGCCAACCGCATGCCTTCCAAATGCACGTAGGTAAGCACTCTCGAAACTAGGAAGAACTGGCCGGTATTCATCCGCACTTCAGTGCTACTGATGGCCCCCGGTATGTGTGAATGAGTCATCGATCTTTGATGTCATACTGGAGGATCATGTAATCCGAGATATGCCGACCCGCGGTATAATTATGAGTGTTAGAGAATATGTGCTTCGAAGGTTTGTATGACCAGAAAGCGTGGACTAGTGAGTTGGGTTGACTTCAAGCGTCTTCTTTGGGCTTCGGAAAGTTACCCAGTGCATCCCGTGGGTCATAACCTGTCCGGCTTAGGCATAATCCCGAGAATTGACCCGTTGTCAGTATTACCAAGAAACTGAATCCTTCGGTTGTCATTGTCGTAAACCAGCAAAGTAATTAGGCCCAATGACAAACCCATGGCATCGGTTTCGGTATCATCCTGAATCGTCAAGGCGATATTGTCACCAATTATCATGACGAGTTGGTATAGAACGGTTTAATGCAGCGTCGAGATTTAAAAGCTACGAATTTCTAGGGTCCATTCTAGTGACACAAGTCCATACTTCTTTGTCCCACACCGTACCGTCATAACCTGTCCGGCTAAGACATAGTCTGTCGTGACGGGAGGAATGGGCATGTGGCGGCGGAAAGAGTGGACGCCTTTTCTATTTGGTCTTTTTGGGGTTTTTTTGGGAGCTCTGATTGTATATCAGACCTTAAACCGTACTCCGAGAGCGTTGAACTGGCCCGTGGTGAGTATTGCCAAGAAAGTGGATCCTTCGGTGGTCATTGTCTTAAACAAGCAAAACGATCAGGGACAATTACAGACCAAGGGCATCGGTTCCGGAGTTATCCTGAATCGTCAAGGCGACATTGTCACCAATTATCATGTGGTGGCCAATGCACATGCGTTAATCGTCGTGTTATCGAATGGGCAACGGTATCACGCCCAAATCGTGGGTGAAGATCCGCCCACGGATTTAGCGGTCATCCGTATTCATGCGAACCATTTGAGGCCGATTGAATTTGCCTCGTCACGCACCATTGAACCGGGCGAGCTGGTGGTCGCCATAGGCAACGCCTTAGGATTATCCCATACCGTGACCACAGGCATCATTTCGGCTAAAGATCGGGTGATGTTTCGCGACGGATGGGAGTATCATCTGATCCAAACCGATGCGGCAATAAATCCCGGGAACAGTGGCGGTGCGTTGGTGAATGCCCAAGGGCAACTCATTGGCATAAACGCTAGCAAAATTGCTCAAACAGGAGTGGAAGGAATCGGATTTGCTATTCCCAGTGATACCGTCAAAAGCATTACGCAACAGCTTATTGCATACGGTCATGTGCGCCGTCCATGGCTTGGCGCCACCGTGCAGTCAGCGGGTTCACAATCGGTGGGGCTACTGGTGGTTCGGGTTATTCCGGGAAGTCCTGCTGCAAAAGCAGGGATTCGAGCTGGCGACTTTATCGTTTCTGTCAACGGAATTCGTGTGCACCAACTGCAAGACATGATCCCTGTGATTCAAAGGGCTGGGGTTGGAACAATAATCCGCGTTGGCTTATTGCGCGGTACCGAGAATCTCACAGTCTCATTAAGGCTTGGTGAGCTTCCAGTAACGCACCGGGCGTTGGCCGCGGGATAATCGGGTGTAAGTTATTCTTAGTATAGAAAAGGCAACGATGAATGATGTGTTCACGCTTGATATATGGCCCTATCCGCTTCTTTCAACAGTTCTTGCCAGAGATGGGCCATATTCGAAGTCGTGGCCACGCCGGTGGTAATCTCTATCGATATGTCTTCTCCATTGGGAGCGAGTATAGAGGAATGGTGAAGGCGTTAACTAATATACATGGCTAAAGATTGGGCGTCGTCCGAACCGCATTGCGGTAAGAACGCCACAAATTCATCGCCACCAATCCGGCAAACACATGATTGTTCGGTAATGCGGCACGGATGTGTTTGATAACGTGAGAAATGGCCTCATCTCCGATATGGTGCCCCCACGTATCGTTAATGAGTTTGAGACTGTCGACATCTCCTTGTACGCAGCTCACTTCAGTTGCACAACATGCTCCAACAATCTAGCCATCATGTTCAATAGCTCTTGTTGAGATAACGGAGTTTGAAGAATGGTGATGGTGCGTTTTGTGAAGAGTATCGGTAGTTTTGGGATCCATTAGAGAGTGTCTTGTCTTTTCAAGAGGCAAGATGGTGGATAGAGCAAACGTTTAATCAACTTACCTCTTTGATTTATTCAGAATGAAGGACCGTAGTCGCATTTACAGAAATCGTGCGGATACCGTATCATCCTAGGCACTAGAGGGCGCAAGTAAATGGGTAGGGACAGCCTTTTTCAAATTGTGGAATTCTAACGGCACACCATCTAATTTCCGCGTGCGCGTATTTATTCACCCATGCTAACTGCACGAGACGCGCTTATGATTTTGCTGTGGCAAATGATCCCACATCAATACTAGTATGCACCGCGTTGCGTTTTATAGACAGTCTAGAGGAAAGAGTGGGCTTGATTCCTCATATAACTGTTCTGGGTCGATATCAGCCCCGTTAGGCCATACAATCGTGCCATCCTCTACGCGTACTTGGTTAAACAAGTCTTTAGCACGTAATGGTTCAAACATTTCTCCCCACAGCATTGGTTTCATATCAAAAACACGAAGGTCTCCATCTTTAAACTTCAAGACTAGTAGATATTCCGGAAAAGGCCTCACAGCAATCACCTGAGGTAAATTCCCGTTTGAGCCTTCGGGAGGGCGACTAAAGCCATTTGGCATCAACACCCTCTTCACCTTCTTTCTAGGGATATGGAATAGAGTTCAAATTTCTATGATTCTGCGCTCGTGTACAGTTTTCCTGTAATTCTTTTTGATGGTTGTTAATCCAGTTCATCACATTCTTCCATTCGCTAGTAGAAAAGCAAATTGAAATCCCTTTCAAAATATTTCCTAAAAAGTCTACTGAAACTTCACACCCTATCCCTTTAATATGTATATGACAGGGTGGGTGTTCCTTAGGAGGGTAATACATATAAATCCTTATTCGGCCCCACTCAGCTATTTTCGGCATAAACGGCTCCATTATACCTTTCGCGACTCTTGATGGCCGCATAGGCGTATACTTCAATTGGCTGTATTGAAGCGGACGGATAAACTCACTCATTATGTTATACGAATATCATCCCGGACGCCATAAACGCTATGGGTGAAAATTTATTACCGGATTTCACACTTATTTGCAATGCTTGGCTACCGCGACGTCACATCTTTCCGAAGTGCCCCTTGAGCAAGACGGTGACCTATCGTCTGAATTAATGGAAACCTCTCACGCGGTTTCTCGAAAAATGGGCCGCTGAAGGTGGAGAGCAACCCGAGGGGGACGCAAGGCAGTGCGATTGCCTTGAATGTGATTCAATGTGATTCGGGCCTATCCAATATCTGTCCGAACAATTACCGCGGCGCGACCTGAGCCGATTGCTTACCCTGGTTGCCCGCTTGACCGGCCCGCGTGAAAGAGCTGCCCCGACCGTCTCCTATCTAAACCAAACTCATTCCCAGCGCAAGGTGGATATTATTTGACACTTACTTTGACAATATAGTTGGTATTCTCATCATTGAAAGCTACAAAGAGGGTATTGATCCCCATGAATTCCGAAATCACTGACAGAATACGATTGGCTTCTTGTTCAATATGGGACGATGCCTTGCGTAAAAAGAATTGTAAGGAAATTATGGGTAATCTCCTTGGGGGTATTTTTCTGTCATTGTTCGACAACAAAAATCCTTCTATAGAAAATATGAGGAATACATGGGTACACGCGTCTGAAAAGATAACCGTTTTGTTTAGGACATTATGATCAAAATCAAAACCCCGAAATACACGTTCCCGTGATTTCAGGGTTTTTTGTGGCCAATTATGGAAATCGGAAGGTGTTTTATGCGTGTTTGGAGAGGACGGGTGGCTCGGAGCTACTGACATCTTCAAGTGTTTGCCGACTGGGTTCTGGTAACAGCATAGTTAAAAGGATACCCAACATCGAGAAACCGGCGGTAATGAGGAGGGTCCCATTTAATCCTAAGTCTTTACTCATAACCGGGAAGATAAACACACCGATAAAGGCTCCCACCTTCGCCAGCCCTGCTGAAATGCCGTGACCGGTGGTCCTGACACTGGTCGGGTAGACCTCACTCGCCATGACAAATGTGGTGGTGTTCGGACCAAATTCGGCGAAGAAGTAGCTTAATCCGAAGATGAGAAGAAAGGGTAGGACATCGTGGGTGATGTTGGGAACCAGACCTAAGGTGGCAAAGGCCAATCCCATAACCAAAAAGCCGATCCACTGTAATTTTTTGTGACCAATCGCATCGATAGTCAAGAAGGCTAAAATATAACCAGGCACTGCAGCGACGGCAAAGATGATTAATGACCAGGCAATCGATGTCATGGCCGAACTATGGGGAGCCACCATTTTCAGCACCAGAGGCAAGGAAATGGAATTACCATAGTATGCGTAGTCGAAAACAGCCCAACTGCCGGCGGTACCGAGAAGAAGGAGCCAGTAGCGCCCTTGTGACAACATTTGTCCCAAACTGAGTTTTTGACGAGGATTGATCTCATCGATGGCTTGAGCTTCTTGACCCGTGTAGCCTTTGAGACTCACGATGGCCTCTTTGGTTTTGCCTTTGACTTGAGCCACATACCTAGGAGATTCAGGCATGCGCCGCCGTAAAATAATCACGGCTAAGGCCGGCACAGCACCCAAGCCTAACATCAACCGCCAAGCAATATCCGCTTGGATACCTGAAGCGAGTAAAGTCAAAGCCACGATAGGACCGGCAATTAATCCTAAGGCTTGCATGGAAAAGACTAAACTGACCAGTTTACCCCGGTCTTTGGCATTGGCATATTCACTCATTAAGACGGCCGATACCGGGTAATCGCCTCCAATACCAATCCCCATAATGAAACGAAACACAATGAGCCAAAAAATATTGGGGGAGAATGCCGACAGAATAGCCCCTAATGCCATTAAGCCAGCTTCTAATCCATAGATACTTTTCCGTCCGAAAACGTCTGCTAAGCGACCAAAAACAAAGGCCCCGACAAAAGCTGCAATAAGAGCGGTAGATCCGAGAAGACCAGTCATTGTGGCCGATGGATGCCATTGTTCTTTAATCAGAATGAGAGCGGCTCCAATGATGAACAAGTCATAAGCATCGGTAAAAAAGCCCATACCGGCGGTAAGAACCGCACGTAAATGAAATAAATTGAGCGGCGCTTCATTGAGTGTTTCACTAACAGTTTT
The DNA here is from genome assembly GCF_900176145.1 of Sulfobacillus thermosulfidooxidans DSM 9293. NCBI lineage: Bacteria > Bacillati > Bacillota > Clostridia > Eubacteriales > Clostridiales Family XVII. Incertae Sedis > Sulfobacillus > Sulfobacillus thermosulfidooxidans. The sequence goes on along the minus strand of NZ_FWWY01000001.1, from coordinate 1,079,030 downwards.
GGTGGACATAAAAACCTCCCTGGCGAGTTAGCTATCCTATTTACACAAAGGTGACATGATTAGTATGAGTAGAGTCCGATATTGTGTGTAAAAGGGGCTTAAAAATTTCAAAGCCATTGCGTTTCCTTGGTAGATTTGAAAGCGACACAACTGACAAATCTTAGGAGGATCACGCAATGGCTCATTATCAGATTACACTGGATGATCAAACAATCCAAGCCCTGGTCGGACAAAAGGATCAGGCCTTCGCGCTCTTGTTGCAACAGGTCTTAAATCAGGTGTTAGAAGCCGAAGTGACGGAACATCTTCAAGCCGACCGGTACGAGCGGACCGAAGACCGGCGCGGATATCGCAACGGCTCACGGAGCCGGCAGCTCACGACGCGCGTCGGCACGTTGACGCTGGAGGTCCCGCGGACGCGGGACGGGGAGTTCAGTCCGACACTCTTTGAGCGGTACCAGCGGCATGAAAAAGCCCTCGTCCTCACGTTGATGGAAATGGTGGTGAATGGGGTGTCAACCCGCAAAATTCGGCGCGTGACCGAAGAACTCTGTGGCACCGAATTTTCGAAGTCCACGGTGTCGGACCTCGCGAAAGGCTTAGAGGCGGCCGTCCAGCAATGGCGAACCCGATCCCTCGCGGAGACGCCGTACCCGTTCCTGATTGTCGATGCCTTGGTCTTGAAAATCCGCGAGAACGGGGCCGTCCGGTCCCGGAGCGGGTGTGTGGTGACCGGCATTAATGCGGCGGGGTACCGAGAAATTCTCGGGTTTTGGATCGGGGATAGCGAATCGAAGCAGACGTGGACGGCCGTGTTTACCGACCTCAAGGATCGAGGCTTAACGGGCGTCGACCTGGTGGTGTCGGATGACCACCGCGGGCTGCGGCAGGCTATCGAACAGCAATTCCAAGGGGCGAGTTGGCAGCGCTGCCAAACGCACCTCACGCGGAATATCCTCGATGCCGCGCCCAAAGCGGTGCAGGAGGAGCTGCACGGCCGCCTCCGCGCGCTCTTCGAAGCCCCCGACCGGGCCACCGTCGACACCTTGTGGACCAAACTGCTCGAGGACTTTGCCGAGCGGGCTCCCCGCGCCGTGGCGATTCTGGAGAACGGGCTCGAGGACGCGCTAGCGGTGTTGCAACTCCCCGAGTCGCTGCGCCAGCGATTACGCACCACGAATGGCGTCGAGCGGCTCAATGCTGAGATCCGGCGCCGAGAACGGGTGATTCGGATTTTTCCGAACCGGGAGTCGGCGATCCGCCTGGTGGGCGCGCTGTTGCTCGAGCAGCATGAGGTGTGGACCACGGGTAAGCGGTATCTGAATCTCGAGCCTTACTGGCAAGCGAAACGGTCTCAAGCGGCGACGGATGAGCCGCCTCATGCGGGACCCGCGGTCGTCGCCTAACGCCTCGCAAACCAAGGGAACGCTTTTACACACAAATTAGGACTTGACCTTAGTATGCGAAAAGGACGTTAAGACAGTGGGAAGATTGTATGAACGACGTGTTAATCCTGTGTTAACGTCTTGTTAAAAAAGAGGCCAGGTTTTCCTGACACTTCCCAGGGAGAACTGTCAGGCGATAGAGCCCTTATCATGCCAAAAGGTCTTTGGAGTAAAAATGATGGCGAGCGTGGGAGGAGAACAAGAACGGGGAGGGAGATGGTCGTTACGTACTTAATAGCCAGAAGGGAAGGCCCAGTGCCAGAATATGGGCCAGATTGTGGTGGCAAAAATGGTTGTTGCGACCGCCAACACCGAAATCCAGAGAATGTGGCGGTTAAGAGACCAGGTCTTTTCGGGACGGCCGGACCAAATCACCGATAACAATAAAATGCTGGCTAAAGCCGTCAACACAAAGGTAATCACCTCGGAAAGAGGAAGAGATTTGTGCCATAAAGCCGCGCGAATTAAATGAAGGGCTGCTCCGCCGCCAAAGGTGGTGGCTAGTGCAAAAAATAAGGCATGACCTGCAGTTTGCCGGTTTTCAATCGGATTATCATCATGCATCATACATACCTTCTTTCCCTGTTTCCGTCTTTCCGTCTTTTCGTCGTCCCGACTTTTTAGATGTTGTTTCAAGGGACCAAACTTGTTGCTGTGATAAGGGACCCTCATCTGTGTCTTTTGCAATCTGGAAGTCTCTGGTTTCCCATACTGTCCCTGACTTCCCATGTACTTCATATTTATTTCCCCAAAGCTCGCAATAGTACAAGCCAAATGGGGGCATCTGGTTCTTGATCGAGAAAATCGGTACACTAATATGGGTGGGGAATTCATTTTGAAGAAAGGCAGCAAGTGATGGCACAACATTGGCGCCTTTTGACGGTGGGCCGGCCCAAAGACCGTGCAATTTCCCAGATGATTGATGAATACCGGATGCGTTTAGGATCATGGCAGCCGCTTGATTGGGTGGTCGCACCTGAAATTGGCTATAAAAATGGTCAGGAAAGCGAGACCCTGGAACGCGAAGCCAAAGCGATTAGCAAACATTTGGATCCCACGGACTTTGTTATTCTCTTGGATATTGATGGTCAACAAGTAACATCTGAATTCTTGAGCCGGCAATTAGCCCGGTATCAGGAACAAAGTTTGGCGGTAGTTTTTGTGATCGGCGGCAGCCTTGGAGTCGCTTCGCGAATTCGAGAGCGAGCTAATTGGCGCTGGTCTCTTTCATCTTTGACGTTACCGCATGCTTTGGCTCAATTAATTACGGTCGAACAGATTTACCGGGCCTTTAGCATTATTCATCATCACCCCTATCACAAAGCCTGATGCGGGATTACATGTCCGCCCAAGGGACTTTCCCTGAGGAGAAATTGCGGATTTACAACAAGCGTAAACATCGTAGCGAGAAAGGCAGGCAGATCATATGGCAAAATTGTTTGAACCGTTTACCCTCAAAGACTTAACGTTAAAGAACCGGATTATGATGTCGCCCATGTGTCAATACTCTGTGTGGGATGAAGATGGCAAACCCAATGAGTGGCATTATGTCCATTACATATCGCGCGCTGTCGGGGGCAGTGCTCTCATTATGATAGAAATGACCGATGTGGATCCCAATGGCCGTATTACCGTAAGAGATTTAGGGTTATGGTCTGATGATCAAATTCCCGCCTTTCGCCGGATTATTGATCAGGTTCATCAGTATGGTGCCAAAATTGGGATACAAATTGCACATGCCGGTCGCAAAACGGAATCGCCCAGTTTGCAGCCCGTGGCCCCATCAGCCATTGCATTTTCTGATCGCTACCGGGTTCCTAAGGCTTTGAGCATCGATGAGATTCACCGCTTAATCGACAATTTTGGGCTCGCCGCGAAGCGTGCGATAAAAGCGGGAGTCGATACCATCGAACTTCATGGGGCGCATGGGTATTTGATTCACCAGTTTATGTCGCCTTTATCCAATCACCGGAGCGATGTCTATGGGGAACCGACCCGTTTTGGGGTCGAGGTGATTGAGTCGGTCAAAAGTCACATGCCCCAAGGGATGCCTCTGATCATGCGACTGTCCGCGACCGAGTATGTGGACGGGGGTTATGATTTCCCAGCACTTGAGAAAATGGCTCAGGTCTACCGCGATCACGGTGTCGATATGTTTGATGTGTCTTCTGGGGGAAATGCTCCCGTTGTGCCCAAGATGTACCCAGGGTACCAAGTTTCCTATGCCGCCACATTGCGTAAGCATCTGAATGTGCCGGTGATTGCGGTCGGCATGTTGGAAACGCCGGAACTCGCCGAATTTGTGTTAGAGCAACAGCAAGCCGACGTGATTGCGATTGCGCGGGGCATGTTGCGCAATCCTTACTGGGCCAATACCGCAGCGCAAGTACTGGGTGGAACCATTCAAGTGCCTCCTGAATATGACCGTGCGTTTCCCAAAGACTTTGTGCAACGGGCCCACGAGTGAGATGGCGCTATGACGATCCAAGAAATGCAGCAACAAGTGGATGCCTGGATTAGCCAGTTTGAAGAAGGATATTTTGCCCCATCGACGATGATTTTGCGCTTGGCCGAAGAATTAGGTGAACTGGCGCGTGAAGTCAACCATGTTTATGGGGAAAAACCGAAAAAGCCCACAGAGCCCGACGGATCCATTGCGATGGAACTGGGGGATATGCTGTTTGTTTTAGTGTCCTTCGCCAATTCCTTGCACTTGGATTTAACTGACGTTTTTCAAGCCGTGATGACCAAATTTCAAACGCGAGATCAAAACCGGTGGACGAAAAAATCTTCCGAAAGTCTAGACTGCAGTCATTCTGATGCCCAGAAAGGTGGGTAGATTATGGATTTATCCTCGCTACTGCCCATTCCTGATTTATTGCAAGCGAAAAGACTCATGGCTTTTGCTCCCCACCCCGATGACAACGAGGTGGGGGCAGGGGCCACCGTTGCGCGCTTAAGGCGGCAAGGGTGTGAAGTCATTTATGTCATTGCCACGAAGGGAGATGCAGGCAGTGACGATCCCCAATTGACAGCGGATGAGCTCGTGCGATTACGGCAGCAAGAACAACAGCGTGCTTTACAAATCTTGGGGGATGGCCCTATTGTTTTTTGGGACTATCCCGATACGTTGCTCAAAGATCATGAAAAAGCCCTCCAACAAGACGTGTTAAAAGTGATTCGCGAATATCAACCCGATTTCGTGATGGCCCCCGATCCGTGGTTGCCTTATGAAGCCCATCCTGATCACCGCACCTTGGGCCATGCTGTGGCCACGGGTGTGATTATGGCGCCTTTTGCCCGCGCCTTTGGGCAAAGCGCGACGCCAGTGCCCTCCCCGGCCATTGCATTTTATGGCAGCGCCTGGCCCAATACATTTATCGATGTGACCGAGACCTTTGATCTGAAATTAGCCGCTTTGGCAGCGCATAAAAGCCAGTTCGGCCCCCCGTTAGGGCCTCAGCTGATGATGTATTTGACATTATACGCCGAAGAAAATGGACAAAAGATTGGAGTCAAACGCGCGGAACCATTTAAAGTGCTAACGCCCCATCATTTGCACTTTAATGCCTATACCTGGCACTGTTAAAATACCAGAATGGGGAAAATATTTTGTAAAATAACCAGGCTTGCCAGGGGTAGAGCAAAGCGGTAGGCTACTAATAGTCTGAAAGGATGGAGAGTATGAATGTAAAGGCTCAGTGTCCGAACGCCAGTGTATGGGCCTCTCATGCTATGGTGGCATCAGGGCATCCCTTGGCTAGTCAAGCCGGGCTACAGATGCTGCATCAAGGTGGTAATGCGGTGGATGCCGCTATTGCCATGGCCTTTGCTACCGGCGTATTAATGCCGGATATGGCGGGGCTCGGAGGGGAAGCATTCGTTCTCTATCAGGCTCCTCATCGAGAGATCACAGCCTATTTAGGGAGTGGACGATTGCCCCAAGGCTATGATGAATCGAAACTCCCCAAGTCGCTCACATTACCGCTCCATCAAGGGGCATCAGTTTCTGTCCCGGGAGCCCTCGATTTATATTGGCGCTTGCATCAAGACGGGGGTCGCCTTCCGTGGGCCCGGGTTATCGAACCGGCCCAACGATTGGCGGAAGAGGGGTTTCCGGTCGATGCCCGCTTAGCGGAGTCCCTCCAAGAGATGACGGTGTTGCAAGAAGAGGCGCCGTCCTGTCAAGAAGTCTTTTTCCCTCAGGGACAACCGCTGGTTGAAGGAGAATTACTGAAGCAGCCCGCGTTGGCCAATACGTTGAAGCTTCTTCAGGAACAAGGTCGAGACGGTTTTTACCGAGGCGAGGTTGCTCATGATATTGTCAAGGCTGTCACAAGAGCCGGTGGCTTTCTTGATGACGACGATCTCCGTGCGCATGAAACCGAAACGACCAAACCGCTTTCCCTGTCTTTCGGACCTTATACCATCTATCAGACACCGCCTCCCTCGCAAGGAGTTGTTATGTTAGAGGCACTCGCTATGCTGGGACCAGATTTTCCCAAGGATTGGCGCCAAACGGGGGCAAACGTTCACCAGGTGATTGAATCCCTCAGATGGGCTTTTTATGACCGCCGTGAATACCTGGGAGATCCGCTCTGGCAGCATTTTGATCCGACTCAGTTATTAACCGAACAGTGGATTGAGAAACGACGGGCGGGCATCTTACCCCGGGCCTCGTTGATTGACACTACGTTAAAAGAGGGGGATACCACCTCCTTATTAGCCGTAGACGACGAGGGACACGTGGTCTCATTTATTCATAGTTTGGCGTTGTCCTTTGGGTCATATGTTTTCGTGCCCGAACGCGGCTTCTTTTTAAATAATCGTGCCGGTCGGTCCTTTAACCGGATTGTCGGTCACCCCAATCAAGCGACTCCAGGGAAACGGCCTATGCACACCTTAAACACCTATATGGTGACCTACGGCGACCAATTCTATCTGGCTGGCAATACGCCAGGCGGGGACGGACAGCCGCAATGGAATTTGATGATTCTACTCGATTTGTTGCAAGCACAGGCCTTACCCCATGAGGCGGTGAGCGCTCCGAGGCTCACGATTGGACCGGCGACTGATGCTCATACCCTGAGTCAACAATCCTATGTGGTCCTGGAATCACGTTTTGCTCCTCACGTGATTGACGATTTGCGAAAGCGCGGTCACAATGTGCGCGTTATTGGACCTTTAAGCGGGGGCGGATCGGCCCAAGTAATTATGCGACGATTGGGAAATTGGGTCGGCGCATCGGATCCCCGCGGAATTGGCCAAACCTTAGGGTATTAAGGGCAATAGACACAGACGAAAATGAGGAGGACCTCAATCATCATGGCAGAAACGCAATTTGATCTCATTGTATTGGGTGGGGGCACTGGCGGATATGTTGCCGCCATTCGTGCAGCCCAACTCGGACTCAAAACCGCTTTGGTTGATAAAGCGAAGGTGGGAGGAACCTGCCTGCACCAGGGATGTATTCCCACTAAAGCCCTGTTGAACACGGCAGAAGTGCTACATACCTTTAAACATGCGGGCGATTATGGGCTTGTGGCGCAAGAGGTGGCGTTAGATTATCCTAAAGCGGTAGCTAGGAAGAACAAAGTTGTCGATCAACTGTACCGGGGTGTACAGTTTTTGTTGAAAAAGAATAAAGTGAGCGTGTTCGAAGGCTACGGACGGCTTAAAGGCGCTCAGCATGTCGAAGTGTCAGCTCAAGACGGCTCGACCACCCTCTTAGAGGCCAAAGATATTCTCATTGCCACAGGCTCTGTCCCGCGCCAATTACCAAATGTACCCTTTGATGGTCAACGGGTGTTAAGCTCGGATGATGTTTTAAGTCGTGCCGATATTCCGTCCTCGGTGGTGATTTTAGGTGGAGGCGCTATTGGCGTGGAGTTTGCTTCCATGTACAATGATTTTGGGTCTCAGGTCACCATCGTGGAAATGTTACCGCATATTTTACCGCAAGATGATGAAGAAGTGGCCGAGCAATTAACCAAGCTGTTAACTCGGCGCGGCATTAAGATTTACACCTCTGCAAGTTTTGATCCATCTTCGTTGAAGATTGACGACAACAAGATTCATGCAGACGTCGTAAAAGCCGATCAAAGTCGAGTCCCGGTAGAGGGCGATGTCTTATTAGTGGCTATTGGCCGTAAAGCCGTCACCGAAAATCTGGGATTGGAAGAAGTCGGTGTCGAGATTCAGCGCGGTTTTATTGTGGTGGATGATCACTACCGCACCAATGTCCCTCACGTGTATGCCATCGGCGATGTGATTGGAGGATATTTGTTAGCGCACGTGGCAGCTCATGAAGGCATGATTGCCGTCGAGACGATTGCTGGTAAAAATCCAGAATTGCTGAATCCACACCGGATCCCACGGGTCACTTATTCACGCCCCGAAGTGGCATCGGTGGGCCTCAGTGAGAAAGAAGCCAAGGCACAAGGTTATGACGTGAAAGTGGGCATATTCCCATTTCGCGCCAATGGTAAATCCCTGATTTTGGGAGAGGCCGATGGCATGGTAAAATTAGTCGCTGACAAAAAAACGGATGCACTGCTTGGGGCACACATTGTGGGTCCCCACGCGTCGGACCTCATTAATGAGATGGCCCTGGCCAAGTTTTTGGAAGCGACAGCATGGGAAGTGGCTGAAAGCGTGCATGCTCATCCGACCGTTTCGGAAGTGCTTCATGAAGCGGCTTTGGCAGTGGATGGCATGGCCATTCATATCTAATAAACAAAGATGGATGCGTGCGGTTTGGGAGGGAGGCATACGCCATGGCGCAGAGAGAGACACTCTCTGGGCTCCACATTGACTGGCAAAAATTAAAGACCATGTACTATTACATGGTACTAAGTCGGAAGCTTGACGAACGCATGTGGATTTTGAACCGGCAGGGGAAAGCGCCGTTTGTGATTTCTTGTCAAGGACAAGAGGGCGCGCAAGCCGGCGTGGCTATGGCATTAGATCCATCGGTGGATTGGATTGCGCCATATTATCGCGATTTGGGTGTGGTGTTGGCTTTTGGTATGACGCCCAGAGAAGTGATGTTAGGGCTTTTGGCGAAAAAGGACGACCCGAGCTCGGGAGGCCGTCAAATGCCCGCGCATTATGGTCACCGTGCCAAGCGAATTTTTACCGGTTCCTCACCCGTTACAACCCAGGTGACCCACGCCGCAGGACTGGCCTTGGCGATTAAATTACGCCACCAACCAGGGATTGCCGCGGTGTTTTTAGGCGAAGGCTCAACCAGCCAGGGGGAATTTCATGAAGCCTTAAATTTTGCGGCGGTGCACAAATTGCCCTTGATTGTCGTGGTAGAAAATAATGGATATGCCATATCGGTGCCCCAAGCCCATCAAATGGCGGTATTAAATGTGGCCGATAAGGCGCAAGGATATGGGATTCCGGGTGTCGTCGTTCAAGGGTCGGATCCCCTTGCTGTATATGAAGCGACGTTGGCTGCGCGCGAAAGAGCACTGCGCGGGGAAGGGCCGACACTGATTGAAGCGAAGACACACCGTTATACGCCCCATTCCAGTGACGACGATGACAAGACGTATCGTCCCGAAGGCGAATTAGCCCGGGAAAAAGCCGATGATCCCGTGGTGGTTTTTCGGCAGTGGCTCACAGACCAGGGGCAGTGGGATGACCAGCAAGAACAAGAGCTTCTTCACCAGGTGCGTCAAATCGTGGATGATGCCACGGATTACGCGTTAAATGCGGAAGATCCCGATCCCAAGACGTTGATGGATCATGTCTATTTTTCACCGCCATCATCCTAAAAAGGAAAAGAGCTGTGCGGGGATTGCGAAAGGAGTGGGACTGTTGTGGCAAGTATTAATTTAACTCCCGAACTGTTGAAGGAAATGTATTATTATATGGCGTTATCACGGGCCTTGGATGATCGGATGTGGATTTTAAACCGCCAAGGACGGGCGCCAGTGGTTTACTCGGCGAATGGCCATGAAGCGGCCCAAGTGGGGTCGGTGATGGCGTTAAATCGCGGCGAAGACTGGATTGTTCCCTATTACCGAGATTTAGCTATGGTCCTAGCTTATGGGGAGACACCGCGGGAAGTCATGTTGCACTTGTTGGGACGTGCGGATGATCCCAACTCCGGAGGGCGGCAAATGCCCGCTCACTGGGGACTCAAACGGCGGCACATTTTTACGACTGGGTCTGTGGTGGCAACCCAGGATGTGCATGCGACGGGTTTGGCACTGGCTTCGAAAATACTCAAAGATGGACGGGTATCCCTCGCCTCCTTTGGCGAAGGCTCAACCAGTCAAGGTGAATTCCACGAAGCGTTGAATTTTGCGGCAGTTCACAAACTTCCCGTCATTTTCCTCAATGAAAATAATGGGTACGCCATTTCGGTTCCGGCGCGTAAGCAAATGGCCATTATGGATGTGGCCGCCCGGGCCCAAGGCTATGGCATGCCCGGAGTCATCGTCGACGGCAATGATCCGGTCAAGGTCTATGAAGTCACGGCTGAGGCCGTGGAACGGGCACGACGCGGGGAAGGGCCGACGTTAATTGAGGCCAAAACTTACCGGTTTGTGCCGCACTCGAGTGATGACGACGACCGGGCTTATAGGTCCCGGGAAGAAGTGGCGGAATGGAAGAAGCGTGATCCGGTTATTACCTTTGAAAAACGGCTGCTAGACGAAAAGATTATGACGCCCGATGAACTTAAAGCCATGCAGCAACGGATTAAGGACGAAGTCAATGATGCCACAGACTTTGCCGAAAAGGCACCATTACCCGATCCGAGTACGCTAGGACGGTATGTTTACGCCGAATAAATTTTCACTCATTTCCCTTGGATGCTCATACGAGCAATCACCAGAAGGAGGGTAGCCCCGGCGAAATAGGGAAATGGGTTCATGATGCCGGGAGTCACAATGGCAGTGATGAGTTATTTAGAAGCAATCCGGGAAACGTTACGACAAGAAATGCGTCGGGACAGCCGCATTATCATTTATGGAGAAGATGTGGGTATACGCGGTGGCGTGTTTCGAGTTACCGAAGGATTGCAAAAAGAATTTGGAGAAGACCGGGTTATCGACTCTCCGCTGGCGGAAGCGGCTATCGTCGGAACGGCTATTGGCGCCGCGGTCAACGGGTTGAGACCTATCCCTGAGATTCAGTTTGCCGACTTTATTTTTCCTGCCATGAACCAAATTGTTCAGGAAGCAGCGCGTATTCGTTACCGCTCGAATGGAGCCTTTGGAGTGCCCATGGTCATTCGTGCGCCTTTTGGAGGCGGAGTGCACGGTGCCTTATACCATTCGCAGAGTGTCGAAGCCTTTTTTGCGCATGTGCCGGGACTAAAAGTAGTCATCCCGAGCACCCCCTATGATGCTAAAGGTTTGTTAGCGGCAGCGATTGAAGATGAAGATCCCGTGCTCTACTTTGAGCACAAGGCCGCCTACCGCTCGCTAAAAGGGGAAGTGCCCGAGGAACGATATTTAATTCCTATTGGCAAGGCCGATCTCAAACGAACAGGAAAAGATCTGTCCATCATTACCTACGGGTTAACCGTCACCTATGCTTTGAAAGCAGCGGAAACCCTAGAGCAGGAAGGCATTTCGGTCGAAGTCCTCGATTTGCGCACGATCCGACCTTTGGACGTGGAAATGATATTGGATACGGCCAAGAAAACAGGAAAAGTGCTCATTGTTCATGAAGACAATTTAACCGGGGGCGTCGGCGGTGAAGTGAGTGCGCTGATCGCCGAGCATGCCTTGTTCTATCTGGACGCACCCATCAGACGGCTAGCGGGTCCCGATGTACCAGCCATGCCCTATAGTCCGCCGTTAGAGCACGCCTTTATGGTGACGACTGATAAAATTACCGAGGCCGCGAGAGATTTAGCGAAATTTTAACCAGGATCGGACTCACGACCTTGGAATGCAAGGAGGAGAACAATGGCAGAAGTCGTATTGATGCCGCAATTAGGGGAGTCTGTAACTGAAGGGACGATCGGACGGTGGTTAAAAAAAGTGGGGGATCCGGTCGAAAAATACGAGTCGTTGCTTGAAGTATTGACGGACAAAGTCAATGCCGAGGTTCCGGCTCCCGTTGGCGGCACCGTCAGCAAAATTTTGGTGGAAGAGGGTCAAACCGTTGCCGTAGGGACGCCCATTTGTGAAATTACGGTCGAGGGAGAAGAGACAGGCGATCATAGCGCTACGGCAAACACCCAGCCAGCAGCATCTCCATCTCAAGAGGATAGCACACCAAAGAAGGCCGTTTTGTCCGCTGCGACCACTGTGGAGAATACGGAGGGTGCTAGTGAATCATTACGGGGACGGTATTCTCCTGCGGTGCGTCGGCTGGCGATGGAAAATCACATTAATCCCGATACCATTACCGGTTCAGGGGCCAAAGGCCGGGTCACTCGTCAAGATATCTTAAATGCGGTGGCCAAACAAGCTGAGGCGCCCAAGGTAACCCCCAGTGAACACGAAGAACCCAGGGCCCAGAAGCCTGCATCGCCACCGCCTGCACCCGCTCCGGGAACCGTTTCCGTCGTCAATGGCGCTCCCGCCGTCATAGATCCGGAAGATGAGATTGTCCCACTCTCCTCTATCCGCAAGGTCATTGCCGAGCGAATGGTGCGGTCCAAGACAACCGTTCCCCATGCCTGGTTGATGATGGAGGTCGATGTGAGTGGCCTCGTGGCTTTGCGCGAGCAGTTGAAGGAGGAATTCAAGGCTAAAGAAGGGGTATCCTTAACCTACATGCCATTTATGCTGCGCGCCGTGGTCCAAGCGCTTAAAGCGGTTCCGGAAATGAATGCGCAATGGAATGGCGACAGCATTGTGATGAAAAAGCGGATTAACATCGGCATGGCTACCGCCACGGACCGCGGTTTAGTGGTTCCGGTGATTAAGGATGCGGACCAAAAGAATATTGTGGGATTAGCTAAAGCGTCGCAAGATCTCGTCAAGCGGGCCCGGGCTGGGCGCCTGACCATGGATGATTTGACAGGGGGCACTTTTACTGTCGACAATACCGGAGCGATTGGGACCGTCTTAACCTATCCTATTATTAACGCACCGGAAGTCGGAATCATTACTATGGAATCGATTGTCAAACGCCCGGTGGTGATTCAGGACATGGTGGCGATTCGCCCCATGATGAATATCTGCATCTCCTTTGACCACCGGGTTGTGGATGGGGCTGAAGCTGGAAAATTTGTCCGATTGGTCAAAGAAAACCTCGAGGCCATTGGCCCATCCACATCGATATATTAAGATGAGCAGGTAGACACTGGCTGGAAGACGAGGGATTTACGGAAAGGAGGTCCGAAGACATGGAACCATTACCGTTACACTCGGACCGCAAAGCGCCATCGAAACCTTTGCCACCGTGGCTGAAAGTCCGGTTGACACAGGGAAAAAATTATCTCGATTTGAAAAACCTGATGCGCGAACAGACACTGCACACGGTCTGTGAAGAAGCGTTATGCCCCAATATTTACGAATGCTGGGAAAGCCGAACGGCAACATTCTTGATTCTCGGGGATATTTGTACCCGTAACTGCGGATTTTGTGCCATTACCACAGGCCGACCTACTCATCTCGACTGGGAAGAACCGAAGCGGGTGGCTGATACGGTGGAACACATGGGACTTCGACATGTGGTGATTACCTCGGTGACCCGTGATGATGTAGAAGATGGGGGTGCTGCCATTTTTGCAGCAACCATCGAGGCGATTCGGGAGCGGGTGCCAGGCTGCAGTATCGAGGTTCTGACCCCCGACTTTATGGGAAATTGGGATGCGTTACAAACGGTGGTCAAAGCGCGTCCGGAAATCTTTAACCATAATACGGAAACTGTTCCCCGTTTATACCGACATGTCCGTCCCAAAGCCCAGTATGAACGAACCATGGAATTCTTACGCCGGATTAAAGACCAGGACCCGACCATTGTCACCAAGTCCGGAATAATGGTGGGACTTGGAGAGACACGTGAAGAAATCCATCAAGTGTTTGTGGATATGCGTGCCAATCACGTCGACGTACTGACGGTGGGGCAATATTTAAGGCCGGATATGAAGCATTTGCCCGTAGAGCGTTACTACACGCCGGAAGAATTTGCCGAGATTAAAGAGGAAGCCTTAGCATTAGGATTTGCGCATGTGGAATCGGGACCTTTGGTTCGTAGTTCCTACCATGCCGCATCTCAAGTTCCTGAGGTCAGTCGATGAATTCCGGAGTTCTGGTTGATCTCGGCAAGATGGAATATCTGAAGGCGTGGGATGTGCAGCGCCGTATCGGCCAAGCGCTGTTTCAAAACCAAATCCCCGATGTCCTCTTGCTTGTTGAGCATCCTCCGGTCTATACGCTCGGCAAAGGCGCTCACGGATCGTATCAAAACTTGGTCTGGGATGAAGCCAAACGCGCCCAGGAAGGCATTACGTTTGTCGAGGTCGACCGTGGAGGGGATATCACCTACCACGGCCCAGGCCAATTGGTCGGGTATCCGATTTTAAATCTGACCCGCTACGGCCGTGACCTCCACCAGTATTTACGCAATCTGGAAGAAGCGTTGATTAGGGCTCTAGGAGACTTTGGCATCACGGCGGGGAGATTTCCGCCTAATACGGGTGTTTGGGTAGGCGACGAAAAAATTGCAGCGATTGGTGTCAAAGCGAGCCGTTGGATTACGCAGCATGGTTTCGCCTTAAATGTTGCGCCTAATCTTGAACATTTTTCTGGCATCATTCCCTGTGGTATCCAGGATAAGGGTGTGACGTCTATGGAAAAAGTATTGGGCAAACATGTCACATTAGATGAGGTGAAACCCATCGTCGTTCAACATCTCTCTTCGGTCTTTCAGATTGATTTTGACCCGGTGTCGTTATCCTCACTCATCGATTATGCCTCCTAATTATTGAAGAGAGTGAATAAACCGCCTGTTGATTACGACAGGCGGTTTTTATATGCCGGGGGCCCGAGCGCTCTTGAGCCGGTATGAGGCTGAAGATAAGAAGCCATAACGAAGATGGGAAAGACTGCGTTACACCGTGGATTGTTACCATGATATGAAAAAAATGGAGACGGTCATTGGGAATCGAACCCAACCAATCTCTACCCGAGACTGCCAACCGGTTTGCAGCCGGTGGGGAACCCAGTTCCATGACCGTCATTCATAATCTGTATTACGAGTATTATAATATGCATGAATAGAATAACACGAGATGAGACCAGAAAAAATAGCCCAACCGTATGACGGTGGGCTTTGAAAATTTCTCCGGCAGTTTAGGATAATTTGAGATGTTCTTTGAGACTACGAATTTGAAAGCCGATTACGACATGTTGCTGTCCGTCATCGTCTTCAATGACCGTGGTCGGAGTCGCTTGTGAACCTAAGGCCACGACTTCATCGATGTAGGACACATTATGGCGAATGTTGCGCTCTTCAAACTCAACATGCTGTTGGGAAAGCCACGCTTTCTCCTCGGTACACGCGTGTCAGCCCGGTTGCGTATAAACAATCACTTTCATCATGGATCCTCCTTATAAGTTCCCCATATTATAAAAAAAGATAACGTGTAAACGCGAGATACTTGCACGATACCGTGTTTTTCATAAAATGTCGATGCCCTGGGCCAGAAACATCTCAGCACCTTGTCTTGACACAAACAGTGAGGCCCGGTAATATTAATCGTTGTGCAAGGTCAAGAATCTGCGCCCGTAGCTCAGGGGATAGAGCAGAGGTTTCCTAAACCTTGTGTCGGTGGTTCGAGTCCTCCCGGGCGCACCAAAAAATGGGGATTGTGTCACGCTAGATTATGAACCCTTTATGGAGCTGGCCCTACAGGAAGCCAAAAACGCCGCTCAATCGGGGGAAGTCCCGGTTGGAGCGGTCTTAATTCGCGAAGACGGTACGGTTCTAGCAAAAAACCATAACCGTCGAGAACAGGACCACGATCCCACGGCGCATGCCGAGTTATTGGTCATTCGCGAAGCGGCCCAAAAATTGGGTGGATGGCGACTTAATGGAACCACATTGCTGGTTACCCTTGAGCCTTGTATAATGTGTGCAGGAGCGATTATCTTGAGCCGGATTGACCGGCTGATTTATGCCACACCTGATCCGAAAGGTGGGGCGGTGCATAGCTTATATCAGACGTTAAGTGATGCGCGATTAAATCATCAAGTTGAAGTGATTTCAGGTCTTCAACAAGAAGCGGCACAAAATCTTTTGCGAGAATTTTTTCGTGCCCGGCGGTAACCAGATCGCCAACGCAAATTGAATAGAGCGTGGAGAGGTGTCTGAGTTGGTCGAAGGAGCCCGACTCGAAATCGGGTAGGCGGTTTAACCCCGTCTCGTGGGTTCGAATCCCACCCTCTCCGCCACGAATTATTTAACCTGGAGGGGTGGCCGAGCGGTTTAAGGCGCACGCCTGGAAAGCGTGTTGGTGGGCCAAATCCTGCCTCGAGGGTTCGAATCCCTCCTCCTCCGCCATTAATCACATGAGAAATTGGGAATGGTATTTGCGTAGGCCATGGAGCCGCATCGATTGGGTCCCGCGCGGACAACACCTGTGAACCCCGTCAGGCCCGGAAGGGAGCAGCGGTAAGCGGGAACGTTGTGGTGCCGCGGAGTCGCCTGATCGGTGCCGCCCTGTGGCCTCAATCTTTTCATTCGGGGAAGGGGGCTCTTGGTGGCACACCAAGCACTATACCGAATTTATCGGCCTCGGTCATTTGACGAGGTAATCGGGCAAAGTCGGGTGGTTGAGACTTTGCGTCAAGCGGTGCGCCAGTCTCGCCTTACCCACGCCTATTTATTTGCTGGCCCCCGCGGAACGGGCAAGACGAGTGTCGCCCGTATTTTAGCCAAGGCGATTCAATGTGAAGCCTTGACCGAGGAGGGAGAACCGTGTCTTCAGTGTTCGGCATGTATAGCCGTCGAAAAGGGCCAGCACTTGGATGTTCTGGAAATTGACGCGGCTTCTAATCGTGGAATTGATGAAATTCGGGAAATTAAAGAGCGCATTGATCAATCGCCGGTTATGGGACGCTACCGGATTTATATTATTGACGAAGTCCATATGCTCACGACCGAAGCGTTTAACGCCTTACTCAAGACGCTGGAAGAACCACCTCCGCATGTGATTTTTGTCTTGGCGACGACTGAGCCCCAAAAGCTTCCGGTAACCGTCTTGTCCCGCTGCCAACGCTATGAATTTCAGCGCTTGACGGTGGGGTTAATCGAGGAGCGGATTAGGCAAGTTATTGCAGAAGAACACGTGCAGGTTGAACCGGCAGCACTCGAACTCATTGCGGAATATGCCGATGGCGCCATGCGAGATGCCTTGAGTTTGCTTGATCAAACCATTGCGGTAAGCGGCAAAAACATTACCTACCAAACCGTCAGCGAACTGGTGGGTACTGTGGAACCGATCATGATGGAACAGATTATGACGGCTTTAACATCGCCGACGGATTTAGGCGATGTGATGCGGACATTGGATGACATTTACCGCCAAGGTAAAGATTACCGCACTGTGTTACGCAGTATTGCGCAACAGATTCGTGACATCGTTATTTGGCGCCAGGCGGGAAAAGATCTCTTTCCTCAATACCGCCGGGAATGGCTTGAACAACTGGACGCGAGGCTGCCTGCCAAAATTTCGGCTGCGTCGTGGTTTCATGCTTTAGAACTGTTAGCAGAAGCGGATACCCGTCTGCGTAGTGGATTTCCTGCGCAGTTATCGGTGGAATTGGCGCTATTGAAAATTCGAGAAGAATTAGCTTATCCGACAGAGCCCTCTTCCGTGCAAGAGGAAAGAGAGAGGGCGCATCGTGTGACCTCGCCACCCAAAGCTGCACCGGTTGTTTATGCGGAAGAAGCGGTCCATAATCCCGAACGAGTTTCGAGCGCTCCGAAGTCGTCAGCCGACAAAAACCATGACAATGACGTCGCTCCCATCGATTCTCAAGACATGAGTCAAGATGAGCGTCTAAAGCTGTTTTTGGAAGCGATTCGTCAAGAACGGCCGTCCACCTATGCTTTATTACAAGAAGCCCGCCTTCAAGTGACGCCAAAGGCGCTCGAAGTGATCTTTTCCTTTCCGGCCCATCGTGATTTAATGATGGCATCACATCATAAAGCGTTATTAGAGCAAGTGTTGCACAAGGTTTATGGGCCCGAAATGCAGTATTATTTATTGGTAGGCAATGAGCGTCCTGTGATGGTGTCTAAACCCACTGCACCACCATTATCGCAAAATGATCGTGCAGCTCTTGTCGATGAAATTCGATCATGGTTCGGTGCCGAACTTCCGGTAAAGAATATCGAGGAATCCAACGAAGGAGGACAATAACATGGGATTTAATGCCAATAACATGCAGAAGATGATGAAGCAAGTGCAGAAAATGCAACAAGATATGGCGCGGGTCCAAGAAGAGTTACAGCATGAAATGGTGGAAGTGGAGACAGGCGGAGTGGTCAAAGCGGTCTTTAACGGACATGGGGAAATTCAATCGATCACCATCCAACCGGAGGCTGTGGATCCGAGCGATGTAGAAATGCTGCAAGATTTAATATTGGCGGCTGTGCGGGAAGGGCAGAAAAAGTCTCAAGAACTGGCCAGCAGCCGGTTAAACGATGTGACTAAGGGTATGAATCTACCGAATATTCCCGGGCTCATGTAGAGATGATTTATCCAGAACCTATTCAAGATCTTATCAGCCAATTAGCCAAATTGCCCGGGGTAGGTCCCAAGACCGCCCAGCGTTTGGCTTTTTTTCTGTTAAATATGCCTCAAGGTGAGGCCGAATTATTAGCCACCGCGATTGTGAATGCTCGGACCAAAATTCGGTACTGTTCTGTCTGTTTTAATTTTACCGACACCGATCCCTGTGCTATTTGTCGAAATAATGCTCGCGATAACCGGATTATTATGGTCGTGGAACAGCCCAAAGACGTCGTGGCAATGGAGAAAACACGGGAATTTAAAGGGCGCTATCACGTGCTCCATGGGGCCATTTCTCCGATGGAGGGCATAGGACCTGACGATCTGCGCATCAAAGAATTGTTGATGCGCATCCAGGCAACTCCCCCGCAGGAAATTGTGTTGGCTACTAGCTCTAGTTTGGAAGGGGAAGCGACGGCCCTATATTTGGGACGCTTGTTAAAGCCGATGGGGTTTAAAGTAACCCGTATTGCCCGCGGGTTGCCGATGGGTGGCGACCTTGACTATACCGACGAAGTGACATTGCTCAAAGCCTTAGAAGGACGACAAGAAGTCTAATTGTGAGACACCCCCCGCAGATTTTTGGCATATTATGCCGTATGGGGGCGATGTTATGGGTGATGTCTTTCTGACCTTGTTTGAGTGGGTAGATTTAGGTGTCGAAACGATGGTCCTGATCATCTTGGTGCAAGGGTACCGCAAGAAATATTTAATTGTGCGCACACTGTGGTGGATTCGCGCTCGCTACCGGCAATTATGGATAGAAAAGTTTATTCATGCTGCGCAAGCTGCGGGCGTGGAACATCCTGTGGACCGGTTAAAAGAGGTCATCCAACAAGTGGGTCAACCCCTGTCCCAAGCGGAACTCACGTATGCGGAGCTTGTGGCTCAATCCAAAGATTGATGTTAATGACTGCCAAATTTGAATGGTGACGCATACCCTAGCACAGGGGGCAATCATCATGATGAGACGAAATCGACAGGATTTCACGCATCCCGGTTGGGACGAAAACGAATTACGGGATGTGTCCAAAAAGTGGGGATGGGATGTGCTTGGCCACACCAAAGAGTTCCAAGGTTTGTCCTTGCCAAACCCTGAGGATTATTACCCATCTGAGGTCAAGAAATATCATCATTATTGCCGGCGCGCTAAATCCTAAGGGCCGTTCTCTTCTCGTCGGCAGCTAAGATATAATTCCTCAGGCCAGGTCATGTCATCCCCCAAAATTTTGAGAGGACCTGTGCTAGGAACTGGGGGTTCTAAGCATGTCCTTTTAGGCATATCTATAATGTTAGCCAAATAACCCGGCGTTATGGTCTCCTGCGATTCTTAAATAAAAAGGGGCTAGAGATATGCAAGGACTGTTGGCCACAGGTTTTATTCTTCTCGTTCTCGTCATATTAGGACGAGCTATCTGGGCGATTTTGACCAGAGGCTTTTTGAAGCCGTCGTGGCGCCGATTTGCTATACGGGGAGTGGCAGGGGCTTCACTGATCGGGGCGTGGAATGTCATCGCGTCGTGGACGGGACTTGGGCATATTGGTTTCAATATCCTGACCTTGGCGGTCACAGGAGTTCTTGGCGTGCCGGGATTACTTTCATTAGTGACAATCCGGTACGGACTTTCTTGACCCGCTGTAAGTCCTTAGCTACACTTAACGCATGTCATAATTATCAAGAGAGCGGCTTGTTCTTAGCAAAGCTTTTCAGGAGGGACACACGTGGTTAGGGTACGTTATGCGCCGAGTCCCACTGGTACCTTACATATCGGTGGGGCCAGAACGGCGCTCTTTAATTATTTATTTGCGAAGCATCATCATGGACGCTTTATCTTGCGAGTGGAAGATACCGACCGGGCACGTTTAGTGCCGGGCTCCGAAGAGGCCATGATGAAAGGTCTTCGTTCCTTGGGAATTGTTTGGGATGAGGGACCCGATGTGGGAGGCGATTATGGGCCTTACCGGCAATCGGAACGGGTTAAACGGCATCAACAAGCCTTAGAACAACTGCTGGCCCAAGGCTTAGCGTACCGCTGTTATTGTACACCAGAGGAACTCGAGGCGGAGAAAAAACGGCTGGCGACACTCAAATTACCACCCCGGTATAGCGGAAAATGCCGGTTACGCCCGCCTGATGATCCGATTTACCAATCGGATAAACCGTTTGTCGTGCGGATGAAGGTACCAACCGAGGGAGAGACGGTTGTTCACGATTTGATTCGTGGCACCGTCGTCTTTGAGAATCGCATTTTAGATGATTTTGTGTTGGCCAAATCCGATGGAACCCCGGTCTATAATTTTGCGGTGGTCTTAGATGATCATGACATGGGGATTACGCACGTGATCCGGGGAGAAGAACATCTCTCCAATACTCCCAAACAAATTCTTATTTACCAGGCGTTAAATCTGCCCACGCCACAATTTGCGCATGTGCCCATGATTTTAGCTCCAGACCGGTCCAAGTTGTCCAAACGCCACGGCGCGACATCGGTGGAAGAATACCGGCAGCAAGGCATTTTGCCTGAAGCCTTGGTGAATTATCTTTTGCTGTTGGGGTGGTCTGCGCCTGATGAAACAGAAATCATGACGCTCGATCAAGCGGCAAAATGGTTTGATCTTGACCGGGTGCAGCATACGGCCGCCATTTACGATTATAAAAAGCTGGAATGGATGAACAGCCAATACTTGCGGTTGTTACCGATTGACCAGGTTATTGAGTATTTAATGCCTTTTCTTGAAGACCTCCATCTGGATCTGTCTAAGGGCCCAGCCTTACCCGTCGCTGTCGAATTGGTCCGCGAACGCGCTCATACCCTAAAGGAGCTTGCGGAAAGTTTGGTCTTTCTCTATCAACGGCCGACGAGTTTTGATCCCAAAGGAATGGCTAAGCATTTTCACGTCGAGAGCACGCCTGCCCGTTTAAGAACATTGGCAGAGCGCTTACAA
This sequence comes from Sulfobacillus thermosulfidooxidans DSM 9293, assembly GCF_900176145.1. Taxonomy (NCBI): domain Bacteria; kingdom Bacillati; phylum Bacillota; class Clostridia; order Eubacteriales; family Clostridiales Family XVII. Incertae Sedis; genus Sulfobacillus; species Sulfobacillus thermosulfidooxidans. The sequence continues at coordinate 1,057,919 of NZ_FWWY01000001.1, read as the reverse complement.
GAACTGACGGTATGGGATCACGATCATTTGGTGGCCTTATACGATGAGGAAGCGGCACGCGAAAATATTAAACGGGCCGAACTCATTCATCCCACCCGTTTGGCTGTTACGGGTAAGACGGTAGGACCGGGATTATTTGAACTGCTTGAGGTCTTAGGGCAAAAAGAAACCGTGGCTCGCCTCAAAGAGGTGGCCACGGCTATTGAAGAAGAACGCCTTATCCCAACACCCTAACTTGGGCCGGACCCGGTAACACGCGTCCGATGCGGTAGAGTGGGACGTGCTGATCAGAAAACGTCGCTTCGAACGAGGCGGCGTTTTCTTCTTTGACTGTGAAGAGCAGTCCGCCTGAGGTCACCGCATCGGCCAATAAGGTCAGAATATTGTGATCGAAGCCAGGATCCACCTCAAGATGAGGCGCCACATATTCCAAGTTGCGCCGGCTTCCTGAGGGGAACTTGCCTTGTTGCGCCAATTCCTTGGCCCCCGGAAGGGTCGGCACTGAGGACGCATAAAGTTCAATGGCCACATTGGCACCTTGGGCCATTTCCCACGAGTGTCCGAGCAGTCCAAACCCCGTGACATCGGTGCAAGCCGTGGGATCGCCGACACGTTTGATGGTTTCGCTGGCCTTTTTGTTCAGCGTTAACATCATGGCAATCACCCCATCAATCATTTCTTGGCTGGCTTCCCCGTCTTTGATCGCTTTAATCACCACTCCACTCCCAATGGGTTTGGAAAGATAAAGCACATCACCAGGATGGGCCGTGCTATTGCGCCAAATATGATCGGGATGCACCAAACCCGTCACGGAATACCCCATTTTAGGTTCATTGTCGTCGATAGAATGCCCGCCTAAAAGACGGCATTCGGCTTCATCTAAAATACTCTGTCCCCCGCGCAACATCGCTCCGACTTCTTCTGCTGATAAGACGCCTTCGGGAACCGCCAATAAGTTCAACGCGGTGATCGGAATTCCACCCATGGCATAGACATCGGATAAGGAATTGGCCGCCGCCACTTTCCCAAATAATTCGGGATCGTCCACAACCGGAGTTAAAAAGTCTACGGTTTGAACGAGAGCTTGATCCGGACTTAACCGGTAGATTCCCGCATCATCGTGTGTCTCATTGCCGACCAGGACGTCTTCATCCCGAAACTTGGTAGGCGGGATAAAGCTTAAAGCGCTCGTTAGGTCCTCCGGACCTAATTTGCACCCTCACCCGGATTTGCTCGTCATTTGCGTTAATCGTGGGTGCACCCGGATCACCTCCTCTAAAACCCGCAATTTACCATTGCGGTGAAAATTTTTATAAAGCGGGTTTCCCGCGGCTGAGAAAGAGATTACCTCGCGGAAATGCGCTTCCCGAGTATGATAGCACATCTGACAAGTTTTAGGAGAATCGCTATGGTAAAAGGGTATTTCAATGCTTTCCAAAGATACCAAATCGCGTAAAATATGGCACTTCGGAGGAAATGGAATGAAGATTTTCCCGTTCGTCGCGACCTTGTCCACGGCTTGCTCCTTATTACTCCTGTCTTCTCCCGCCCGTGCCGCATCACAAAGCCCCTCTTTCCTACAGCAAGGCAGTGTGGGCTGGTCGGTGAGTGTTTTGCAGCAAGAACTGCAAGATTTAGGATACAATCCTGGGCCTAGCCGGGGATATTTTAATGCGCAGACTACCTTCGCCCTGGAAGAATTTCAATCACAGGCCCATCTGCAAGTGGATGGGATTCTAGGCCCTTTAACACATAGGGCGTTAATCCGTGCCCTAAAAAGACACTATGACGATATCCAAGCACCGCTCGGTCAAACGGATTTGACATATGGCGATTACGGGCCTGGGGTCGTCACCCTGCAAGGGGATTTAAGCCAGTTGGGCTATAATCCAGGACCCGCGGATGGCGTGTTTAACCGGCAAACAGGACAAGCTGTCATGGCTTTTCAATCGCATGAAGGCCTAGTAGTCGATGAAATTGTGGGTCCCAAAACCTATCAGGCTCTTTGTCAGGCATTAGGTTATTCCTCTGGGTCTAACGCTTCTGGGCCTGTTGCGCCCACGCCTGTCTCTTCGCCTTCATCCCAGGTATCCTCCAGTCCTTGGGTATTAGGCTATTACACGCAATATACACAGACGTCCACCAGTTCTCAAAATAGTTTAGCGCAGCATCTTCATACGATTTCGGCTATTGCTCCCTTATGGTATACGTACCGTGCAAATGGCGAATTAATCAAGCATGGATATCACCGGGCATGGGTCAGAGCGTATGCGCGTGAACATCATATTGCGCTTTATCCTGTTGTCACCAATGCCTACGGCAACGACCGGATTTTAACTAATCAGACTTTGCGTCAACAGATTGTGAATCAATTGGCTGTAATGGCCAGGGAAGATGGATATCAAGGTTACAATATTGATTTTGAAGGATTAAACTACTGGGACGAAGGGCCTTTGACCGCATTTGTCAAAGCGTTATCCGAAAAATTGACGCCGCTGGGCAAAACGGTGACTATTGCGGTGATCCCAAGAACAGCCCAAGATCCGTATAATCGCGCCTATAATTACCAGGCTTTAGCCCCATACGTCAGCAAGATTGTGTTGATGACATATGACTATCACGATATTGGCAGTGCACCAGGACCTGTTGCCCCCATTAATTGGGTGAATCAAGCGATTCAGTATGCAATCGCCCGCGTGAATCCCGAAAAAATTGTACTCGGCTTAGCTGTCTATGGATACAACTGGGCCAGTAATGGACAAACTGTGGAGATTCATGCCAATCAAGCTAGGTCTTTAGCAGCCCAATATGGTGTGCCCATTAAGTGGAATCCCCTCAGCGATGAACCGGACTTTACCTATCAAAGTCAGGGGATTACCCATACCGTCTATTTTGAAAATGGATATAGTGACGCTTTTAAATTGCAATTGGTGAAAAAATATCACTTGGGTGGGGTAGCCATCTGGCGCCTCGGTGATGAAGATCCCCATTTGTGGACGGTTTTATCCCGCATGGGATTTAGCCATTAACGGCTGATCGTTGCCAACGCTCGGAGAAAGCTTCTTCGTCTCCGGGCGTTTTTGTTGTTTGGTGAGGCTAAACGCAAGTGGGCACATGATCCGTGATATGGTCAAAATTGTCCATTTAGGCCTATACTAGCCAAAGATGAATGGAGGCGCTTGATGTGACAGATGTTTTACGGTTAAAACCGGGACCTCACCGGATATTGGAGGGCGCCCCTTGGGCATATCGGGGCGAATTGTATCATTCAAATCTTCAACCGGGTTCGATTGTTGCGCTAGAGGAGTCTAATGGTCGCTTTGTCGGCCGCGGTTTTTTTAATCCCGCATCGCTGATTGCGTTTCGTTTATTGACCCGCAATGTCCATGACGTCATTGATGATCACTGGTTTCAAGCGCGGGTAGGGGAAGCCGCACGGTTGCGTTTTGAGTTATTAAAGGACCGCGAAGCCTACCGGGTGGTAAATTCCGAAGCTGACCAATTGCCTGGGCTTATTGTCGACAAATATGGGCCCATGTTGGTTATGGAAATTTTAAGTCTAGGACTTCAACCCTTTCGCCAAGCGATTGTTGAAGCCCTGGTGGACATCTATCATCCTCAAGGGATTTATGAACGTGGCGATGTGGCGGTGCGCGCTAAAGAAGGCTTACCGCGCGAAGACCAACTCCTGTATGGTACGCTGGTAAGCCCGGTGACAATTCAGGAAAATGGGGTCAGCTTAACGATTGATGTGGCAGGGGGGCAAAAAACCGGTCACTTTCTTGACCAATATGCGAACCGTAAGCGTACGGCTGAATTGGCTGGGGGCAAAGAGGTCTTTGATGCTTTTTGCCACACCGGAGCTTTTGGCTTACTTTGTGCAAAATATGGGGCAAAGCATGTGATCGGAATTGATATCGACGAAAGGGCTATCGCCCGGGCTCAAGAAAATGCCCGGCAAAACGGTTTGGAACAACACATGGAATTTGTGACGGCTAATGCCTTTGATTGGCTCCGTCAGGAAAGTGATAAGGGGCCGCAATATGATCTTGGGATTTTGGATCCGCCCGCCTTTACCAAATCCAAAGATGCCGTGGCTGGAGCACTTAGAGGATATAAAGAAATTAACCTACGAGGCATGAAGTTGATTAAACCGGGAGGCATCTTAGTCACATCCAGTTGTTCCTATCATATTTCTGAAACCCAGTTTATAGAGGTGATCCGGGATGCGGCCAAAGACGCCAAGCGTCCGGTGAAAATCTTGGAAATTCGTGGTCAAGGACTTGATCATCCGATGGCGCCGGGACTGCCAGAATCGCGTTATCTCAAGTGCCTTGTCTGTGCTGTGGATTAATTGCAAATAGTCTGGGTTTTGTTAATGCAACCTTAACAAGGGCTTAAACCACTCATAATGTGACGGTGGCATGATAAAGCTAAAGAAAATAATTCGTTGACGCCAAGAAGGCGGCAGGAGGAGCTTGAAATGCCATCTGAGTCTACAGGTTTCCAGTCGGCCCTAGATCATGCGAAGTTAAAAGGGGTGCATTGGAAGGTTTGGTTTTTGTCGGCAATGGGGGTTTTTCTCGACGGATTTGATTTGTTTATTATCGGTGTCGCCCTTCCTCTTATTGCTCATCAAATGCACGTGACAAAAACCGGAATTGGACTAATCGGAGCGGCAGCTCCTCTTGGTGCCATGATTGGTGCATTTACTTTGGGACGGTTTACGGATAAGTTGGGTCGAAAAGCGATGTATCTTTTTGACCTGCTTTTTTTTGTCGTCTTTGCTGGGTTATCCGCGTTGTCATGGAATCCCACCTCGTTACTCGTATTTCGGTTCTTGTTAGGCATTGGTATCGGCGCAGACTATCCAATCAGTTCGACGTATGTTTCGGAGTTAATGCCAAAAAAGATTCGTGGACGTATGCTATCGGGAGCCTTTAGTTTTCAGGCGCTCGGTGCGTTATTTGGTGCTGCGGTAGGACTATCGATTCTCATGCTAAACCCCGCACCCGATGCATGGCGGATTATGTTGGCCATCGGGGTCGTGCCAGCTGTGGCGGTGATGATTCTTCGTACCAGTGTTCCCGAAAGTCCCCGGTGGAAGATGGAACACGGGGATGCCGAAGGCGCCCGGGCTTTAGCCGAGGAAATCACTGGACAGAGTATTACCACGGAGAAAACGCATTCGCGAAAAATGGTTTATAAAGATTTGTTTCGTGGTCGTTATTTGACCCGGACAATTTTAGTTACGGTACCATGGTTTTTGATGGATATTGGCCTTTATGGCATCGGAATTTTTACTCCCACCATTTTGTCCGTTATGGCGTTTGCTGGTCATGGGAATTTCATTCACAAAGATATCTTGTCGACACAAGGGGCGATTTTTCTCGACGTCTTCTTGGTGATTGGATTTGCTTTGAGTATCTTGCTGATTGAAAAATTGGGTCGTATCCGGCTTCAGCTTCTCGGCTTTGCGGGTATGGGTATTGCCATGACATTATTGGCTTTTGTAGGGGTTCCTAAGGGTGCTACCGGTTCTTTGACCACGGTGATATTCATTGCTTTTGCCCTCTTTAATCTGGCGGTCAACACCGGACCTAACGCGACCACATGGATTTTACCCACCGAAGTATTTCCCACAAGCCTCAGGGCATCGGGACATGGATTAGCTGCCGCATCGGGAAAATTCGGGGCAGCGGTCGGTATCTTTCTCTTGCCGGTGATTGAGCAAGCGTGGGGATTAGGCTTGACCTTAGGGATGATTGCAGCAGCCTCGTTTTTAGGATTTTTGGTGACGTGGGCCTTTGGATTTGAAACCGCGGGTAAATCCTTGGAGGAAGCGGGCGAGGGTGGTTCAGACCCTCAGTCGCATCAAGTGACCGCGTAGACGAAAAGCCTAGTGAGAAAAAAGCTCACTAGGCTTTTCATCGGGTCTTTTTAGGGACGACCAAAAGGAAAAAAGCCTTCGGATTCCGAAGGCTTTTTTACTATCCTTAGGTTAATGGCTGCACGAGTTGGCTGCTCCCGCATCGTCCTTGGTTCGGAAGGAGTGACCGCAACCACAAGAGGATACGGCGTTGGGGTTTGTGATCGAAAAACCGCCACCCATCATGGAATTGACATAATCGACTTCAATGCCTTCAAGATAAGGCGCACTCTGCGGGTCAATAACAACCTTAATCCCATTGAATTCATACACATTGTCATCTTCTTGAGCCGCATCAAGAGCCATTCCATAGCTAAATCCGCTGCAGCCGCCTTTGCTGACGTAAATTCTTAGCGCCAGATCGGGGTGATCCTTCGATGCCATAAACTCTTTAACCTTGTCCGCTGCCGTCTCAGTCAGGGTAATCAAATGCGTCACCTCCACAACATCAATACAAATTGAGATAGTAATACTGTACCATATTCTTAAAAATTTGATGCGGTCAATTTCGCTAGAACCGGATTTTTATTAAACCGGGTAAAAACCCTTTGTCAACCTATGCCTGAATGGCATGGCCAATTATCTCGCAGATTCGGACGTTAGAGAGGAACGAGGGGTCCTCTATTTCTTTTGGGCTTTTGATTCTTGTTCAAGGCGTTGAAACACGTCGAGCAAATCCGATAGGCCGCGGATGAGGGCGTCGCGCGAGTCCTGGGGTAAGCGTTCAGCAAATCGGGTCACTTGGGCTTGGCGGCGTTCAAACACGAGTTCGGCAAGTTGTTTACCATAAGAGGACAAACGCACGCGGACGACCCGCCTGTCTTGATCGTCGCGCTCGCGCCTCACTAAGTTCATATTGATGAGCCGGTCGACTAAGCGCGTGGCGGCACTTTCCGTTAACCCAAGTTGGTCTGCTAATTCGCCCATTGGCATATTTTTGACCCCATAGAGAGCAAACAGCGCATTCATTTGGGACGGTGTCACCTCAAGGCCTATTAGTTCGCGACTAGCTTCAGCTTCTAGATATTGCATAATGCGCGGAAAGAGTTTTTGAATCTCATCAATAAAGGCCTGAAGCTGACTGTCCATTAAAGTCCCCCCTATATCCTTTCCATTTATTTCATCATAGCAAAGATTTCGCTTATCGATAATAAACTTGCCATTGACAAATATTGCATATAGGCGATATACTGGTCCTGCGCAATGCTATACCTCAAAGGAATGATTGCCATGATCCCGAATTGTCGGAAATATGGGATTTCTAAAACGACACACCGGGACCTTGGCATGTTTTTATACTGAAAGTGGTGACCTGATATTGGGAAATGGGCCACAACAATATCGAGCGGATAGGGCGCTTATCCAAACAATGAGGATGGCAGATAGCCGCTCGTGAAAATATCGCGAAAGGCAGGGCTTTTCATGTACGTGAAAAAAGTTGCCGTGGTGGGGGCAGGAACCATGGGGGCAGATATTGCTTATAGCCTGGCGATGGCCAACATTCCTGTGGTTTTACGAGATGTCGATGAAAATGCTTTGCAAAGGGCTCAAGAACATATTCGCCATGTGATGCAGGGCCGCGTTGACAAAGGGCGGCTCAGTCCCCAAGAAGCGGAGAAACGTTTCGCCCAAATCCGCTTTAGCGCCCAGGACAAGGATCTTTATGATGTGTCAGTGGCGATTGAAGCTGTGCCAGAAAAAATGGCATTAAAACAGCAAGTCTTTCGCGAATTAGACCGGATTTTACCGCCCTTAGCGATTTTAGCGAGTAATACATCAGCACTCAGTATATCAGAAATGGCCAATGCCACCACAAGACCCGAGCGCGTGGCAGGCATGCACTTTTTCTATCCCGCACATACCATGAAGCTCGTCGAAATTATTGCCGGTGACAGTACCGATCAAGATGTCCTGGATACGTTAACCCGTCTGAGTGAAGAATTGCGGAAGATCCCTGTGGTCGTCAAAGAGTGTCCGGGATTTGTCGTCAACCGGATTTTAACGGCATCGATGGCTGAAGTCATGCGCTTTAAAGCGGAGCACCATGTCTCAGCTCACGATATTGATGCCGTGATTACCAAAAATCACTTAGCACCGATGGGACCTTTTGTTTTAGCCGACGCTTTGGGACTCGACATTGCATGGGACGTTGCCAATACCCTGCAAAAGGCGTATGGAGACCGTTTTTATCCCGGACCTGAATTAGGAGAATTAGTCCAACAACATCATTTAGGGGTTAAAACGGGTCAAGGCTTTTACTCCTATACCACGCCTGAGGCTAATGCTTCACTTAAGAGCGCCCCCTTTACTCCCGAACAAGAACACGACCTGATTGACCAATTTACCATGGCCACCTTTATGGAAGCGGCACGGGTGTTTGAAGAAGGGATTGCTAGCGCACGTTCTATAGACATTGCCATGCGAGCAGGCGCGGGTCTTCCCACAGGTCCTTTAGCCCTCGCAGATTCTATGGGTTTAGATGTGGTCTATGAGAAGCTCACAAAAATGACCAAGCGGCTCGGGGAACGCTTTACACCGCCAGCGTCGCTTAAAGAGCGTGTAGAGCGCGGACAACTCGGTGTAAAAACTTCCCGCGGGTACTTTAATTATTAGGTGACAAGCCGAAAGAGGTGAAAAAAATGGCTCTTGTTTCACAAGAACAACGTGATCATGTCATGCTTTTCGAACTCAATCATCCTCCTGTCAATTCGTTAAGTTTTCCCCTTCTTCAAGAATTATCTGAGGCTTTAGATATGGCCCTGGCCAATGATGACATTCGGGCCATGGTCATTACCGGCCATGGTTCATTTTTTGCCGCGGGAGCGGACATCCCGAGCTTTTTGCAATTAGGCAACGACGTGAATGAATTTCTACGCTATGGGGTTAAGTTATTTGATCGCATTGAACAGAGTGCCAAACCCATCATTGCCGCCATTAATGGACCCGCTTTGGGCGGGGGAAATGAAATGGCCATGGCTTGCGATTTGCGGATTGCCTGTCCCGATGCGCGCTTTGGCCAGCCCGAAGTCAATCTAGGCATTATTCCTGGCTGGGGAGGTAGTGTTCGTCTGCCGAAATTAATTGGTCGCTCTCAGGCCACGCGCCTATTGTTAACGGGGGATGCGATTGATGCCGATGAGGCATTACGGATTGGATTGATTCATCATATTGTCCCAAGTCACTTACTCGTGGAATATGCGTTGAACCAGGCTGATCGATTGGCCAGTCTTCCCCCTTTAGCGCTCCAAGCCATCAAAGAATTATTAGCGAATCCCGAATTAGGGCAAGCCGGGGAAAGTGAAAAAATGGCCCAGCTCATGCGCACGGACGATGCCACAGAAGGCATCACAGCCTTTTTGCAAAAAAGGCGACCACAATTTCGGGGGCGGTAATGATGTCCGTATATGATCAAAAACCATGGGTCCATCACTACGGTACGGTGCCGGAAGAGATCGATTGCCAGCCCGTACCCCTGTACGATATTATTGCGCGCTGGAAAAACTGTGATGACCGCATTGCGATCGTGTTAGAGGACAAAGACGTCACGTATCAAGCGTTATGGAATATGGTGCAGCGCGTGGCGGAAGGTCTTCGCCGACTGGGAGTCAAACCGCGTGACCGGGTGGCATTAATTTTGCCCAACAGTTTAGCTTTTGTTCAAGCGTATTTTGCAACGTTACTCGTGGGGGCAACAGTGGTGGCATTAAATCCGTTGTATACACTGCCCGAGTTAACCAAGCTTTTGCAAGATGCCGAACCCACAGCGTTAATTGTGCCTCCCGAAATGGTTGCAAAAGTGCCGCCCACGCTATTACCCCTGCCCTGGCCTGTGGTGATGGCATCGGCTAATAATGACCCTAAATCAGAGCAGGAAGCCAAAAATGTATATCCCACGGCCTCAATGCTTACACAATGGCTTGATTTGCCGCCTATTGAAGATGACGATGTGCCCGCCATCGATCCCCAAAAAGATTTAGCCCTACTCCAATACACGGGAGGCACGACAGGATGGCCCAAAGGGGCCATGCTGACACACTGGAACCTATTGGCCAACGCGGAACAATCCCGTTTATGGATGGCAAATCTCTTGTCCCCGACGCAAGATACCGTGTTGATTGCTTTGCCCTTGTTTCACGCCTATGCCATGACGGTGGGGATGAATTTAGGCTTGCTCATTGGTGCCCGCCTGGTCTTAATGCCGCGGTTTAATCCCGAACAAGCGGCCTTATGGATTGCTCGTACGAAACCGACGTTATTCCCGGGGGCGCCGACCATGTACGTGGCACTCACGCAGTATGCTCTAGCCCATGATTTGGATCTGACTTCGATTAAAGGGTGCATTAGCGGTTCGGCGCCCTTGCCGCGGTCTGTGCAAGAAAATTTTGAGAAATTGACGCATGGCCGCATTGTCGAAGGATATGGGCTAACCGAAGCGTCTCCGGTAACCCACTGTCAGCCTTTGTGGCCGGTCGATTATCAAGCGCCTGGCATTGGATTACCCTATCCTTCAACCGCGGTGCGGATTGTGGATAATATGGGAAAGGATGTGGAACCCGGGGAAGTGGGCGAACTCATTATTCAAGGCCCCCAAGTCATGCAAGGATACTGGCGACGTCCTGAGGAGACAAGTGAGGTCTTAAAAGAGGGATGGCTTTATACAGGGGACTTGGCCACAATGGATCAGGAAGGTTTCTTTGCCATTCAAGACCGCAAAAAAGACTTAATCATCTATTCCGGGTTTAACGTCTATCCCCGGGAAGTGGAAGAAGTCTTATATCACCACCCAGCGGTCAAGGAGGCGTGCGTCGTCGGAGTGCCCGATGCCTACCACGGGGAACGAGTTAAAGCCTATATTGTCCCCAAAGCCGGTGTCACGCCCGATCTTGAGGACATTGACCGCTTTTGCCAGCAAAACTTGGCGTCCTATAAACGGCCCCGGTCCTATCAAGTCGTCGATCAGCTGCCGAAATCGGCGATCGGGAAAATCTTGCGCCGGGAACTAGCCCGCCAAGCGGCGGAAGACCAAGGCGAAATAGCTCACGAACAATAATGCCATGGGAACAATCCCATAGAGAAACGGGATAATGCCCACGTGCACAAAGGCTAAAAAGATCAGGCCGATCGATCCCAACCATGGACCAATCGGCCTCATGTTGTTTCCGCTTAGGGTAATGAGGACGGCTGTGAGAAGGGAAAAACCAATCCACCACGACAAGCCGTGTCCTAACGCTAACAGCGCGAAAACCACGGCCACGATTAATAACCGTAAGAGACCGTAAGGATTGACGCGCCGAGCCGATTTGCGCCGGATGCCTGTTAACACGATTTTTTCCGGTGTCATAGCTGGGTAACCTCCTGGGGGTTGGGCCATTGGCCGTGAATAGAAATTTTTCCTATAATGGCGGATGCTACTGCTCCAAATGCCCCGAGCTGGGTATCAAAGTTGGTTAAACCTGTGGCATCACGGGGCAGCAAAAATAGATCAGCCGGGTGATGCATGGCTACGCCAAGGGGTCTTGGCTGGCACAAGGGAAATAGTAAGGATTGGTTTAAATGGTGCCAGGCATCATTGAGATGAATGACAAGCTGTACGGAGTTCTTTTGACTTTGCAGATGAATCTGAAATAGATCCCTCACATCGGGATCGATATCAAGACAGTGATAAAAAGCCAGATGACGTTGCAACAAGGATTTTAACGGCGACGGTTTACCAAATTCAATCAGCCCCAATTCTTGAGTGCCGACCTTCGGAGAATAGACAGGGCCGGTGTGGACGAGGGCATGATTCCAAATATTTTGCGCCCATTCATTAATAGGCCGCTGGCTGACCTCAAGACTCCATGAGAAGAGCGGCTTGGGTTCCTTCAGCATCCGGATGCGCGTGAGTGCCGAATAGATTTTCCGTTTCGATAAATGATGACGGTTCATTTCCACGAGTAATGCCCGGTATGATTCATCCATATCGGCATCGGATGGCAAAATAATCATATCAAGCCCATTGGCAATGCTAGCGGGGATAAGATTCACATCAAAATGTGTAAACCGGAAATCTTGGACTAAAAGTCCGCGAAAATTCAAGGAGTCCCGCCACAATGACGCATTTACCGGCTCGTGTCCGTCGAGGATGGCTGCGCCTAAGCCGCTATCAATGGTAGCAATGAGGGCATCACTGACGTCCGGTGCGGAAGGCGTTGGGACAATGCGGATAAAGGGTTGGAGACCTGCTTGACGCAGCTCTCGGACCCATAACTGCAAATATTTCGTACGCTTGTCTGTCCAAGGGCTGGGTGTCTTGTCTCCGACACCCAGTGTGGGCGACAAGATGCCGGTTATGCCCATTTGCCGCCAAATCAAAGCCATGGTGTTTAATAGACGATGCACATCATCGGTTAAGCCGGCCACGGCCATCGACCGCAATGACGGCAACGGCCATAATGAGGATACTGAATCGGTGGTGTCAAGAAGGATCACAGGTGAGGGCTGGTTGCCCAATTTGGCGGTATCATGAAGAAGCCAAATAATGTCTTGTAAGGACTCAGCACTCGGAAGGACAGCGGGATTGAGTACAATGCCCCCAACATATCCCAAGCGAATGGCTGCTAGGAGAGATGGTGACACCTGAGGTTCTTCACATGTCATCAGCAATAATTGCCCCAGATGCTTCACCGGTGACTTAACCCCTTTGAGTTAATCAACAAAACTGCACACAACTAGTGTAACCAATTGCGATGAAAATGGTCAATTTATTATGAATAGAATGTCTCGGTATTTCCCTCTTTTGGTGGTATAAGCTGCGGAGTCTTGCGATCTTTTGCGACTTTGGCGGGACGTTTTTCTCATAAAAGGGTCAGCTAATCCGCCCGAGAATTTCCTAAAAAGATCTTCTGTGGCATGGGAAGACACGCCAGATTCTTTGTAAGATAGCTATTGATTTCATCAAGCTGATCCGCTCCTCTTTTCGAAGCGTGGTAGAGCCTCTAGACGAATGACGCCTAACCCCGATACACTAAACATGGGATAATCACGTTCGGTTGATCACTTAGGTTTGTGCTGAGCATTGGTGACGAGAAGACAAGGAGCGGTGCATGCCGACGATTTTATTGGCAGAAGATGATCAGACCTTGCGCGTGGCACTTTGTGACATGTTGCAAGCGGAGCATTATGATGTGTATACTTGTTCCCACGGCGACGATGCACTAGACCAGGCCTTGAATGGATCGTATGACCTTATCCTGTTAGATGTCCTTCTGCCTGGGCTTAATGGCTATGATATTGCGGCTCAGGTTAGACAGCACAAAATCCCCACTCCGATTATTATGATTACGGCCAAAGACCGGGTCGATGACCGTGTACAAGGTCTTGATGCCGGGGCTGATGATTATTTAGTCAAACCTTTCGCCTTGACCGAGCTCCATGCCCGAATTCGAGCACAACTGCGGCGAAGTGCTTTAGGGTATCAGGAAAGCGACGTCTTAGAGTTTGATAATATGCGCTACCGGTTTGCAACCCGTGAGCTGACTATTGGGTCCCAAACTTTAGCATTATCTCCTAAAGAGGCATTGCTAATGGAACTGTTCTTGCGTTATCCTCACTGGGTTTTAACACGGCAGCAGTTAATGGACCGGTTATGGGGAGAAGGAACAGAAATTCTGGACAATGCGTTGGAAGCCCATATTTCCAAGCTCAGGAGGCGCCTTGTGGCGTGTGGGGGGCCGGATATTGTTGCGGTTCGTGGATTAGGGTACCGCTTAGGTGAGACGGTATGAATACCCGGCAGTGGTTGAAATTTAAGCGGGTCGAAGAACGCGAGATTATTCGCCAGCGGATATCTGTGGCGTTCATTAACATGGCGGTACTGGCCGTGATTTGGACGGTGTTAGCTGGGTTTGTCTACAGTATGGATCAAAGACAATATCTTCAGGCGGTCGATCATCAACTCGAGAATCTTGCTTGGCATATGAGCCGTTCCTGCCCACATTGTCAAAAGGCCGTGGTGGCTGAAATGGAGCATGAACCGTTAACCCAGGTTCCCGATGTGCACCTCCTGTTATGGGATTCCTCAAATCCGCCACATGTGGTAGCCTCCTATCACCCCTTTCCCCAGACCAGCAAATCCGAAATCCAATCGCTATTGGATGCGCATTTGTCTAGCCACCCCGTATATTATTCGGTGCGAATCCTCAACGTATCCTACCGGGTCATGCAGTGGCCCATTCGTCCGGGTTTAACAGGCCAAGTATTTGAAAACATTCAAGATGATGAATCCCGTTTGGCCCGGTTGCTCACCCTATTAGTGTGGGGAGGTGCCCTGGGGCTCATTTTGTCGGTCCTAGGGGGATTTCTCATGGGACTATGGACTCTTCGACCGATCTTAGCGGTGAGACGCCGCGAACAAGAATTTCTCTCGGATGTGTCGCATGAACTGCGAACACCCCTTTTTGCCATGACTGCGCATGTCGAGTTGCTCCTGTCCCATTCCCACGACCGGATTGAAGAACACCTTCCCTGGATTGAGGCGCTTTATAGTGAGACCCAGCGCATGGCCAATTTGGTCAAGGATTTGTTAGAGATAGGGCATTTGGAGGAAGGGGCTGGATCTTTAAATCTCAGTACCGTCTCATTGCAAGAGATTTGTGAGGAGGTTTTTGCGATTTATCAGCCGGTTTGTGAGCTCTCGGGACTTAATTTGGCGCTGGACATTGCTGACGATGCCCTCGTTCGTGCCGATCCCCAGCGCCTTCGTCAATTACTCCTCATTTTTTTGGATAACGCGCACAAATATACTCACCAAGGCGGATGCACGATTCGGATCAGAGTGCGCAAACATCACGCCGAAATTCATCTAGAAGATACCGGCAGCGGAATGTCAGCGGCCGTGTTACCCAAAGCGACCCGGCGGTTTGTCCGCGGGGATGAGGGAGAGGGAGTATCCCCTAAAGGTTCGGGGCTCGGTTTAGCTATTGCCCAAAAGATTGTTCAAGCCCACCGCGCCAAATTGATTCTATCTAGTGTCCCGGGACAAGGAACCCATGTCACGGTGATTTTTCGCCGGATTCACCGGGAACACGGGATTTCGCCGAGGAAATCCTAATCAAAAACGCTACCGTGCCTCATTTAGGGTGCTAGGCTTGTTTGGATTGAGCGGGAAGGACTCGCGGCTTTTTGCGTCCCATCCACATGGTCCAACTATTGCCCACCAGAAGCCCAATGAAAAGGTAGGCCAGTCCGCCAAACACCGCAAAGATCGCTACGGCAATACTGGCAACGATCACGCTAAATTGGATTTGGCGCCCAAGGGAGGATGGGGTCGTCGGTGGATCTGTTAACATAAAAAAGGCCATAAAGAGAGCGGAATTGACAAATGGCGCCCGCAAAGCGTCACCTGGGGTATCTGAGGCAAGCCCCATGTGGAACAGGGCCATAACGAGTAAGAGGCTAAAGTAGGTTCCCAAAAATGCCAGAACCTGCACATATTTTTTGACGCGAACGGCCACAACAATTCCCGCGATTAATAGAATGAGCACGAAGTAGGGCGGAAGCAGGCTCAAAGCCGCCCACCAACTTTGTGGGGTTTGAAATACCAGCAGAGAAACCAGTAAGCCAAATGCTGCCGGATTAAACAGGGGTTTTCGTCCGCGCTTTAAGACATGTTTGGATGCCAGGGCTATAACGGTGGTCAACATCACCAGATAAAGCGGGGTCACAACACTGACAATGTCACTAATGATGAGTGCGGTAATGAGCAGTGGATAGAGTGATGCTGCGGTGAAGGAACCATGCGATCCCCGCTTCCGTGATCACTGCGGTTGCACTGGCTGTGATGAGCAAAAGCCATTCCTTGGGTCCTGGGGAAAAGATACCAGCGATCATGCTGAGGACGACCAAAGCAACTAATACGTAACCTTTCGGGGTTTTGAAAAACCGCGTCCAAGACGGCTGTGGAATCTTTTTTGCAGAACGAGTCACGGCAAATACTCCTTTATTGGCATGAGTGGTGTAAGAAGGCGTTCCATGTGTTCTGTGATGAATAAACCAGCAAATCCCATATCCGTCAAAAAGGTTAAGCCGTCTTGCGGACCGAGCAAAAAGGCGGCTGTTGCATGACTATCGGCGACAACGGCTAAAGGTGCCATAACTGTACAGCTTAAGAGCCCAGTCGCGACCTGAGCTGTTAAAGGATTGTACAGGTGATGAACAAGAGGATTCCTGGGACTTTTCCGTTTATAACTTCCTGATGTGCAGATGGCCATATTGGTGACCTGAACCGTTCCGATAAGGGCATGCGGACTCAGGGGATTTTCGATACCGATAGTCCAGGCATCTCCTTGGGGATCGATGCCAAAGACGTAAATGTCCCCGCCGGCATTAATCGCGAATCCCTCATATTCTGCGAGTTCTTTGGCGGCGAGATCGATGGCGAGTCCTTTCGCGATGCCCCCGAGATCGAGCTGCATCGGTTTGTTGAGACAAACGGATAAATCGTCTTCGAATAATGTAATATCACGGTAACTCGCGCCTTCATCATACGACTGAGGATGTGCATGGACGATTTGGCCCGTTAAATAATGCTGGTTAAATCCCAACTGCTCCAATTGGGAACCGACAGTGGGATCGAAGACGCCGTTCGTTATGGAAGCCAGTTCGCAACTCATGCGCAAGACATGAAAGAGAATCGGGGATACCGCGACTTTCTTTCCGGGCTGCTGACATAACTGGTTTAGTGCGCTGCTTTCATCGAACCGGCTGCAAATCTGTTCCACGGCGGTCATCGCCGTGAGTGCTCGCTGGATACTTTTTTGGATATCATGGATAGGCTTGTGACCCACGACCTGAAATGTGACGGTGGTGCCCATTAATAGGAAAGATTCGGTGACGTGGGATAAAGCATAATGGCTAGAATGTTTCATGATTCCTCTACCCTTTCGCTTTTTGTAAGGCGTTATAGACGGCTTCGGCAAAGTTATAGGTGCTGGCTGTAGCACCCGTGACAACATAAATACGCCATGTTTGCATCGATATCACTTCCTTTGGGAGTATGGGATCGATAATCGACTCGGGATAGTGCATGTTGTATTGCGTAATTTGTACCCGGGCAATCCTGCCATGCACGATTTCGACGGCTACGGATAAGGTGCCATAGGGATTCGCTCCAGAACCGGTATAAGTCCCGTCTTTATAAACGGGGGCCGAACTCGGTGTTGATGGGGACATAGAAGATGGACCCTTGGTGCTGGACGTACTGTGAGATGAAACAGACGTAGCGGACAATCCCGGGCGAGATGACTTCGAAGTGCTGATAGGGGCTTTGGCGCTTAAGGGATTAGCCTGGGCCAAAGGTTCCGTGTAGACATAGCCGGCCGCATAAATCGCTCCGACGGCCACCGTGCATAAGCTCAAAAATTTTGCACCCGTAAGATTAGGCAAAACATGATCCTCCTCGCGGTGTTCATTAGCGATGTTATCGTGTAGTCAAGGTTAGCAATGGAAGCTGACGTTATCCTGACGGGTTTTCACAGACGCATGAGGTGACCAAATGAAACCCAGGCATTGCATGAAAGGGCCCCAATTCACTCTCGCTAGAGGAGATAGGGATTACCATGTGCAGCCAGCGTGTTGGCAAAAGCCAGAAGGCAGGGGACAATAACCAGGAAGATACCATGTTTTTTGGTTCCAGCAGAATATTACGTTTTAAAATTGTAGATGGTATAATACTGGAGAATTTAGTGCGACGGGGGTAATTGCCATGCAAGTCACCGATGCAGCCTATGAAGTTCTTAAGGAACATGGACAACCCATGGAGGTTCAAGATTTACTTGATGAAACTCTCCGCAAATTGGGACTGGATCGGGAACCCAAGCGGGCAGCGAGAATTTATACGGACATCAATCTCGACGTTCGATTTCAGTACCGCGGCAATGCGATGTGGGGCCTCAAGGAGTGGCTACCGAAATCGGTAGCAAAAGGATCCACATCGCGTGGCAATGAGCTGTCTTACGACGACGACAATGGTGACAGTGAGGAGGACGAAGGGTAACCTTCGGACCTCCTTCTCCTTTTAGCATTACGACTTCGGTAAATTCATACAACGGCTATCTGTGAACATTAAGGGGAGGACATTGTGGCAAAGTTTGTGTTTATTACGGGTGGCGTGGTTTCATCATTAGGAAAGGGAATCACGGCCGCATCTTTGGGACGTATTTTAAAAAGCCGGGGGGTCAAGGTGACGGCTTTGAAATTGGATCCCTATATTAATGTGGATCCCGGCACGATGAGCCCTCTTCAACATGGTGAGGTCTTTGTCACCCAAGATGGCGCCGAGACCGATTTGGATTTGGGCCATTATGAACGATTTATGGATGTGAACTTGGGTCAAGCCAATAATGTGACCACAGGACGCATTTATTGGTCCATCCTGACCAAAGAACGCCGGGGTGATTTTCTGGGTGGAACCATTCAAGTTATTCCCCATATCACGAACGAAATCAAAGAGCGCATCCACCGGGTTGCCGAGGCATCAGGGGCCGATGTGATTATCCTGGAAATTGGGGGTACGGTTGGCGATATTGAGAGTCTCCCCTTCTTAGAAGCCATCCGTCAAATGCGATCGGATGTTGGTCGAGATTCGGTGATGTATCTCCACGTGACCCTCGTACCGTACTTAAATGCGGCCGGGGAAGCTAAAACCAAGCCGACCCAGCACTCCGTTAAGGAGTTGCGATCGATTGGGATTCAGCCAGATGTTATTGTGTGCCGAACGCAAAAACCGTTATCGCGGGATTTACGGGACAAAATTGCCTTAATGTGTGATGTTGACAGGCGTGCAGTCATTCAAAACGTGGACGCGGAATCGATTTATCAACTTCCGGTCATGTTAGCGGAAGAAGGGCTGGACGACATTGTGTTAGATCGACTGAAAATCGAAGCGCCGCCGGCGGATTTGGAAGAGTGGGCGCAGGTGGCTAAACGGGCGACAAAGCTTCAAGGCGATGTCACGATTGCGGTCGTAGGGAAATATGTGGCGTTACATGATGCTTATATGAGTGTGGCTGAAGGGCTTTTTCATGGGGGGTTGACACATCAAGTCCATGTGAATATTCGCTGGGTTGACTCCGAAGATATTGAACTACACGGGGCAGAACAAGCTTTAGAAGGTGTAGATGGAGTATTAGTGCCAGGCAGTTTTGGTTACCGTGGTGTCGAAGGAAAAATTCAAGCGATTACCTGGGCGCGTGAGACGAAAACCCCGTATTTTGGGATTTGTATGGGCATGCAAGCTGCCGCCATTGAAATTGCCCGCAATGTGGCCGGCCTCAAAGAAGCGAACTCGACGGAATTTGTTCCCGATACGCCTTATCCCGTTATCGACTTGATGCCCGAGCAACAAGGAGTGGTCGATATGGGAGGGACCATGCGCTTAGGAAGTTATCCGTGTGCCTTGCGTGTGGGAACCAAAACTCAAGCGATTTATCAAGACACTTTAATTTTTGAACGGCACCGTCACCGCTTTGAATTAAATAACCAGTACCGGGATGTGTTAGAACAAGCCGGATTTATTGCCTCGGGATTATCACCGGATGAACGCCTGGTGGAAATTATGGAATTAAAAGACCATCCCTGGTTTGTGGGCACTCAATTCCATCCTGAGTTTCAATCCCGGCCCAACCGTCCCCATCCCTTATTTGCCAGCTTTGTGGGAGCGGCGGTGGAAGCCAAATCCCGAAAAATGGAAGACGAGCTAGTGAAAGAAAATACGGGTCCGGTCGCACATTCCTAAGATTTGTTGAGCATAGTCTATGGGGAACCTTTTGACAACGATTTCGCCAACAGAATATACTGAAAGTAAACAGGAGAGGAGGCTCGACACATGGGTCTGATTGCACGGGTGTCTACCATATTTAAATCGAAAGTCAATAATTTGCTGGATAAAGCTGAAGACCCCCGCGAAACCTTGGAATATTCCTATCAAAAACAGGTAGAGCAATTGCAGCAGGTACGGCGTGGTGTGGCCGAGGTTGTCACGGCGAAAAAACGGATTGAACTGCAATTAAATAAGCTGCAGCAAATGGCCAACCAGTGGGATCAGGATGCCCGTGATGCCGTCGCAGCAGGTCGTGACGATCTGGCGCAAGAAGCATTGACACGTAAGCAGAGTGTTCTGAGTCAAATGCAGAGTTTGCAGACGCAGATCGCAGATCTGGAAAAAGAGGAGCACCGGCTGCAAGATGCCCAACAAAAACTCTCACTGAAAGTGGAAACTTTCCGGACCCAAAAAGAAGTCATTAAGGCGCAATATTCCGCGGCGCAAGCTCAAGTGAAAATTGGGGAAGCTTTCTCCGGCCTGGGGGAAGACATGGCTGATGTCAATATGGCATTGCAACGAGCACAAGACAAAACGGCGGCGCTGCAAGCCCGGGCTCAGGCCATTGATTCTCTCACGGAAGACTCGCCTCTTTTGCAGTTAAATGAGCCGTCGACGGGTGATGCCATTCGTGATGAATTGAATCGGTTAAAAGGAAGCACATCGGTATCCGATGAGTTGGCACGGCTCAAAGCGGAAATGGGAAAGACTGACCCGTCTTGATTGCCTCCCAAGCGTTGCGTAATTTTTACAAATTATGTTGATCGCGTATCTTTGTCTATCTGTAAGCTCCATATTCTTCAGGCTCCACGGCGTGGGGAAGAGGGCAAAAAGAAATCCCACCGCGGTATCGCGGCGGGACAATTCCTGTAGGAGTCAAAAAGGTTCGCAAAACATTAACTTCGACAAAAGACCAAATTAATTGCCCAAAAGACATTAAAACGGAGGGTCCCAGAGCGCATACCAACGCTCCGGGTCTTTTTCTATGGGCATATAAGGCTTGAGGGTTTGGGCAATGCGAAACTCCCGGGCAGAATCCCTGGTATGCGATAATTTGGGAACAAAGGGATAAAAAGCTGCGCGCCGATACGTATAAATTAGATACCAGGGAGGATCAAAGGCAAACATCGCCGCCAGAAGGCTGTCTCCGTAGCCGGCCTCTTTTAGCATATCCGCCGTAAGATGGAGCGCATTGATGACATCTTCAGGGTCTTTGCCGGTAAAAATGATCCACCGATACCCTTGGTTATCATCGATATGCTCTGCGGTGACCGGCATATCCTTGCCTCCCAAGGTCAGGATTTGCTGCACATCGCGTTCTAATGCATCATACGATGAGTTATCAACCGTCCGAAGAATAATGGCTGCCTTGCCCGCAAACGTGCTAGACAACCGGGTTTGAATGTCGAGCAACGCCGTGGACAGGGCAAAAAGTTGATCGGTTTTGCCTTCCGGTATTTTAGTCCGCCCAAACAACGCATCGAAAAATCCCATCATGACCTCCTTATAGCCTTAAGACCCTGTCTATTTTTCCATCTCTTCCTGCAATTTCTCGAGGCGATCGATCCGGTGCTCCAACGAGGGATGGGTTGCAAAGAGTTCCATGATGCTGTCCTTGCGGATAGCTGGCATAATGAAGAACGCGTTGAAATTTTCCGCCTGCCGCAAATCTCTTTGCGGAGTCCGGTTTATGTTGGCGCTGATACGCCGTAACGCGCTCGCTAAATATCCCGGGTGACCAGTGAGAATGGCCGAACCACGGTCGGCTGCATATTCGCGGTACCTCGATAGGGTTCGTATTAACACATAACTTAACGCCCATACCACTAACGAAGCGAACCACACGAATATAATGGCCTGACCTCCGCGCCGGTCGCGGTCATCTTCCGCCATTAACCCAAAGAAGAAAAATTGTTGCACGATGAATGAAGCAATCATCGCAAAAAAGCTGGCAATCGTGATGACGGCCACGTCACGATTCTTAATATGCGTCAGTTCGTGCGCCAATACAGCTTCCAGTTCCTGGTCCGATAATTGGTCCACCAATCCTTGCGTTACCGTAATGACAGCATGTTTAGGATTACGCCCTGTAGCAAAGGCATTGGGCATCCGTGTTGGCATGACGGCCAAACGCGGGACAGGCACATCGGCCAGTTGGGCTAGGCGCTCGACCATACTGGTTAATCGCGGCGCTTGCTGCGGCGTTAAAATTTGAGAACCTGTGGAGAGGAGAACTAAGTCATCCGAAAAATAATATTGGCTCAGAGCTAATCCACCAATGATCAGGATCAATAAAAAGAGACTCACATGCAATTGCCATAGAACCACGATGAACGCGAGATATAAGGCGGCCAATAGGAACATGGTGATAAACATCCTAAACGATAGACCAAAATCATGACCGTACCAGGCCGCATTCTTTTTTGCCATGGACAATGCACTCCTTTCCTATTATCATAGTCTACGTCGATATGATTCGTGTCACAAGCCTTTTTGGTCTAGTGTCTGTGTCTGGTACTGGAAATATCCACACATTGAAATCTCTTGCAATGATATGATCGGGCGAGTATAATAAATGCTGCTGCTGGGGGATGATGTAGCGGTAGCATAGGTGACTCTGGATCACCTCGCCTAGGTTCGAATCCTGGTCCCCCAGCCAAATTTGTGGCCCCATAGTCTAGAGGCCTAGGACGCCGGACCCTCATTCCGGAAACAGCGGTTCGAATCCGCTTGGGGCTACCACTTGTTTACGAATAGAAGAAAAATATTATACCGCGATGGTCGCGGTTTTTTTATTATGATTTTGACCGATTCCCATTTAAACGGGGGTTTATTATGCTGATATGGAGAACTCAGGTACGCTGGGCCGAGTGCGATGTGGCCGGGATTATCTATCATGCTCATCTTTTTGATTGGTTTTCCGAAAGTCGAATTCAATGGCTTATGGCTCATGATTTGGACTATTATAAGATCTTGAGACCGCGTGGTATTGAGTTGTTAGTTAGACATGCTGAAGCACAGTTTTTTCATGCGATGCATCCTGGGGATTTGGTGGCGGTGGACGTGGAATTGACGGGATTAAGTCCAACGAGAGCTCGATTTACTTATCGCGTACTAAGGGATGACATAACGCAACAAGAAACGAGCCGAGGCATGACGGAGCACATTTTTGTCCAACAAGGCCATGCGTCTCGCGTTGATCGTCACAACCCGGACCTCTTTGCCCGGTTTCAAGCAGCATATAGTCAATCTCAATAGGAGGAAACCTAATTATGGCGATTAAACCTTATCATTATGAGCCATTGACAGACTTTTCTGTCCCAGAAAATCGCAAGGCCATGGAAGAGGCATTACGTGAGGTACGGTCGCAATTTGGATTATCCTATCCGCTAGTCATTGGCGCGGATCGAATAGATACCGAAAAGAAAATTGTATCGGTGAATCCATCAAATCCCCAGCAAGTCATCGGGTCGGTCTCTAAAGCGGACACGAGCCATATTGATATGGCTCTTGAAACCGGATGGAAAGCATTTGCCCAATGGAAAAAAGTGCCGGGGCCGATGCGTGCTCGCTACCTCTATAAAGCGGCAGCGATAATGCGGCGGCGTAAATTGTTTTTATCCGCATTAGAAGTATATGAAGCGGGGAAAACATGGACAGAAGCGGAAGCTGACGTAGCTGAGGCCATTGATTTCTTGGAGTATTATGGACGGCAAATGGAAAGACTGTCTGAACCGGTCCCCCTAATTCCCTTAGACGATGAAGAAGACCGTGCGTTTTATGTGCCGTTGGGTGTGGGGGCGATTATTCCTCCGTGGAACTTTCCACTCGCTATCTTGACGGGTATGACCTCAGCGGCGATTGTCACGGGGAATTGCGTCATTTTAAAGCCGGCAAGCGCGACGCCTATCATCGGAGCCCATTTTGCAGAGATTATGCGGGAAGCAGGCTTACCATCAGGGGTTTTGAACTTTGTTCCCGGTGATGGAGGCACAATTGGTGATTATATTGTGACACATCCCTTGACCCGGTTTATTAGTTTTACGGGTTCTCGTGAAGTGGGATTACGCATTAATCAGCTAGCGGCTCAGGTATCCCCCGGTCAAAAATGGATTAAGCGGGTGGTCGCCGAAATGGGCGGTAAAGATGCCATTGTCGTCGATGAAACGGCTGACCTGGATGCCGCAGCAGAAGGCATTGTCACCTCAGCATTTGGATTTCAAGGGCAAAAATGCTCCGCGTGTTCTCGTGCCATTATTGTCGATGATGTTTATGATTTGCTCTTATCCAAGATTGTAGAGCGGACGAAAAAATTGCGGGTGGGTCCTGCAGATAACTTGAATAATCACATGGGGCCCGTCATCGATGAAAAAGCGTACGAAAAAATCTTTGGCTATATCCAGTGGGGAAAAGAAAACGCCAAGTTACAAACAGGTGGAACGACATTAGATGGTGAGGGATATTTCATTCCCCCGACGATTTTCTCTGATGTCGCCCCAGGCAGTAAGCTCGAACAAGAAGAAGTCTTTGGGCCGGTTCTCGCCGTTATTCGGGCCAAAGACTGGTCCGATGCCTTAAAAATCGCGAACGATACAGAATATGGCTTAACCGGTTCGGTCTACACAGCCCGAAGAGAGCGCATTGAACAAGCCGCTGACGAATTTGAAGTCGGTAACTTATACATTAACCGCAAATGTACAGGAGCCATTGTGGGCGCCCATCCCTTTGGGGGATTCAATATGTCAGGGACCGATTCGAAAACCGGAAGTCCCGACTATTTGTTGCTCTTTATGCAAATGAAAGTGGTTGCGGAACGATTTTAATGACGTTTCTTGGTAAACGGGATCATGAAAAAGCGCTGCTAAAAGCGGCGCTTTTTTCATGCATGCGGGGAGAGAGGGTAGGGAGAAAAATTGACAATAGAGTTAAACATAGTATAATGACATTGTGCCTAGAATAATAAATCCTGGGTACTGAAAAATTTAGGATAAAGGGATGATTCAATGGCCACACAGAGGATTATTGACATGCGAAATCGCCCCACCTTCTTACACCCCTTTTATGGCAAAAATGGCCAAGGCCCAGAGGTAGAAGTTGTTCGCTGGCTCGGCAAACGGGTCGGTGCCCATGACATCGATCATTTTCTCGCCCACCAAGATGTGAATGCCTACCTGTCTGCCTTGGATGATGCGGGAATTACGCATGCCGTGATTACGGGACGAAGCACACCCGCGGTGCGCATTCCCAATGATGAGGTGCGTGCCCTTGTGCAAACGGCTCCTACCCGACTCATTGGGATTGGAGCAGTGGATCCGTTAGCACTCGGGGTGGCCGGAGCGGTAGATGAAGTACGGCACATTAAAGACTTGGGGTTACAGGGCGTCAATATGGATCCCGCGTTTTTAGCAGAGCCGCTTCAAGCGGATGATGCCCGGTTATTTCCGGTGTACGAAGAATGCCAGCGCTTATCTTTACCCGTCTTCCTGATGACAGGGCCAACCTCTGTTGATTTGCGATTTGCCCATCCTGCCAATATTGGCGCGGTGGCAAATGCTTTTCCCCGGTTGAAAATTGTGGTCTCTCACGGCGGCTATCCATTTGTCGACGAAATGATTGGTGTCGCCTTTAAACATGAAAATGTTTTGGTATCACCAGATTTCTATCTCTTTGTGGCCGGTTCCAAGACGTTTGTTGAAGCCGCGAATGGTTTTATGCGTCACCAGCTATTATTTGGTACAGGCTACCCGTTTCGTCCGATGAAACAAACCGTAGAAGACTTCTTGCGGTTAGGATTTTTGGACGAAGTCTTGCCTGACGTGCTCTATAACAATGCGGCACACCTTTTGGGACTGGCGAATTAAAGACTTTACAGATATCGTATGGCTCCCTACGGGGAGCCATTTTGGGTTATTGGGACTGCGGAATACTGCGTCCCACTTGATACGATTCTTTATCCCAGATAAATTCTTGTCCCGTGGACCATAGGGTGTGCGTGCTGGTAGCTTGCAAAAACGCTCGGTCATGACTCGCGATAATCACGGAGCCGGGATAATCTTGAATCAAAGATTCCAAAGCTAAACGCATAGTAATATCCAAATGGTTGGTGGGTTCGTCTAAGAGAAGCAAGTGACTAGGCACCATTAAAGTTTCGAGCAGTTTCAAGCGGATTCGTTCGCCACCTGACCAATTATCCAGCGAAGTTTCTAGCAATTCCCGGGGTAAACCAAAGTGATGACCGACAAAGTAGATTTCCTCGCGTTCGAACCCTTGCTGGTACAAATAGTCGATAGCCGTAATTCCTTCGGGCAATTGCAACACGGCGTCTTGCTTGAGATAGGCGATCTGAACGTCTTGGTGCCAATGGATTTCGGCGGGTGATTGATAAATGGTGTCCATTAACGAGGATTTCCCCGTTCCATTGGCTCCGACTAAGGCAATTTTAGCGCCTTGTGGAATTTTAAAGGTTAATGGTTGCCACGTGCGGTGAGGGCGTCTGATGACGAGGTTTTGTATGGTGGCTAAAGGCTCTCGACTACTTTTGGCGAGACTGTTGTGTAATAACTGGGGACTACGGCGTTCAGTAGGAGCTGGTTTGATGACTTCCATCTTATCTAACTTATCTAAGCGCTTCATCCGGCTTTGGGCCAGTTTGGCACGACTGCCACTGCGGTAACGGGCAATATAATCTTCTAGCCGTTTTTGTTCTTCTAATAGCCGTTGATACCGATTGATTTCATTACGTAGGCGTTCTTCGCGTAAATGATGATATTTGCTCCAGGTTCCGGATATCGACCAAAAGAAACCATCTTCCCACGAGATAATCCGCGTGGTCGTATGGTCAAGAAAGGCGCGGTCATGGGATACCAAGATGACAGCTCCTTGAAAGGCGCGTATTTGTTGTTCTAACCATTCTATTGTGGTGATATCGAGATGATTATTGGGTTCGTCTAAGAGCCAGATATCAGCACCGGACAATAACACCTGCAAGAGCGCTAGACGGTGTTTTTCCCCTCCCGATAAGTGGTTGGGTGAATCACTCCAGCGACTTTCAAAAAAGCCCATCGCTAAGAGATGCGATTTGACGCGGGCTTCCCATTCGTAGCCCCCTAAATCGGTGAACCGTTCGGACAAGGCGCCCCAGCGTTCCATTAAATCATTGAGCTGGTCAACACCTAGGTCCGTTTGGGTCATGGCCGTTTCGATTTGCTGCAATTGGTCTGCCAAGTGGTGGATTTCCTGGTTAGAGAAATATGCACAGTCCCAAATGGTTGGGCATGACACCGGCTGCCATTGACTCAGCTGCGCGATTTTGGGTTCTCCGAAGAGTTTCCTAGTTCCCGCATCGGGTTCCAGTGTCCCGGCTACTATTGATAAGAAGGTTGTTTTACCCATACCATTGGGTCCGACAATGCCGATGCGATCACCGGCACTGATATTTAAGGTGATATCGGTCACAAGCGTTTTGCCGCCCACGGTAATGCGTAATGACTGTAAAGACATCCATGCCATAATCGTTTGTGACCTCCAAAAGGTTTTTCCCATTATCTTTTGATGGTAACATAACGCAGTGTAAAAAGGGAAAAGATAGTGTTGCATCAACTCATAAAAGGTGTTATTATATCAAAGCTGTCCGACAGGGCAGCACGGCCACGAGGTCAAGACCTCGGGCAGTCGGTCCTTGAAAACTATATCGTCATGTTGAAGTGAAAGTTATCGAATCACGTCAGAAGACAGAAATGAGTCATGGAGAGTTTGATCCTGGCTCAGGACGAACGCTGGCGGCGTGCGTAATACATGCAAGTCGAGCGGACCTTCGGGTCAGCGGCGGACGGGTGAGGAACACGTGAGTGATCGGGCTGTGAGTGGGGGATATCGGGCCGAAAGGCGCGGCAATCCCGCATACGTTCCGGGGAACCGGAAGAAAGCTTGGCAACAGGCGCTCACAGGGGAGCTCGCGGCCCATTAGCTAGTTGGGGGGGTAAGGGCCTCCCAAGGCGACGATGGGTAGCCGGCCTGAGAGGGTGAACGGCCACACTGGGACTGAGACACGGCCCAGACTCCTACGGGAGGCAGCAGTAGGGAATCTTCCACAATGGGCGCAAGCCTGATGGAGCAACGCCGCGTGAGTGAAGACGGCCTTCGGGTTGTAAAGCTCTGTCTGTCGGGACGAAGACCGGCCCGGAAGGGCCGGGGAGCCGGTACCGACGGAGGAAGCCCCTGCAAACTACGTGCCAGCAGCCGCGGTAAGACGTAGGGGGCAAGCGTTGTCCGGAATTACTGGGCGTAAAGGGCGTGTAGGCGGTGCGATACGTAGCGGTTTTAAGCCTCCGGCTCACCCGGAGGAGGGCGGCTAAACGGTCGCGCTAGAGGGCAGGAGAGGTGCGTGGAATTCCTGGTGGAGCGGTGAAATGCGTAGAGATCAGGAAGAACACCCGTGGCGAAGGCGGCGCACTGGCCTGGCCCTGACGCTGAGGCGCGACAGCGTGGGGAGCGAACGGGATTAGATACCCCGGTAGTCCACGCCGTAAACGATGGGTACTAGGTGTCGCCCGGGTCCACCGGGCGGTGCCGGAGCTAACGCACTAAGTACCCCGCCTGGGGAGTACGGCCGCAAGGTTGAAACTCAAAGGAATTGACGGGGGCCCGCACAAGCAGTGGAGCATGTGGTTTAATTCGACGCAACGCGCAGAACCTTACCAGGACTGGACACGCTCGTGAGCGCCGCGAAAGCGGCGGGCCCTTCGGGGAGCGAGCGCAGGTGCTGCATGGTTGTCGTCAGCTCGTGTCGTGAGATGTTGGGTTAAGTCCCGCAACGAGCGCAACCCTTGTCGTGTGTTGCCAGCGGTTCGGCCGGGCACTCACACGAGACTGCCGGTGACAAACCGGAGGAAGGTGGGGATGACGTCAAATCCGCATGGCCTTGATGTTCTGGGCTACACACGTGCTACAATGGTCCCGACAACGGGATGCGACGGCGCGAGCCGGAGCCAATCCTTCAAACGGGATCTCAGTTCGGATTGCAGGCTGCAACTCGCCTGCATGAAGCCGGAATTGCTAGTAATCGCCCATCAGCATGGGGCGGTGAATTCGTTCCCGGGCCTTGTACACACCGCCCGTCACACCACGAGAGTCGGCCACACCCGAAGCCGGGCGATCCAACCGCATCCGCGGAGGGTCCCGTCGACGGTGGGGTCGGTGATTGGGGTGAAGTCGTAACAAGGTAGCCGTATCGGAAGGTGCGGCTGGATCACCTCCTTTCTAGGGAGCTTCACATGACGATATGGTTTCCGAGGACCGACGGCGGCGCAGAGCGCCGCGGCCGGCGGACCTTGACAACTTTACAGGAGAAAGAGACAACCAGCACACGGGGGATGCCTCGGGTGCGGATGGGGCGAAGAAGGTCGTGGCACGCCACGAAAGGCCTCGGGGAGCGGCGTCGCACGCAACGATCCGAGGGTCACCGAATGGGGAAACCCCCAGACCGGCAGGTCTGGACGGTTCGCCACAGGGCGAAACCGAGTCCAAAGCGGGGAACTGAAACATCTCAGTACCTGCGTCGAGAAAGCGTCAGCGAATCCCGTAGTAGCGGCGAGCGAACCGGGACGAGTCCAAACGTTCGAGGCGTGACCGGACATACCGGCGCCTCGGGCGGGTTGCGGGCCTGTCTTGTCGGCGTATGTCGACCGACACCGGCTCTGCGCCGTCGATCCGAAGCTGTTGGAATGCAGCGCCCTAGCGGGTGAGAGCCCCGTCGGAGCAGACGCGCGCAGACCGGGACAGGTTCCAGAGTACCACGGTCCTCGTGGAAGACCGTGGGAAGCCGGGCGGCCCACCGCCCAAGACTCCCGACCATCCGTCACCGATAGCGCAGAGTACCGTGAGGGAACGGTGAAAAGCCCCCCGGGAGGGGAGTGAAAGAGATCCTGAAACCGTGTGCTGTCAAGCCGTCAGAGTGGGGTTCGCCTCATGATGGCGTGCCTATTGAAGAATGAACCGGCGAGTGACCGGCAGGCCGCGAGGTTAACGACCGGGAGGTCGGGAGCCGCAGCGCAAGCGAGTCTGAAGAGGGCGGCCAGTGGCCGCCGGTCGACCCGAAACCGTGTGATCTAGCCGGCGCCAGGCTGCAATCCCCTTAAGCCGGGATGAAGGGCCGCACCCGTGTCCGTTGAAAAGGGCTGGGACGAGCGGCGGCTAGGGGTGAAATGCCAATCGAACACGGAGATAGCTGGTTCTCCCCGAAATCGCTTGAGGGCGAGCCTCCCCGACCAATACCGACGGGGTAGCGCTCTGTGAATGGAAGGGGTCCGTGAAGGATTACTGCCTGTTCGCAAACGACAAAGTCGTCGGTAGGCGGGAGAGAGTCAGACGTTGGGGGATAAGCTCCAAGGTCAAAAGGGTAAGAGCCCAGATCGTCCGCTAAGGTCCCCAAATGACCACTGAGTGGCAAAGGTCGTCGCGTGATCGAGACAGCCAGGAGGTTGGCTTAGAAGCAGCCATCCTTGAAAGAGTGCGTAATAGCTCACTGGTCGCAGTCGCGCGGCGCCGAGAATGTGCGGGGCTAAGTGGTCTACCGAAGCGGCGAATCGGCCTCCTTGCGGAGGCCGGTGGTAGGGGAGCGTCCGCCGGGGGGCGAAGCGTGCGGGGAACCGTGCGTGGACCGCGGCGGAGTGCGAATGCCGGTATGAGTAGCGAAAAGGCCCGTGAGAATCGGGCCCGCCGAAAGCCGCAGGGTTCCGGAGGCAGGATCGTCCGCTCCGGGTTAGTCGGGCCTAAGGCGAGGCCGTTGAGGCGTAGTCGATGGAGACACGGTGGAGATTCCGTGACCAGCCGATCACGGCGAAGGGAGCAGGACGTGGTCCGCGGGGGTCTGCGCCCCGTTGGTCGTGGGCGTCCCGCAAGGGGGACGGAACCGCAAGTACGGAAGAGAGCTCGGCGGACCACCGAGAAAAGTGCAACTGGAGTGATCGGGTGTCCGTACCCGAAACCGACACAGGTAGGCGAGGCGAGGAGCCTCAGGCGCGCGAGTGACCTCTCGTTAAGGAACTCGGCAAATTACCCCCGTAACTTCGGGAGAAGGGGGCCCGGCCGCAGCCGCGGCCGGGGGCACTACAGCGGCCCAAGCGACTGTTTACCAAAAACACAGGTCCCTGCGAAGTCGTAAGACGCCGTATAGGGGCTGACGCCTGCCCGGTGCTGGAAGGTTAAGGTGAGGGGTGCAAGCTCCGACCCGAAGCCCCAGTCAACGGCGGCCGTAACTATAACGGTCCTAAGGTAGCGAAATTCCTTGTCGGGTAAGTTCCGACCCGCACGAAAGGCGTAACGACTTGGGCACTGTCTCAACGAGAGACTCGGTGAAATTGCAAGTCCTGTGAAGATGCAGGATACTTACGACTGGACAGAAAGACCCCGTGGAGCTTTACTGTAGCCTGCCATGGAACGCGCGCGACGTGTGTACAGGATAGGTGGGAGGCGGAGAAGCCGCCGCGTTAGCGGCGGGGGAGCCATCCTTGGGATACCACCCTCACGGCGTGCACGATCTAACCGCCGCCGGCACCCGGCGCGGGACAGTGGCAGGGGGGCAGTTTGACTGGGGCGGTCGCCTCCTAAAGCGTAACGGAGGCGCCCCATGGTTCCCTCAGCACGGTTGGACAGCGTGCAGGGCGTGCAAAGGCACAAGGGAGCTTGACTGCGAGCGTGACAACGCGAGCAGAGCCGAAAGGCGGGCTTAGTGATCCGGTGGCACCGCGTGGCAGGGCCATCGCGCAACGGATAAAAGCTACCCCGGGGATAACAGGCTGATCTTCCCCAAGAGTCCATATCGACGGGAAGGTTTGGCACCTCGATGTCGGCTCATCGCATCCTGGGGCTGAAGTCGGTCCCAAGGGTTTGGCTGTTCGCCAATTAAAGCGGTACGTGAGCTGGGTTCAGAACGTCGTGAGACAGTTCGGTCCCTCTCCGTCGTAAGCGGTGGATACTTGAGGGGCGCGACTCCTAGTACGAGAGGACCGGAGTGGACGAACCGCTGGTGTGCCCAGTTGTGTTGCCCAATGCAGCGCTGGGAAGCTAGGTTCGGAGCGGAGAAGCGCTGACCGCATCTAAGCGCGAAACCGACCCCAAGATGAGGTATCCGAGGCGGCCTATGGGCCGCCACGAGACCCCCACACGACCAGTGGGTAGATAGGTGGTCCGTGGACACCCGGTAACGGGCGGAGCGAGACCATACTAATCGGTCGAGATCTTTCTCCTGTGAAGTTGTGAGGGTCTGTGGAGCCCCGAAGTTTGTCGGTGCTTTAGGTCGCGTGTGTTGACCCGTTCCCATCTCGCACACGGTCGTCCCCCACGCGGCCGCTGGTGGTACTGGATCCGTCGGGATCTGGGAGGCCCAGTGGTGCCGACAGATATTTTTTATGCCCCTCTCAGGGATGATGAGAGGGGTTTTTTTGATCGCACTGAACGCTGCAATCACGATTCGGTTCAACCGGTTAAAGGAATACTTATGGCTTGGGAACGTATGGACATGTTATTTGACCCTGTTTAGTAAACACGCCGCTGCACGGATTTTTTTTCCGGTGAAATCCTTCACAATTCAATAAATTGGGTCCATTAAGCCCTTATATCCTTCCCCCATAAGGCCTAATTTCTTTTCACCCAATGCGCAATAATCGTGGATAAGAACGTGAACAGCAAAGGGGGAATACTCATTGCAGAAGGTTGCGATTATTGCCAGTGGCGAAAATATCGACTCGGCCTATAAAGTCTTAAATATAGCCAACGCGGCCGCCACAATGGATGTCCAGGTCATTGTCTTTTGTACTTTTGGTGGGCTTCAAATGCTTTTCAAGGACCCGCAATATCCAATGATTCCGCTTCTCGAACCTTTTCAAGATCGTCTTAAAGATATTCCGACAGTCAAAGAATTGCGGGAATCCGCCATGGAAATGGGCGTGACATTTATTGCATGTCAAATGACGATGGACCTTATGGGGATTTCCGCGGATGATTTAGTGGACGGCATTACCACGGCTGGAGCCACTGCGTTTATGGAAGAAGCTCTGGACGCTGATTCGACGATTACCTTTTAGAGATCATGTGATTTTTTGGGTTACTGCAAAACGCTCTCGATGAATGAGGGCGTTTTTATGTTCATTTGCCGTGAAGAACAAGAATCATAAAGTAGTGCCAGCAAATACTCCGTTTGACTTATTAGCATTCAACAAATGAGCCATCACGGGATAAAAGTCATTTTACTGAAAAATCCTATGGATAAGTTAGTCAGCCGATCATTAGCAATAGTTCTTTAGAAACAGTTATACGAACACTGATAGCGAACAAAAATTTAGCTTATACGACCATAAAAGTAGGGTCGAATGGACCTATGGGCAGAGTTCAATGTCACTTTATACTCGCTATAGAAATATTTATAGTCTTGGGTAATTTTTCTAAAAGGTCTTATAAAATTTTTTAACTCAGAAAGTGTCGGCGACCTATGGTGGAAAATATGACGGTGACCACTGATATTCGACGAGTGCGCTTCATTGTGGAAGGAACGGTACAAGGTGTAGGGTTTCGTCCCTTTGTCTATCACCTTGCGCAATTAACCAAATTAAACGGGTTTGTCCGCAATGATGGGCAAGGTGTCATTATTGAAGTGGAAGGTCCTTATCACTTTATCCAGACATTTCGTTCAAAACTCGTGACAGATCTGCCAGGGCTTGCGACGATTACACGCATCCGTGAGGAGAATTGCGACATTCACCATGTGACTAGTTTCGCCATTCAGGATAGCACACAAGGCATTCGCCGTGCACTCACTATTCCACCAGACGTGGCCTTGTGTCCAGAATGTCGCAACGAACTGTTTGATCCGTCTAACCGGCGCTTTGGCTATCCATTTAATGCCTGTACGCAATGTGGTCCGCGTTTTACCGTCATTGAAACTCTTCCCTATGACCGCATGGCAACAACGATGGTAGATTTTCCATTATGTGAAAATTGCGACGAAGAATATCGCGATCCGGGTAGCCGACGGTTTCATGCGGAAGCCACAGGCTGTTTATCATGTGGTCCAACGCTTGAACTGCTGACAGATGATGAGAGTTTCACGGGACCAGTTCTTGATCAAGTGAGTCGCCTGCTAGCTCAAGGAGATATTGTGGGCATTAAAGGCATTGGGGGATATCACTTAGCTTGCGCGGCATGGAATGATGAGAGCATCGAACGTCTTCGACAGATAAAAGCGCGACCGAGCAAACCCTTTGCGTTAATGGCCCGTGATGTGGATACTATCCGCAAGTTTTGCGTGGTGACGCCCGAAGAAGAAGCCTTATTATCCTCCCCTGTGGCCCCGATTGTGTTGCTGGCTCATCGCCGAGATGATTCCCTCTTATCGGACCTGATTGCTCCTGGGCTGATGAAAGTGGGCGTGATGCTCCCTTATGCACCATTACATGCCCTCATTCTTGAACAGCTCAAAGCAGAAGGATATCCCCCCATTGTTGTCATGACAAGTGCCAATCATCATGGAGAACCGGTGATATTCGAGGATCAGACCATGGGATCTTTTGTTCACCAAGTGGATGGGATATTACGTCATAACCGCCGGATAGAGATTCCTGTGGATGATTCTGTGGTACAAGTTGCTGATAATGGTAGGCCCCTTATCTTACGGCGAGCTCGTGGATTTGTGCCTTCACCGATCAAACTACCCACCTCGGTTCCCATATCGACTTTAGCCCTTGGCAGCCATATGAAAAGCACCTTTTGTCTGACCGAGGGTGATGAAGCGATTTTGAGCCCGCACATAGGCGATTTAGATACCACCCTTGTGCAAGACCGCTACCGCTATGTTCTAGCCCACATGCTCGCTCTCGGTGATATTGAACCGGCCACCATTGCTGTCGATTTTCACCCGCAATATGCGTCAAGTCATGTGGCCAGTGCTTGGCCTGACGCCGAAATCATTAAAGTGCAGCATCACCACGCTCACATTGCTGCTGTCATGGGCGAGCATGTCATAACGGACCGGGCGGTGGGATTAGCCTTAGATGGCACGGGTCTCGGCGACGATGGGGCGATCTGGGGTGGGGAAATTTTGGTAGCCCGTCTCACCGATTTTCAGCGGGCATGCCATG
Organism: Sulfobacillus thermosulfidooxidans DSM 9293; assembly: GCF_900176145.1. NCBI lineage: Bacteria > Bacillati > Bacillota > Clostridia > Eubacteriales > Clostridiales Family XVII. Incertae Sedis > Sulfobacillus > Sulfobacillus thermosulfidooxidans. The sequence goes on along the minus strand of NZ_FWWY01000001.1, from coordinate 1,023,001 downwards.
TGCGTTATGTCCCGTTAGTGGGCGGTGATCGTGCTATTCGTGAACCCTGGCGTATCGCGGCGACTTATCTTCAACTGATTTTTGGTGATGCATGGCTGCAATTTCCCTTGGAGTTTGTTCGTGCCGTGCCGCTAAAATCGTGGCGCCTTGTGAAACAACTGCTGGAACAGAACGTGCATAACCATCCAACATCGAGCACAGGCAGGCTTTTTGATGCCGCAGCAGCTTTAATCACGGGGCGAATAGCGGTAGATTATGAAGCCCAAGCGGCCATGGAACTTGAACAACTCGCCCGGGAAGATGTCGAACCGTATGCATTGCCTGTCATGGCGAGCCCTCTTCAAACCGGAATAATTGATCCCTTTCCGCTGATCCGGGCTGTCATGACCGATTTGTTGCACCACGAAGACCAGCGGATAATTGCCGGCCGATTTCACAAAACCTTGGCCTGGATGTTTGCCGATGCGGCCGCTGATGTCGCAGAAAAGCAGCGCATTGCGCACGTTGTAGCGGCGGGCGGCGTGATGCAAAATCGCGTTTTCGTCAAGGCCCTGAGAAATCGGCTAGCCGCACGGGGTTATGACCTTAAGGTGAACGAGAAAGTTCCCCCTAATGATGGCGGGCTGAGTTATGGCCAGGCAGTGGTGGCTCAGGCTATTTTGGCCGCCCGCGCCACACAAAACCCAAAGATTGGAAAGGAGTACCAGCCATGTGTTTAGCCATTCCGGGCAAAATCGTAGAAATTGAAAATGAGACCGAAGCCAAATTGGAGGTTACTGGAGTCAAACGGCGTGTTGATGTGTCGCTGTTGAAACAACAGGGCATTGCGATTGCACCAGGCGATTGGGTCGTGATTCATGTGGGATTTGCCATGAATAAAATTAACGACCATGAAGCTCAGAGTATGTTGCAAGAACTTCACAATTTGGGACCTGAAAACTACCAGGACGAATTGATGTTATGGGATTTAATGTCGTCTGACACGCACGAGCCTAAGGAGCCCAAATGATGAAGGCAACGTGGTATCTAACGGTTCCGGCAGCGTCCCATGAGGACAACGAACCCGTATGTGTGACATGTAGTGATGCTGCCGAAACCATGGAAATTGAACGCGTGGAATCTTTGTATGACGCGGTAGCATTGAGCGCACGGGGGCCGGTACGAATTGATGTATCCCTCATAGAAACCCCACACGCTGGACAAAAAGTCTTAGTGCACGGGGGCGTTGCGCTCGGTATTGTTACCGAAAACGACTCAACGACTGACCAGTAAGGAGTAGGCCATGAAATATATGGATGAGTATCGCGACAAAGACCTTGTCGCACGGGTGTCCGAAGAAATTGCCCGTATCTCAGATAAGATGCCGATCAAGATTATGGAAGTCTGTGGAGGCCATACGCACGTCATTTTCAAATATGGGTTAGAAGATTTATTGCCGCAGAACGTAGAAATGGTCCATGGCCCTGGATGTCCGGTCTGTGTTTTGCCCATAGGCCGCTTGGATGATGCCATGGCATTGGCCCAAATTCCCGGTGTTATTTTTACCACCTTTGCTGATATGATGCGGGTCCCGGGTTCACAGTTCAGTCTTTTAGACATTAAAGCGCAAGGGGCTGATGTGCGCTTTGTCTATTCTCCACTGGATGCGCTAAAAATTGCGCAACAAAATCCGGATAAACAGGTCATCTTTTTTGCGATCGGATTTGATACCACGACGCCATCGACAGCCGTAACGATTGCGCGCGCCAAAACGTTGGGCGTAACCAACTTTAGTGTATTTAACAATCATGTCATGCTCATTCCAGCCTTGAAAGCTTTACTCGACGCGCCGGATTTAGACATTACGGCTTTTCTCGCGCCAGGACATGTCAGCATGGTGATCGGTATGGATCCCTATGAGTTCATTGTCCGTGATTATGACAAACCCGTGGTGATCTCGGGATTTGAACCCCTTGATGTTTTGCAATCGGTGTTGATGGTGGTGCGTCAATTGAGGAAAGGGGTGCGGCAAGTGGAAAACCAATATAGCCGCGTGGTATCACCCCAAGGGAATGTCTTAGCCAGGCGCATGATTGACGAGACCATGGAACCCCGTGAGGAATTCGAGTGGCGGGGGCTTGGCACGATTCCCTATAGTGCTTTGAAATTGCGAAAAGCCTTTGCCGAGTTTGACGCGGAACAGCGTTTTGCAATCCCTGGTCGTAAAGTTCCTGATCATCCTGCGTGTCAGTGTGGTTCGGTTTTGCGCGGCACGATTAGACCATGGGAGTGTGGGGTCTTTGGGACCGCGTGTACTCCAGAGCATCCTATTGGCACCTGTATGGTGTCTTCGGAAGGGGCTTGTGCAGCCTATTACAATTACGGCCGGTATTCTATGGCGCGGGAACGACAGCAACTGACAGGAGGGAAGTTGTGATGGGTCAGGTTCGAAGAACTCAAGAAGAGGTTTTAGACAATATTACGAAAGCGCAGCAGGCCAGGCGGCGACACATGACATTAAAACAGGACATAATCACCATGAGTCATGGGGCCGGTGGGAAATCCAGTCATGAATTGATTGAAGGGCTAATTCGGCCGATTCTTGCTAATCCCGTATTGGATGCCCTCGATGATGCTGCAGTGCTGCCTTTGAGCCGGTTTGTTTCCCTAGATAATGGTAACTTACCCGAATTAGCCTTTACCACGGATAGCTATACCGTCAGCCCGGTAAAATTTCCTGGCGGCAATATCGGCGATTTAGCGGTGAATGGCACGGTCAATGATTTGGCCATGAGTGGTGCCCGGCCCATCGCTTTGTCTTTAGGGCTGATTTTAGAAGAAGGTTTACCGGTCGCGCTCTTGCGGGAAGTCCTAGAAAGCATTGCAGTACATGCCAAAGAACTGGGAATATCTATCGTCACCGGCGATACCAAAGTGGTGCCACGCGGGAAAGGTGACGGCCTGTATATTAACACGGCAGGAATTGGAATTGTGGAACGTACCTGGCCTATGGGCCAGCATTTGATTCAACCGGGTGACAAGGTCCTCATTAGCGGCAGTGTGGGCGATCATGGCATTGCGGTAATGCTGCGACGAGAAGGTTTGGAGATGGAATCGGAAGTGCAAAGTGACACCCAAAGTTTGTATGACCTCGTTCATCATCTCTTTGTTCATATGGGCAGTGCCATTCATGCTTTAAAAGACCCAACGCGCGGTGGAGTGGCGACTACGCTGAATGAGATGGCGGTCAGTTCAGACGTGGCCATAAAAGTTTATGAAGACGCTGTACCTGTGAAGGAATCCGTCCGTGGAGCCTGTGAGATCTTGGGCCTTGACCCCTTAACGATCGCTAATGAAGGCAAAATGCTTGTGGTGGTCGCGAAAGAGCGGGCGGACGAGGCCTTATCCCTCATGCGTCAGCATCCCAAAGGGCAAGATGCTCGCATTATCGGAGAAGTGCAAGAAGAACCACGAGGCATGGTGTTTTTACAGACACTTTTAGGAGGCACAAGGGTGTTGGATATGCTCGTCGGAGATCCGTTGCCCCGTATTTGTTAATAAAGTGCCATTTTTAACCAGGAATAAGGAGGAAATCTATCATGTGGACCAATTTATTAGATCCTGCTCATCTGATTATTTTGTTGGTCGTAGTGTTGTTGATTTTTGGCCCCCGACGTTTGCCCGAGCTCGGATCCTCGTTAGGTAAGACGCTCAAGATGTTTAAAGATGCCCAAAAAGGCTTAGAAGACACAAGCACTCGGGACCAAAATCCTTCCTTGCCAAAGGAGTAAGCACGCGTGCAAACAGTAGAAAGTGATACGCAAGGACTTTTGCGATTTAGTCGCTATGCATTTCCTCCTAACCGCTTAGGCTACTGCGGCGGTGAGGATCATGCCGGCTTATATCAATACATGGCGGCCCAAAAAGTCGATGGTGGGTTAAGAGATATGGCCAAAAATTTTGAAGGTGCCTATCCCTACCTGCGTTTGATTGCTCACAGTGTCGGGATTGAAGATCCCCTGGATGAACGGGTTGTCGAAGCTTATTGGCTGGGAAATGCGTGGCTTGATAGGGTTAGTCCCTATGATTTTTACCGGTTTTTGGAACAGTATTACAAAAAAGTTATGGCCCCAACGCGATTTGACATGCTTAAAGACTCGCTCACTAAAGGAGCCCGTCCACACCACAATTTTCATGTATTTGGCATTTTTCTCTATTTACAAAAATCCTTGACGGGTTCAGCTCCCCGCATGGAACGGGTGTTAGGCATGGTAGATGGGTGCCGAATTAGCTGGGGACAAGTGATTACGGTAATCGGCAATCAGCTCATCGTGAACAGGCCTCCGGTAATGATCAAAGACGATCAGTGGGTGATCGGAAAACCGGTACCTGTCCGCGTGGACTGGAAATTGGACCACGATGGGCGGCTTTGGGAGGTGCATGCGGGCGACGTGGTCTCCATTCATTGGGGATGGGCATCAGAGCGCCTTAGAGCCCCTCAACTGGCCCGGCTCATCACAGATACCCGAACTTTTTTGAAATTGGCGAATCAACGCTTTTTGTGTGAATAGCTGCTGCCAGTACAAAACAGGGGAAAGGAATGAGGCGTGATGCCATACACTATTTGGTCCCTAGCGTCTTTGGGACCTTAAATGAGGACCAGAAGACGTGATCATCAAAGAAGGGGGATAGGAATGGATTCATCAATTAATTGGGATGATTTGCCCAAAGTTAGTGGCCGTCCACTGGAAGGTATTACCGAACACACGGCTCAGGATGTCCAACAAGCTGTCCGGGAGGTAGATCAAAGACTTAACGCGATTGATCCTGATGGCACTGTTTCTCGCAATTTTATTGATCGTTTTCTTGCCATGGGTCTAACCCGGAGAGATTTCATCAAATGGAGTTCTATGATGACCGCTGCGTTAATGCTCCCACCCGTATTTGAAAGCCGGGTAGCACGGGCTGCGGCCGTGTCCACAAAGCTTCCGGTGGTGTGGATTAACTTGCAGGATTGTGATGGCAACACCGAGTCTCTTTTGCGAACGTCTGACCCGGGATTTGCATCGTTGATTTTGGACACGATTTCTTTGGACTACAACGAAACCGTGATGGCGGCGGCAGGCTACCAAGCGATGGACCGTCTGAATGAGGTGATTGCTAAACACAAAGGACAATATGTCGCCGTCTTTGAAGGGTCATTGCCCTTAGGAAACAATGGCACCTTCTACACGACTGGGGCCAATGCTGAAACCGGTATCTCTTTGACCAAAAGAGTGGTCGCTGGCGCCAAAATGGTCATGGCCGCAGGAACCTGTGCGGCTTTTGGTGGCATCCCAGCTGCCCAGCCTAACCCGACGGGGGCAAAAGGTATTGGCGACGGGTTAAACATTCCGGTTGTCAATATATCAGGCTGTCCGGCCAATGCGATCAATTTGGTCGGAACCATTTTGGAAGTGGTGATGTTTAACGACAATCCGGCATTAGACCGCTATGGTCGGCCGTTATGGGCTTATGCACACCGCATTCACGACAACTGTGAGAGGCGCGGACATTTTGATGCCGGGGAATATGTGCTGAATTGGGGCGACACCGCAGCACAAAACGAATGGTGCCTGTTCAAGATGGGGTGCAAGGGCCCCTACACCTATAATAACTGTCCGCAAGTGCGTTGGAATCAGCAAGTATCTTGGCCTATTCGCGCGGGACACGGGTGCATTGGTTGCGCCGAACCCAACTTTTGGGACACGATGAGTCCCTTTGAACAACCTCTCGGTGCGAAAGTCTACGGGTCCGCCTTAGGGATCGGGATTGATGCTTCTGCCAACACCGTGGGTGAAGTGGTTGTCGGAGCGGCTGTCGCTGGAATTGCCATTCATGCTACGGCCACGTGGATCCGAGATAAAAAGTCACCTGGTTGGAAAAATCCGCAGTCTAAGGACATCCCACCCAAACCACCTTTGAATCAGTAACGACAGGAGGAAGAATGATGGCTCAGTTAAAACGGTTCACCATTGATCCCATTACCCGTATTGAAGGGCATTTGCGGATTGAAGTGGACTTGGATCCCAATAATGTGGTGAAAGATGCCTACAGTTCATCGGGCATGTTTCGCGGCATCGAACTCATTATGCAAGACCGCGATTTTCATGATGTGGGACTTTTTGCCCAGCGGATTTGCGGTGTCTGTACCTACACCCATTACCGGGTTGGAACCGAAGCCGTCGAGGCGGCCTTAGGTGTTCAAATTCCCACCGATGCCCGGATTGTACGGAACTTGTTGCACGCATCATTGTTTTTGCATGATCACGTCGTTCACTTTTATCAATTGCATGGGATGGATTGGTTTGATGTGGTGGCGGCCTTAAGTGCTGATCCGGAAAAAGCCGCTGCCGTGGCGTTGAAATATTCTCCCACACCGTATAACGCTGGTGCCGGTACGTTCCGCGCCGTCCAGGAACGAGTCTCGGCGTTAGTGGCTTCCGGAGAGTTAGGCCCCTTCGCCAATGGATATTGGGGGAACCCTTCGTATAAGTTGACACCTGAACAGGATTTAATCATGCTTTCGCATTATCTCGACGCTTTAGCGGTACAGCGAACCCTCGCCCAGGCTATGGCAGTTTTCGGTGGAAAAAATCCGCATCCGCAGTCATTGGTGGTAGGTGGCGTGACCTCCATTATGGATATTGTGGATCCGTCCCGGGTTGCAGAGTTCTTGGGCAAAATGCAAAGTGGTGCCCAGTTTATTCAAAATGCTTATCTCCCCGATATCCGCATGATTGCGGATGCGTATATCCAGGAAGCGAAATCGGGTGAAGGCTATGGTGTGCCGGATTTCATGTCCTATGGGGCTTTTCCTTTAGACAATATTCCGTGGCCTAAAGGGGCGATGCTATTTCCCTCAGGAGTCTTCAACCGCAATACCGGCATGGTTAACGATCTGAATGCGGATCAAATTAAAGAAGATGTGACCCGAGCCTGGTATCAAGGACCCAATGAGGGCGTGTATCCTGGCGAGGAATCGACGATTCCGGATTATACCGGATACGAAGCGGATGGTGCCTTGAACCGAAGTGGGAAGTATAGCTGGATTAAGGCGCCACGTTATCAAGGACTTCCCATGGAAACGGGACCGTTAGCGAGACTGTTAATTGGGCGTGCCCGAAAAGATCCCCTAATTGAAAAGGCTATGACAGATTTTGAACGGTCAGTGCCCCGAGGTTTTAGCCCTGACGAGTGGTATTCCACAGTAGGGCGTACAGCTGCCCGAGCTGTGGAAGCGGACATCATTGCCTCGCAGGTAGGGGCTTGGGTGGATGAACTGGCGGCAAATGTTGGACAAGGACAAACCCAAACCTACACCGCGCCCTCCAATACTTCTGGGGAAGGGTTTCGTCTCTTGGATGCGCCCCGTGGTGCCTTAGGACATTGGATCCGCATTGAGAATGGCCGGGTCACCCATTATCAAGCGGTGGTTCCCAGTACATGGAATGCCAGCCCTCGTGACCACAAGGGCCAAATGGGGCCGTATGAAGCATCATTAATCAATACCCGCCTTGCCGTCGCCAATCAACCTTTGGAGGTACTGCGCACTGTGCACTCGTTTGATCCCTGTATTGGATGTGCTGTGCATATTGTCGACAGCAAAGGCGCAGAAGTAGCCCGGTTTCAGGTCGATGTGTAAGTCGACCTGAACAACGGGGCATGAATTACGCCATAAACGCCCGAAGGAGGAATCGTAAACCATGACGGAAGAAAAGACTCAGAAACCCAGACATGTGTTATTTTCTCCTGCAACCAGGTGGATGCACTGGTTGCGGGTGGGATTAATTGCCTATCTGGTTGTGACAGGATTCGAAATTGGTCAACCTTTTATACTCTATAATCCCTTGGTGCCCACGTGGAAGGATTTCTTAATGAACTGGGTCCGGGGGACACATGAAATGGCAGGTTTCACTTTGATCGCGACCGAAATCGTCCGGATTTATGATTTTTTCCGCACACACGAATTTAAGGATGCTCGCATTATGTTTTCGAAAGAAGCATGGAAAAAGCAGTTGCGGTACTATGGGCTTTTTGGCCGGCAGTACCGGCATCCCGGTGTGCGCTATGGTCCGTTGCAATTTGCGTTTTATGCCGCGTTTTATTTGGCGTTGATTTTGATCTCACTAACCGGAATTCTCCTGTTTGGTGCCAACTATAATGGGCCGGGATTTGGATCCTTCATCTATCATCAATTGGGATTCTTTTACCCGCTGTTTGGGGGATTGGTTGGCTTACGGATGGTCCACATTTGGCTGGCATGGAGCATTATTTTCTTCGTAGTGGGCCATGTTTACATGGTGATTTGGAATACTGTGGAAAATCGTGATGGCACGATTGACACCATGTTGACCGGTACGCACATGCAGGTGGCTGACTCTCAGGAAACGGAGTAGGCACAGATGGAAAAAATACTGATTTTAGGACTCGGCAATATTTTGTTTTCTGATGAGGGACTCGGTGTGCACATGGCGCATTATCTCCAGGAAAAATACCGGTTTGAGCCAGCTGTGGATGTCTTGGACGGGGGAACCTTAGCGTATCAACTGATGGATCACATCGCGTTGTATGACCATGTTCTCATCGTCGATGCCGCCCTCATGTCCCAAACTCCAGGAAGCATCTTTGCGTTTCGTTACGAAGATGCGGTCAAATGGGGATGGCATATTACCGCCGGGGCGCACGAGATTGAAATTGTCGGCGTTCTCACGTCGCTGAAATTGCTTGGGGAATTGCCCGATGTGCAGTTTATTGCTATGGAACCCTATGACATTGTGAGCACGCACATTGGGCTAAGCCCTGTGGTACGAGACCGGATGACGGCTCTGGAACAGGTGATCATCGAAAAATTGGGGAGTTGGGGCATTCAATGCACCCCGGTCCGTGAGGTCTCGTTTGACCGGAGCGACAATGATCTCTTAGATATCGCGCCTGATAAGACAGGGAAGGAGAATAGTCATGTGTTTGGCGCTTCCGCTCAAAGTCGTCAAGGTTCTTGATGAATCCCGTTGCCTGGTGGAAGGAGGAGGCCGTACGAGGCATGCCTTCTATGACGGAATTGAAGACTTGCATGAGGGAGATTGGGTTCTCGTCGAGGCGAATTTAGTGCTGGAAAAATTGTCGGAAGAAGAAGGCCGGCAAGCTATGGAGGATGCATTGCGGTACGTATTTGGGAATGAGGATGACGAACCTTCGGCGTAAGGAGACGGGCAGATGCTTCTAATTCGGCTATTGCTGCAAAGACCTAAACGAATTCGCCGCAATGACGCCGTATCGCGTCGCGAGTTCTTTCAAGAGATCTTCGTGCTTCCACGCCCGACGCAACATGTACAGCCGGAGATTTTAGATCCCGAAGATCATCCAGTTGTCCCGGTGCCGCGATTTCGTCCTCCGGGCGCGGTTGCCGAGAACGCGTTTATTCAACAGTGCGTCGGTTGTGGTCTTTGTGCAGACGCTTGTCCAGTTGGTGCAATCGTCCCTGATGATCAAGGCCTGGCGATGATGGATGTAAATCGCCAACCCTGTCTGGCGTGTAGAGATGTCCCGTGCAGCCGGGTCTGTCCTCATGGAGCGTTAAAACCCTTGGAGCAAGCATGGGAAATAGCTATCGGACATGCGGTTTTGCATGCTGACAGTTGTTGGCAACTGACACAAAGCCAGGATTGTGGTGGAGCATGTCTTAATGCCTGTCCCTTACCGCATAATGCGTTGAAACTTTATCCGGGGCAAGCACCTGATATCTCTGAATTGATTTGTTTAGGGTGTGGACAATGCGTTAACGCATGTCCGAGCCCCGGAACTCTTAGCATGCAACCGCGTTAACAAAAAGTGGCAAGAAGAGAAACAAAAGAAAGAAGGTCGTAGGACATGGATTGGCAAGTCTTTCGGGATGCGAAGGAAAGTGAACTGGCCGAGCATAGGGCATTTGTTGAGCAAACTTTGCAGTGGCGGGTCCCTGGCTTCCACTGGAGTGCCGCCAGCGTCAAACAGTGGTATGAGGAACGGAGCCAATGGCCGGAAGAAATCCAGCGTGCCGTCGAGTTTCTCTACCAGTACGATTACCCGTTACGTGTGTTAGAAGAACAAATTGTTCACGACGAATCGTGGTTGTGGAATGACTATGATGGAATGAGAAAAAAACTTATGGAGACCGAAAACCGTTTCTGGCAAAATATTGCAGCCAGTGTTGCAAACCCGGATGCGGATGAATCCCAGAGTCAGGATCTGAGCATGCTAGAGTGGTGGCAGAGCGTGCGGGGACGTCGAGGGCCCCTTTTGGCTGTGTTGCGCTCAAAACTCCCCTTAGAAAAATATCTGCAGCATCTCATCGTGATTGCACAGTCCAATGATTATGAGGCAGCAGGACACATCGATGATGCCGATCATGCTTCCCTCGATCTCATTCCTCAACGATTTGTTGATCTTCTCCGTGATGTCAATCCGGATGTCATGCGGCTTCTCCCTCTTCACATGGATCTCTCCCGGGAGCAAGGCCGTTTATCCGTGACCTTAACGGATTGGATTGGCGAAAGCACATGGCCGGAAAATCCTTCTGAGGATGTTTTGAAAGCATTAGCATGGTTTGATGTGACCGGTACGATTTTTCTCGACAGTTTAGGATGGGTGCGTTAAGGAGGGCATTATGCACGAAGCCGGGCTTATGGCCAGTGTACTTGGCATTATCGACCAGTCGCGGGTCGAAAATAATATTCGTCGGGTTACCGAAATTACTTTAAAAGTCGGCGTCTTAAATGGCGCCTTGCCTGATGCTTTGCAATTTGCCTTTGATGCCCTGCGCAGTGAATATACATGGCTCGATGCATCATCGGTTCTTCGGATTGAATCGGTTCCGGCCATCCTCTTATGTTTTGAGTGTCATTATCAAGGTCCAGGATCCGAGATGACCTGCCCAGCTTGTCAGTCGGTATTGACCCAGCTTATTCAGGGCGAAGAATTTGACATTGTGGGTTTCGATGGTGAGGTTGATGAGTCGCGTAAAGACCGTTCACTTTATGAACCTCTTGGACGAGGAGGACAATAAGCATGCACGTGGATCTACACCAGGATGTATGGGCCTTAAATAACAGTGAAGGAAATCATAATCGGGAATGGCTGGATGAGCATAAGATTTGGGCGGTCAATATCATGGGATCGCCTGGTGCGGGAAAAACGACGTTACTGGAACATTTGCTTCCGATTTTGCGTAAGGATTTTCATGTCGGTGTCATTGAAGGAGACGTGGCGACATCTAAAGATGCTTTGAGAATTTCCGCATTAGGCATTCCTGTGATCCAGCTCGAGACCCAAGGCGTTTGCCATTTGGATGGCCGTATGGTGCGCTCAGGTCTTCGCGCTTTGGAACCGTTGCATTTGGACTTGCTCTTTATTGAGAATGTCGGAAATTTGGTCTGCCCCGCAGACTTCTTCTTAGGGGAACATGCTCGCCTCGGCGTTTTAAGTACTGTCGAAGGTGGGGACAAAATTGTCAAGTATCCGACGTTGTTTCGGCGCATTCACGCCCTGGCTATTACTAAAACGGATTTGCTTCCGTTTACAGATTTTGATATGGACCAAGCATCCCAAGATTTTGCAAGTCTTGGGGCAGGACGCCCACTGTTTTCCCTAGCCAAAAATGAAGGAATTTCCGATTTAGCTCAGTGGATTCGTCACATGGCTCTTAATGTATCCACGACGGAGCAGGATGTCTAAAAGCGCTTGGTGAGAGAAAAAAGGAGGAATGCAGAGTGTGTATGGACGGGAATAGCTACGAAGATTGGCAAATCGTTGCGGAACAATACGCAGCTCAAGTCAAACTGTATGCGGACCACATCGAATTATGGAGTGAGCGCCTCAAGACCGCCGGTTTGCCGGAGGCTACCAAGGCGTTCGAAAGAGCCGTGCTAGCTTTGGGTATGGCTTACAATGAAATGCTGAAGGCTAGTGACATGCTTCATGCCGAACATGATCATGATCATTTCCATGTGGAAGCGTTTAATGTCGGATTACCGGCGCAAGAAATGCATGACCATGATCACCCGACGGATGAGAGAAGTCATGGCCACCATGCCCATGTTCACGCTCATCCCCATTCTCATGCCTAAATTGAAGACGCATAAACTCTCTAGATAACGGGTGTCGCAAAACGTGAAAGAGGCAAAGGTTAATAGGGATTTTACGTTGTTATTGGAACCTGTCATTTTGATTGGTCATGTCCGCATGCCTTATGCGAGAAAAGAGAATGCAGATCACTTGAACAGGGCCCTGGAATCCCAGGACCCTGTTCAACGGGGGTACGCGACGAACTAGGATGCAATAATACCATGTTTCTTTAATAAATCTAAGGCGGTCTGCCGATCAATGACGCCGACATGAACCACTTGATTGTTGATAATGGTACTGGGGACACTACGAATATATAATTTGACGGCCAGTTCTCGTCCTTCTAATGTGCCCACATCCACTTCACGCACCGTAAACCCATATTGATTCGCCAAGTCCTTCCATTGACGAATGGTGGCGGGACAGGTGTGACACCAGGGAGATGTGGCCACAACGACCTCACCCATATTGGTCACCTCTTAACTACACCGCATGCACTGAATTTTGTCGCGGACAATCTTTTCGCGGTAGCGTGTGAGAGCCTCTTCTCCCGTAACCAGATGTCCCCAATCTTGATGCGGGTCAATCTTGAGCTTTGCAATCCATGCTGTCCCGTAGGGATCAATATTTAACAGCGCGGGTTGATCTTTTAAGATGTCATTGGTCTCCAAAATGGTGCCGGATAACGGGCAGACTAAAGGTCCTGCCCATTTCCCGCTTTCGAGCGACGCTAAAGATTTTCCCCGGGCCACATACGTTCCCGCCCTTTTCGGACGGACAAACAAAATACGACCGGACAGAGTTTGGGCGGGGTCGGTCATACCGACCGAGACCACCTCTCCCTCCTCGTTGCCCGTGCTTTCTATGCTTTCCTTTCGTACCCAGACATTATTTTCGATGTCGTAATAAAGGTCTTCGGGAATATCACAGCCTTGAATTTCAGCCATCGTGCACCTCCTGTCTGCTCTTTTGGGCGCAGGTGGGAATTAATGGGTTGGCAAAGAATATTCCGCTTGAGACAAGAACTGTTCGATGAGGCTTAAGGCATCGGATTCCATGTCACCTACATAAAGTTCCTCGGGACGGTGGCCAAAAGCAATGCCGACTAGCTGGGTGTAGTACATGACCGGCAATTTGGCGCCTTCACCAACGGCGTCAATGGCGCGTGGTTGTAGCGCATCCAAACCGCCAGCACATTTCGGGCACATCAGGGCGAGGACATCGGCACCGCTCGATTTTGCCTTGGACAAAATCCGCCCGGTTAATTTGCCGGAAGTCCTGCCATCAGACAACAGGTTCTTGCCGCCACAGCAGGTGGTTTCGGCCGGGTGAGAGACGACGGTGGCGCCCAAGGTCTTTAACAAATCATGCATGAAGTGGGGATGCTCGGTATCTTCGCCCGCAATTTGAACGGAGCTTAACATATTGCCAGGGCGGTGATAGAGACAACCGTAATAGGGCGCGACCCGCAAGCCCGTTAAAGGAACCCGCACATGTTGGGCAATGGTATCCAGACCGACCACATTGACGAGATACTCCAGCGTATTGCGCACGGACGGCTTTTCGGTAAGAGGCGGTTCGCCTGCCTCATTCAGCATATTTTGGATTTCATCACGCACGGCCCCACCCACCTCAAATGTGTAGGCGGTCCGGGAAAGTTCGTGGTAACAGACATTGCAAGATACCATAACTTCTGTCTCACCTTGATGAAGAAGGTGCGCTAAGTTTCTAGCCGGGAGAAAATGACTTTTCACCCCTTCGCCTTTGAGCTCGCCGGCACCACAACACGAATAATCTTCCACTTCGACCAATGTCATCCCTAAATCCTTGGCAATGACGCGTGTGCTGACATCATACGCTCGGTCGATGGTCTTTAAAGAACATCCGGGAAAATAGGCGGTTTTCATCGTGCCTGCCTCCTTAATTTGCCAAATTTGTGATTACGCTTGTTGATGCGTTAACAATAAGGCACTGCGTGACCAATGCCTGGGCTTGCCGATGAATAATGTGCGCATGACACGCCCATCGCGAAGCATTTTGATGGCTGTCTTGCGCATTTCGGGAGAAAACAATTCCTGCCGGCGGCCAAGACGGCTTAAAAACTCGGCTTGCAAGCGAGGCAGGTTTAACCGGCCATACGTGAAGAGTTGATGACGGTAGGCATCATGATTGGCCAGATAGGCCGGGTCCATTTTTTCCGGGACCTGGTGATGCAGCCATTGGCCGATGGATTCCATCACTTCCGCGGTGTTGACGCCTTTGGGGCAATGATTGGTGCAAATATAGCAACCCACACAGCGCCAAATGACATCCGCATTTTTTATCAAGTCCTCTTGACGACCCGTACGAACCCAATAGATGAATTGCCGGGGATTGAATTCGGGAATTTCGTGGGCCACGGTGCAGCCGGCCGTACACATCCCGCATTGAATACAATTGTCAATACTGGCGCCAATCGCACTCTGACGCACTTCATCCCACGAGTCTAATTCAGGGCGGCTGTGCACACGCGATTTAATCATGGTATTCCAGCGGCCAGATATGTCGATGCCGTCCATGACCAAATTGTCATACTCCATAATTTGGTCATCATTTAATAACGAACGTTCGATGATACCGGATCCTTTAGGCATTTTCTCACCTCCACAGGGCTAATTGGCCTCTAAGAGACCGGCGAGTTTTCTTGTTCCACAGGAATTCCCGTGGGAACCGCTTCTTTGGGAATGGGTAAACCCAAAAGATAGCTCACCACCCCGAGAACGGTCGGAATGGTCGAAAAAATGGATTTCGAGGTGGTAAAGTACATTTTGTACAAGTAGTCGGCATACACATAGGCCAACACAATGTCGTTCGAATACATACCCCAGCGGTGCAATGCGAATTGCTCCAGCGCTGTATCTAACTGCTCTAGACGCGCAAACAATTCGGAGTAACCGGCGCCAAATGCCCGGAACCGGTCCTTTCCGTTAAAGCCTGGTTCATTGGTAAACTCGAGCAGGTAAGGCAAGGCGCCGGTTCCTGTCTTCCACGAATACACCCACGTCGTGGCGAGTGGGTACCGTTTGGGAGAATAGAAATGGAGAAATTCGATGGCGATATCATGGGCAGCCTCTTTAGAAAGCATTGGCAAACTGAGGCCCAGGGCTCGGACTTGATCATCGACATCCTCATCCATTTCAATCAGCGCGGTCAGGAAGACAATAAACTGTTGAAACGGTAATTGCTTTTCAATCGTCGGTAGCCAGCGTCTTATCGATCTAAGCCGCATGAGGGCTTCGCGCCAATCCTGGAGGGATGCCGAAGCCATCATACGCGGATTTGCCACATGTTGCAGCTGGCGGCTGGTTAGCGTCAATCCTTGAATAACCGAATCCAGAGGAATCGCATCCAGGTTGGATTGGATGGATGTAAAGACTTCTGTCATGGACGGCTTTAATAAGCGTCTCAAAAAGTCTTCGTTTTCGGTACGCTCAGGGGAATTCATAATGTCACCTTCGCTTTTAAGTACTCGTAGACCGCTAAGCTTGCGACATCTCCTTCTGCAATACTGTCTTCAATCGCTTTGGGACCGCTTGCCGCGCCCGCGACGAACACACCGGGCCGGTTGGTTAAACTGGCATTTTGCATGGGGGATGCTTGTTGGATAAAGCCGTGGGATTCTAAAGAGACCTGGAATTTTTGGGCTAAATCGTGGGTACCCCGGCTTGGTTCCATACCTGCTGCTAATACCACTAAGTCAAAGGGCCACTCGAAGGGTCCGCGGACCAAGGTGTCTTCGCCTTTTAGCACCGGACGTCCATGCAGTTGGGTAACTTCGGCAATACGTCCTTTGACATAGACGACGCCCGCTTCTTCTTGGGAACGCCAGTACAAGGTGTCTTCCCACAGTCCGTACGTGCGTACATCCATATAGAACATGCTAATGCGGGCTTTGGGTAATTGTTGCCGTAGTTCAATGGCCTGTTTGGCTGAAACGGCACAACAGACGCGGGAACAATAGGTGTTGCCGACTTGGCGATCCCGGGAACCGACGCAATAAATGAACGCGACAGATTCCGGAATTTCACCATTAGAAGGACGACGAATCGGTCCTTTGGCAAACATTTCTTCTAATTCAGCTCCGGTAATCACATCAGGAAAGAGACCGTAGCCATATTTTCCATCCCGGGCTGGGTTAAAATGATCAAATCCTGTCGCTAACACCACGGCTTGCGCTTTAATGCTTTCTTGATGAGCCCCTTCAAGCTGAATATGGAACGTGCCATCAGATTCAAGGACCGAGCCGACCGTTGTCCCGGTGTAGACCTTAACATGAGGATCCTCATTGACGGTTTGGATCAGACGTTTCAAGAGCTCAGGACCACTGCTGAAATCGGGCATCAAGACCTGATATTGATGACGGGCGACGGCCCCGCCCAAAAAGTTTTGTTGTTCGACTAATGTGACGTCAAGACCCAAGTGACTTAATGTGGCGGCGGCTTGCAATCCGGCCGGGCCTCCTCCAATGACCGCAACGGACGTAGACATATTACCCCTCCTTTAGTGGAGATTTAATGACTCGAGCGGGGGAACATAGAGTTGTTCCGGTTCGCGTCCCGCCTTGAGTTCTTCCAAATACGCTTCATATTGGGCCTTGGAGGTTCGCCAATCGATGCCCATTTTATCGAGCAGTTTCTCCCAGCCCGAGGTATGCCATTGAATTTGAACGACTTTATACGGGTCGGCTCCTGCGGCTAATGCCGCAAATTGCACATCGGCCATGACCGGGAGTTCGTAGTTATAGCCATGGGCCTTGCCGATCCATTGGTTCTTGTCAAGCGTCGTGGTGCAACCGGTGTCTTGTGTGATGGCAACGTCCGAATGGGCTTCTTCCACCATGACTTTAATCTTGCGTTCTAAGGAGAATGAGCGGGAAAATTCACGCTCGGTCAAGATGTGACGGAACCCAAAACCGCAGCAATCATACCAGGTGGAATAATCGGCCACTTGAGCCCCTAACGCTAAGAGGATAGCGGTTGTGGGGGCAGGGCGTTCGCCTCCATAAATGTTGGGATCGTAAATCACATCTTCCGGCACTAATTTCCACACATGGCATGCAGGATGTACTGTGGTCACAATGTGGGACACATCATGCACTTTTAGAGCAGCAATGCGATCACGCAAGACGTGAAGCCACTCACTATAGTGAACAATTTCTTCAGGAATCACCAGCTCACGGCCCACTTTGTTCATAATCCGGCGCACTTCATCCCGCAAATCCTTGTGCTCAATTAACAAGTTCCGCATCTCTTTGTAATTGCCAAATGAGGTGCCGCAATGAATCAAGGGGTAATATCCGGTTTCATACGCACGGTGCCAATTTCTGACGGCGACAGAGGCTAAGGCGACGAGATTTGAGGTGCCGGAGCCATGATAGTTCCATGCGGTGCAACTCGTTTGATGGGTTTCATCAAGATATTCGAGACCGAGCTTATTCATAAACCACATGATGCTGGTCGGATAGCCAGGAATGTTGCCACATTGGCCACAGGATTTGTGATGCCAAAGCTTGTTTGTCGGAATGCGTTTGGTGCGTCCTAATAAGGTTTCGACTTCAATGGGGCGGTTTTCCTCGGTAATATGGATCACCTTGACTTCCCCTTTGGCTTCAAGCTCGGCCAGTTCTTCGCGGGGATCTTTCGGTTGGGCTTTCAATAAGGCCCTTTTGTCCACCGTCTTGGTGACGAACTCCCATCCACTGGTTCTTACCTTATCGCTAATAGGACTGGTTGCCATGGATTTCCCTCCTTTAGTTTTGTTGAACTTGTGGAACTTTTGCGAACCGACGAGACCACAATGTAACTGCCAAACGGTCTTGCCTGGATTGAAAGGAGTGACAAGTCCTAAAAATGGTTAAAAGGAACTTAACGCGTGGATTCCACCATATCGCGTAGGTCTTCAACCATATCTGAGACCACTTCATAAAGGTTAGGGTCAATTTGTTCGATCAAACGAAACACTCCGGTTTCTTCATAGATGGTATAGAGTTCATAAGACGTTTCCGGAGATACGCGCCATGCCGATGTGGTGACTTGCAGGGTGTATACCGGGATAGCCTTCCGTTTGATGGCGAGATCGGTCGAACTCCACGGGATTTTTGGACCCCAGTCGGGGAAGAAATCGGGTTGAATCATGTCCGGCGTGAGCTGATTGCCAATGGATAAGACTTTTAACAAGACCCGGCCATAGGGCTTGAGTAAACGGTGAACCGCTTCCATCCCTCGCCATACGGCAACTTCTCGCATAATCATGACTAACCCGCCGGGAGAATTGTGAAAAGGACAACGCATCGCACAGGTATAACACTGTGCACACGCCCAGATATACTCATCCATCATGTCTTTGACAGCCTGTGCGTCGCCAGATAGGACCGTTTGCACAACAATACGGGGGGAATAGTCAAAGAACCGGTGAGAGGGACAAGAACCACTGCAAACACCGCAGTTAAGGCAGCCGTGAATGACTTCCTCATAGCGCAAGTCACTCTTTATGGCTTGTAATAAACTTTCGGCATCTTGGTCGCCGACATCATCCGGATCGAGGCGTAAGTGGGGCATGACGGCTTCATCGCTCATACGGGTCACCTCCTTATTTCCAACCAGTTCGTGCGAATGTATCCGCAATGAACCGTTATCAGATACCTAGGATAAGTAAACGGCGCGATCGGCCTCGAGGAGAAGCGAATGGAAATCAGCAGCCCCAATCCACGTGAGAGGCCACACGATGGAAGACGGCTCAATCTGGACGAGGGGTAAGCTGAGCCGACACCCATAGAATGTGACACCTTGGTCCTTGGCATTGCGGATGAAGTCCGTCAGGGTTTTCCCACTGCCATCGAGAGCCAGCACATGATCGGCAAAGCCTTGGGTAAATATCGAAAGCCCGGTTTGCGTAAAGATAATGGCGGCATTATCATCCATAGCCTTTGCCACGGCAGCCATGAAAAAGACGGTGAAACACCGTTCGGGGGCTTCAATTCCGCGAGTTTGAACATAGACAAATCGTGCCATGATCAGCCTCTTTTCTAGTCGATTCCACTTGCTCCCATTACATGGTTCTTTCGAACCAAGATCCGATCGCCGTCATCGTATCACGGCATTGAACGGGGTTAAATGACTATTGGGTACGAATTAAATTTGAATTAACAAAGTTAAGAAAAAAGGCAAAGAGACAATGCGTCATATGGGCCAAACCAAAAAGTAGGGAAAACGTCACAATCTGACGTTTTAACTTGGTGAGGGCATTCACAAAGCGTCATAGCCAGGGCCATATGGTCCTCTAGGCGGGGTGCTTTCGGACCTGTTTAAGTGTAGCCATCTGGCAAAGAATGACCTTAGCGCACCACAATGAAGGTATCATGTAACCGGTGCGTGGGAGGGACGAAAATGGCTACCGTATCCGAGTGCAATATTCCAGAAGATCGGTATTACTGGATTGATAAACATGTATGGGCCAGACGGCTTGCCGGTGATGAGATTGAAGTCGGCATTACCGATCCGGCGCAGGCTTTGGCCGGTAAGATTCTTGTGTGTCGTATCAAGAAGGTGGGACGCGAACTCAAGCGGGGCGCGAGTGCCGCTACGCTGGAGAGTGGAAAGTGGGTTGGCGGTGTTTCAACGCCTGTTGCCGGCGTCATTTCTCAAATCAATGAGGCCGCTGAAAACGATCCGGAAAGTCTCAATCGTGACCCGTATGGCACATGGCTATTTCGATTACACGCCTCGTCACCTGATGAGGATTTGGCTCTTTTGGTGACTGGAGCGGACGCGGTGTCTTTATACCAACAAAAAATTCTGCAAGACGGGATTTCGTGCCATCATAGCTAAGAAGAAGCTTGGATTGCCAACGGGTAAGAGTTAGGGGTGCATAGAGAAGGAGGGACAATATGGAAGAGCATGTTCTTGATGTGCGAGGGTTGTCGTGTCCTATGCCCATCGTCAAAACCAAAAAGACGATGGACCAACTGCCAGCCGGCAATCAACTCGTAGTGTTAGCGACTGATCCGGGCTCGGTGGCAGATTTTGAGGCCTGGACCAAGCGGACGGGTCACAAGTTGTTGCAAGCCGAACAGGTTGGAAACGAGTTTCACTTTCGGATTGAAAAGGTTGGGGTCAAAGCCCAGGAGGGATAAATCACCATGAGCACGAAGAAAATCTTATACATTCAAACATCGGGACCAGATACTCCCGAACGCACGGCGTCCCCATTTTTTTTGGCGACGGCCGCATGCTTATTAGATCATGAAGTGACGATGCTGTTTACCATGCGGGGCACGCAACTCATGAAGAAAGGGATAGCGGAACATCTTTATGTGAAAGAAGGAGGCGAAACCCTGCAATATTTTATCGACCAGGCGTTAGATGCTGGGGTAAAATTTTTAGTATGTACTCCATCGTTAGATCTCAATGATATGACTAAAGACGATCTCATTGACAGCGTCTCCGCTATTGTGGGAGGCACTTTTGTCAATGAAGAAGCGTTAGCGTCGGATTTGGTTTTGTCGTTCTAATCGTCATCTTTCCAAAAATGTGTGAGCACGGGCAGGCCTGCCGATCTTTCCTGTCCCCGAAAATCCACCGGATGCTTGTGGATGGGTGTGATGTGAATGGAGGGAATGCTTAATGCGAGTCATTCATTTAGGACGTGTCCCCATTCCCCGGTCATTATCGGTTTTTCACGCCGTGGCAAAGGTTGCCAATGCCATGGACGAAATGGTTTTGGTGTCGTCGACACCGAGTGGACCTTTTGTGTCTGTCGGATATCATCAATTGGCCAACCGGGAATTAAATGTGCCCTACTGTGAGTCTCATCATATTCCGATTGCTCGCCGCTTGGTCGGCGGCGGCGCGGTCTTACTGGATTCGAATCAAACGTTTTGGCACTTGATTCTGCCTGGCGCCCATGCAGCCATTAAAGATCTCTATGCTGCGCTGCTACCCGCTCCGGTTTCGGCTTATCAACGATTTGGTATTAAGGCAGAGAAGCGGCCTTTGAATGACATTGTTGTGGGATCCAAGAAGATTGGAGGAACCGGTGCGGCGAGTATTGGTCACAGCATGGTTTTCGTCGGCAGTTGGATGTTTGATTTTGATCGCGAGTTGATGGCCCACGTCTTAAATGTCCCTTCCGAGAAGTTTCGAGATAAGACGATCCAATCACTCAAAGAGTATATGACGACAATGAAAGATGAACTAGGGACCAATCTTCCGACACCGGAAGAGGCCATGGCTGTTCTCACCGAAGAATTTGTGAATTTGCTCGACAGTCCGGCCCATGAAGATGTCTTGACCGATGCAGAAGAAGCGGAAGCTGAACGCTTAGCGGTACAGCTTTTCGAGCCGAATTTTGTGTTCCAAAATGAGGGATGGATTACTCCCGGGCGGAAAATCCGTGATGGCGTATATCTCTATGAAGGCTTACATAAAACGCCCACGGGACTGATTCGCATGATATGGCTTGAAGCGGACGGGTGGATTGAAAATGTTTGGCTCGGCGGGGATTTATTAATTGAGCCACCTGATGCGTTAACCCAGTTAGCTGGGGAATTGACTAAAACGCCGTTACTGGCTCGGGAGTTTCCTGAGCGTCTTCAGTCGAGTTTTGCCCGTCATCCGATTATCGGATTAACGCCTGAAGATCTCCTCGCAGCTTATCAACAAAAGATGTCAATCACGCCCGATGTGTCCACGCCAGTCAAATGATGGAGGACGATATGATGCCATCATCCCTTCGCGAGCGTATTTTAGAATATCTTGATCAACACAAAGAGGTGACGACGGAACAGCTCCAAAAGATTTTTGGTGTGTCCCGCCGCCATATTCAGCGTCATCTTCATCAGTTGGTCGAGGAACATCGGGTGTCTATGACCCTGCTTCCGGGGTCGCATCATACCGGGGTGTACCAAAGTGTTTTACCCCGGGATGAAGAGTTTCATGCGATTCCCCAATTGCTTAGAGCCATTGAGAAGGTGGGAGGGAAAGATCTTCTTGGGAAGGTTTTAGAACAATTCACCGATCAATATTACGGTCATTCGATCGATCAATCGCTAGAAGCGTTGAGCCAAGAGGATTCGGTGCTCATGGATTGGAAAAAGAGCCCGAATGGGTGGTGGATCACGATGCGCCAATGTCCTTTACCTAATACCCCGGACGCAGAACTCGTCTGTCAGGCCGAAGCCCGCACGTTTTCCAAACACTTCAAGGCTCCGGCCATTCATTTTAGTCGCGCCGAAACCGGGGTCTGTCAATTTTTCATTCCACAAAAAACGGTGACAGATCCAAGTGAGTCCAGGGCAGGAATGGCTAAGACTCAAGGACGTCTTTCATCGCCCATAGCATCTAGGGAAGGTGGCACAGACACTGATGAATAATCCAGTCGGGACCAAGGAATCGATTTTGGTTATTAGTGATTTTCCGCAAAAGGCATCGTCGTCACTCGTATCCTCGTTGGGATTTGAAGACAGCACCCCTAATCATGAAGAGATTACCGTACTCAATTTAGGAGGAAAGGAGCGGCTTGCCGTTCCCGACGTGTTTTATGATGGGTATATTCAGGTACTTACAGACGCCAGAAAACACGTGGGGCAATGGATAGACACAGTCGATTCGCCTTTGCTCATTGGTCTAGGATTAGGAGGGCTGGTGGCCTTATGGGCCTGTGCCGATAACCGGCAGGCTCCGGTCCGGGGAATTGTGGCTATCGGCAGTACACCCCATTTAGAATTTCTTAAGGATCGCCATCCCTATTATGACTGGCCTGCGGATACGGTGAAAAAGACGTTGCTAGATTGGGACGTCAGTTACAAGGTGCCTCGCATTGGTTCCCGCCATGTTTTGCTTCTGCATGGGGATCATGACCAGGTTATTGGCGCAAACTGGATTGAAGAATTTTTTCTCCTAGCCACGGGCGTTAGCCGGTTTCCTGATCATTGGGAATATCACCGCATCCGCGGCCTTGGACACGACTGGGATCATGAGGGGCAAGCTGTGCAAGAAGCCAGGCAATATCTTCACGCATTCCGTAAAAAGATTGCCACCTTGGTAGGGTAAATGGGGACAACCGCGCATTCGTGGTCGCAGGCCAGCGGGATTCCTTTCAGACTTCTCGGCATTCTTTGTTACAATAGAAAAGAATGTCTAAGAAGGGGTCGATGAGTGATGAAATTCCGCTGGTCTCATCGCAATCATCTGTCGGCAATTCAGCAGCGCCAGGCGGTTCTAGCGCAGTTGCCGCAGATGACCGCGGAGGACCAAAGACGCATCTTTTCTTGGTCCGTAGGGGCCGAAACGTTAGGATCATTTCAAGAATGTTTGACCGGAGAAATGGTCTTGCCAGTCGGTGTGGTCGGGCCCATGACGATTGAAATGGGATTATATGAACGCCGTGATGATGGTCAGTTACAGGAAGTGCAAAGACAAACAGATCACGTTTTTGTTCCCCTGGCTCATACAGAAGGGGGCCTGTCCGAATCCATGTTGCGTGGTTCACATGTCAGCAGCTTGGCTGGCGGCATTAAGACCTGGGTATTGCGTGATGAGATGACCAGGGACTGTGCTTTTGTGTTTCACACCACACAAGATGCGATTCACTTACATGAATGGGTGATGGCGCATCAGGAAGATTTGAAGGCGTGGATTAACAATCCTCTCCATGCCGATAAGGTGGTTCAGCCAGGCGAACGGTCTGCTAAGGTCTCTTCGCATGCTACCCTCTTAAATATCCGCACCCATGTGGTCGGTCCTGTCTGCCATGTTCTGTACGGATTTGATACGCAAGAAGCGTGCGGTCCGAATATGATTACACGAAACGCGTACGCCTTGAATGAATATATTGTCGAGCACATTGAGGGTCAAGGGCTTGCGCCGCACAGTATCTTTTTAGAGGCCAATATGGGCGGAGATAAAAAACCCAGTTATGAATATTTTCATGGTGGTCATGGGAAGACGGTTGTGGCGGAAAGCATCATTCCCGACGACATTATTCGCCGTTATTTAAATACCACCGCGGAAAATCTTCAGGCTCTGGAGTGGACAGGACTCCATGGCGCCCATGATAGTGGGATGCCTTCGTTCGGCTTTACCCCGGCATCGGCGGTGGCGGCGATTTTTGCAGCGACAGGTCAAGACTTGGGCATGGTCGGCACCAGCAGCATGGCTCATGCTACGCTATCGCGGGTAGACGAAGGGATTGCCTTTAGTATCACCTTGAGTGGGCTCGAAGTGGGGACAGTTGGTGGGGGAACAAAATTACCCCATGCCAGGTCCTATTTGCGTATGATGGGCTGTGAAGGTCCTCATTCAGCGCGACGTTTAGCGCAAATTATTGCGGCTGCCACCTTATCCTTAGAAATCTCGGCGGCGGCCTCGATGGCAAGCCGCGGCAGTGAAAATTTCTTTCGCACACACTGGAAACATGGAGGCCTTCGTTAGAAGGCCTCCATGGCTAGTTATACACATTGAGCGCGTCGGAACAAGGGTGTCTGACAGAGCAGTGCTAAATAACATGTTGTGCATTTGGAAGGTTTCAAGGCTTTAAAAGACAATGGGGAATGAGAGCTTGACGACGCGACACCCTTGCCAAAACCCGGAACGATTTTACGCCGCCCTTCTCGAGAGTCTGGACCTTTGGTATCATCAAGACCAATGCGGCGTGCCTTGGTTTCGATATCTTCCCGTAAGCGGTCTAAAAATTGACGACCGTCCATGCCGACGGTTTCCGCATCATCCCGGAGCCTGTAATACATGGCGTCCATAATCATCAAGAGTTCGTCTTTCATGTCGAGCAGAACCTTGTATCGTTCGAAGGGAACGGTGGGTAAAGCCCCTTTCAAATAATGCTCAGCAAAAGCCTGATGCCGTGATTCATCCTTTAATATCCGCCCGGATAATTTGCCAAATAGCGCCTCAGGTTGTGTTTTGGCATATAACGAATAAAAGTTTTTAGCAAAAATATCACTTATCAGAATGCCCCAGACCCAATCCAGGCGGTCTCCTTTACGTAGACGGTTATGGTAACGTAGCATTTCCGGCATCTGCCGGATCGTTAACGGATCGGCCTGAAGACGTTGGTATAGCCGGGTGAGCACCTCAAAGTGGCGTGCTTCATCCATCAGAAAACTGCTGAGGTATAATTGGGCTGTGGTTTCCCCCGCTCCGGCCATTTGGGGAAGCGCGACACTGGCTCCGATCATGGCGGACTGTTCCCCTAAATACACCGGGGTCAACATGCGTGCTAAGGCATGAGCTTGTTCTTCGTTAAATTGAATCGGATCTTCCCAATTGACATCCTCGACCGTCCACTGTGACTTCACGCCTTTATGAAATAACCGTACGAGCAGGTCTTCTTCAAATTGTGGGTAGACTTTTATCACCTGCAACCGTCCTTTCACCCGTCTAGCGATTTTTTTGAAGAGATTTCCGAATAGCCAATATCCTATCGTGTCCATGACACCATGACTGAACGAGATCAGCCATCCATTTCCTGCATCACCAAGATGCTCTATGCGCAACATTACCGGGACATTATCATATCACGTCTTACGCTCATCGTTTGCCCTGTGAGATATTTCTTGGGTGGGACTACCAAATTTCTCACAAACCGTTCCCTCCAAGAGGCAAAATATGCCTACGTACTTGTAAACATACTAAAAGTTACGGAGCTTTGCAAATGATCTGTAAGCAGGAAGCCAGATACCGCATGATGGTAAGCTTAATGGGTGCACTCTGTTCTCTTACACACAACACGCGCTTAATCCCCTTTCCAGGCGAAGCCGGAAGGGGATTAAGCAGACGGTGGACTTGGGTTCCTTGTGCCTCGACACCGTGTTTTACCGTCTCTAAGCAAGTTTTAGCGACACTTCCGACGTAGTACGCCGTGCCAGTGGGCGGCAGATGGGTTGCGTATGCGGAGTATTTATCGGCATAGGACGAGCTTAACTCAGATAGCAATTGCCGGGTGGAACCGAGGGATCTCTCGTCTTCTTAAGGGATAAAGACTTTTTAAAGCTTTTTTGCCGCTTGTTGACTGTAACAACAAGCGGCTTTAGGAGCAGAACTGAATTAGTTGTGATGCGGGATTGAAGTCCATTTGAGTCTGTTCCATCCTGAGGACGGCTATCTCTTGGCCCCTGCTTGACTCACAACATAACCCCTTCCACGAAAAATGTTCGTAGCAAATGGCCTGCGCCGTTTTTGAGATGGTTTCGATATAATGGCCACCAGATCCGGATGGATGGCGATTTCATGATCTGGTGGCGGTCAATTCTTTTCCGGACTATGGGGTTTTTTTGGCTTTTTCCCACTCTTTTTGCCGTAATTCAATGCGCCGAATTTTTCCAGAGACAGTCTTTGGTAAATCC
The DNA here is from genome assembly GCF_900176145.1 of Sulfobacillus thermosulfidooxidans DSM 9293. Taxonomy (NCBI): domain Bacteria; kingdom Bacillati; phylum Bacillota; class Clostridia; order Eubacteriales; family Clostridiales Family XVII. Incertae Sedis; genus Sulfobacillus; species Sulfobacillus thermosulfidooxidans. The sequence continues at coordinate 996,486 of NZ_FWWY01000001.1, read as the reverse complement.
GTGACGAATTCGATGGCCCGGGGATATTTATAGGGTGCCGTTTGCGTTTTGACATGATTTTGCAACGTTTCCGCTAATGCTGCACTCGGTTCAATTCCTGGCTTCAACACCACAAAAGCTTTGACAATTTCTCCACGGATTGGGTCGGGAGAAGAGACGACGGCCGCTTCTAATACTTCTGGGCGTTCGACGAGGAGGGATTCCACTTCAAACGGACCAATGCGGTATCCAGAACTGATAATAACATCGTCTGCACGGCCAACAAACCAAAAATACCCATCTTCGTCCACAATGGCCCGGTCTCCGGTTATGTAATAATCGCCGACAAACCGTTTTTGGGTTCCTTCCTCATCATTGACATAACCTTGAAATAACCCACGCGGCCGCTTCGGATGCACCTTAATCGCAATATCGCCTTCTTGCCCTGGGGGTAAGGGAACACCTTGATGATCGATCACGGTCATTTCAAATTCCGGCGCAGGTCGTCCCATCGATCCCGGTTTAATCGGTTGTCCTGGGGTATTGCCGATTAATAAAACGGTCTCGGTTTGGCCATAGCCATCACGAATATCAAGGCCTGTGGCCTGCTTAAAGATTTGAATCACCTCGGGATTGAGCGGTTCCCCAGCAGATACCGCGCTTTTAAGATGAGGAAATGTCCAAAGGGATAAATCTTCTTTAACGACTAACCGATAAACGGTTGGCGGTGCACAGACCGATGTAATGGGATGTGTGGATAAAATGTGCAAAAATTGCTGGGGATCAAATTTACCAGTCATATTATCGACAAAGATGGCTGCCCCAACCATCCACGGTCCAAATAATGAACTCCAGGCGGCCTTGGCCCATCCGGTATCGGAAATATTCCAATGGAGATCGTCTTGGCTTAATCCGAGCCAATATTGAGCGGTGATGGTATGGGCCTCTGGATATCGTTGATTATGCAGTACCATTTTCGGATATCCGGTAGTGCCAGAGGTAAAGTAAATTAATGTGGGATCGCTAGAGTCCGTGGGAAATCCTTCAAACACCGGGTTGTCCAAATGATAGGGATCAAATGAGATCCAGTGGGGTCGGGCTCCTCCTACCACAATGGGGTGCGTTAAATGAAGAGCCTCGTCCTGTAATTTATCCGCAATCTCGGGCAGAACGATGGCTGAGGTGGCCTGAGAAACCTGTAAGCGGTACAAGAGATCTTTAGCGGTTAATTGCGTTGTGCCGGGCATAGCGACCGCGCCCAGTTTATTCAAGGCGACCATGACCGGCCAAAATGCCGGGTCTTTTCCGAGAACAATCAGAACGCGATCTCCTTTGCCGATGCCTTGGGCTTTTAGCCAATCTGCAGTCTGGCCGGAAAGACGCGAGATATCTTGAAAAGTTAAAAGGACATTGGTGTCATTATGCATCATAGATAACGCAAGCGCATCTGGTCTTTCTTGAGCATAGCGGTCGATCACATCACGGCCAAAATTCCATGGATTGTCCGGTGTCATGCTGATGCCTCCCCCAAAACGATTAATATTGTCCCAATACGCCAAATGCTTTAAATATTCCTGTTCAAATTGAAAATTTTATTCGATTTGGATTAGTTAGAGGATCTAAATGGGGCAGAAATGGTGACCGGAGATGGAATTGGCGCGTTATATACACGGAAGGGGAGAACGAAATGAGAATGGCATTCTTGAGGGCATCCTATTGGATGGTAGGACTTTTAGGGATGGGGATACTGGCGGGATGCGGATTTAATGCATTCCAAGTTCCACGCCATCCTTCCCATATCTCCCTGCGTCCGTCTTTGCAGCATGTTGTACCCAAAAGCCACACACCATCAGTTCCATCACCGACGTCATCTGACATGATGCCGCATACACTACTTCTCCAATTGGGAGCGTTGTCAGTTCGGGTCCCGAACATCTGGAAAGCTCAGTCTCACACGCTGTTATCCCCTGGAGCACGGCAAATGATTGCGGTTTCGAACTCAGCTCACCTAACCATGACCTTAGATCCCTTGAGCCGGTCCACGGTCTTCCAATTGCTCCCCCAGCTACCTAAACCCCAGGGACTTACGAAAAACCCATGGAATCAAAGTCCATATTTTACCGAAACCGTAGACTATATTGACGGCGAGATTTACGTGACCATGTCCGATGTGAGCACCTCCGGTTCCCGGTATGTATTGAATCTATACATGCCTAAAACCGAAGCGACTACGGCATGGACCATTATCAAATCCATTAAGGCACCTGTTCCCTTAGACCTGTCTCAAGGAATTCGTCTGTTGCTAGCTCAAACTCGGTTGTCTAGCACGCCTCCTGAGGCCACGTGGTCCATGGGACAGGACCGCTGGTTGTTGGTGGGCGGCGAGCCGGCTACCGCCCAGGAGCCCTTTTTTCTTTTACGATCCCAAGATGGTGGGAAAAACTGGAATCTCATTAATTATACCCATTGGACGGCGGTGCCCTACCAGGTTTTTCCTAACACCGTGGGAAATCCCGCGATCGTATTTTGGAATGCGCAAGATGGCCTGATTGCCCAGCCGTCGTACGCAACGCCGCAACTCCTTCTTTTCCGAACTACGAATGGGGGCATGTCATGGAACGAGTCACGACTGGATTGTCCTAGCCAACCCCGTCTCGGAAAGGCACCATCCATCACCCTAATGGGTCATGGTCATGTGACCGTCTCCGTTTTGCTACGCTCAGGAAAAACCTTTACAGTGTCTAGTCAAAATCATGGAATCAGCTGGCAGTCATAAGGGGTTTTTGAGTCTTTTCGGCCTTCAGACCGGAGATTTCGGGAGAAGCCGCTATAGCTGCGTCTTGAGGAAATACGGCGTTACGTGATCCTTGAGGAACCCTTATATCTTGGCCCTTAGGGGAAAAAATATCTAAGACGCATTGTAACCCAAAGCTTATCTTAGTGATGGGAATCATCCTTCTTTAGATTTAGAAGCCTGTTACCCGTAGTCGGCCTTGTACTTCACCCGTTAGCGTTATGTTGTCAAGGCGAAGTTAACCCGTGCTCATTTGACCACCATTGCTGCCCCAGTGCTAGGACGAGATTCGACACCGGTGGGAAGCCTCTATCAACCGCAAATATCTGCGGCACTTTTCTCCCAATATCCGTTGTTATTGAGCCAGAACAATGAACCAATGGGACAGTTAAGCTATCAGGCGCCAAACACACGACCGTGCGCAATTTCGAACAATCCGTGTCACCCTTAAGTCTAGCGACCGCTGCTGGGGATTTGTGGAATGCGGTGCACTATACAGCTATTAATCAAAATATAATGACCTATCGATCGTTGTGGGTGAAAAACATCGCGCCGCCATGGCCAACGGTTTACCCTGCTGAAAGTCGTGTGGTGTGTGATGGTCCGTTAAATGTGATTATTGCGATTTCAAACTCAGGCATGCCACAGTTAGTGACTATAACGCATACGGCCATTGACATTAACCACCATACGCTAGGATTGCGAATGACTGCTAAAGTTATGGGGACGAGAATTGCTCTTTTGAGTTTTACGCCCATGAACTACATGTCGTGTGCGGCGAATTCTAGGCTTAAAGCGTATAGCAATCCGTGTTTCTTTTGAAACACGGATTTTTTGTATGATGTTTTAACCCAGGAAATCAACGGTTCCTTGCCATATTGGGTCTCCGCGTTCAACAGAGTCAGCACAAGTAAAAAGTTCACACCGAAACGTGTTTTTCTATGCCGAATCGATGCAAAGAGCAAGAACTTGGCAGCTTTTACGCCGCATCCCATGACACAACAGAGCGCGAAGCGGATTGACTTTGCCTTTTCCCGTGTTAAGGACCTGACTGTTTTGCATAGCAGGAAAACCTTGGCTTAGAGCCGCTCTACGAATTCAAGACGGTTTCCAAACGGATCGTTCAGATAGAAGCGTTTGACGCCTTCATCGGCACGAACATCGTCATTCATGACGTTGACGTTTTTCTGCAACAGATAATCTCGTAACTCGCTGATGTTTTCCACATGAAATGCGGGGTGTGCTTTGGTTGCAGGAATAAAATCCTTTTGAATGCCAATATGTACTTGGTGTGCGCCACATTGGAACCATACCCCTCCACGCTGGCGAAGAGGTTCAGGTTTGGGGATTTCCTCCCAACCCAACAGGTCAACAAAAAACTTGCGTGCTTCGGCTTCGCACCCTTGAGGACCTGCCAATTGAACGTGGTCGACCCCAAAGAACTTATACGCCATATCCATTCCTTCTTCCGTATTTTTCCTTAGTTATCTACTTTACCACTTTACCCAAAATGGGTTCTTTCTTGTTGTGGTCAAAATCGACAATTAAGCAAATTCCAACGATGACCTTTACACGATAACGCCTTTTGAAACGATTTGACATGTGTAATGACAGGTGATATATATACCAGAATGGAGGTGAGATGATGGCTTCGGAAGAACTCGTAGAACCCCTAGGAATTGAATGGGTGCCTTCGGCAAAAAGGCATGGGAAACCCTCGCAATTATTTTCATTGTGGTTCTCGGCAAACTTAGGAATGCCTGCCTGGTTGGTTGGCGTTTTAGGCCCCGTATTAGGCTTGGATTTGGGTCAAACGCTCTTTGCTATTATTTTAGGAAATATTATCGCGTCTCTTTTAGTTGGATTAACGGCCAAAGCGGGAACGGGCCAAGGATTAGCTCAATTGCCTCTGAGCCGCAGTATTTTCGGGCGCCGTGGTAATTATTTGCCTTCCTTTCTAAATACCCTATCGGCTATCGGCTGGTACACGATTAATACAGCCGTTGGCGGAGAGGCCATGGCGAAATTAATACACATTCCGTTGGCCCTCGGATTATTTTTCGTTGCCGCGGGGCAAATCGCGCTAGGATATTTAGGCTATGACATCATTCATCGATTTGAACGCGTCATGGTGTATGTTCAAGGTGTGTTATTTATCTTGATGAGCTATGAAGTGGTTCATCATTTGCCGCGCCTCGCTCACGTACATGCTGGCAATTACGGAGATTTTTTGTTGGAATTGGCTGCGGTTGTCTCCTATTCGTTTAGCTGGGCGCCTTATGCATCCGATTATGGTCGTTACTTACCAGAAAGCACCGCACCCCAACGCGTGTTCTGGGCGACATTTTGGGGGACCTTTTTGGGAACTGTGTGGGTCGAATGTATCGGTGCCGTGGTCGGAGCATTAGGTTGGGGCAATTTGAGTCCCATTGGCATGGTGCAAAACTTGATGGGGCCATTAACCGGTTTTGCCCTGCTCGCGATTATATTTGGCACAATGACAGCGGATGCCATTAACGGCTATACCGCAACTTTGTCCCTATTAACGCTGGATATTCCCATCCGCCGCACTCAGGCTGCGATTTTCTTGGGAGCGGTGGGCTGGCTTGTGGCGTGGTTGGCCAATTCCCATTTGCTGTCTGATTATGAAAACTTCTTATTGCTCCTCAGTTATTGGGTCGCGCCATGGGTGGGAATTGTGTTAGTTGCCGCCCACCAGGGATTGATTAATAAAGACCGTGCATTATTGGCCAAAGGCGTGGATGCCGCGGCGATTGGCGGATTTCTTGTAGGAATTGTGGCGGTCATTCCTTTTATGTCGACGATACTTTTTGAAGGACCGGTCGCCAAAATGTTAGACAACGGGGACACGGGATACTACGCGGGTATGCTCGTTGGGGCGTTAGTTTATTATCTCCTATTGCGGCTTCGCAAATCGGCTGCGCTATCGCATTCGTTATCCTAATTTGCAGCCGAGTTTCCTGGCGGTGCCTAAAAGTGGCGCCGCCATTTTTCTTTACAACGGGAAGAATCATTGATAAGAATTAGTGATTTAAGATGGCACAGATTAATCCATTACAGGCAAGCTGGCCCAGAAATCTTGGACCACGGTGTTGTAAATAGCAGGTTTTTGCCGATTGGCGACATGTCCTGCTCCGGGAATGAGGCCGACTTGCAAAAGAGGATTACCGATATCGGCCAAATAACTGGCGGCATGGCGTTCGTAGGCCTCTTGTGAGCCATTGAGCACGAGGGTGGGAACGCGAAGATTTTTCACGGCCTGATCGTCGACACGGGGATAATGAAAAGTCATATCATCAAGAACCGCCATTAATGTATTTTTCCAGCGTGTGCCGTGAAGCGTAAGAAATTCGTGAACAACTTGGGGATTTTCTCGTTCAATGCGTTGAAACTGTTCATATTGTTGACGCATTAAGGGTTCGAGTTCATCCGGAATAAAGGGCGAATAGCCAGTTAACACGATGCTTTGACAGAGACCCGGGTTTTTTACGGCCACATGTATGGCCAAAGACGCGCCTAACGACAATCCGACGAGATGTCCTCTACCGTGAACGGCAATAACATCCATTATCCACGAAAGCGCAGAAGAAAAATAGGGACGGGGGGCATCCAAGGGATTGGAACCATGTCCTGGCAAATCCATGGGAATCACCTCAAAGGCATCCTGCCAGATGCTGATTTGCTGGGCAAAATGGCTCTGTGCTGTACCCATAAAGCCATGAAACAAATAAATGCGGTCCAAAACATGACCTCCTATATCGAAAAACTTTGGCACCCGCACTATGAAAATTTTAAGAAGTTTTGTTTTCTTTTAAAGAGATGATATAGCAAACGGGTCCAAACAAATTAAATATTCGTGGTCAATTTAAAAACAAGAGGAATTAGTGCATCTCGTAGGACAAGAAGTCTTAGAATGGGATCCGGGCAATAGAATTGGGCGTCCCGGATCCCTGTGTTGGTTACGGTTTCAATGATGTGGCCGATGTTTTGGCCGGCGACAAAACCATTACCGATAAGGCGGTGAGACCCGAGGTATTGCCATTGGTAGTCGGAATGACCCACACTCTAACGGGAGCACCGACCTGTAATTTGCTCCAATCCCCTTCGGGAACATAAATAGCGGTATGAGACGTCAGGGCAATATTCGCGAGTTGCGGCTGATTGGGCACTTTGACGGTGAGTAAGGACGGACTTAAGGCACTGACCATGCCGTTAATGGGTGGAAACGACACATGAATGACTTGGGCTATGACTTGATTATCAGCGGTTCCTTGACCTTTGACAAATACACGATAACCTTTTTGCAAGTATTTGAGACCACTGGCGCCTGTTAATGGCGGTTCCCCTGGCATGACATATTGGGTATGGTCGGTTAATTGTACTGTGCGCGACAATGTTGTTAAATCGCCATGGGGATCCTCTAATGTTAAGGCCACCGTATTGGCATTAAGATTCGTAATTTCACCCCGTAGCGCCACTTGGATAGCGGGTTGGCCTGTGACCGCGCGAGTCAAAGCGCTGGGAGTTTTCTGATAGGCATAGTGCACTACCACAAAAGCCACCAACAACGCCATTAACCATCCTGCAGTTCTTCGGGACATAGAAAATTTCTGCTTCATGTCCATCCCTCCTGGTTAGGAGATATTCGAAAGCAGGACATTTTAGTCCCTATTGCGAACAAGCAATACAAGAAAATTTTAGGAGTTTTGATGACGATGACACGACGCGATCACCAGATTATGCAAGGCACTTTAATCCTTTTGGCATCGAGTTTGTTTTGGGCGCAAAGCTTGCACAATGGTTTAGGTGGGGATGTGTTTTGGCAATGGGCGGCTGGCCGTTATATGATTCATCACCACCTTGTGTTACATGATGATGTCTTTTCCTATACCCTTTATCACAAGCCATGGGTTACAGAAGAATGGGGCTATGAAGTTCTCTTGGCGGCCCTGGTATCTGGGTTGGGGGGTGTAGCATTTTGGCTGATGTCAGCTGGAATTGGAACGATCCTGATGGTGTCATTGGCCTGGTTGTTATCCTTACGGGGCGTTAAAGGTCTTAAAAATGGGCTGTTGGTTTTAATGGCGGCCCCCGGATTGGTCGAATTTGTCAAGGACCGCCCGCAAGCTTTTAGCTATGTTTTTTTTGTTTGGATGCTCATCATTTTGTGGAATGCGAAAACGCATCCAAGGCGTCTATGGTGGTCGGTCCCATTACTGTGGGTCTGGACGAATATGCATGGGAGCTTTCTTCTGGGATTCTTGTTGCTTCTATTAGAAGGAATTTGGATCATCGTGCCAGTCAATACCGCCCGGGTTAAAACGTGGCCTACCCAGGTCTCATTGAAACAATGGGCACGGGTCTTCATCGTGTCGGTGTTGGTCTCGTTCATGAATCCCAACGGGCCAGGGCTTTGGGTCTATTCCTGGCATGTGTCATTTTCTACACGAATTGCCAAGTATATTGCAGAATGGCAATCGCCTGATTTTCACATGATGATCTGGGTCGTCGTTATTTTGGTTCCACTATTCCTTCTTGTGTTGTTGATGCTGTTTGGAAACATCCCCGTGAATTGGCCAGACTTTTTTCTTGTGGCGGGTCTCTTTTATGCCACCATGAAATCCATCCGGTTTCTTCCCTATTACGATGTGCAGTGGGCCGTGTTACTGGGGGTTTTAACCCGGGAATGGCCTTTTCGCCGGATTCAAGGATATGTGGTGGCCCCTCTTCTACTGTTGTTAACCGGATTAATTCTTTTTGAAAAGCCCATCGTTCCAGCCGGAAAGCCGGTAGGAGAACCAATTCTGGCAGCGCAATATCTTAAAACGCATCCGGGACGAGTTTTTAATATGTATCATTGGGGAGGATACCTGATTTCCCAGCATATCCCCGTGTTTATTGATGGCCGGACGGACTTTTATTTACAGGGGCATCAACTTCACCAATATATGGCCGTCAAAAATTTAACAGAAAATCCGAATATCATTTGGAAGCAGTATAATGTGCGGTATGTGCTGTGGCAACCAAAAACGGCAGTGTCGACTTATTTATTATCGTTGCCTAAACAATGGACACCTATTATAAAGACCAAGACGGCCATTTTATTTCAACACCGGGGTTTGTGGTGAGATGATAAGAAGAGCATCAAGAAGAAGGGAGGCACGCCCGGGGTGGTAAGAACGCCGATTATTGAGGCGCTCAAGGCTTATAGTGCTGGCGGAAAAGCCAGGTGGCATACTCCAGGTCATAAAGGCCGGGTGCCCTTACCCTATCTTTTAAGCGAGTGGGACGTGACCGAAGTGCGCGAACTGACCCCCAAGTCAGACGGTGATGATCCTATTCATGATTCTGAGCGCCTCATGGCCCAAAGTTTTGGTGTCCAAAAAACATGGTATTCAGTCCAGGGCGCAACCTTGCCCGTCATGGCAGCCATTTTGGCGGCATGTCCCCCGGAATCTTCCGTCGTGGTAGACCGCATTGCTCACCGCTCCGTGCATGCGGCATTGATACTCGGGCACCTTCGGCCGATTTGGGCATATTCGCGGGTGGGACCTGGGGGTTATCCCTTGCCTGTTAACGATGAGGAACGTGTCCGGCTTATTGAACAATTTCAGCCGAAAGCCGTCATTGTGACAAATCCTACCTATGAAGGACTCGCAGCGGATCTGTCGGCCACAGCCGCCATCTGCCGTCAACACGGCATTCCTTTGATCGTTGACGAAGCCCACGGCACCCATTTTTGGGGACATGAGGGTTTTCCCCGTTCAGCATTGGTGGAAGGGGCCGACTTAGTGTGTCACGGAGTGCACAAGACCGAACGCAGTTTGACGCAAACGGGTCTATTGCACCTGAATTCTCCCATCATTTCCGTGTCTCAGGTTCAAGATGCATGGGATCTGTTGGCCACGTCGAGCCCTTCTTATCTGTTATTAGCATCTCTCGATGATTTTCAGTTTTTACGGCATCAGGAAGAATACCACCGCGGGTGGCACGTTTTAGCTGAGCAGTTGCGAGCATTACGCGCGAGATGGCGTGATCAGGGGCTGAATGTTTTACAAGATTGGTGGGAGCTCCAAAGCGGACAGGCCGACGCCGCCAAATTAACGATTTTGGGAGACGGATCCCACCTTCTTCGCAAACTTGAGCCCTTTGGGGTGGAAGAAAAATCCGATCCGTTTGGAGTGACGTTGATTGTGACTCCTTACGATGACCTGAACATGGTGAAGGCCGCTTTAGATGCTATCCTGGCCAATCAGGATAGCGGTCCACACGGGGCTTTACACTGGGGACGTTGGCCTATCCTTCAACAAATAATGCCGCCTTACCAGGCGATGACGGCAGAAACCGAATGGATTCCTTGGTCCAAAGCTTTGGGACGGATTGCAGCACGACCTCTGATCCCTTATCCCCCGGGCATTCCTCTCGTCGTGCCGGGCGAAGGTATTAATCAAGACGTGATATCATGGCTAACAGAGTACCGGGACTGGTACCTGAGGGGCAGTGGTGACCTAAAAGGATTACAACCTCCTCCCCCAACATGGGATGATGAAGGGACTGACGAAGGGCTATGGGTGATCAAAAACGCAGTGCCCTAATTACGTTTGAGGGTATAGAAAAAGTCGGCAAAACCACGCAGATTGGGCGCTTGGCGGCATGGCTTCGAACTTTAGGATATCCGGTAACCGTACTTAGGGAACCGGGAGGCACCATGCTTGGAGAATCACTACGCAGCTTGTTGTTGCATACGGTACAAATACACAGTGCAGAGGCCGAATTATTGCTTTTTGCAGCGGCCCGGGCTGAGCTGGTGAAAACGGTCATTCGCCCCTTATTAGCGCAAGGACACATTGTGATCGTGGACCGGTTCAGCGATTCATCCGTGGCGTATCAGGGATATGGACGGGGAATCGATGTAACGTGGGTCCAAACGGTAAATCAGCACGTTACGCAAGGATTAAAACCTGACCTGACCTTTTGGCTCAAGGGCCCTTCATTTGTTGAAGGGCAGGACAACATTGAAAAGTCGGGAAGAGAATTTTTCCAACGGGTGGAATCCGGCTATAATAAACTCGTTGAACAAGATCCTGCCCGATGGCATATTGTGGCCAGTATGCGTCCGGTGGAAGATGTGGCGAAAGATATTCAGCACGTGGTGAAATCCTATTTAAATATTGAGTAAGGTCCTGCATGATGACGAAACAATAGACCGCATACAACGTATGCAAACGAGGCACTTAACATGGCACCCTGGTGAGGGTTCGCGCAGGGATGGATTTATTTATGAGGAGGTTTCTTGGTGAAACTGGTCATTGCCATTCTTCAGGACAAAGATGCATCGGGAGCGGTTACCGAACTCAACCGCCGGGGATTTCGGGCCACGAAATTGGCGAGTACGGGAGGCTTTTTGCGCGAGGGCAACACGACGATATTGGTGGGCATTGAAGAAAAAGATGTCGAAGCGGTCATTCATATTTTGAAACGGACGTCGGCTGCACGGCAAGAGACACTTACGCCGCAAACTCCCTCGCATAGTGGAGAACCCTATATTCCTTTCCCGGTTGAGGTCACCGTAGGCGGGGCGACAATATTTGTCGTAGATATTGATCGTTATGAAAAATTCTAAAGCGTATTTAAGTCCGTGGCCCCTGATTCTTCAGGCGTGGCACACACAGCGTTTAGGCCACGCCTTGGTGATTCAAGGAAGCCAAGAAAAGGCGGATTTATTGGCCACGGCGCTTTCCCGGCAAATGACGTGCGAAGAAGTGGGCGATAGAGGATGTGAATGCCGGTCCTGTTCACGTGATATCTTCGATCATCCGGATGTCCTCCATATTCAGCCGGAAAAAGACCGGATTCGTCGCGAGCAGTTACAAATCGTCTTGCAGCATATTAACCGGCCACCACTTTGGAGTCATCATTTGGTTATTTGGGTGGACCAAGCTCACCGCTTAACCGAGGCGGCCCAAAATTATTTGTTAAAAAGTCTTGAGGAACCCCCTCGCTATGTCACGTTTATTTTCGTGACAGAACAAATTCATGGGCTCTTACCGACGGTGAGAAGTCGGTGCCAATTTTTGCGGGCCGATCCCGATATCCAGGATGACGACACGCATTTTGATCCTGATCAATTTTTTGCCGACAATGACTTAACCAAAGAACAACTGATTCAGTTTTCTTATTGGGTGCGCACCCAATATCGTCGGCACCAGAACAAGGCATGGCTCGAACTGTGGGAAGCGAGCTACCAAGCTTTTCACCATTTGAATGCCAACGGCTCCCAGGATCTAATCAAAGAGATTTTACGGGACGTTTTTGATCATGTCCGGCAATAAGGCCATATGGTGGGTCTACATTTTACGGTGTCAAGGGGACGTGTTTTATACCGGGATCACGACCAATCTGGCCCAGCGGTTTCGTGTGCATCAGCAAGGAAAAGGCGCCAAATTTACCCGGGCACATAGACCGCTTGAGATCTGGTGTCACTTTGGACCGTACACCAAATCGCAGGCCTTGCGCGAAGAATACCGCATTAAACAGTTGCCCCATAGTGCAAAGGAGGCCCTGAAGCTATCGTGTCCGTAGATACTGATCATCATTGGGTGGAACCAGGGCATGTATACCTGGTGGGAACGCCGATTGGTAATCTCGAAGACTTTTCACCACGAGCCCAAGCGGTATTGCGGCAGGTTGACCGGATTTTGTGCGAGGATACTCGGGAAACCGAAATTCTCTGCCGTACCTTTGATATCCATCGGCCCTTGGTATCATTTCATGCCCATAATGCACCACGGCGTCTGCAACAAGTTGCGACGTGGATTGCCCAAGGAGAAAGCCTTGCGCTGGTCTCGGACCGGGGAATGCCTGCCATTTCTGATCCGGGCCAAGAACTGATGGTATGGCTTTATGATAACCATATTCCGTTTTCGGTGATTCCGGGCCCGTCGGCGCAGGTCATGGCATTTGCCGCTTCAGGCTTTCCCCATCCTTATGTCTTTTGGGGATTTATCCCGCCAAATGGAAAAGCCCGGCGCGAGAGACTACAAGAAATTCAAGCGTGTCCCTATGCCAGTGTGATTTATGAAGCTCCGCATCACATGGACAAGACCTTAAATGATCTGCTGGAGCTTTTAGGCCGGGACCGTCTGGTCGTGCTCGGGCGGGAGATGACCAAACACTTTGAAGAGTTTTGGAAAGGGACGCTAGGCGAGTTAGTGAGTCAAAACCGGACCTGGAAGGGAGAAATGGTCCTCGTTGTAGGACCAAAAGCTTCGGCGTCTGAGCAAGAACCTGAATGGGACAAACTGATTGATGACGTGGAAAATTTGGTGGCAGCAGGACACACAATCAAAGAGGCGACCCAACAGATCGCCTCCCAATATCATATTTCCCGTCGAGAATTGTATAATCGCGCTCAAAAGAGCCGGAACAATTAAACCGCTTCAATATGCAAGCTTTTTAAGCAATCGTGGCAGATATTTTTGCCGCGGAAGGTTTCAATGTTTTCAGCATTCCCGCAGAAAATGCAAGCGGGTTCATATTTCCGCAAAACGATTTTTTCTCCATCGACATAGATTTCTAAGGAATCTTTGTCTTCAATTTGTAATGTCCTCCGTAATTCAATAGGCAGGACGACGCGACCAAGCTCGTCCACTCGACGGACAATTCCTGTTGATTTCATGCCTTCACTCCCTCATATTCGACAAGCTTTTGGAAGTATAATACCAGAACTTCCAAAATATAGTCAACAAACTTGAAAAATTTTGTCGAGTAAAGGATTGGAAAAAACAGGGATAAAGGAAGCCGTAGCAATCATGCTGAGACGGAAGATGGCACTAGGATTAGCACTGTATGCTGGCGGTGAACGAGGTATCTTAGGTATGACATCGTGGTTCCCATTCGAAGCTGGGAGATAAGAGCAGGGAGGGACCCATAACGTGATCGAGGACGAACGTATTCGGCTATTAATGGCACAGGGCATGCCCGTCGAGGATATGGCCGTCATGTTAGGCATGCCGCGGGGAGAAATTGATCGGCAAGTCCGTTTAGCCTTTAGTGAGTTGTTAAACCGCTATGGAAAAATAGCCGTATCGGGTGAGCATATGGCGCGATTAGCTTCGGATTGGGATTTATTGACGGGATCTTTGACTCGCTATGCGGGAGAACAGGCTTTGGCCAAGCTTATACAAGATGTTACCGACAGCCACCCGTTAACGGTGGCCTTTTTGGATGTGGATAATCTCAAAATGGTTAATGATCATTTTGGACATCAGGCCGGAGATCGCTTGCTATGTCGTATCGTCCACACGATTTTTAGTCAAATTCGGCGGAGCGATTTAGTGATCCGCTGGGCGGGCGATGAATTTGTGTTAGTATTACCGGGCGCATCACCTGCTGCCGCTGAAGAACTTATCGGCCGCATAAAGAGGGCCGATCCCGAGATTCAGTTTTCGATTGGCCTTGCTTTGTATAAACCCGGGGAAGAGGTGATGACGCTTATTGACCGCGCGGATCAAGCGATGTACCAACAAAAACGGGCTAAAAAGGCCATCCATGGACTACCGGAGACAAAACGGCTAGGTATCGAAATTGACCGTCGTCATGACCTGCGCTATGACCAAAGAACTCCTTCGACCAGCACTTTTCGCGTCGGGGCTGAGGACAATTAGTCCACACATAGGGGATTACCTGACGGCAAGACGGGATTATCATGCAATCAATAAGGCAGAGAATTTTCGATTTTGGCGGATTCTAGCCACCTTAGACGACTACGATTTCAGACGATGCTTCAAGACAGATATAAATCTAAATTCGGCATAAATGATACCGTCTAATCCAAGCTCTCTAGGCGACATCATAGACAGTAGGTTCGGATGATGAGGCTTTAATCCCTTTGTTCCTTACTAATCCTGACCTGCTAAGGTATATAGGGATCATCCCTCCCTTTGGCCAGATGTGATTTGCGGAGATATTAAAGTAAAACCATTTTAATCATTTTAGTATTGTGTTTTTATGATATATTGGAAAAGAGAGTAAAATCTCTTGGCAAATGAACGCTCCTCGAGATAGGGGAAAAATAACCGCAGGAGTATGGTGTTAGACCTACCATGAAATGCTGAGAGGTGTTACTCTGATATGCTTATCCCTGGTAAAGGGCATTGTGTCGCTATGCACTCGAAGCGTGAGATCTTTAACGAGATGATGCTGGTTGCATAAATATTGGGTAGTCTTGATTGCCAACTGAGGGAAATCTCTTCTCTACGTATTCACCCAGAGGATGATGGATTGCAAACCGGCACGACTCAACAAATGTTGACAACTCGTTGATGGCTCCTTCATTTACACCTAAAAAGGTGTGATACTGTGTGCACGGGTAAAGGAGGCTATAAGGTGGATCATTCACCGGTGGTTCGATGTGCTCACTGCGGAATTGCTTTGGAACAATCTGTGGTCCACTGGCATGGGGAAGTTTATTGTTGTGCGGGATGTGTGGCACAAGCCCAGAAAGTTGCGAATCAAACGAAAGAACTGGAAAAACTTCGGCTGATGGTCACAGTCGATCCGCTGACTCAAATGAAAGCACGTGGCCAATTGGAGAAAACATGGGCATCTTTTTCACATCCTCTGCACGCAGCTGTGCTGTTTGTAGATATTGATCACTTTAAATCTTTAAACGATCGCTGGGGCCATACTGCGGGGGACGCTGTGCTCTCTGAGGTGGGAAGGCGTCTTGCGATACAGTTGCGAGAAGGAGATGCCTGTATTCGCTATGGGGGCGACGAGTTTGTGATCTTGTTACCTGAAACCTCCCTCTCTGACGCCAAACGTGTAGCAGAACGTATTCGGTCTCAGATTGCCAGACGCCCATTTTCGATTCGAGGCCGTTCATTACGGATAACCATTAGTGTGGGGGTCAGTGCCAATTCGGAAAAAACGCCCCGGTCGTTAACTGCTCTCCTTGAGGAGGCCGATCAAGCCATGTATGCTGCGAAAATTGACGGGCGAAATCGGGTAGGCTTGGCATCTGTATTTCCGCGATATGATATCACTCACCATGGCATCCCAACATGAGGGCGACCATGAAGTGTTATATGGGCAGAATAATCCCGGGGATATTCTAGGTATGAATGGTACCCAAGCTAACCGTGATGTTACGCCATCTCGTTGCTTATGGGGAAGTGGTAATTTTTGCCCGACTTACAGATTTTTTGCGGAGGAATACTCAAAACCTTTGGGGAGCATGATGGGTTAAGAGATATGCGTGGTCGACATGGACACAAAAACTAAGGGGGATCACATCATGAAAATGGGGATGCTGGGATTAGGACGGATGGGATCCAATATGGCTCAACGACTTTTACGTCATGGCCATGAAGTGGTGGTATGGAATCGTACTCCTGACAAAGTGCGAGAGTTGGAAAAAATGGGGGCAATAGGGGCTTCATCAATTCAGAACCTGGTGGAACAATTACCCCATCCTCGGGTCGCCTGGATGATGGTGCCAGCTGGAGAGGCCACCGAAACGCTGTTTGAAACCTTGCTATCCTTATTGTCTGCACACGACATTGTGATCGATGGCGGTAATGCAAACTTTCGCGATTCAATGCGTCGGGGTCAGCGTGCCGCGGAGTTGGGTATCGAATTTATTGATGCAGGAACAAGTGGGGGCATTTGGGGATTAGCTAATGGATATGCCATTATGGCTGGCGGAAGTTCGGCAGCAATTGATCATGTCCGTCCCCTGATGGAGAGTTTGGCTCCGGAGGATGGATTTTTGCACGTGGGTCCTATCGGCTCCGGACACTTTGTCAAAATGGTGCACAACGGCATTGAATATGGGCTTTTGCAGGCCTATGCGGAAGGCTTCGAGATTATGAAAAAAGGTCCCTTTGAGCTAGACCTGGCAGCTATCAGTCATATGTGGAATCACGGGAGTGTGGTGCGCTCGTGGTTATTGGAGCTCGTAGAGAATGTATTTTCGACCAATCCCGACTTAAAAGGCATCCGCGGGTACGTGGAAGACTCGGGAGAAGGACGCTGGACAGTGGAAGAGGCGATTAAGGAATCGGTACCTGCACCCGTCATTACCTTGTCCTTAATGGCCCGTTTTGCATCACGACAAGAGGAGTCTTATAGTGCGCAAGTGATTGCAGCCCTGCGCAATGCGTTTGGAGGCCATGCCATTAAACACGATCCCTCATAACGAATACATTACGAATCCAGGTGGATAAAATGCTGTCTACCTGGATTTCTAAAAATTGATACGGTAAAAGACAATACGCGTGGATTTTGGTCAAATTCGCCGCATCTCGATATTCCCTGTCATCATGCTGATGGGGATTTTTTGCCGTCATGATAGAATTTGAAGCCAAATCCGGCAAGCACGATGAATGGTAATAACGCTGCCCACGGTACTTCTGGGAGTTGTCCATATGGTGGCGACTTCAGGTTAGGATGATTGGGCTCGATGACTACCATTTGAAAGACTTCATGTACAGAAGGCCATGACCTTGGTAAAGCAAAAATGATGCTTAGGGTGCGCGAGTCACTTTTGACAGTGGTTTTTCCGAGAATTTGTGGGGATTGATGAAGGTAGGTAGCTAAGGTCGCATTAGGCCATCCCCACAAGACAACTTCGGTTCCTGAAGTGAATGGCGGCTTTGCAGGCATTATCCAAGTGGCAATACCTTGATGGGCCTGTTCTGTTATGGTGAAGTCTTTCTCAGGGACGACAAAGGATAGGTAATCGGTTGACGCCTTGGAAACGGGGTCTGTTACGGGATATTTCGTGTTTGAGAGGGACGAGCTATGATGCGCAATGTGAACAGGCTGAAATAATGAATCCAGATTTAGCACAAGGACACTAAGGCCCGCGATGACGACTGAAATGGTTAAGGGCTTCCCGAACCGGTGACTCCAGAATTTTTTCATCGGTATGACTTCCTTTCATAAGATGATTCGCTAATTTTCACGGGCACTAACATTTTTGGAATGGTAGGGCACCACGCCCCGTCATGCATGGTTTCTTAAACTGGCATGAAACATTTCGTCCGCTAATGCGATTAACATCGTTTTGGTGTGGAGAATACTGCGCGGCCACAAACCCTGCGTGCCAGGCGCTGTCATAGCTTGGATCGCGGTCAAGGATTTCAGATGTCTGGCGGGATGAAGATTAGTCGGGTTAGGCGTAGACGCTGGAAACGAGGCAATCGACCACCTTTGATAGCGAATGCCCTGAGATGTTTTCACCGCATCGCTCCATTCGATATCCACATATACAGAACGCCGTCCACCCACGGTACTTGGGGGAAGGCTAACCGCATAGGCTGTGGCAACCACTCCAGGAACCAGCTGGAATGACTGGGAGGCTTGAATGTTATCGCCATGATACAACAAGCAAGCATGAAATCCATAGGTAGCGAGTCGGGACGCACTAGCTGTGCTCCACATTTCGACGAGTGCCGCTTTACCGGAACGAGGCATCACGTAGAGATCGGCTTGGGTTGCAGAATGAGGACCCAAAACCGAGGATTCATTGGCATAATAGGCAGGACTCTTTTGAAATTGGGGAAGCGAAGGAAGAAAAGTTGCGACATGATATTGCTTAACGGGACTAGGATTGCCAAATGTTCCTTGAGGGAGGGTAAATAAGGGACGAAGAAGGAAAAACAATATACCCGATACAACGAGGGCTCCACTTACCCGTCCCAGGCTAGCAAATCGCACGGTAGAGGATACCTGAAGTTTTGGCATGTGAAGATTGAAGGGTTTTAAGAGAGTGACTAACAGGACCGCCAATAACGCAAACAGAATAAATCCTAGAACGGGATGGATATAGCGAAAGGTAATGGCTGGACCCAGGATATGGACACAAAGAACGATGACGGCGAGTCTCATCCAATTGAGGATTAAGGCACCAAATAAGGCAATACCACTTAGTAAGGCTTTTTTCCCAATCCCGCCTTGTATCATAAACCAAATCACGGGCATCACAATAGCAGCACCGACAAGGCTATCAGCCCCACTACAAGCTTCAGCTACGACGACCAAAATATTTTGACCATGGTAATTAACCCCAAAGGTTCCGGCGATTTGAGCAGAATGTAGCCACGACACGTGATGGGATAAATCATTTAAAACAGCAACAGCCCATCTGACCAACACGGTTTGCGTCTTATTAGCAATGGCTTCAAAAAACGGTGGCCACACCAATACCAAGTAGAGTAATGGGGCAACCACCTTGCGGGTGGCTTCGATGCCCCAAAAAATCCAGGTCATGGCTAATATCCATAAAGGCCATAATAGGAGCCCGCCGTGATTAAAGACAAAGAAGGTGGGCCAACGGACGGGTCCTAATACTAAGGCTAAACCCACAACAACGGCTAAAGTGAGCCCTAAAATGCCATTTAATTCACTGTCATCGGGGCGGTTGAAGTCCCCCGTCAAAATACTCCAAGTCGCCCAACCAAGGGCTAGAATCGGTATCCAAATCAAATCCGCGATGGGAGTATCCGCCAACACATTCTGCCATAGAGGAGAGGCATAGGCCAATAGAGGAAAGATTGAAACGACAGCCCACAATATCCATAGAATGCCGAGAGAATGTTTTTGATGGATATGAATCTCAGTTCCTGTCATGATGTTTTTGTTGTCCTCCCATCAGTGAAAATCGGTCATACGTTGTTTTTTGGCTATGCTGGTGCGACATGATGAGGTGTTGATGTCGTGATTCGGTGATTTACGATTTAAGCGTCACTAATGAATGGGGTTGAACGCTCTGGCCATCTTATCCTGTCGGGTTGAGGGGATTTAGGCTCATTGTGTGTAACACATTAGGGCATGCATGGAAACCGGAGATCAGAGCAGGATATCATGGGGTTTATGCTCTGGTCTTCTGTTTTTAAGATAAAGGAGAAACTGTGCTGCGGTGTTTATACATCCATATTCCAAATCCTGCAATCAGCATGGCAGGTAGCACACTGGCGAGAGGCACTTCGGGCAATTGTCCATAGGGTAGTGACGTGATGGACACGGCAGGAGATTCTTGGCGTACTTCAACACTGCTGCCAGTCCCTTCGCCGGATGACGAATGGTCAAAGTATTCAGAAGCATCAATGAGGTTATTGCCGGGGTTAGGTGCTGAACTTTGGAATGTTGCGGTAATGGTTCCATTATGGACTTGAGCGGGCTCAATGGGATAAATAAATAGGCGACTCCCAATATCATTGTTGTTGACAAAGTTTTGTTGCTGACTCGGGGTTAACAGCCGAAATTTCAGAAATGATGATCCGGTGCTTTCAGGCGTTTTGACATTGCTGATCTTAATTGTCCATTGCCATGTCTGTTGAGATCCAGGTCCATGTCCAGACGGGGAGGCATTGACATAGTCGATGACTAACGCCTGGTGAGAATCTTCGTGTTGCCGGTTCGGCTGTGGAAGCATCGGTGTAGGACTTTGTGCAAATGCCGGGACGCTAAGACCTGCGGTAAGGATCATGCTAAGAGGAATCATCCACCAACGATATGCCATGATTTGTCTTCCTTTCTATTCCCTTCTACTCCTCTATTCCAAATCTATACCCATTATTGAAGCCGGGTGGCATGTTGTCAGTCTCACCCGGCGTCGCAATGCCAGTGCCACGAAAGTCTCTTGACAAAAAATCATGACCTGGCGATGGTGATGAGGGAATAACAAAAAAGAGATTTTTTGTTGGCGCTGTGGTGTTAGTCGGATTCTACCGATTTTGACAAGGGGTAGAGCTTTAGCTCTGCATCAGGGCGCCGGGTTAAGAGCCAGGCATATCCCATAAATAACAACCCCGAAAATAAGAGAAGAATCCCTAAAAGATTCGCAGCCGAACCATAACGGATCAACAAGACGGTTAAAAGTCCCCACAGGGCTAGGCCCAAGATGGCTCCCAGGAGTTGGCGTTGATGAAGAAGGCGAGCCGTAGCGAGGACGACCATGGTGATGGTGGCGGCCGACCACATGGGATTTATGCCCCAGACAAAGTGGGTCGCGGAAAATCCTGTGATCGCATTTAAGCCAAGTCCCGTACCAATGCCACTGGCGATGGCGAGCAGGACCGCTTTACGGGGAAAGGTATCCTTCCACAATAGGACGACTAAGGTGGGTCCTACGACGGCGGCATTACGGAGAGTCAAGCCGAATACACGCCACCAAGCCAGTTCGCCTGGGCGCCACAGGCCATATAAGACCATAATAACGCCTTCCACGATGAGTCCTATACGGAGCCAGGTAAGACTGTGAAATTGACCCATCACATCGTGGGTTACACTAATGGCGCCGGAAAATAATAAGGGACCACACCACATGATAGCCAGAGACCACATGGACATACCAAGGAGGGCCACCCACAAGGGAGAACTGTGGGCCAGCACAATATGGAAAAAGGCCTTAAGTCCATCCATGTGCGGATTCGGCGTTAAGAGCCGAGTCATGACGCCAAGCCATGTGCTGACGAAAATGATTCCCAAAAGCCAAAGAGTGGATAGCCAGGTTGCCCACTTGGCATGGCGGATATGACGGGCCGCCGCTAGCGTTTGAATTTCGGCTTGGGCACAGACAACGTTTAAAATGTTCATACCAAACCACACGGCGACAATTCCGTGACCGACTCCCCATAGGTGCCAAAACCTGGGAGGCATTACCATTTTGGGATGGGGAAGAGGATGCGCCATGGTGTGGATGGCATAAACGATACCGATCATGACCATAAACAAATTAAAGCCCTGCATTTGAGCTAAAGACAGCATGCCAGCAAATTGAATGGTGACAATTAACAATAAGGTGGTGACGCTCAAACTGAGCCATAATGGCCACGACAAGGCGGTTTGCAGAAATATGGCGGCTGCGAGCGCATTAGATAGCGCGAAAATGGGAAAAGTCCCGCCAATGACCATTCCGCTTAAACGGCGGACCCCCCGTCCGAAGGTGCGGCCTAACAGGTCACTATTAGAAATATAAGCATGTTGGTGAAACCAAGGCATGAGCAAAGACACAAGAACAGACATCAGAGCCACGCTGACGCCATACCATAGCGCACTCACCCCATATTGATAGGCGGCATCGATTTCCACCACAATCAGGGAAGAAGACCATAGAGCGGTCACCATAATGAGAATGGTCCAAAATCCTAGCTGGTGGTTACCATTCTGAAAGGCCGTTACACTCGTGACCGTCTTGTGTTTGCCCAACAATACGATAAAGCCCATGTAACCAACTAGTAGGGCAATAATCACCACTATCCACCCTTCCTATATTATAATCCCTATCAAAATACTCATATATCATTATGAATACCAGGTCCCCTGTCAACAGACTTTTTTAGGGGAGTTTTTTCCGCTGTAGCCGATTTCAGTCAATCTGCGGCGACTCCACAGCCGTTTGTCACGCAGATCCCAGAGGGTGAATGGGCCTCAATTATGGCGGAACAGGAGGAATCGACGCCGAAGCAGCGGCCCGACGGGCCGTTCCGGGATTTCGATGAATGGGGGTGGGGTTCACGACCCCACGAGGCGGCGCATCCGCTCCGGTTGCCGTTGCCGTATCCGCCCGAGCGCCATCGCCAACATCACGATGAGGGCCAACCCGCAGCGGAGTTGCATTTTCTTTAGCCCCCGAATGGTATGGAGTTCCAACCCGAACGACACATCCAACCGACTGTTCACCCGTTCCACCGCCGTGCGATGGGCATACTCGCGCTTCCATTGATAACTGGCCCGGTCCATGGGCGTAAAAATCCGCCGATCGGTCTGTAAGGGAATGCGCAGGCCCTGGACGACGGGGCAGGTGTCTTGACCCCGGCAGGACACGCCCGCAAAGCGGGCGGGGCACCGCTTTTTGAGACGTTGGCGCCTGACTTCGAATCCGCCGTTACTCATGGTGTGAACCTGACCCGTGACCGGATCCTGACAAAAGACGTCGCCACGATAATTGTAGGTCACCGTCGAATGGCCCGGTAGCACTCGCGTGGCATCCGGGTCCCGCCACATATTCCGGATATCGATCACCGGCTTAATCTGGTAGCTATCCCAGCAGGCGGCGATCAATTTGGTATCATCATAGCCCCGGTCGGCCGTTAAAAGGACGGCACGGGACAGCAGCACCCCGTGGCGATGGTGCAGATGATCCAACATGGGCATCGCCCGGGTCACATCGGACACCGACGCTTTCGTCACCTCCCACGCCACCGGCAATTCGTACGTCGAATCCACCACCAGGTGCAGCTTATACCCGAACCACTTGACCACTTTGGTCCAGGTAGTCCCGTCCTCATGCACACCGCGGTATTCCTTCCGTCCAAAATCGGCATCGACGTCCCGGCGCCCATCGGCGGTGGGGTTTTTGGCGGGCCGCACGGCCCGCGACGAGATACCCTTGCTGTCCATGGCCAAGCGCTGACCGAAATTCGGGAGCACGGCGGCGAGGTCATCCACCAGCTGCTCAAACATCCCGTCCACGGTATCCTGTTCGGCCATCAGACGATGCAGAAATCGGGTGTAGGCCGACGCGGGCGGGACGGCCGCGTTGCGGAACCCGCACAGCATGCGCAGTTGCGCATTGCGGGCCAGTTCTCGGCGAAGGCTCTCGATGCTGGGGTGTTGGAAAACCACCCCGGCCAACACCGAATTCCACATCGCCCGGACCGGGTACGTATTCCGCCCATGCCCACGGGCGGCTTCCAGGTGGGCCATGAGGGTTTCATCCGGGACCGTCTCGAGGACGAGCACGAGGCGTTCGAGGTCGCCTAATTCTTCGAGATCTTGCCACGAAAAGAGAGAAAGTTGTGGTATGATAGCCATACGGGAGAGCTCCTTTCGGAAAATTGTGGTTGGTACTTCAATTTTACCAGAGCTCGGCCCGTTTTTCTTAGGGTTTTGCGGGTTTCGGGGATCGCGGCACGGTGTGCCGCGGGTGGGGTCAAATCGGCCGCCGGCGGCCGACCGGGAACCGAAAAGCCGCATTCCTCCGTCCATGAATGGGGGAAATTCTTTATGAGCCTCTGCGAATCCCGCGCCCCTCTACGGTTTCAAGACAGCGCAAATGCCTCTAGGGGGGATGATAATTCCCTTCTCCTTCGTATTGTCATCGTCAGAGATCGATAGCCAATGGCCATCAGAAACCCAAGAGAATGTCCATGATACGTGATATCGTTGTGGTAGCTAACAAAGAGCTTGCAGGGTTCGATATGACAATGTGCTAGGAAGTCAGAGGGTGAGACAACAACTGACACTGACTGAGTTGACACTTGTTGGTAGGGTGAGGTAACGAATCGTTTTTCGGGGTGAGGAACACATGGCAAGACGCCGGAAAAAAGCTGATCACGAGATGTTATTAGACGTCAAAGAGCGGACGTTACTGCGCTTGCTAAGCGAAGGATATGATTTTGAGGCGCTTTCAACGACAATGAATATGTCTCAGACAACGATTTTACGCGACTTGCAAGACATCCTTCGAAAAATGACAGAAGAGGGGACCATGGCTTTTCTCTTGGTTTCACCCTCTGTGATGCCGCGCTATGATGACCGTCGCCGGATCATGTCACGTTCTCTAGGAGAACGCCAGATAGAGCGGTCTATTCAAAAATTAAAACAGCGTGCCTTGGGCACCTGGTCATGCCTGTACATCGTCGACATGTCCCCTAAAATATCGGCGCACGAAGAAAGACGGGATAAAATAGGGGCACCGTTTTCCGAGTTCGATTTAATAACCCATTTACGGCATTATGATTTGGTCATCCAATGGTTGCCGCATGAATGGGTCATTTTCATGCCGTTTGTGAGCCATCAAAAAATCCCGGGGGTTCTCGCCCGGATACGAGACCTGGTCACTCCTTGTGCCATTGGATGGGGTTCGGCCGATATCAAACTCACGGTTGATGAAGTTCTCGGAAAGGCAAGAGAACGCGCCTTAATCGACTTGACTGACCGAACCCTAGGCAACTATTTGAAGCCGCCGCCATCTCCTTTATGTTAATGGAATAAGGCGGCGGATAATTTTTCTAATGCGGTGCGGTGGTTACGAAAATACGTGGCGCGCGACAAGTGTAGTTGTTCGGCGAGTTCTTCGTGAGTTCCTTGCTTCTTTAAATAATACAGCGCCAATAAGGTGCGCCCTCCGATGCTAGGACCCAAATCGGCTGAGGATAGGGCATCAAGAAACCAAGAGCGCACGGTTCCCTTGTGGGAAATGCTTCGCCAATAGCGGGAGAGTTCGGTTTGATGTAATTCAGAATCGGAAGATAAAACCTGCAAGGCATTCTGAACCGCTTGCACGGGATTGTCTATTGAATCTCCTTGCGGTGAGCGTAGAATCTGAGTCAGCCACATGACTAAATCCACGTTATTAAAGTCGAGAATCTTGGACCCATCTAATTGGTCGATGAAACCGAGATAATGCAAAAGGTCAAGAAAAGCTGCGGTCATGGGATGCTCGGGTGTTAACGCCCACATTATTTGCCCATAGCCACTCGATTGTTTGATGACATGACTGAACAACATGAACATGACGGCTAGATTACTCGCATGGCTAACAAGATCCGTAATGATGATCCTGGGGACGGTCTTGTCGCGGCGAATGGTCATGGTTCCTAAACATCTTTCTTCATCGTCAAAGACGGAAAAGGTTTCGTTATCACCGGGAACGCCCGACAACAAGTCATGAATTACCCGCCATTGTTGTCCTTGCCATTCATCAACTTGAAAAGCTGAGTGGCCAAATTTCCAGCGAATAAGACCTACGACCTGTTCCCAGGCAAAGGGAAAAGAGTGTTCTGTGCTCTTAATGAGGTGGATAAAGTATTGCGCCGTTTTCCTGGTCCATTGTTCCCAGATCCAGGGGCGTGCCTGTTGTGTCGCTTGTCGAACGCGTTGCCTGAGACCGGGATATAAACCAAAATATCCCCCGTGAAAGACATCGAGAAAAGGCGAGTTCGTGAAGGCGTCCCATGATTCATTGACCGTGGCAGGCCCGACTAATTGACTCAGTAGGTCACGCGTAAAGATAGGAGTCAGTGATGCGGCCGCCATGAGTAAATCTAGGGATTGATTTGTCCCTTGACCTGCGCGCCATTTCATGCGACGTGAGCCAGGATGACACACCTGTTCAATCAAAAACATCGGCATCTGGGTGTGAAAAAGATTGGCGTTTAAATGCGTGCTAGGGGGAAGCATATCCTTGACCGATTTAATACCTTGGGCAATGGCATATAAGAGTCGGGGGCGTCCTCGGGAAATGGCAATGGCTTCTGATACGAACTCAGGATCATGTAATTCAAACTGGCGGCAAATCTGCGTAATGGTTTCCTTATCAAAATCTGGTAAAGGAAGAGTTTCGACCACATTATCCGATTGACCCGCCCAAAGCCTGCGTGGAGACTCTTTGCCTGTTAAGACAATGCCGGCACCGAAATGGCGCATATCGGTTAACACGGTCCAAAACCAGGCGTGATGACGCCGCCATGCATCATAGTCATCGATAATCCAAATCAAGTCTCGTGCTTTAAAAGCCAATCGAGACCAATCAAATTTCTTTTCGGAGGGTTCGATCTCAAACACTTGTTGCAAATAGCTGGTGATGTCTTTGTCATCGGGGCCGATTAAACGAGCCTGCGAATAGAGGGCATGCTGCCCGGTTAGACGCTGGTGTTCGAAGAATTGTTCGGCGACATGCGATTTTCCGGAGCCGGGAGGCCCCCAGAGATAAACAATAGGACGTTTGGGGTGAGAGAAATCTGTTAAGGTGTTGAGCGCATTCCATTCTTTGTAGCGCCCTATCATGGAGATTTGGGGCATATTGGTCATCAAAGTTGAAGATGGCTCTATCACGGTATGACACCTCCTATTCCCTAGAGTTAGTGATGAAGAGTCATTTTCTTAGCGAAGCAACTTTACAATAATTCAAAAAGATCTAGTCCGTGTCTCAGAATTGTCTCAATCATCGTCTCAAATATCTCGCAACAATCTTCTGGTATTGGGCTTAAGAGACACGTCATGGGAAGGATATTTGTACGGCTCTTTTGCGGATATTGCGCCCATCACGGCTAAAACCCTGTGGCTAGGCCCTAAGACTTGTGCCAACAGGGAAGGAATCAAAGAAGGAATCAAAGAAGAAATCAAAGAAAGAATCAAAGAAAGAGTCAGGAAGGAATCTCAGGAGGGCAATCCGAAGACGTGAGAACACAATCAGCATGCTTTAGGGGATTTTTTCGTAATGAGGACGGGAATCATGAGGAGCCTGGGGACCGATCAACGAACGAGGCGGGCGGCTTGGTTCGGTGACTTTCTGGGAAGTAAGGACAGTAGACAGGGCAGGCGCAGGATTTTGGGACGTCCGCGATGAAAACTTTGATGACCATGACTGGCGCCACTGAGTCCAGGCTAATTGTGTGAGCGGCACCGCGCACGCAAGCATTTGCCATATTCCCGCGCGCCGTGGTCGGATGCGTTGTTGTGTTACGGGAATTTGAATAATACGAAGCCCGTTGTTTTGTGCGGCTAATAAGGCTTCGATATCATAAAGCCATCCGGTTTGACGAGGACAAGATAAATGTTGGCGAGCAAACCATCCGGGAAACATTTTCAGACCCGCTTGCGTATCCGAAACCGGAAGATGAAGAGCGAGCGTTGCCAATTGGTGGGCGACTTTTGACGTGACCCGTTCAAACCATGGGCGTTTATCCTCTGTGCGGTAGGCAACTGCACAGGAATGGGGGTAGGTTTCCAATAAGGACGCCATAATGGGCAAAGACTGTGGAGGATACTCAAGATCGGCATCCATGAAGGCTACAAGATCACCAGTGCTTACGGCAAACCCCTTGGCAATGGCATACCCTTTGCCTAATGACTGGGTTGTGGCAATAATGCGGCAGGGAACGGAAAGCAATTGGCGACAGGCCCATTTAGCTTGCGAAACCGTATCGTCACAGGACATATCATCAACCACAATGATTTCAAAGACGTAACCAGCAGCTTTAAGGATTTCGGCCACCGTCATCATGGTCCCTGCGATAAGGAGGGCTTCGTTTTTGGCGGGAATGATGACCGAAATGGTGGGCCGTAAGTGGGTAGAATGGGTACTTCTTAACGCGTGTCTCACCCGGCATCCCTTTCTTTCGTGGAATTGTTCGTTACCTTTACGCTAGCATCCGGTGTTCAACAGAGCAGTCCCAGCCATGGTCGCATGTGCCGTCTCGGACTTTGTCTCGACAGCACTTCCCAGGAAAAATCTGTTGCGGCACGAACGGTGTGGCAAAAAAACGCTTTACAGGATCCAAAACGCGGTGATTCAATCATTTTGACGACGGGAAAAAAGTGGTCTATAATCTAAGAACTTGCAACGAGAGGGAGCGTTCAAATCCCCAAGTCCGATGATAGCGAGCTGATGAGGGTGGGAGATCAGCCGGATGGATTTGAGCTATGGCCCTTGAGCAGGAGTGCGAAATTTGAGTAGTACTCCCGGTGTCTTCCGTTAACGGACCAAAGAGGCCCTATGGTGAACAAGGGTGGTACCGCGGCAATCGTCCGCCCCTTGACAGTGGGGCATTTTTTTATGGAAAACCCGTGAAATACAGATGAGGAAGGTGTGCAGCATGACATCAGGCGAGAAGCAGGGATCGACCGGGCAGAAGGTCTGGTATTTAACAACGCCCATTTATTATCCCAGTGATAATTTGCATATCGGTCACGCTTACACGACGGTGGCAGCCGATGCATTGGCTCGCTTTCACCGGTTAAAGGGAGAGCCGGTTTGGTTTGTGACCGGAACCGATGAACACGGGCAAAAGATTGCGCAAAAGGCTCAAGAAGCGGGAAAAACACCTAAAGAATTCGTCGATGGCATCGTCAGTTTTATCCGTGATCCCTTGTGGAAAACCTTAGGCATTTCCTATGACCGCTTTATTCGCACTACCGATCCCGATCATGCCCAGGTGGTCCAAAATGTGTTTGAGCAACTGCTAGCCCAAGGCGACATCTATAAGGGGACCTATGAAGGATGGTATTGTCTTCCCGACGAAACGTTTTGGACCGAATCGAAATTGGTCGATGGAAAGTGTCCCGATTGTGGACGGCCGGTAGAGCGGGTTCAACAAGATAGTTATTTCTTTAAAATGAGTCGCTACCAGGACCGGATGATTGAATATATTCTGTCCCATCCCGATTTTATTCAGCCGACTAGCCGCCGCAATGAGATGCTGAGTTTCCTCGAAAGCGGGCTCGAAGATCTGTCGATTTCTCGGACGGGGATGAGTTGGGGCATTCCCGTGCCTCATGATCCGGAACACGTGATTTATGTCTGGTTTGATGCCCTAGTCAATTATTTGACGGCTGCTGGCTATCTAGAGGATCCCGACAAGTTTGCTAGGACATGGCCCCCCAATGTTCAACTGGTTGGCAAAGAAATTGTGCGGTTTCATACCATTATTTGGCCTATCATTCTGATGGCACTAAATTTGCCCTTACCCGAACGGGTCTTTGGGCATGGGTGGTTGTTGATTGGTGATACCAAAATGTCTAAGTCCCGCGGTAATGCAGTAGATCCTATTGCCTTAACCAAGAAGTACGGGGTCGATGCCGTGCGCTATTATCTTTTGCGGGAAGTGCCCTTTGGCGCGGATGGAAGTTATACCGAAGATGCCTTAAGACTCCGGATTAACGTGGATTTGGCGAATGATTTAGGGAACTTGCTAAGCCGGACGACCGCGATGATTAACCGTTTCGCCCAAGGGCAAATTCCTGAGCCCCATCCATCGCCCAAGGAGATCGATCGCAGCTTAGCGAAATTGGCTGCGGAGATTTTTGATGAAGTGGACAAGGCGATGCAACAACTTCTGATTTCCGACGCCTTAACCCAAATCTACCGGTTGATTCATGCCGCCAATAAATATATTGAAGACCGGGCTCCGTGGAATTTAGCCAAGGATCCGGCTCAGAAAGAAGACCTTGACAATGTGCTGTATAATTTGGCAGAGACGTTGCGCATCGTTTCTGTCTTATTAACGCCGTTTTTGATTGAAACGCCGCAAAAGATTCGGCAGCAACTGGGTCTAACGCACCCCGTGGTTTCTTACCAAGAAGCCATTTTTGGCCAGCTGCAAGGCGGTGAACGCATTAACCGGGGAGATCCGTTGTTTCCGCGCTTAGAGTTATATAGTGAGCCAGAGGAAGATAAGGAGGCAGGACGTGTCGTGTCGGCATCACCAAGTGTCACCGGTGTGAGTGCTCAGGATTCTCACAATGCTCCTGAACAGGTCAATGAAATAACCATTGAAGAATTTCAAAAGATTGATTTGCGGGTGGGGACTATCCGGCACGCCGAAGTGGTACCTAACGCCGATCGTCTGTTGAAATTGACCGTATTTGATGGGCTGCGGGAACGAACGATTGTATCCGGGATTCGGGCACATTACAATCCCGAGCAGCTGATCGGACAACAAGTGGTATTGGTGGCCAATTTGAAACCGGTGAAGTTGCGGGGCATTTTGAGTGAAGGAATGCTGTTAGCAGGATCCGACAACGGGCAACTAAGCCTTGTTGCGCCTGTAGTGAAGTTGCCTGAAGGGGCCCGGGTCAAGTGAACCTGCGAGGATTTGACTCACATTGTCATCTTCAGGATCCCGCGTTTGACCCCGATCGGGAGGAGGTTTATCAGCGGGCGCGTGAACAAGACTTGGGGATGATTATCCCCGGTTATGACATGCCGTCCTCTGAGCAGGCGATCCGTTTTGCCCAGGTCCACGAGGCGACCTGGGCCCTAATTGGTGTGCACCCGCATGATGCCAAAACGTTTACGGATGCCGACAAAGAACAATTGAAAACGTGGGCGAGGGAACAGCCTGTCATCGGTATAGGCGAAATTGGCCTCGACTATCATTACATGAACAGTCCTAAAGACGTTCAAATCGCAGTATTTCGGGAGCAAGCGGAACTCGCTCGGGCGTTGAATTTACCCATTGTCGTTCATTCCCGAGAAGCGGAGGAAGACACTCTTGGGGTCTTGCGCGATATACCAGGCATTCAAGGCATTTTGCATTGTTTTACCGGAAGTCCAGAATTTGCCCGGGCGCTACTCGATTTAGGGTTCTATCTATCTTTTGCCGGACCGATTTCTTTTAAGAGCGCCCATGGGCTACGGGATATTGTCAAGTGGGTTCCTATGGACCGCCTGCTCATTGAAACCGATTCGCCATACTTATCTCCAGTGCCGTGGAGAGGGCGCCGGAATGAGCCGCTGCGGGTCATTCGCGTAGCTGAAGTGGTCGCGGCTCAAAAAAATTTTTCGACACAGCAGGTATTTGAAGCGACTGCGTCGAATATATTCTCTGTGTTTCGCGTTTTAGGACGATAATTACAGTTTTTGGAAGATATGGAGGCGAATGGTAGCGGAAGAGCACTGATGCATATCAGTGAACTCTCGCCGAAGAGCAAAACAGAATCATAAAGGAGGACAGCTTTTGGCTACATGGACTCTAAAAGCGGTACGGCCATGGTTATTTGGAGCCTTAGCCGCTACAGCCATTGGCACGGGGCTGGCTAGCACACATTATCGACCAGTAAGTATCAATGTTTTCAGCCCAACAGGCAATCGATCGATCAAATTATGGACGTTTAAAACGAAGGTTCGGAACATATTAGCTCAAGCACATATTCCGTTAAGTTCCCGGGATAAAGTGCAGGTCGTGGAGAAAAATGGGAATACGGCGATTTCCATTCGGGAAGCTGTACCCGTATGGGTGCGCACCGCTCATCGACATTTCAAGTATTGGACCACAGATTATCATGTCGGCAGTATTTTGTCGGCACTAGGCATCAAACTCGGTCCATTAGACAAAGTTAGACCACCGCTCACGGCTTCCATTGCTCCAGGAAGCACCGTCGATGTCATTCGCCAGTGGTTGGTCAAGAAAACGATTACGTCAAGTTTGCCTTTTACTGTTACCTATCGTCCTGATCCGAATCTTATTAAAGGACGGCACCAAGTCCTTCAAAATGGACAGCAGGGTGTAGAATCGACCACCATTCAATACCTCGTCCAAGATGGTTCTCCCCTTACTGGCAAGGTTGTTGCCAAGAAAATTATGAAATCCCCCTCACCAGAAGTCATAGCTTACGGAACCGCTCAACCGTTAACGGTGAATGGGCAAGCTTTACCCATTACAGGGGAACTCTATATGGTCAGTACGGGATATTGGCCGAATCCGGCTTGGTCTACAGGGTTAACCGCGATGGGAACCGCCGCGCATTATGGGATTGTTGCCGTAGATCCGGCGGTGATTCCTTTGGGGACTCATCTTTATATCCCTGGATATGGCTATGCCGTGGCAGAAGATACGGGTTCCGCCATTGTGGGAAACCGGATTGACTTGTGTTTTAATGATCAAAGTCAGGCTATTGAGTGGGGCGTACGACCATTAACAGTGTATATTCTTGGTAATTAATTGAGGCAGGTGTCAGTTCACACGACAGATATTATTGATCCCAGAACGGTTCAGGGACTACAACGGGTGCTCGCAACGGTCATGGTACGGCCAGAAAAACGGTTAGGCCAAAACTTTTTAATTGCGCCAGAAGCATTTGATCTAATTGCGGATGCCATCTTGAAGACGCGGCCGGACTGGGTCTTGGAAATCGGTCCTGGCCCTGGCGGACTGACACGGGCCCTGTTAGAAAGGGGGCTCACGGTCGTTGCGATTGAAGTGGATCCGACGTGGGTAAATTGGCTTTCCCAGACATTGTGTTCGGTGTATCCTAAGACGCTAACGGTTCTAGAACAGGACGCCTTAAGCATTTCGTGGCAATCGTTAGCGGATGAACGGGGAGGCTCCTGGAGCATTTGCGGGAATCTCCCCTATTACATTACCTCGCCCCTGTTGGCTAAATTGTTTGAAGATGCATCGTCCTGGCAACAAGCCGTGTTCATGGTCCAAAAAGAGGTCGCTGTGCGTTTGTTAGCGGAACCGGGACAAAGAGAGACCTCTGCGCTTAGCGTGTTGTTGCGTTATGTCGCAGATATTCGGGGCTTAGGCGAAGTCTCCCGGCAACAATTCTATCCCCCACCGGAAGTTGATTCATTTGTGATACAATTAACACGAATCCCATCACCGGCGATTCCCTTTGAGTCTCTTCAACGGGTGGTACGCGCGGCGTTTTTGCATAGGCGCAAGATGATCCGGCAGTCATTAGCCAAGGCTCCAGGCTCGTCATGGAATTCGCAACAGTGGGCAAGAATTTTGACTGAAGGAGGCATTGATCCGGCAAAACGAGCCGAGGCGTTATCGTGGTCGGAATGGATTCAATTAGCCAGGCTAGCGGCGAAAAAGTGAGGTGATTGAGCATGCTTTTCGAAAGTCCTTCCAAAGGGCGGTTAACGATCGAAAGTATGTTTGGTGAGATTCTTGGATATATCTCTGAAGCCCCGAATGCACGCTATAAACTGATTATTGGATCGGATTCGCATACGCGCCATGAAACCATTTTTGTCACGGCTGTGGTCATTCATCGTCTCGGAAAAGGGGGACGATACTTTTTTAGCAAATCCCAGCGTCGAGCTATCAAAAGCTTGCGGCAAAAGATTATGTATGAGACGTCATTAAGCTTAAATGTGGCGGCCCAATTGACCGACCTTTTGCAGAAATCAGGGCATCCTGATTTGGATGTGGAAATCCACATTGACGTCGGGCAGCAAGGGGAGACCAAAGATTTAATTCGAGAAATTGTGGGGATGGTTACCGGAAGCGGATACCATGCCGCGATTAAACCGTTTTCTTTTGGAGCCTCCAAAGTCGCCGACAAGTATACGAAATAAGCTGGCAAATCCTTCGCTCATCTAGCTGGTATTTTTACCAAAGTGGGGCGGGAAATGAACTGGCTCTGTTAGCCACTGTCTCTTGCAACGTCTTACCCTCAATGATGGCTTGAATGATGGCGATGGACATCATCTTGCGATTGTGCTTCGGGTCAAAAGCGCCTGACCCATTCTTGAATGTCGCCTGAATCCTTTCTTGGCGCGAAGATTGATAACCACATATGACCTACTGAATTTGTCTTGCCAATCACAATCTGTGTTCCGATCACCCATGTTCTTTGGCTCATTGAGCGACGTCAAAAGGCGTTCAGCTGTCCACTGATTTTCGTGATCGTTTAAAAAATAGTATTGACCAGATCTTCATGGACTTGGTAGAATAAATGTCTTTAACTTGACACCTATAGAAATAAATGCTAACCTTTATACGTTGCCCTTCATCAGCTGAGGAAGGAAGTGAGCGTGTGGCCGCTAAAAGTATCCTCGAGGATATAAAAAAAGAACTCGAATCCCACGTCGGAGAGAAAATTCGACTGAAAGCCAATAAAGGTCGGAAAAAGGTTGACGAAAAAGAAGGTATTCTGGAAAAAACGTATCCCCATATTTTTGTCGTCAAAATTGAAGAAGAACACCTTTCCGAGAAAAGCGAACGGCGCGTCTCGTATTCTTATACCGACGTGCTAACTGAAACGGTTGAGCTTATCCTTCCTGAATCTCTGTCGAATTAGTCACGGTGGTCTCCCTGGGAGACCTTTTTCGTATAAAACGATGAATATGCGAACACACTGAGAACGCCTTAGGGCGTTCTTTTTCTTTATGCGATACTCAACACGAGTTCTTGGGAACAGGAGGCAATGGACATCGGCCCGCTTGTTATTATTGGCGGAAAAGAAGATAAGACCAGAACGCCGGAAATCCTTTTGCAGTTTGTAAAGCTCATTCAAAAATCCCACCGTCGCGATGTTGTGGGGGTGGTAACCACGGCATCACAACTTGAAGAACAGGTCTTTCGTACATATCAACACGCTTTTGAGGACATTGGAATGGTTCGTGTCGAGCCGGTCATTATTGACTCACGTGCCGAGGCCAACGCGCCTTTTTGGTACCAACGCGTGACAGAGCTCGGGGCTCTCTTTTTTGCGGGGGGCGATCAATTACGGATTACCAGTCTTTTAGGGGGAACCGTATTTGACATGGCACTGCACCAGGCCTTTCGTGAAGGTCTCATCATTGCTGGAACGTCTGCGGGAGCCGCCATGATGTCGACAACGATGATCGTCGAGGGAGAGCAGGACGATATTCCGACGAAGAGTTCTGTCCGTTTAGCGACAGGGATGGGATTGTGGCCACATACGGTGGTGGATCAACATTTTACCCAGCGCGGGCGTCTTGGACGACTCTTGGCGGCATTAGCGCAAAATCCCGGGGTGTTAGGGGTGGGCATTGATGAGGATACAGCCATTTTTGTGGATCAAGACCGCGAGTGGCTGGAAGTCTGGGGATCTCAAACCGTGAGCATTCTTGACGGACGGAGTATTGGCGAGAGTAATGTCCACAGCACTCCTTTAGGCCAACCCCTCTCTATAACCCATGTGACCCTGCATGTATTGTCGAAAGGTTACGGATTTCATTTGAAAACTCGGCAGCCGATGCGTGTCGAGGAGGAGGACAGCGGTGAATATTGATATCACATCTGAGCGATTTTATCCAGGACCCAATCGCCATACCTTGCATAGTGCCTATGAAGCTATTGTGCATCTGGGCTCTTATGGATCCACTCCAACGTGTGAACGGCAAGATTTTGTATCTCAGATTTTGACTCTACTACCAGGCCTCCACGATCATGTGTGTTCGTTGGGAGTGCCCGGGGGGTTTGTGACACGTCTTCAACAAGGCACTTATTTAGGGCATGTGATGGAACATGTGGCTCTGGAATTTTTGTATTTAGCCGGCGAAGAGGGTCATTATGGCAAAACGCGAGAAATTCCTGGTCAAGATGGTGTGCGAATTGTGTTTGAAAGCGAAACCGAAGAAGGTGGACGACTAGCTTTGCAAGCGGCGAGCCAATGGGTCAAGGCGTTATGGGATCAGGAGAGGATCTTGGCATGGTCACATGCGTTATCTACCCTTCTTGATCAAATTCGAGAATATCATTTGGGTCCGTCGACCCGGGCAATTATTAATGCGGCCAAGGCCCGGGACATTCCGGTTTGGCGACTCACGCAAGAGAACATGGTGCGCTTAGGCCAAGGAATTTATCAAAAACGCATTATGGCTGCCTTGAGCGATGAGACGTCGGCTATTGCCGTAGATGTTTGTCAGGATAAAGAGTTAACCAAGCAATTGTTGCAACGCCACGGCATTATGGTGCCGAGAGGCCGTAGTGTGAAGAGCCATGAGGATGCCATAGCGGCGGCACAGGAACTGGGATATCCGGTGGTGGTCAAACCGCAACGTGGGCATCAAGGTCAAGGCGTCAGCCTCAATGTCCAAGATGCGAATGAATTGTCCCGGGCCTATGCATGGGCTGCCGAGCATAGTGATGATGGAGCCATCATGATTGAAGAGCAGGCGCCAGGAAAGCCCTACCGGATTTTGGTGGTCGGAAATAAAGTGGTTGCTGCCAGCTTGCGGTGGCCACCCTCAGTAACGGGAGACGGTATCCACAGCATCGATCAATTGATAGAACAAGAAAACCACAATCCCTTGCGCGGGCTTCATCACACGTTGCCGTTAAGCCCAATTGTCCGGGATCAAGGAACCATGATGGCACTCATCCACCAACATTTGACCCTTCACAGTATTCCAAATCCAGGTCAGAAAGTTTGGCTAAGGGAAAGTGCCAATCTTTCTAGTGGAGGCGAAGCGGTGGATGTGACCGATGACATTTCTGGGGCCTTAGCATGGGATATGGTCAGAACCGCACAAATTGTTGGGTTAGATATTGCGGGGATCGATATCGTCACGCCCAATTTGAGCGAGGATCTTAGGAGCAGTGGCGGGATGGTGATTGAAGTCAATGCGGTCCCTGGTCTTCGTATGCATGTCTATCCTTCCCACGGTCAAAGCCGTCCAGTGGGTGAAGCCATTATTCAGCATTTATTTCCCCATCATAACGGGCGTATTCCGGTGTGCGCGATTACGGGGACCAATGGCAAAACCACGGTGACGCGCATGCTGGCGCATATTTGGCGGCAGACGGGTCGGGTGGTGGGAATGACGTCGACGGGAGGAATTATGATCGGCAATCATCTGGTGCAGTCCGGGGACTTAACAGGTCCCTGGTCGGCCCAAGTCGTTTTAGGGGATCCGACGGTGGAGGTAGCCATTTTAGAAACGGCCCGGGGAGGCATGGCCCGTTATGGCCTGGGATTTTCCGATCTCGACGTGGCCGTGGTCACCAATATTGGACCGGATCATTTGGGACAAGATGGGATTGATACCTTAGAGGATTTGACCCATCTGAAAGCGTTGCTGGTGGATGTCGTTCGACCCGGAGGCACAGTGGTGTTAAATGCCGATGATCCCTATGTGGTGAAAATGGCCCAGCGAACCCCAAACCGCATTATATGGTTTTCGACAAATAAAGATCAGACCTTTATTACTGAGCAAGTGGCTGAAGGCCGTGGGGCGGTAGTCCTGAGTCATGGATATCTTGTCTACCGCGATCAAGATGGAATGCGCCGGATTATCGGAAACCGGGTGCTGCCAGCCAGTTGGCATGGGCGGGCAGAAATTAACGTCAAAAATGCTATGGCGGCGGCTGCGGCGGCCATTGCGATGGGACTGGATCCGGCTTTTGTGGGCAAAAGTTTAAGTCATTTTGCGGTGGAACAAGGAGCCAATCCCGGGCGCTTAGAGTTGATTCATGGCGAAGCAGTGGACGTGTTATTGGATTATGCGCACAATGCTCCCGCTCTCGAAGCGCTGGGACAAATTGTGAAACGTCTGCGCTATGGGCATGTGCGTACGGTGCTGGGATTACCGGGTGATAGACGCAATCAAGATTTGGAACAGGCCATCAAGGCGGCTGCTGCGTTTTCGGGTGACATTGTGGTTCGGGAAGATGCGGATCTTCGGGGCCGAAAGCCCGGAGAAATGACCGAATTCATGACCCGTACCCTTCAACAAGTCGGGTTTAAGCCAGGACAGCTCATGACAGTTCCCCAAGAAAGGGAGGCCGTCATTCACGCGGTAAAGACCGCACCCCCCCATAGTTTGGTCGTGGTATTGCTTGAAAATTATCAAACGGTTAAGGACGCGGTGTGCCGCGTTCTTCAGCCCGTGAAAGATACCGAGGACGTTTCATAACGTCCCAAAAAATGGCCGGTTTGAGACATCTTTAGCTCCCTGGCGCTTTGGTGTAAGATACTCGCAGTACAGCCCAGGAGGGATTTTAACGCAACCGGATACATGGCGGCTAAAAGCCTATGCCAAAATTAATTTAGGATTATGGGTGGAGCCTCGTGATGCACGAGGCTATCATCCTGTCCGTTCTTTGATGCAGACGATCCAGTTTTTTGACCAGATCGAGATTCGGCGAGCGAGTGCGTATCATGTCGATATGCTTAAGGGCCCAGGATTACCTTCTGCGCATCCGGTATCCCTACCCGTCCACGACAATTTAGTGACCAAGGCCTATAGACTCGTCCGAAGTTTAGATAAAGCGGTTCCTACGGTGCACATTCGTGTACGGAAGTATATTCCTATGGGAGCAGGACTTGGTGGCGGCAGTGCAGACGCTGCCAGCATATTGCGTTGGGCAGGACAGTTTATGTCCGCACCTCTACCTGCCAAAGACGCAGCCGTATTAGGGATGGACGTGCCATTTCTCGTTCAGGGGGGAACCGCGAAAGCTAGCGGTTACGGAGAAGAAGTGGAACATTTACCTCCTCTGCGTGATTGGTATGTTCTCTTGGTAAGCCCTAACTTTGGGCTATCAACCAGGCGCGTCTATGAGGCTTTTGACGCGCTGAACTTGGCACATCGCCCAGGACATACGTTAGAGGAGATTGTGGAGGCATTGCGCCAGGGAATATTACCCGATAACCTATTTAACGCCTTAGAACCTGCGGCATGGACAGTGAATTCGGCTTTACAATCTCTAAAAGAGACCTTAACCTCTTTAACCTCGAAACCGTGGTTTTTGACGGGGAGCGGATCGACGTATTTTACCTTGTTGCGCGATAGAGATGAAGCGTCGGCTATAAAGCACCGGTTGCAAAAACAGCCTCTTGCGAGGCTTAGTCATATTGAAGTGGCAGAGTTTGGGGAGCCTGGGACTTGCGAAAATCCCGAAAATATTTAGGACAGACCAGAGAAAAATTGTTTAGGGCGCAAAGCGGTGGTGAAGAGTTCTCTTTATGCGGTAAGATGACTACAATTCCCAAGTGGTGTCTATAAACCCGAAGGGACGGCATCTTCCATGGGAAGAGCCGCGAGATGAAGGAAAACAGGATGAGGAAAGGTTGATGGATCCCTTGAACCAA
This sequence comes from Sulfobacillus thermosulfidooxidans DSM 9293, assembly GCF_900176145.1. Taxonomy (NCBI): domain Bacteria; kingdom Bacillati; phylum Bacillota; class Clostridia; order Eubacteriales; family Clostridiales Family XVII. Incertae Sedis; genus Sulfobacillus; species Sulfobacillus thermosulfidooxidans. The sequence continues at coordinate 957,383 of NZ_FWWY01000001.1, read as the reverse complement.
CGTCCAGCGATCGTGCTGGCGGGTCAGCACAATGACGGTAAATTACGCACGATCTCAGATAAAGAGTGGGAAGCGGAAATTTTATTGCAAGGTCGTCCCATGGTCGAGTATGTGGTGGAAGCCTTGCGCAATTCCGGCCGTGTGAATCCCATAATCGTTGTCGGTCCACCCCATTTAGGGTTGCACGATGTGATCTGGGCCGATGTCCATGACGATATGCTGGAGAATGTCCTAAGCGGGTTAAATGCGGTGGATGAACCTACTGTACTCATTGCCACGGCGGATATCCCTTTATTGACAGGTTATATCGTGAATGCTTTTTTGGATCAAGCTGATCCCCGCTACGATGTCGTCTATCCCGTGATTGAAAAATCTGTGGTGGAGGCGAAATTTCCCGATACCCACCGTACCTATGTGCGGTTAAAAGATGGCACATTTACGGGAGGGAACCTGTTAATGGTCAAAAAAGACGCCGTAATCAAAAGTCATCGGACGGTACGCGATTTACTCAGCCACCGCAAGTCGCCGATGCGTCTGGCATCAGATATTGGCCTCATGACCTTGGCGCGTTGGTTAATGGGAAATCTTCGCATTGTGGATGCCGAACGGCGAATGAAAACATTGCTGGACGTGGACGGTAAGGCGTTAATATTTGATTATCCGGAAGTGGGGGTTGATGTTGATAAACCCGAAGACTGGGTTCTGGCTGACAAATGGCTGAGCCAAACCGATCAGACCTCCTTCCTCGTACCATGAATCATCTTGAATCATCACAGATCACGATGTAGCTTTCTTAAAATCGTCTCATAAGAAAGCATAAGACGCGTACAACCATAAAAACCTTGGGGCAAGACAAGAAGTTTTAAAGAAGAAACACAAGAAAAAAGGACAAAGGAAAGGAAGGAGGGAACATCACGGACATTAAATCGCCAAGCCGCATGCGTGAGCGGTACAAACGACTGATTGTGCTGACCAGCTATTTGCTTGATCATCCCCGTATTCAGCTGAGTTTAACGGAATTGAGCGGAATATTGCAAGTCGCAAAATCGACTCTGTCGGAAGATCTGATGTTTGTGAAGGGTATCTTAGAAAGTTCCGGGCGGGGAAGGGTGATGACCCAAGTCGGCGTGCAAGGGGGCGTCATATATTTGCCCAACTTGGACCGGGCGCGGGCCAGAAATTCCTTGCAACAATGGGCCGAGCGTTTAATGGAACCGGAGCGATTAACGGCGGATGGTTTTCTTTATATGACCGATTTATTATTTGATCCCGCTATGGTGGATCCGTTAGGGGAATTGTTGGCTGCGCCATTTAACAAACTCCATGTCGATTCGGTGGCCACCGTGGAAACTAAAGGGATTCCTTTGGCCATGGCTTGTGCTAGGGCATTAGGCACTGAAGTGGTGTTAATTCGGCGCGATAGCCGCCTGTCGGAAGGGTCGGCTTTATCGATAAACTATTTATCCGGGTCATCCCGGCGGATTCAATCGATGTCTTTAAGCCGCCGCGCGTTAAAGCCGGGTAGTTCGGTATTGTTTGTTGATGACTTTATGAAGGCCGGGGGTACGGCACGGGCGGCATCGGATCTCTTAGGAGAATTTGGGGCCACGGTGGTTGGCGTCGGCGTGTTAGTGGCGACACGCGAGCCAGCCAATAAACTGGTTGACAAGTTTTGGAGTTTATTAGAGTGGCAAGAAAACGCCCCGTCTCGTGTGGTGCCGAGTGAATGGGCCAATGCGCTATGCGAAATGAGAGAGGAGCACTAAAGAATGCATGTGGGTCAAGAGCTAACAATAGAGAGTATTAGACAAGCGGCCAAAGCCTTGCAAGGTGTGACGGTCATGACTCCCCTGCAAGAATCGGTCTACATCAATGACCTGTTAGGCGCACGGGTTTTTTTTAAATTAGAAAATCTCCAACGTACGGGATCCTTCAAATTACGCGGGGCATACAACCGCATTCGGCAATTGACGCCGGAAGAATTAAAACGGGGTGTCATTGCCGCATCGGCGGGCAATCATGCCCAGGGTGTAGCCCTGGCTGCGGGTTTGGTTGGCACGACCTCGTTAATTTATATGCCAGAAGGGGCTTCGTTAACGAAAATCGAATCCACCCGGGGATATGGCGCGGATATTTGTCTCTTTGGAGAAACCTTTGATGATGCCTATCATGAAGCGGAACGCGTGGCCCAAGAAACGGGCCGCGTCTTGATTCCGGCATTTAATGATCCGGCAATCATTGCGGGCCAAGGAACGATTGCCCTGGAAATGTTGGATGAGCGTCCCCATTTGGATGTATTGGTTGTGCCTGTTGGGGGAGGTGGGTTGATTGCGGGCATGGCGCTAGCGGCGAAAGAGCAAAACTGCCGCATCAAGGTGATAGGGGTTCAAACCGATTCCGTGCCCGCATTTGTCCTATCGCGGCAGGAGCATCACGTGGTGGAAGCACATGGAGGGCGAACGATTGCGGACGGGATTGCGGTCAAGCGCCCTGGAGACTTGACGTTTGAACTGGTCGAGCAATATGTGGATGATGTGGTCACCGTTTCCGAACATGATATTTCTCGCGCGATTCTGATATTTTTGGAGCGCACGAAGCTGGTGGTCGAAGGGGCAGGGGCGGTCGGCTTAGCGGCGATGTTGGCCGGCAAAATTCCTTTAGGGTTAGGAACGGTGGGTGTGGTCGTCAGTGGGGGCAATATTGATGTCACCTTATTAAACCGCATTATTGAAAAAGGGTTAGTGGAAGAAGGACGTCAAGTGCACCTCAAAACAACCGTGGGAGACAGGCCTGGTCAATTGGCCCGGGTGTTGCGCCGGGTTGCGGAATTAAAAGCCAATGTCATCCGTGTCGAGCATGAACGATGGAATCCGCAGCTGTCGCCGGCTGAAGTCGCCATTCAAATGGTACTGGAAACACGCAATGTGGAGCACGTCCAACAATTAGTGACGAAATTGCGTGAAGATGGCTACGATGTGGAGATTCTGAATTAAAAGATTCGCAACAAAAATTTCGACAATATAGAGGATCTCGAGCAATAAATGGCGAATAATTTAATCCCCGGATGTCCGGGCCACCTAACTTGGCTACAAGGAGGATTCAGCGTGGAAATAACGGATGTGCGGTTACGCCGAATGACAACTGAGGGAAAGATGAAAGCCGTCGCGTCGGTGACCCTGGATGGGGAATTCGTCATTCATGATGTTAAAGTGGTAGAAGGTCTCAAAGGACTATTCGTGGCGATGCCAAGCCGGAAAACGCCGGATGGTGAATTTCGGGATGTTGCGCATCCCATTACGCAAGCAGCTCGGGAGCGGATACAAAAAGCCGTGTTAGAGGTCTTTCACGGAGGTGTTTAACCAATCGACATTGCCATTGTAGATATTAAGGGTCCGCCTCTAGGCGGACTCTTTTTTGCTAGGGGAAGACATTCATCCCACGGCGAAATTTTGGTATGCTAACCATGGTATGAGGAACGTCAGGCCCCAGGAATCGGAGGGATCGTTTTGGCGCAGACGGTAGCCGTTATTTTGGCCGCAGGGCGCGGCACCAGGATGCATTCTGGGTTAGCAAAGGCATTACATGAATTAGGTGGTGTCCCGATGGTCGAGCATGTGGTGCGGGCCGTCCGGGAAGCAGGATTAGGAAAACCGTGGGTTGTGGTGGGTCACCAAGCTGACCGCGTCGAAGAAGTGTTGGAAGGGCAGGCGGAATTTGTCCGCCAACCGGAAATGCATGGAACGGGTGATGCGTTAGCGCAAGCTCTTCAGGTGATGGATTCTGATGTGGATCATGTGGTCGTCCTGGTTGCAGATTGCCCGTTAGTTCCGCCTTCTCTGATCGAAAAAGTGTTGCAGGTTCACCGCGATTCACAGGCCGCCGCCACGATTGTCAGTATGATTGTTCAGGACCCCTCAGGTTACGGACGCATCGTGCGGGGAGATGATGATCGGGTAAAGGCGATCGTCGAAGACAAAGACGCGATGAGTGATCCCGCACTCTACCAGATTAATGAGGTTAATACAGGTCTTGGGGTATGGTCTGTTACCGGGTTGGCCAAATTACTGGATACCTTGCCGTGGCATCACGATGAAAAATATTTAACCGATGCCGTGGCCCGCTTAATTGCTGCAGGGAAGCGGGTCGAAGCGTATGTGGCGCCTGATCCAGCGCGCGTGATGGGTATTAATACACGCCGCGATCTGGCGCAAGCCGAAGCCTATCTCCGGGAATTGACCTTGAACCGGTTATTTGACCAGGGCGTGACGATTGTCGATCCGGCTTCGACTTATGTCGATGTGGATGTTGAGGTCGGGCAAGATACGGTCATCTATCCGATGACCTTTCTGCGGGGAAAAACTCGGATAGGACGAGAATGTCATATCGGGCCGATGACATCGATTGTTTCCAGTCGCTTAGGAGATGGGGTCAGAGTAGACCGGTCCGTAGTGGAACAAAGTTCGTTAGCCAGTCATTCTTCTGTCGGACCATTTAGTCATTTGCGTCCAGGAACCTCTTTGGACCATAATGTGAAAATCGGGAACTTTGTCGAGTTAAAGAATACTCGCGTGGGAACCGGGAGTAAAGCCGGGCATCATTCGTATTTAGGTGATGCGACTATTGGAGGCGGCGTGAATATTGGTGCCGGAACGGTCATCGTGAATTATGATGGGCAAGCCAAACATCCGACATTTATTGGGGATGGCGCCTTCATTGGCTGTAATGCCAATCTCGTAGCGCCCGTGGAAGTAGGACCTGGTGCCTATGTCGCGGCGGGATCCACTATTACGCAAAACGTACCACCGGATGCTTTGGCCATTGCCCGTAGCCGGCAGGAAAACAAGCCCGACTGGGCACGTCAACGACGAAAATCATAGAATGGAGTAAAAAGGCATGCAGGAAGGGGACCGTTGTTCCAATGAGCTTTGAACGGGAAGGAGAACTCAAGATCTTTACAGGGACAGCGAATCGTGCGCTGGCCGAAAAAATTGTGTCACATTTGGGGCTCTCCTTGGGACAGGCCGATGTCGGCCGATTTTCTAATGGAGAGATACGGGTCCGCCTTCTTGAAAATGTGCGAGGCACCGATGTTTTTATTGTGCAACCGACTTCACATCCGGTGAACGATAACTTGATGGAGCTCTTGCTTCTGATCGATGCGGCACGCCGGGCGTCGGCAAGACGGGTCACAGCTGTGGTGCCCTTTTATGGGTATGCCAGGCAAGATCGCAAAGAACAGGGCCGTGAGCCCATTTCGGCCAAATTGGTCGCGAATCTCATTACGGTCGCGGGAGCTCGTCGTGTTTTAACCATGGACTTACACGCGCCTCAAATTCAGGGATTTTTTGATATTCCCGTGGATAATTTACAAGGGGTGCGAATCTTATCTGAAGCCATTCATCAAAAGCATTTAGATAACTTGATGATCTTTTCCCCAGATGCCGGCGGCGTGTACCGGGCACGGAAAATGGCTAAATACTTAGAAGCCCCGTTAGGGTTTATTGATAAACGGCGTCCTGGACCTAATGTTTCAGAAGTTGTCAATGTGATCGGAAAAGTCCGGGATAAGACCGTAGTCATTGTGGATGACATGATTGATACCGGCGGTACCATTGCCCAAGCTGCTCAAGCGATCATGGATCTGGGAGCCCGAGCGGTGTATGCGGCTTGTACCCACCCGGTATTTTCTGGAAGGGCGCCGCAAGTCTTACGGGATTCATCAATTGTGGAATTTTTTGTGACCGATACGATACCATTACAGGAGCCCATGGCGCGGACTACCGTGATTTCTGTTGCTGCCTTATTGGCTGAAGCCATTATGCGCGTGCATGAAGATTTGTCGGTGTCCAAGCTGTTTGAATGATGATGAGCGAGATTCGTGCCATTGTGGGATTAGGAAATCCCGGATTAGATTATGCCAAAACGCGACACAATGCCGGGTTCTTGGCACTGGACCGTTTAGCCGCGCGCAGGGGAGGCCATTTTGTTCGCAACCGCTTTGGATTGGTGAGCAAATGGGGCAATATTATTTTGTTAAAGCCCTTAACCTTTATGAACCTGAGCGGCGAGGCGGTCGGGGCATTAGCGAAGTTCTATAAACTGCCGGCGCAGAGTATTTTGGTGATCTCAGATGATTTGGATTTGCCACTGGGAAAAATCCGGGTGCGGGCCCATGGTTCCAGTGGCGGTCACAATGGTTTGAAATCCATTACGCACGTGTTGGGGACGGATCAATTTCCCCGCATTAAAATTGGGATTTCCCGTCCGCCCGAACATGTAGAGGTCATTGATTGGGTGCTTGGCCGGTTTAGTCGCGAGGAATGGAAAGTTCTCGATGGGGTTTTAGATGAAGTCGCCGAAGCCTGCGAATGGGCTGTGGTCAAAGGGATTGCGGATACGATGAATCGCTTCAATGGCCTCTAGCCCTTGTCTATTGCGTAGCATAAGGGGGCGCGGGACACACTAACGGTAACTTCTGACATCAAGGAGGCCGTTATGGTTGTTTACCGTTGCCGTCATTGTCACCGAATCATTGGCGAATATGGGGGGCCGTGGGACGACCCCCTCCTTGGACTTTCAAAACTGACACCATCTGAGCAACGCGATATGCTGCAAGATATTGGGCCGGATCACGTGCAAGTGAATGTCCTATGTGAGGGGTGTCTGCCCATCCCTTATGATGAAGGCTTATGGTATAACTAGGGAAAAGTTAGATCACCCATTTCTGCACGAAAGCCTGAACCTACAGAGCGAAAATGTGCAAATGAGTTCAGATGCTAACCGATGAAAGGACTTGTGATGGCTGATTTAAGTTCGCTTAAAACCTTGTGGTCTGACTTGGCTCCCTATCGCAATTTGGTGGAGGAATTGAAACAAGGCAAGACAACCCAAGTTTTTGGGTTGTCAGGGTCTTTGCCGTCCTTTTTGACGGCTAAGGTGGCTGAAGACATTGCGAGACCGTGTTTAATCGTCACCGTCGGCTTTCAGGAAGCGCGGGCGTTTGAAGCCGAGTTGACCCAATTTCTTCCGGAGGCCCCCATTTATTTGTTGCCACCAAGGCCCTATATCGTTGGCGAGGTTCAGGCGCAGAGCCATGACTGGACCTTGATGCGGCTTGAAGCGTTAACACAGGCGGCGCATAATCCCCGGGCCATTGTGATTGGCTCCGTTGAGGCCTGCCGCCAGCTGATTTTGCCTGTACATGCTGAGCCCTTAGAGGTTACCGTGGGCCAAAAATTACCTCGCGACGCTGTCATGCTAAAGCTCGATCGTCTCGGCTACCGCCGGGAGGGAGAAGCCACAGAACAAGGAACGTTTGCGGTGCGTGGAGGTTTAATTGATGTCTTTGTACCCGGCGGCCCCGCTTACCGCATGGAATGGTTTGATGATGAGATTGATTCCTTGCGGATTTTTGATGTTACAACCCAAAAAACCATAGAGATGATTCAAAAAGCCCAAATTGGACCAGCTGCGGAAGTCCTTTTAACTCCTGAACAGCGCCAGCGTGGTATTGATCAAATTGCTCACGAATCCGAGTTGTTGATCCGTAATTTGGAGTCTATGGGTCAATTTGATAAGGCGCAAAAAGCCAAAGAACGGTTTGGACGATGGCTAGGTGATTTAGCAGAAGGGCGCATATTTGCCGGGATCGAGCGTTTTGCCCCGGCATTTGGCTCCTTGAAATCTATTACCCAGATATTTTCGACGAAACCATTAGTCATCTATCATGATTTACCGCGCATTGGGGAGGCCCTGTTAGGGAGGGATGCTGATGAGCGGGAAGAGCGTCAACGCCACTTAGAACGCGGCGATTTCCTCCCTTTAGAAGCGCATGGCACCTTAGATCACGAACAGTTCTTTTCCCGGTTGAAAGGCTATGGCGAGCTCAGCTTGTCGCTTATGCCTCATAATCGCCGGGAGAGTGATCTTCATCTCAATCTTACGGGCCGACCTGCACCCAGGATTCATGGACAAATGGAATTGCTCAAAGCGGAGATTTCTCGCCTTCGCAAATCCCGGATGCGGGTAGGATTGGTGTTGCGCGATGTCCAGGCCGTGAATGTGATGCAGCGCCAGCTCTTAGACCTGGGGATTAGTTCCCGGGAGGGTTTAGGGGAACGCGGCGAAGTGGGACTGTTGACGGGCCAATTGGGACATGGATTTATCCTCTCGGAATTGTCATTGGCATTACTGGGAGAAACCGAGCTATCTGGCCGGGAACTGAAACTGACACCTAGGAAAAATCGGGAGAGTCGGCAAACGGTCCGAATTGGGGATTTGCATCCCGGAGATTATGTAGTCCATATCACCCACGGAATTGGGCGTTATTTGGGCATTAAAACCCTTACGATTCAAGACCAGCATAAAGACTATTTGCATGTGCAATATGCGGGTCAAGATACTCTCTATGTCCCCACTGATCAATTAGGACTCATTCAAAAATATATTGGGATTGAAGGCCAAGAACCCAAACTATCTAAAATGGGGGGACAAGAATGGTCCCGAGTTAAGGATAAAGTGCGGGCTTCCGTGCGGCAAATGGCCGAAGAATTGATCCGGTTATATGCCATTCGGGAATCCCGCCCTGGTTTTAGTTTTGCTCCCGACACGCCATGGCAACAAGAGTTTGAAGCAGCCTTTGGCTATGATGAAACGGAAGACCAAATGCGGTCGATAGAAGAAATTAAACGAGATATGGAACGTCCCCGTCCTATGGATCGCTTGCTTTGTGGGGATGTCGGCTACGGCAAAACAGAAGTGGCCTTTCGTGCGGCATTTAAAGCCATTATGTCGGGAAAACAGGTGGCGTTTTTGGTACCCACGACCTTATTAGCGGATCAACACTATACCACTGCCAAAGCACGATTTTCTGGTTTTCCGGTTGCGGTCGAGGTCTTAAGCCGATTTCGGACGCCAAAACAGCAGCGGGATATTTTAGAGCGGTTACACCAAGGGCAAATTGATCTCATTATTGGTACCCACCGTCTGTTAGGCAAAGATGTTAAGTTTCGCGACTTAGGTTTGCTCATTGTGGATGAAGAGCACCGCTTTGGCGTGGCGCATAAAGAGCGGATCAAAGCACTACGGGAAAATATCGATGTGTTGACCCTATCCGCTACCCCGATTCCCAGGACGCTACATATGGCGATGGTGGGGGTTAGGGATATGAGTCTTATCGAAACCCCTCCATTAGACCGTCTTCCGGTGGAAACCGTGGTGGCGGAATTTGATGAAGATCTCGTTCGCGAAGCCATCCGCCGGGAGTTAGATCGCGGAGGGCAAGTTTATTATGTCCAAAACCGAATCTTGGCAATTGACCAAACGGTTTCTCGCTTGCAAAAAATGTTTCCGGATGTGGCTATTGGTGTTGTGCACGGTCGCATGGACGAAACCCGGATCGAAGATGTGATGGCCCGTTTCATTGAGCAAGAATATGACATATTGGTGGCCACCAGCATTATTGAATCCGGTTTGGATATTCCCAATGCTAATACGCTTATCGTCGAGGACGCCGACCGTCTGGGTCTAGCCCAGCTCTATCAATTGCGGGGACGTGTTGGTCGTTCCGCCCGTTTAGCCTATGCCTACTTTACCTATAAACGGGACAAGGTGCTCTCTCCCCAAGCCGAGAAAAGGCTTGAAGCCATTAGAGAATTTACGGAGCTCGGGGCGGGCTATCAAATTGCCTTGCGTGATTTGGAAATTCGCGGTGCGGGTAATTTGCTAGGCGCGGAGCAGCATGGCTTTATTGCCTCGGTAGGATTCGATTTATATACACAATTGTTATCCGAAGCCGTACGTGAACTCAAAGGAGAGGCTGTTCAAACAGACATTGAACCGCAAATTGATATTTCTGTGGATGCCTATCTTCCGGATTTCTATATCAATGTTCCCAGCGCCAAAGTCGAACTGTATAAACGGCTGGTCTCTGCCAAAAACTTAGAGGAAATTGAGGCTTTGGCGGAAGAAATTGAAGACCGGTTCGGCCCGTTGCCTGTTGAGGTGACGCGTTTATTACAGTTATCGAGAGTTCGGGTTATGGCGAAAGAGTTAAAGATTGTTCAGTTAAGCCATAAGAAAGATCGGATCGTCTTGACGACCTTGCCTGAAACCCCTATGGGCGTGGATGTCATCCGGCAATTGGCGGCTCGCTATCCCGGCCGGTTAATTCCTTCCCCCGCTAAAGCACCTGAATTGAGTGTGAAATTGCCACTTCGGCACAGCGTCGAACATGCGTTAGACGTGGCCGAAGATGTGCTCCTCACCATGAAAGGGGCTCTTGCTGGTGCAAAAGAGGAAAGCGGTTAATGGCTTTTTTGGCCTATTGGGTTGGGGGTTATTGGCGTCACTGACAGCTTGCGGAAACTCCGATCCGGCTAATGTCGCCGAAGTCAATGGACAACTCATTTCTCATGCGCAGTGGCAAGCAGTTCTGCGAGCCAATGCGCTGTTAACGGGCAAGCTGCCTAATTTCTCGCCCCAATGGAAGACCTACCAAGTCAAAACGTATGCGGATCAACTGGCCGTGGTCCATTATAGTCAAAAGAAACACTGGCTTTCTCCCACCATGGCGAAAAGTGAAGCCCAAGCCAAGATTCAACAGGTCTTGAACCGTGAGCATCTGACCTTAACCCAAGCCCTTAACCGCTATCACTTAACAGCCCCTGATCTGAAGAACTATGTGACGCAACAAGAGTGGCTGCTGGCCGCCTTTAATCATGCAACCAGTCATGTGCCAGCCCCTTCCCTGAACGAAATTACTCAATATTACCATAGCCATCAGGACCAATTTTTGACCCCTAAAGAAGTCCTAGCGCGTGAAATCGTGGTGAAAAATGCTAGCTTGGCCCAAAGTGTGATGCAGCAATATAAACGCGGCGCACACTTTCAGGCACTGGCCCAAAAATTCTCGATCGATCACCAAAATGCGCTATCTGGAGGCGAAATGGGATGGGTACCAATTCCTGCCCATTCCACCTCTCCCACCATTCAATTCCTTCGTGCCCATTCTCCGGGACAAGAGGGTATAGTTCATATGCATTTAGGCTACGCTATCATCGAAGTTCAAGCGGAGCAAGGTGGAAAGCCATTGCCGCTGAATCATACCACAGAAGCCGGCATTCGAACCGAGTTGTGGAACCAGCACAAGACACAGGTCTTTGACCACTGGTCTCAACCGATCATACGCCAAGCTCACGTCAGAATTTTTTAGTCAGCTGGTTTTTCTACCATCCGGTATATCTGGAAAAAATGCATAAACGCCGCGGTTCGTCGATATACTACCCCTGAAAGGCCGCAGGCGAAAGGAGGGCCATCAGTGAAAGCTACCGGCATTGTGCGCCGAATAGATGATTTGGGTCGGGTGGTGATACCCAAAGAAATACGGAGAACGTTAAGGATTCGTGAAGGAGACCCCTTAGAAATTTTTGTTGATCGGGATGGAGAGGTTATTCTCAAAAAATATTCACCGATTGGGGAATTGGGAGATTTCGCCAAAGAATATGCGGATTCGTTATATGAGGCGGTCGGCCACATTGCTCTCATTGCGGATCGGGACGCCGTTATTGCGGTGGCCGGAGCTCCTAAAAAGGAATTCCTGAATAAGCCCTTGGGGGCTCTGGTGGAAAAGGCGATGGAAGAACGTAAAACGCTGGCCTACAATCGTGGTGATCACAAACCGAAGGGTAGCTTAATTGGGGATGATGAAGACGATAAGTTCCTTGCGGAAGTTATCGCACCGATTATTTCAGAAGGCGATCCTATCGGAGCCGTCATCATTTGTAGTCGAGAACCTGATGTACGTATGGGAGAAATGGAGATTAAATTGGCAGAAACAGCGGCGGGCTTCCTAGCGAAGCAGATGGAACAATAATTTTCACCCGTCATCCTCCACATCCCACTCTTATCCGGTAGGAAGTCCGCAATGGTCGCTGAGTCGTGCCGATCATTGCGGTTTTCTTATGCAGCCTATGTCCTAGCTCGCATCTTATCACTACACACCATGTGGTGGCGTCGGCGCTGGCTGTAGATTCCATGTGTCATAGCCTTCCGAGTCGGGCCTGTTTGGAAAATCAATGGGATCAAAATTAAAGTTGATAGCATAAACTTTCCACCCCGCCCCTTGAGAAGAATCCGGCGATTTGGTTAACCATAGGGTGACAATTTCGGTGGTATTAACCTGACCATGTGGCTTATAGATGCGAGTGACTGTCAGGCGGTAATCGACAATGGCCTGGGACAGGGTCATTGAGTAAATAGCTTTTTGAGCAATGTTCACGTGCATGGATACCAGCCGAGGAGGGTTTTGCCCGGCAAGCGACCGCATTTCATCGTAGAGCCATGCAGTAAAAAAATCGGCCTGGCTGCCTGTCACAAGATGCTGGTCAAGCACTGCTAATTGCTTTGAGGATTCTCTGGGATTTAAGGCGAGTTCCGCCTGTAAGACTTGATTAGTGACCGCAAAAATCTGCTGCTTCGGTTCTTGAAGACGGTGATAGCCGATAATCCCCGCTGATACAAAAATGGCAACACCGGCAGACAAGATAAGCCAAATTTGTCGCTTTCTCATAGCAGGTCCGCCTTTCCTTTTTCCAGTATAGGGATTTATGATACAAACGCAAGTCATTTAGAGATAACGATTGCTATGAGCTGATATCCAAAAAACGTCTTGCGTCATAGCATTCGGGTTCGGCATGATGAAGACAGGGCTTGTGGCAGGATTTGCTTGGGAGGCGGATAGATTGGCATATGAAGTTGGCGAAAAATCGCAAGCGTGGTTTGAACGGGCCACACGAGTGATTCCTGGTGGGGTCAATTCGCCTGCGCGGTCATTTCGCGCGGTGGGGGGAGATCCCCCCGTGGTTATGGCTCGCGGTATGGGCCCCTATTTTGAAGATGTTGATGGTCGGCGCTATATAGATTATCTTGCCGCTTTTGGACCGTTAGTCCTGGGCCATGCGAATTCCCATGTCGTGCAAGCGATTAAGGATCATGTGGATGAGGGCACATTATGGGGTACCCCCGCTCCAAAGGAAATTGAACTGGCAGAAACGTTGGTCGCAAGCATTGAAGGGTTAGAGCAAGTGCGGTTTACATCAACGGGTACCGAAGCGGTCATGTCGGCTATTCGATTGGCCCGGGCATTTACCGGGAGACCTGTGGTGGTCAAATTTGAAGGGGCCTATCACGGTCATAGTGATGGCATGTTAGTCAAGGCGGGTTCCGGCGCATCAACCGTGGGTACGCAAGATAGTCTGGGCGTCCCTTGGGGCGTGGTGAAGGATGTCATCAGTTTGCCCTACAATGATATTGCCATTTTGGAAGAAACTTTGGCCAAGATCGGGGATCAGGTCGCCTGTGTGTTGGCCGAGCCCATTGTGGGCAATATGGGCATTGTTCCGCCGAAAGACGGCTACCTGCAACAGATGAAAGAGTTAACCCATAAGGCGGGGGCGCTGTTAATCTTTGATGAAGTGATTACCGCATACCGTTTCCATTATGGGTCGGCGGCGTCATTGCTCGGAGTCATTCCTGATCTCTACGCGTTAGGGAAGATTATTGGCGGAGGATTACCGGCAGGGGCCTATGGAGGCCGTTATGATGTAATGCAGTACGTATCCCCTTTGGGCGGCATGTTCCAAGCGGGCACTTTAGCAGGCAATCCCTTGTCTTCGGTGGCCGGGCTTGCGACGTTGGAGGTCTTGCAACGCGAGGATCCTTATCAGCGCATGGCGGAGCTTGCCAAGATTCTTGAAGAGAATATTTTAGAAATCGCTCAGGAATTTGATCAGCCCATTACCATAAACCGTGTAGGATCAGCATTTACCGTGTTTTTTCAGGAAAATCCTGTTTATGACTATACCACGGCTAAAATGTCTGATCCGGTGAAATTTGCACGTTTTCACCGGCTTATGTTGGAACGGGGCATTTATTTGGCACCGAGCCGTTTTGAAGCGTGGTTTGTGTCTGCCGCACACACCAGACAAGAAATTGACAAAACGCTCGAAGCCTGCCGGGAGAGTTTTCGGGAACTGTCCCGGGGTTAATCGGAGGTTTATCGGATTAAGTCTCAGAACAAGCTCGAAAGAGCTTGTTCTTTTTATGATCTCCCACCGAATATCCTGCATGAGAAGCAATGACGCAGGTTAGGTGGTTGGGTGATGAAGAAAAGTACGTTGTGGCGGGGAGCCTTTTGGCTATCCCTGGGTGCTCTGATTTCGAAGTCCATTGGAGCCATTTACCGGATTTTTTTGCCACGCATATTAGGGGACTACGGCGTCGGACTATTTCAAATGGCCTATCCGTTATATGCCCTGCTCCTCGCTGTATCTGTGAATGGAATCCCCACAGCATTATCCAAAGAAACAGCAGAAAAGTTATCGCATCATGATATTAAATCGGCAGAACAATTAGCGGCTTGGGCTCAAATTTTTCTTTCCGGAATTGGCTTGGTGATGGCCATCATGTTGGAATTTTTGGCACCTTGGGTTGCACGTTACGTTTTTCATGAACCCGAAGCGACGTTATCCATCCGCGCTTTGGCGCCCGCTTTGGCGTTTGTGGCCTCGGAGGCTAGTTTGCGGGGATATTTTCAGGGCTATCAAGAGATGGCTCCAACAGCGATTTCGCAAATCTTGGAACAAGTCTCCCGGGTCGCGGTGATGTTTCCCTTAGCCTTGATGTGGTTGCCCAAGGGAACCGCGTGGGCAGCCGCAGGGGCGACGGTGGGGGCCCCAGTTGGGGCGATGATCGGCATGCTTTTTTTATTGGGAGCGCGGTTAAAAAGAAGACGGTGGATTTTATACCGTCCCATTCCCTGGGCCCAGTTGCGGCAATTATTTTTGGTGGCGATGCCGATGTCCTTGTCAGGTCTTTTGTTCCCGTTGATGTTTTTAGCGGATTCTATGTTTGTGCCCGAACAGCTGGTGAAAACAGGATTAAGCTTGCGTCAAGCCACGGCCCAATTTGGGCGGTTGAGCGGGGAGGCCATGCCGTTAATTAATTTGACCATGGTCGTGGGAGCAGCACTGGCGGTATCGCTTGTTCCGGCTATTGCCCAAGCTATGGCAGAAAATGACCGGCAACTGGCCGCCAAACGGGTAAATCTGGCGGTGCATATGATTTGGTTATTAGGGCTACCGATGGCCGGCGGATTAATTGTGTTAGCGAAACCGCTAACACGGCTCTTATATGGAGAAAGCGGTGCTATGCGGGCTTTGCAGGTATTGGCTGTGGGCAGTGCTATTTTGGCCATTCAACAAGTCTTAGGGTCATCATTGCAAGCCAGTGGACACGGATGGATTCCTGTGAAAAATTTACTGTTCGGGGCTTTCGCCAAATTCGTTTTGACATGGTGGTTAACCCCTTTGCCCTCCTTGGGCATTCGGGGAGCCGCTATTGGAACGGTGGGGGCAAGCGTTGTGACAGCATGGCTGAACTGGAAAGATTGGTCAAACATTGTGCACCCCTTAGAGAGTCCCTGGAAAGATGCCATGTGGCCTTTTGTGGGGACCATTGTGATGGTGATGGGGATTCAAACCTGGATGCGATTTTGCCATATCCCAGGGATTATTGGATCTGTCGTGAGTGCGATTGTGGTGGGAATCGCCATTTATTTTGTGCTAATGGCCGCTTTAGGTGAGTTAAATGTGTTAAAGGCCTTGCGAGAATAGGCTAAAACCCTATATTCTTTGGTATGTCAGGGATAACCTGGTATACTGAGATATCGCTTTGAGGAAAGGAGCCTGGAACGTTGTCCGAATGGACATTTCGCCCTTCAGGTGACGCAGAAGATCGTTTCATTATTGAAGGCCCATTTGACGGGGAAGATCTCTATGTGCGCTTTGGCGCCTATTTTCCTGGCAATTCGCGGGCGCTTCTTCTGCCCCAGGGTGAAACGCCCAGGGAAATCGAGTGGAAAGATCTCAAAACGATTCAATTACAAGCGGGCGACCGCTTGCAACTTCCGGGTAATCCGACCTCCGTCGGTCCTTTAGAGCATGTCATGACGCGGTTATTAGCGGAAGATGGCTGCCCGTGGGACCGTGAACAAACTCCTTTATCCCTCCTCCGCTATTTACTGGATGAAAGCTATGAAGCCAGTGAAGCGATTGTTGCCGGGGATGAAGCGGGATTGGCAGACGAATTGGGCGATGTCCTGCTGCAAGTCGTGTTTCACAGCGCCATAGCGAAGACGTTTTCCTTAGCCGATGTGGTTCACGGTCAAGTAGCGAAACTGATTCGGCGGCATCCTCATGTCTTTTCGGATGAACACGGGGCAACCGCCTCAGCAGTCGCTAGCCAGTGGGAGCAACTTAAAACCCTGGATCCTCCACGAACTCACGCGGCTGAGTGGGTATACCCAAGTTTAGTCTGGGCGAGGCGTCTTGGTAAACGCGGAATTTTGCCAACGAGTAACGTTTTCGAGGCCGTATCCGAACTCCTTAAGGTATATATTGGAAATGGTGAGGGAAAACTGGAAGAAACGTTGGCAGATGCGGCCTGGGCCGTTGCCGACGTGAGCCGTCAGTATCATCAGGATGCGGAATGGTCCTTATGGACACGATTGGCGTTTTTCAGTAATGGCATGAATTTCTCCTAAGCGAGACAGGATTTTTTCTCTTTTTGGCGAATAACGAGCATGAATCTCAGTGAAATTTAGTGAATGATCAGGAGGGATGGCAGTGAACAAAGCGGATTTAGTATCAAGCGTAGCGGAACGGGCTGGCATGAGTAAGAAGGATGCTGAGCGTGCAGTCAACGCCATGGTGGAGTCCATTGAAGAGGCCTTAACCAAAGGGGATAAGGTTTCATTGGTCGGTTTTGGAACATTTGAAGTGCGCGAACGTGCCGCGCGGATTGGGCGGAACCCGAGGACCGGCGACACCTTGGAAATTGCGGGAGGCAAAGTGCCAGCATTTAAAGCGGGAAAAGCTCTCAAAGAGTCCGTGGCTAAATAATCGTGGTATATGACGGAGCCCTGCTGTTCGCAGGGCTTTTTTGCCTGGCATGATAAGAAATAAGAACGGACAAAAAGTTAAGGGGTGGTTCCATGCGTATTGATAAGTTTCTAAAAGTTAGCCGGATTATCAAACGGCGAACCTTAGCCAAAGAAGTCTGTGATAGTGGGCGGGTATCGGTCAATGGCAAGATCGTCAAGGCCGGTTACGAAGTTCATGTGGGCGACCAATTGGAAATTCAATTGCCGTCTGGAACCAGGCGTGTCGTGATTGAAAAGATTGTGGAAAATGTTCCGGCCAACCGCGCATCGGAACTCTTTCATGAGGTCTAGCGGGCCTTTTTCCGGCATAGTCTTCTATGACATCGAAGAAAGCGGGGCTGTGCCATGGACGAAAAACGCGACAAGACTCGCACACATCTCTTGACCTTGACTAACCGCACTCAATTAACCATCGAAGGCGTTCAGCATGTAGAAAACTTTGACGACGACGTCATTATGTTATCCACAGATATGGGCATTTTAACGATCAAAGGGCATAATTTGCGGATCCACCAGTTGGATCTCGATTCCGGCAGTTTTGTGGCCGAAGGGGATATTGATTCCCTCGTCTATTCCCGTAAAAAGCCTGGCAAAAGTGACGGCACATGGGCGAGATTATGGCGCTAGGAGTGATGTCTTCATGATGTCACCGGAATTTACCATTGCGGCATGGCTGTTAGCCGGGATCAGTTTAGGGCTGTTATCGACGATTTATGGAGCCATGCGGACGCAATGGCACATCTGGAATGTCATTGGTCATTTTTTGGACTGGCTATGGTTTGTGATAGCGGCTCTTTTGATTTTAGTCGTTTATTTATGGACTGATTGGGGTGTGTTTCATGCGTGGAGCTTGTTGGTTATCGCTCTCGGTTACGGGTTATGGGTTTGGTTGGCTGCCCCGACAACCTTTGGTTGGATATCACGGATTTTGTTTGTTGAGGCGCGCATGGTCTTTTATGTGACATTTCCCTTCCGTTGGTTTCTTCGCACATTGATCACGCCTTTTCACCATATGCTGCGATCGGCCCACCAAAAAATTTTGGCCCCGAAAAAAAAGCCTCCTTCGCCCCCACCTAATTCCCCCGAAATGTAGTGCGAAAACCTCTTGCCTGTTTTATAATGTAAAAACCATGTCATAATTTTGTAATAAGTTTGTACACAGTTTGTACACAACCTGTGGATAACTTGGAGAGATTATGCAAATTGAAATTCGCGGACTCGAGAAATTATCATTTCGTGAACGCCAAGTGGTGGCCTTAAAGGAAACAGGAGTGTCCAGTGAGGCCATTGCGAAACGGTTGGGTCTGTCGCCGGCAACGGTGGCAACGCTTTACAACCGGGCGAAAACCAAAGGGTATCAAGTCGTTCTGGTCATTAGTGGGGATCCGCTGGGCGTTATGGCTGCGGAGGATGAGGACGAGGAGGAGATTTAGTGGCTATTGCTGGACAAAAACGGGTACGCTTACGTTGGAATTGGAAGCGCTTTGTCACCGTGTTTGTGTTGGGTTATTTAAGTTTTTGGACCGTTCAATCGGGAATTCACATTTGGGTTTTGTGGCATGATGAACTGACGTTAAATCATAATATCCAAGCCGTGCAAACACAAAATGCGAAACTGCAACAAGATATTCAAGAACTAAAAAATCCGGTAATGGTTAAAAAGATGATTACGGGAAAGATGGCCATTCCTGATCCGGCTCTCAACCAACCATAAAATCCGAGGACTCGCGCAAGCCATTTTTTGCTAAACGATTACTAGCCTTTCAACGAGGCATTTGCGCTGTCTTGAAACCGTAGAGGGGCGCGGGATTCGCAGAGGCTCATAAAGAATTTCCCCCATTCATGGACGGAGGAATGCGGCTTTTCGGTTCCCGGTCGGCCGCCGGCGGCCGATTTGACCCCACCCGCGGCACACCGTGCCGCGATCCCCGAAACCCGCAAAACCCTAAGAAAAACGGGCCGAGCTCTGGTAAAATTGAAGTACCAACCACAATTTTCCGAAAGGAGCTCTCCCGTATGGCTATCATACCACAACTTTCTCTCTTTTCGTGGCAAGATCTCGAAGAATTAGGCGACCTCGAACGCCTCGTGCTCGTCCTCGAGACGGTCCCGGATGAAACCCTCATGGCCCACCTGGAAGCCGCCCGTGGGCATGGGCGGAATGCGTACCCGGTCCGGGCGATGTGGAATTCGGTGTTGGCCGGGGTGGTTTTCCAACACCCCAGCATCGAGAGCCTTCGCCGAGAACTGGCCCGCAATGCGCAACTGCGCATGCTGTGCGGGTTCCGCAACGCGGCCGTCCCGCCCGCGTCGGCCTACACCCGATTTCTGCATCGTCTGATGGCCGAACAGGATACCGTGGACGGGATGTTTGAGCAGCTGGTGGATGACCTCGCCGCCGTGCTCCCGAATTTCGGTCAGCGCTTGGCCATGGACAGCAAGGGTATCTCGTCGCGGGCCGTGCGGCCCGCCAAAAACCCCACCGCCGATGGGCGCCGGGACGTCGATGCCGATTTTGGACGGAAGGAATACCGCGGTGTGCATGAGGACGGGACTACCTGGACCAAAGTGGTCAAGTGGTTCGGGTATAAGCTGCACCTGGTGGTGGATTCGACGTACGAATTGCCGGTGGCGTGGGAGGTGACGAAAGCGTCGGTGTCCGATGTGACCCGGGCGATGCCCATGTTGGATCATCTGCACCATCGCCACGGGGTGCTGCTGTCCCGTGCCGTCCTTTTAACGGCCGACCGGGGCTATGATGATACCAAATTGATCGCCGCCTGCTGGGATAGCTACCAGATTAAGCCGGTGATCGATATCCGGAATATGTGGCGGGACCCGGATGCCACGCGAGTGCTACCGGGCCATTCGACGGTGACCTACAATTATCGTGGCGACGTCTTTTGTCAGGATCCGGTCACGGGTCAGGTTCACACCATGAGTAACGGCGGATTCGAAGTCAGGCGCCAACGTCTCAAAAAGCGGTGCCCCGCCCGCTTTGCGGGCGTGTCCTGCCGGGGTCAAGACACCTGCCCCGTCGTCCAGGGCCTGCGCATTCCCTTACAGACCGATCGGCGGATTTTTACGCCCATGGACCGGGCCAGTTATCAATGGAAGCGCGAGTATGCCCATCGCACGGCGGTGGAACGGGTGAACAGTCGGTTGGATGTGTCGTTCGGGTTGGAACTCCATACCATTCGGGGGCTAAAGAAAATGCAACTCCGCTGCGGGTTGGCCCTCATCGTGATGTTGGCGATGGCGCTCGGGCGGATACGGCAACGGCAACCGGAGCGGATGCGCCGCCTCGTGGGGTCGTGAACCCCACCCCCATTCATCGAAATCCCGGAACGGCCCGTCGGGCCGCTGCTTCGGCGTCGATTCATCCTGTTCCGCCATAATTGAGGCCCATTCACCCTCTGGGATCTGCGTGACAAACGGCTGTGGAGTCGCCGCAGATTGACTGAAATCGGCTACAGCGGAAAAAACTCCAACCTTTTACCGATTGACAGTTATGACCTTGCATTTTATAATTAACGTTGTCGTGAGGCGAGTTGAGCTTTTATTTAGGAGGATAATATAAGACGTATGCCGTCTGAACTTGAAGTAGGGCAGATCGTAGAAGGAACTGTGAGCGGTATCGCACCGTTTGGAGCTTTTGTTGTGTTGCCCACCGGAAAGACTGGGTTGGTTCACATTTCGGAAGTGGCAGATGCATACGTTAAGGACATCAAAGATTATCTGAAAGAAAGTGACAAAGTCACGGTGAAGGTTCTTTCAATGGATCCTTCCGGAAAAATTGCACTTTCGATTCGTCAAGCTCAACCGAAGGCTCAGCGTGAAACGCCATCGCCACGTGATTCCGGTCATCGTGAGCGACGTGCTTCATCGCAAATATCTTTTGAAGATAAGATGCAACGGTTTATGAAAGATAGTGAAGATCGTTTACAGGATTTGCGGAGAAATACGGAATCTAAACGAGGCGGTCGAGGCGCTAGTCGCTAATTGAATAATTTGCCGGGATGGCGGAATAGGCAGACGCAGAGGACTTAAAATCCTCCGGGCAGGGATGCTCGTACCGGTTCAAGTCCGGTTCCCGGCACCATTATACGCGTGATAAACGCGTTATTTTTTTGTTCCTTTAGGGATTTCTCATTTTGCCCTCTTATCCTTGAGATTGGAAATCATTCCATTTTCCATTACAAAAACCTAGCTGGTAATTTTTTATGGAGCTCCCCGAAGACAACCAAACCGTTTATTATGATTGATAGGGATAATGAGGGGGATATGCATCAATGATCAATCGTCAAAGCCGTAATCGCAGCATTGTGTTTATGGCAGTGGTCACCGCATCCTTTGCTGTGGTGGGGACGCGATTTTGGTATTTGCAAGTCAAAGAAGGAAGTCATTACGAAGCCTTAGCGCAAGCCGATACCTTGCGTAAGCTACCGATTCCAGCACCCCGAGGTAACATTGTGACTGCGGACGGAAAAGTTGTGGCGACATCCAAACCGTCCTGGACACTATATTACCTCGCCAATGGGCAAAACATGCCCCCGTCTGAATTGAGCCTGTTGGGTAAGGAATTAGGCGAGTCACCAACGTACTTGAGTCACTTGATTAGTAAGCAAATTGCTCAGCTACCGCCTTACGATCCAGTTGTTATTACTTCGGGGCTTACGGCCAGTGAAATGACTAATATCGAAGAAAACATCAATGAACTGCCCAATTTGCGCATTCAACCCATTGCGGTTCGTTATTATCCTTATGGCAATTTGATGGGAAATATCATTGGCTATACCCAGCGCATCAATGCCCAGGAATATCAACAGCTGAAGAATAAAGGGTTTTCCATGACTTCGATTGTCGGGGCGGCGGGTTTGGAATACGAATACAATCAATATCTTCATGGGCATGCTGGTGGGGAGTATGCAGAAGTGAATCGGCAAGGGCAGCTTGTCAAGTTGCTTAGCCGTTCCGGTCCGACGCCAGGGGATACGCTTCATTTAACCATTAATTGGCGCCTAGAAGAAACGGCGCAAAACTCATTAGCTTATGTCATGAAAGCCATGCGACACTCCACCGTCGGCTTTTCGCATAGTGCGGGGGCTGTGCAAGGTGCCGTGATTGCCATGAATCCCAATAATGGCGATATCTTGGCGATGGCGAGTTTACCCACTTATAATCCCAATAAGTTACTGCCGACAAATCCCAAAGAATACAGTAGTTATTATACTAAGTTGACTTCCAGTCCATTAGCCAAAATGGGCATTAGTCCTTTCATTGACGAGGCCATTTCGGGTTGGTTTGCACCGGGATCGGTATTTAAACCGATTATGGCCGTGGCTGCCTTAGCTTCCGGCGTCATTACTCCTACCACCGAAATTTATGATCCCGGTTATTTTCCTAAAGACCGGGCTTTTGGCAATTGGTATGCGCCCGGTTTTGGCTGGTTGAATGTGGAGCAGGCCTTGGGACTGTCTGACGACGTGTTTTTCTACACCTTGGGTTATGATATGGGCATCAATACCATGGATAAATGGATGCGGAAGTTTTTGCTGAATAAACCCACGCACATTGATTTACCAGGAGAGATCACGAGTCAAATTCCCACACCGGCTCGTTTAGCTGCATCGGGGCAAGGCCCTTGGACGTGGGGATGGAACTTGAATACCGTGATTGGCCAAGGTATTGCGCGCTACACCTTAATTGCCTTGGCCCGTGCCGATGCCGCTATTGCCAATGGCGGAACCCTGTACTGGCCACATTTGGTTAGTGAAATTACCACGCCTTCGGGCAAAGTCGTGAAAAAGTTTAACCCGGTAGTCCAAGGAAAAATTAATTTGCCCTATTCCATCTGGCATGCTGTCCATCAGGGCATGGATATGTCTGCTCAGGATCCCGACATTGCTAAAGGCGTCTCGGGAACTGGTTATGGCGCGTTAGCGGGGCTTCCGGTGCCGGTGGCTTCGAAGACAGGAACGGCTCAGGTCGTGGGACAATCAAATAATTACAACGCCTTCTTCTTGACCTATGGTCCCATGCCGCATCCCAAAATTTTGATTCTGGTCTATATCCGCGAAGGAAATTGGGGGGCGGACTCGGGATTTGTGGCGCGAGCTATTTACGATCAGTATTTCAAAATTCAAGACCCCAAAGCCCAGCCCTTATTTGACAGTGTCTTTGGCCTGAACTGGAAGTGGCCTTATAGCTATCAAAAACCCGCGGCGCCGAAATATTAACGGGTTGAGGATGAATTCCGGCGCCGGTTCCAATAGTATTTGATGGATGCTAAATTTTGTTTCATCAATTCAGAAAGAGGTAACGCATCAATCACCGCTGCTGGCGGTGGTTCGCCTTCTGCTCCCACCTCTTGCCATGTACTGCCGGACTCTACGGGCCAAAAGGCTATGCCCCCTTGGCGTGCGATCTTATGGGAGGGGGAGCAAAATGAGCCAGGAACCGTGAGCACCACATCAACATGGTGGTCGACCAGGGCCTTAGCTGCTGTCGGGCGCCTGTGGGTTTCCGCGGTGTAAGCTGGATTGGGATAGTCTTCGGTAATGTTATTCTCGGTATCCCGGACCCGGATGATCGGTCCATCCGGCAGGGGGACAATCGTTTTTTGATCGGGGCCAATAACAGCTCCTATACGCATCGTCGTCACCGTCCTTTGGTCGTTCATTTATGCATCACTTATGAGACGTCATCATTCAATAAAGCGATAACCCGTTCCCGAAAACTATCTGGCCAGGCATGACTTCGCTGAGTTTCCTGATCAATCAATACGATGGTACTGTCTTGATTGGCAATTAAGGTGCCGTGTTCTTTTTCTATAACCAAATGATATAAATTTAGGGAGGATCGGCCGATGGATGCAATCCCCGTATAGACTTTCAGCACTTGGCGAAAATAGGCTGGGGCTAGATAGCTAATGGATTGTCTAGCCAAGACCAAAGAATAGCGTTCGGACCACCAGTCGAAGTCTTCCCCGATTAAACTGTCGATAAACTCAGTGCGGGCTTGTTCAAAATAAATGACATAGGACACTTGGCTGACATGTTTATTAGCATCGGTTTCACAAAATCGTACGCGTATTTCCGTTTCATGGACAAAGCGTTTGCCGCCTATCAGAATTCCTTGCATAACCAGCCTGCCTTTCGTGTCATGATGTTCGGGAGAAGTCGCGCTATTGCTTGGGGCATCTCCTTAAGCGTCTTGATGGTTAGATCAGCCTGATAGTGAGCAGGCGATAAGGGGTCAAGGCCGTCTTGTTCTTCCCCTACATCATTACGCCTCAGGTGAACCGCAAAAATGGATGCCCGTTTAGCTCCCAACACGTCATGGGCCAGACGATCCCCAATATGTACATCCAAATCCGGTATACCATCAAAAATCCGGGGATCGGGTTTGGTGAATCCACTTTCGGATCCGGTCCATGATGCCAATATCTTATCCCATCCGAGCGCCTTGAGATAGGGGAGTTGATTAGTCATAAAGCCGTTCGTGACCAAATGGAGGCGAACGGGATAAGAAACGGACCAGTGCAAGAAATCCCATACATCGGGATAAACCAAGGGCAGGACCTGGGCTCGAGGAGGCACGACAGGATCGGGTAAATGGGTCTGAAATAGAGTTTGGACAATATCTTTCCAGTCATAGGCTTCGGTTGATTGACCCTTTTGGAGCCGGCTGAGACTTTCTTGTCGCATGAGTTGCCATAGTTGAGCCCATGACTGGCGATGGGATTGACTAAAGGATATGAGCCACGGTTTGAGGTGAAGCCGCCAATACGGATTTTGCATGAGCGTGCCGTCGAAGTCGCAACTGATATTCAGGGGCCTTGTGAGCACAAATAGCCTCCTTGCGGATAATTTCACAAACTTTGTGGGAACTTGCTTTAATTTTGTTATTATAGACGAAAAGTTGATAAAGGGTGACGGGAACAGAATGCTAATTGTGCAAAAATATGGCGGCAGCTCGCTGCAATCGGCTGACCATATCAAAAATGTTGCAAAAAAAGTGCAGCACACCGTAGAACAGGGACATCAAGTCGTTGTCGTGGTATCGGCCATGGGGGATAACACCGATGCGCTGTTAGAACTGGCTGAGAAATTGGCTACCATGCCCTCCGCCAGGGAATTGGATCAATTATTGTCAACAGGGGAAACACAGTCGAGTGCCCTGATGGCGATGACGCTCGAACACTTAGGGATTCCGGCCAAATCATTTTCAGGGCGCCAAGCCGGAATTATTACCAGTTACGATTATGGAAAGGCACGCATCGAACAAGTAGACCCCAAAGAGCTTCGCAATGCCTTAGCGGTCGGCATAACGCCGGTGGTGGCCGGATTTCAAGGAGTCACGCGTTCAGGTGATGTGGCAACATTAGGTCGGGGAGGATCGGACCTCACCGCCATTGCCATCGCGAATGCTTTAGGAGCGGACCGCTGCGAGATTTATTCGGATGTGGCTGGCGTCTATACGGCTGACCCGCGTATTATTCCCTCCGCCTCGCCGCTCGGTATGTTGAGCTACGACGAAATGCTCGAACTGGCCAGTCAAGGGGCCCAAGTCTTACAGACTCAAGCCGTGGAATTTGCCAAAGGGCAACAAGTGCCGATTTACGCCCGGTCGACCTTTAGTGATGAACCGGGAACTGTCATCGCAGAGGGCGAAAGTATTGAAAAACCGCCTGTGACGGCCGTGGCTTTAAACCGTCATATTGCGAAATTAGGCCTTTTAGGTGTCCCAGATGCTCCAGGGGTGGCCGCATTGATTTTTGGCGAATTAGCCAAGCACGGCATTAACGTCGAACTCATTATCCAAGCCGTTTCCCATAATCAATTAAATGATATTGCCTTTACTATCGAAGAACAGGATGTAAAACGAGCAGAACCCATTGTGAAGAGCTGTTTACAGCAACTGGGGGGCCATTCGCTGGTCATTGACACGCATGTGGCGAAAGTCTCCGCGATTGGTTCCGGCATGCTGGGACGTCCGGGGGTGGCGGCGCGGGTGTTTAAGGCCTTGGCCAACGGGAACATCAACATTCAAATGATTGGAACCTCAGAAATCAAGATTTCCTGCATCATTGATCGCAGTGATGCGGAACGTGCCCTGGGTCTTATCCATGAAGAATTCAATTTGGGGAAGTCCGCAGAAATGATTGAAGACTAAAGATCCAAAAAGTGTGTTGATAGACGAGGAGTCAAAAAAAGGGCAGCATCGCTGCCCTTCTTGGATTTATGAGAGGGTTTTATTCCCACCTCGAGAGACTTTAGGTTGATGCCCGGGACCGAAGGAGAGGGGCCATTTTTCCAGCCATAATCCCCATCATGCGTAATCCAGCCTGGACATCTTTGTCTTTCATCACTCGCATGAGGCCTGCCAACCCGCCTAAATGTTGCATGTCTTGTGCCGATTCTTTGGCCGCCTCTTGGAAGGCATTACGGAGAACTTCCGCGAAGGAAGCCTCTCCCGCCATATCCAAGACGGTTTGGAAAAAGGCATTCAAATTTTCACGGGTTAGGGTTTCAGACGCGAGTCCGACGACTGTGGCCAGTTGATTAAAGACGCCTTGCGCCCGCATTTCGGCCAATAATTCTAATAACTCCTTTAAAGTCGAAGTGCTTCCGCCGGGAGAAAACTCGAGGCTTCGGCTGCGTAGCCCGTGATAACACTCCCCATGGGTCCTTCTAATAATTTGGTCAGGACCGTCACCAAATCGCCTAACTGTGCTAGCCCTTGCCATTGCGCTTCCGTTAACACGGACTCCGGGCGCTGTAATTCTGTATTTGGCATTCCCATCACCCCTTTGTCAGCATTTCCGTCAGAAAGTCTGCTACGGGGATGCCCCAATCCGGCACTTTGCCTTTGGTGCGGAAGAACATCTCTTTATACTGGACTTTGAGTAAATAGGGCACATGACCCATACGAAATACTTCGCGGTTGCCGCCATACCAGGTATTGGAACTAATATAGAAGGCTTTGTTATTGCCCATATCCCCAATACAGTCGACGATAGGCTTCATGGGTTGATCGGCGAGTTCTTTATTCATTAGGCCGACATCTTTAGCAATTTGCCGGGCCGCAACTTCTGCTCCCATATGGGCCAAGATGCCCAATTTGGGTACGGTTACCGCAGCAGCATCCCCACACGCAAACACATTGGGATATTTGGGATTGCGCATGGTCATATCGGTAATGACAAATCCAACGTCATCGGAAATGGGCAAATCCTTCATGAAAGCATGGGGAACCCAGTCAGGAAAGATAATTTTCAGTTCAGCGTCTAAACTGGGCCCATTGGCAAATTCAATCCCGTCTTTGGTAATCCGGGTAATATCGTGGGTATTGTTCCGGTAATGAAAACCCATCGTGCCCGCTTTGGCCAAGAGAGCATGGACAATGCCTTGTCCGGCGTCCTCAGCGATCCATTCGGCCGGGGTAAACACGGTCACTTTGTCGGGTCCACCTAAGTTACGGGACTGCAGCCAATTTCCCATGGTTAACATGACCTCTACAGGAGGACCTTCACAGGCTGCTTCGGCCGTGGGAACCAAATCCCTTGTCTTTGTTCCCTGGTGAAAGCGTGCGGACCCGATGGCGACAGGCCCTCCCTTATATTCATGATAAAGGTAATGACGCAAACGATTGCCGTAATAGGTGTCGCTGACCGTGTGGCCATATTCATGAAACCCTTCAATTTTGTCGTAGGCTAACCGGGCACCGACCGCGATGATGAGGTAATCATAGTGAATGCGATTGACTGCGGCTCCGAGCCGTTCGACCGGAAGAAATTCCACGGTTTGTGTTTCCACATCGATGCCTTGGACATCTCCCTGAATGAAATCCATATGATCTTCTTTCATGGCAGGAATCAGGGGCATATGCATGGAATAAAGGGGATTACGATTTTCAAACACTTCCATAGGAATATTGGGGACAAATAACAGATACGTTTTGCGGTCAATAACAGTGATGTTTACGGCATCGCCCGCCATTTCCCGGACTTTTTGCGGCAGCACCAAGACCTGCGAAATTTGAACCAAGTACCAAAACGTGTGGTTTTGCCATGACGGCCCACCTCCTTTAGACAATTGCATGCTAGGAAGTATCATCTCCTGTTCAATGAAATTGACTCCAACAATTTCTGGATTCGATGCCAACAACTTACGTGAAAGACGATCTGGACGTATGATGAAGGAAAGGTCGTAGCATTATCCGAAAGGGGACGAACAACACGGGCATTATTTATCACATTGTGTTAATTGCGCATATCGCGACGGCATTAGGAGGATTTTTAGGAGCCCTTGCCTTATCCATTGATGCTTACCGTTGGCGTCATCAACGGGAATTACCGGACTACTTTTGGAAATACCAAACCTATGTGCAGATTAATACCGTCCTCCTCGGCATATTTGGTACTACCTTATACCTCATGGGAGGACGTCCCAAGGTGGAATGGCATTTGCTTTATGGAGCGGTCGCGCTGTTGACGGTTATGGTAGAACGAGGCGTGGGAAGAGGGCGCCAGCTCCGTCAAGTCTTGGCCGAAGACTACGGACGATTTCACGAGGTATGGGTATATTTTGGCCTGAATTTGTTTTTAATGGCCATGTATGGCCGGGGATTGACGACAGGATTTTTTGGTTTTTAAAAAGGCCGGGACTAATTGATGTCCCGGCGCATCTCTTCTTTTATTTGGGTTGAGGTATGGATAGGGCCCATTTTTTGAATACTGGTGTCCGAACAAAAGCAAAAGCGAGCGCTTTCTTAGCGAGTGGCCATTCCCTTCCCACTCGT
This sequence comes from Sulfobacillus thermosulfidooxidans DSM 9293, assembly GCF_900176145.1. Taxonomy (NCBI): domain Bacteria; kingdom Bacillati; phylum Bacillota; class Clostridia; order Eubacteriales; family Clostridiales Family XVII. Incertae Sedis; genus Sulfobacillus; species Sulfobacillus thermosulfidooxidans. The sequence goes on along the minus strand of NZ_FWWY01000001.1, from coordinate 928,579 downwards.
ACCACCTGGTGTTCTTTAGACCACAAAGATTGGCGCACGAATAACCCCTGGCCATCCCCAAGGTCCAAGACGCAGCTCATTTCGTGATCATATTCCCGGTGTTTGGGTGTTGCACTTTCTAAGTCTTGAGCGATATTATACGCCGCGACCTCTGCTTGCAGCATGGCGGTATGACCTTGTTTGGGTCCTTCAAAGGCGACCGCACTGCCGACTACATAGATATCGGAATAATGAATGGACTGCATATCTTTTTCCGTATCAAGCCAACCTCGGGCATTATTCGCCACTAATGTCTGTTGGGCAGGTTCGCCCCGAAATGGCGGGGTGATAATAGTGAGGACAGAAGGCAATTCTTCTCCATTGGATAAAATGACGCGGTCTTTTTGTACGGCGCGAACCTGCACAGGTCCTTGCCGCTTGATGTGATGGGTGGCAAAGACTTTTGCGAGGAACTCGCTGGCTTTGGGTCCAGCAGGTGCCCAGAGTTTTGGCAGGGGGTCAATAAATTGGATGGTTCCCGTTAGGTGGTGATGAGTGATATAGTGCGATAACTCAAGAGCCACTTCAAATGCTGGACCTCCCGTTTGGACGTTTTGCGCCCATCCTACGACGACAGGGCCGCCTTGATATTGTGATAAAGCCTGTTTTAGGGAGAGGGCGGATTTCATCGTACAGACATTGTAGCCGTATTCTTTTAATCCTGGGATTTCCTCGTAAGCGAGCTTTTCACCGAGAGCGACAATCAGTTTATCGTAGTTTACCGGTCCTTGGCTGGTTTCGACGATTTTCTTGTCTCCATCAATCGATGAGATGGAAGCTTGAATAAATTGAATTCCGGATTGCTGATAAACCTCTGGTAAGTTAAAGGTGATCGATTCTGGTGTGGCTTTACCAAAGGCCACGAGCACCAATGATGGGCGATACACAAATTGAGCATTTTGGTCGATTACCGTAATCTGATGTCGGGATAAATCGAGGTGCTTTTTGAGTTTCATGGCGGCTGTGAGGCCGCCAAAACCGCTTCCCGCAATGATAATACGTGCCATAGAAATCCTCCTTCACATTAATGCAATTTATTTGCAAGTGCACTTATTATACGATTAATCAAGTTTGATGATCATGGCCCATATGGTCGTGATCGCAGTAGTTCGAAAGAAGGAATGAAAATCACCTGGCATACGACATTTGTCATGATAATGTGTCTAAATGGTCCATCAAGAATGGTCGATCGGACATAGACCGAGGTGGCTCAGGATCCTAAACTAACATTGAGAAAGGAATGTGATGGATATGACAGCGATGGTGCAGCCTCTTCATCCTTCAACCACACAAATATTTCATGGCGTTCTTATTGCGGGCCTGTTGATGGTGGGGATCATTGGCCTGGCATGGGGTGTTGTGACGATCGAACGTATATGGAGTGCCGTGGAGATGTGGCGAGATCGGACATTACTCCATGCCACCTACCGGGCACAAGGGCCCTTGTGTGTTTTACGGTCTGTGGCGTTTTGGCCTTTTATGCGAAAGGTGGTTTCGCGCCATAAAAAAGTTCCGCGACGTCACGGATTTCCTCACCGTTCTTCAGTGAGCTGGACAATTTTCAAGAATCATGCGCGAACTTTATAAACAACATGCGGCTGAACCCTTTCGTGGACGGCGGCATCGATTTCTTGATTCGCGTTGATTGGTTGATAGAGGTTGGCTTGGCCTTTTTTCAAATGATTCCTAATAACGCCCGACTCACGGCGGCAATGCGGTTGGTCAATAAGGAGAGATCGTCTGAGAGTTCCAGCAATGTGGAGGTAAAGCGCAACTGGGATTCCTCCACATGGGTGAGAATATTCAGCCGAATTTTAGCCTCTTGCCGAAGGAGTTCGGGATTTTCCTGGACTAACGAGAGGGCTTGTTCATCATCGTCTAATGAAATGGCGTCAGCCAATCGGTGGTATTGTTCACCTAACCGGGTTAATAAGGCTAAGGTATCATTCCATAATCCAGGAGGCCAACTAAAATTCCGGCGCACCAACTTATCCCGGGTATTCATGACTTTAATGGCCGTATCCGATAGATGTTCCAAATGATTAGCCAGGTATAATAAGCGGACTTGACTGGTTAACTCGGTATCCGTCAAATGGCTCACTTGTCCTAATTGGAACAAATAATGGGTAATCGCATGGTGTAAAAGATCGACGTCAGATTCGGCTTGGCGCATGCTGCGGGAGATACTTTCCCGGGGCATTTCGAGATAAGCTGGTAAATTGTCGAAAATTTGATTTTGAATGATACGAGCCATTCGCGCAATTTCTTGTGCGGCTCGAGTAAGGGCCACATGAGGGTCATCTAATAAATCCATGTCCAATAAGGGACTGATTGGCTTAGGACGGATGTCTGGCAGCCAGCGCTGCATAAGGCGAGCAATAGGGCCTAAAAACGGTAAGAAGACAACCGCTAAGAGGATGTTAAAGAGCGTATGTGCATCAGCCAATACCCGTCCCGGGGCGGTTTCCACCGACAATAACACGTGTTCGAATAAGCCCAGGGATGCCCACGCTAAAAGGGACAGCGAGAATTTCATGAGAAAGTAGGCGGTTGCGGTACGCTTGGCACTACGGGATCCTCCGAGCCAGGCACTATACATGGCTGCAGCGGTCGACCCCACATTGGCTGCAAAAACGATAACAAGACCCGTCGGCAAAGAAATCAGCCCATGGAGACGAAAGGTGATCGCCAAGGCGATGACGGTGGCAGAGTTTTGAATGACTGCTGTGAAAAGAAGCACCAATAAGTACGTAAGAAGAGCATTGTGATTTAGCAATTTAAGCGCGCTCTTGACGCCGGCTTCGGCGGACAAATTATGAACAGCGCCGATCATGACCATCATGCCATAAAAAATAAGGCCAAAACCAAGCGTCAGCGAGCCCAATGATGCATTCTCTTTGCCCCGTTGAATGATGAGAATGACAACGCCTAAAAAGACTAAAATTGGTGCATAGCGAATAAAATCAAAAGAGATTAACTGAACGGTTAAGGTGGTACCGATGGCGGCACCCAATATCACTTCTAAAGCTTGTCTCAATTCTAAGAGGCCGGCACTGACAAAGCTGACAACCATTACCGTAATGGCGCTGGAAGAGCCCGCCAGCATGGTTGTGGTAATGCCAAGAATCACAGAACCCAACGGATTTTTGGTCATGACAAGCAATAAGGATTTAAGCCAACCCGCGGTTAACCGTCTTAGACTCTCGCTGGTTTGGGATAGTCCGAATGTAAAAAGTGCCATCCCTCCTAATAATGCTAGCCAGCTTTGGGTCATGAGTGTGCTCCTTAATTAATCATGTTCTTCAGAATGACCTGAAGGAAAGGGTGAGCGCCGAAAAGGACGACGATCTCCATTTTCTACAAATACTGTCATTTCTGCAATATTAACCGCGTGGTCCGCAATGCGTTCCAGATAACGGGCAACTAACGAGAGATAACTGGCTTGTTCCACGACCTCTCGATGTTGGCGCATGGCTTCCATCAATTCATCATGTAAATGAATATATAACGCATCGACCGCATCATCTTGGTGGTAAACGTCATGAGCTAAGGCAATGTCATGATTGTTGACCGCTTGCGCCGCTAATTTCAACATGGTTAACGTCATCGTGCCAAGACGGGGGATGTCAATCAACGGTTTAAAGTATGGACTATGGGCGAGAATTTCTGTGACTTCAGCAATATCACAGGAATAGTCCGCAATCCGTTCTAAATCGCGTACGATACGTAAGGACGCGGCCAAGATGCGAAGATCTTTTTGTCTCGGCTGCTGCAAGGAAATTAATTGCAGGGAATCTTCTTCAATCGCGTTGGTTTCGTCATCGACATAATCATCATGGTCAAGAACCCACTGGGCAGCCTCTTTATCTTGCTGGTAGAGCGAGTTAAGGGCTTGGCCTAACATCTGATAGACATCATCAGCCAGGTGATTAACGCGCCGAATAATGTCTTCGAGTGAACGGTCATAACTGCTAACAAACATAAGCCTCGCCCCTGTAAAAGTTTTTCAGTCTATTATACTCTGTACAACAGGTATTCGATTCTGGTTGACCAAATATAGGTCGCTCTGCTATGCCATAAGAGTGTGTTTGCCCAATTCGAACGCGGGTAGGATTTGGGACCCGCGAAGGGTTCGATAAATATGTTACATTTACTAATAGCATTCGGGGCGCCTGGAGCTTTATCTTATACAAATGGGCGGGTTACCCCGCCTGGACAAAATAAGGAGTCACAAAGACAATGGCACGATGGTTGGTAATTTTAGCGGGAGGACGCGGAGAACGGTTTTGGCCTTTATCCCGCATGATGCATCCTAAGCAATTTCTGACGCTAATGGGGAACCATAGTATGATTCGTACCACCCGGGATCGTGTTCGTTCGCTGATTGGACCGGAAAATACCTGGGTCGTGACGGGTCAAGATTATGTCGACAAAGTGAAAACCAATCTTCCTGATGTTCCTTCCTCCCATATCCTCGGTGAGCCTGTGGGAAGAAATACGGCACCATCTATTGCCTGGGCCGCTGCGTCAATTTATCAAGAAGACCCAGCTGCGGTGATATTGATTTTACCTTCGGACCATCTTATTAAATATCAGAAACGCTTTCAGAAATTAGCGGATCTGGCGTTGCGATCTGCGGAAGCTCGCGGTGGATTTTACACCTTCGGGATCATTCCGACTCATGCGGAAACTGGTTATGGCTATATTGAACACGGCAGTGAAGTGGAACATGGGATCTTGCATGTGAAACGATTCGTCGAGAAGCCGCCCTTGGAAGAGGCGCAAGGGATGGTGGAATCGGGACGCTTCTTATGGAATTCTGGAATGTTTGCATTTAAAGCCGAAGAGTATTTAACAGCCCTCAGGATGTTAATCCCTGATCTTTATGAAGGAATTATGGCCTTGATTCATCATCCGGATCGGGTCGATACGATTTTCCCCGAACTTCCCCAAGTGTCGGTGGATCATGGGATCATGGAAAAAGTGAAAAACGTTTATGTATTACCCGCCGATATTGGTTGGGATGATGTGGGAACCTTTGCCGCATTGGCCAGGCACCTTCCCCGTAACGATGAACAAAATGCTGCTAAGGGTCACGCAATATTCGTGGATAGCCAAAATGTTACAGCGATCTCAGAAGGTCCCGTTGTGTCTTTTATCGGTGTGAAGGACCTGTTTGTAGTGGCTACCAAAGATGCTGTGCTTATCTTATCTCCCGATCGTAGTCAAGATGTCCGTCAAGTGGTGCAGGCCCTCAAAGAAGGACAACATGAGCACTTATTGTAGGCCGCTAGGATGCTGAATATGGCAGACCAGAATGAAATCTTGATGGTGTGAATGAGATAGGGGACGGGAACCGTCGAAGACGTACGTAGAAGGGATAGCAAGAGATAGAGTGAACGGGCATTAAAACCAGAAAGGCAGGAATACGATGATGACAGTCAGAAAAGCGGTTATACCAGCAGCGGGATTAGGTACCCGGTTTTTGCCGGCAACCAAAGCCCAGCCCAAAGAAATGCTGTCCTTAATCGATAAGCCTACAATTCAATATATTGTTGAAGAAGCGGTATCCTCCGGGATTGATGACCTCTTGGTGGTAATCGGACGGGATAAAGGGAGCATTGAGGACCACTTTGATCGCGCTCCCGAACTCGAGGAATTTCTTCGCAAGCGGGGGAAGACAGATTTATTAGAGGTGGTAATGGGAGTCTCGCGTTTAGCGAATCTCCACTTTATTCGACAAAAAGAACCGTTGGGGCTGGGACACGCCGTATTGTCGGCTCGTCGTCACGTCGGGCAAGAACCGTTTGCCGTATTACTGGGCGATGACGTGATGCAAGCCAATCCCCCTGTGCTCAAACAATTGATGAATCGGTGGAGACCCGAACTTTCGGTTGTTGCGGTGCAACCTATCAATCGTGAAGAAGCCAACCGCTACGGGATTGTTTACGGAAACTGGACCGCTGATGGGACATTTAAGGTGTCTCATTTAGTCGAAAAACCTCCCGTTTCTGAGGCACCTGAGAAGCCTCTAGCCATTATGGGACGGTATATTTTAGATCCGGCTGTGTTTGCGGTTTTAGAAGATATTAATCCCGGTGCCGGCGGCGAGATTCAATTGACCGACGCTTTGGATGTACTTGCTCGTCAGGGACAGCTGATTGCGGTACCGTATCAAGGCAAGCGCTTTGATGTTGGGGAAAAGCTGGGATTTATCAAAGCCACGGTGGAAGCTGCGTTAGACCGGGATGATCTGCGAGATGACGTTATTGCCTACTTAAAAAATTTAGTCGCCCAACTACAAGTCGAAGATCCTTCGTTATAGTCAAGGCATAGTCACCGTATAACGAAAACATCTTTTCTGCCTGTGCTTTTTCGCCACCACTTGACCTGGTATGGAAACTTTCGTCGTGCCGACCTGTGTGGGAAATGCCCCGAATTGCCTGCGATTTTAGCCCACATACCACAGCCTGTTCTGGTGTGACGTGACATTGTGGACCATGTCCAATTTTGGACATGGTCCATCATTGTGTCGAGAATTTCTTCCATCCCCATGCCAACAACTACCAGAAAATGCCATAGAGTTTTTGTTATCGTTCGTCGTGAATTGTTTAAGGAGGCGTACACCATGGCAGGAAGTCTTCTCTTAATGGATATGCATGTCAGTTCCGAACAAGAACCGCTGTTACCATCTCACAATAGTGAAAAATTATCGCTTCGCGGGGTGCAATTTGTTATGGCGGTACTGGGCTGGGTTTTGGGGCAAGCGATGATTTACCATCGGCCCGCGCCTTTTCTCTGGATTGCCCTATTACTGGTCTGGCCCCGGTGGCGCCGGTTCTTTGGACCTATGCTGATTGGGGGTATCCTCGGGACGGCCTTAGGCATTAATGGTTGGTCGGCATTAGTAGTTGCTGCTTTGGCGATCACGGTGCCTGTTCCCTGGCGACGGGCTGGCTGGCAGTGGATGCAGTGGCCATTATTAATTGGGGGCACAGCGCTGTTATTTTTAGTGGGACATGCTCTTAATGTCTTTGATAGTGTTATTACCGCCCTGATATGCGCAGGCGCCTTGCTGCTATACTGGGCGGCGGGTCGCCAAATTCAGGTGATTGATACGGGCCAGGGCGATCAAACCACCTTAATTATGGGTCTAGCTGCTATGGGATCCTTTATTGCTGGGCTGGAAGGCTGGAAGTTTGGCCCTTTAGCTCCGAGCCTTTTGGTCGGCGGCGTATTAATATTGGCGGCCGCTATCTTAAATGGTCCTGGAGGCGGCGCCGTGGCCGGAGCCACATTGGGTTTTACTTTAGCCGTCCGCGGCACAGGTCCCGGCGACGAAATCGGGATCCTTGTTACGGGCGGCTTTCTTGCTGGGGTATTAGCGACGCGATATTGGCGTTTGGCTTCTCTAGGGTTAATGTTAGGGATTGTGCTCTACGCGGTATTGGTTAATTTGCCCAAGGAACTCAGCATATTGTGGATTTCCTTGGGAACGGCCTCTTTACTGATTCAGTTGTTACCCGGATCTATGGTCGATCTGGGGCGGGTTTGGGCAGAGTTACTGGTGCGCGGGGACACGCCGGATACCTTGCCCGCTCGATTAAACAAAATTGCCGCCGTAATGCAAGAAATGTCTCACGCGTTTCGAATCGACGATGAAGATTCTTCGCCGGAGACGAATTTGGTAGAAGCCATCGTGCAAGGCGTCTGTAAAAAATGCTCCCTGTACCGTGCGTGCTGGGAAGATGAATTTTATCGCTCTTACCGAGCTCTTTTAGATTTGACCTCATCGAGCCAAGAGGAGCTGTTAACCTTACACGATTTGAATCCTGAGCTGCAAAAACGCTGTATTCGCCCGGAGGCGATCATTCAATCTGCTAATATTCACGTAAACAAGGAAAAAGAGCGGGCCCATTTTCGCATGCGTGTCAAAGAGTCGCGGGCGTTGGCAGAACGCCAATTAGGGGGTCTGGCGGAACTCATTAAGGACATGGCCCATGACTTTGATGCATCTTATGCACGAGATGGGGTAAAAAAGTTAACCCCCGCACTGGATTATGCTGTGGGATTGGCTAAACGGCCCAGACGGGGAGGGCTGATTAGTGGAGATAGCGACTTGGTGCGAGAACTTCCTAAACATCGGGTCATTTTTGGTTTATCAGATGGGATGGGAGTTGGACCCAGGGCGGCTTGGGAAAGTGGTACCGCGATGGCCTTGTTGGAACAATTGTTGCAAGCCGGGTTTTCGCAAAAGTTAGCGGTTAGAGCGGTTAATACCACATTATTGCTTAGATCGGTAGAGGATCATTTCGCGACTCTCGACTTGTTTTTAATGGACCGCATGGGGCGAGGGGGAGAATTAATCAAAGTGGCGGCAGCACCGACGTTTTTTTGCCGGCAGGGCCGGGTGGAAATTATTCGGTCTCACAGTCTTCCGGTAGGAATTTTACAAGAGGTGCCCGTAGACCCCATCTATCATACGCTAGAACCTGGAGATGTTGTGGTGATGGTGACCGATGGGACTTTGGAAATCCAAGATGCAGCGGCCGAAGAAAAATTGCGTCGCTTATTGGAAGAAATGCCGGTGGTTGCGCCACAAGTTATGGCGGAAACGATTTTAAGTTATATGTTGGGTCATGACCAAGACGGACGGGATGATGCGGCAGTGATGGTGATTCAAGTCTTGGCTCATGGGCAAAAGCCTAAGACCACGGAGGTCACCGAGCCCGATCCGCCTATTGTGGAATGGCAAAGGCTCACTCCGCGGCCTCTACGTCATCTGCGCTAGCTTTCTGGGCGATAAAGGAAAAGAAGGAAAGTAGCAGATGGTTTGAGATGCCCTTTTAGCCCGTTAGGCATTAGCCACTAGCGTGCTCTTTCTTGGGTGCCTTGGGCCTCAACATACCGTTTAATGGTGTCCAAAGACACTTCTCCAGCACTTGCAACATAATAGGCGCGGTGCCAAAAGTACGGTTTTTGATAAAATTTGGCCAGGTGTTCAGCAAAGTGATGGCGCATCCGCCGAGAACTAGCCGATTTGAGGTTATTGACTAAGGTGGAAATATTTAATGCCGGATGGATGCTGATGAAAAGATGCACGTGATCCGCTTCCCCTTCGAAATCGATTAGGGTACAGCGCCAGTCACTCAGGATTTCTTCGAAAGCCCCACGTAAGGCATGAAGAAGCTCTGGCGTCAAAATTGGACGCCGATATTTGGTCACAAAGACAATATGTAACCGAAGCGAATATACAACGAGCGAGGCCGATTTCATTTCTTTTTCGTCCATGATGACCTAATGATATAATGAGCATACATGCGTGTGCAAGGGTGTTATGGGGTCAAAGAGTTGCCGTCACCCCTTTCTTAATCCTGTAAAGCAATAATAAGTTACAAAAATCTTCTGCCAGCCCTAAAGACAAGTGGCTACAGTTTTTAAGGTTAAAGGACCACCGATATGGACAGTCATGAGCTAGAACAGGTTTTTTTACAGCAGATTCAAAAATTATGTAAGCCGAACGCGCCATTGGTGGTAGGTGTGAGTGGTGGAGCGGATTCGATGGCATTAATGGCGCTGCTCGTTCACGTAAAGGATAAGTGGCCCATGATTCTTTATCCAGTGCATATTGATCACGGTTTAAGACCGACAGCTGCTCAAGATGCGCGCTTTGTGGAAGAGACGTTGCGGGAACGCTTTGGCTTATCGGTGGCGATCGAACGTATTCACATTGTGCCCGAAGCGGGAGAATCGATTGAAATGGCGGCCCGCCGACAGCGGTATGCCGTATTAGAACAACACCGGGCGCGCTATGGGATTCACAGCCGCATCGTTGTGGGCCATCACCAGCGTGACCAGGCCGAAACCGTTCTGATGCGGGTGATTATGGGAACTGGCGTGCAAGGCTTACAGGGAATGAAAGAACAAAATGGGATGATTATCCGGCCATTGTTATCCTTTTCACCTGACGTATTGCGAGAATACTTGCAGGCGAACGACTTAGCGTGGCGAGAAGATGAGAGTAATCAGGATACATATTTTCTGCGCAATCGCATTCGGTGGGATTTACTCCCTTTATTACAACGCCGCTTTAACCCCCAAATTGAACAGGCCTTAGCGGCCTTAGCCGTCCGCGCTCAAGAAGCGTACGCCCTGATTCATGAACAAGCCCGGGATTTTCTTCGAAGCCATCATATTAAAACGGCAGACAATCCATTACGGTTGCCCAATCGCTTTGGAGCACTCAATCCCGCTGTCCAAGCGGATATTTTTGAAATGATTGCAGGCGAATGGAACCTTCGTCTTAACCGGCATCATATTGAAGAAGCCATTCAAGGACGGGCGAACTGGCCCAAGGGTGTGGTTGTCACACGCGATATTCAAGGCTGGAGGATTAGTCGTCCCCCATCACGGGAACTTATTCCAAGGCCCATGTGGGCTGCGCAAGTTTTGCCTCGGGAAGGAATTGTCCACCTTGGCCCTCATAACCGCTTAGTTATCCAAACGGTGCCATTTCAAGGTCCTCGTCCCCATGTGGTGCAAATCAATAACGAACGTTGGCCACAGATCGCTGTGAGGCCATGGATGGCGGGTGACCGGATTGAACCCTTAGGGATGAAGGGCCATCACAAGAAAATCGGAGATATTTTTACGGATTATAAAATTCCTCGCCATAAGCGTTTGGCATGGCCTATCATTGTCGCTGCCTCAGATGTTCACGAGATTCTAGGTATTGCGGGCATCATGAGTGCAGAAAGTGCCAGATGCGCCCCAGGACAATTGTGTACGGCAATTGAATACCAACAAGATAATGATTTTGCATAAGGGAGATTGAAGCGGCCCGAGCCACGATTTTCCGTGAAGTGCAAGAGCGTTTTTCCTTATAAGAGCGAACTCAAGCTTTTCAGCAGATTAAGAGATTCTCTTGGACGACCCGGTCTGGGTTCTTGCTCTGAAAGCGCCCTGGTAGCCAGTGAGGATGATCACATAGGTCTTGGAATAACGACAAAAACGGTATCGGGTCGATGTTCTTGAAGCTAACGATTCTCATGCCGCTTCCCCCATATGCTTGGCTAATTCCCGCCTTTGACTTGATCGTCTTATGGATTAGGCATCTTGATGAAATAAATTGAACAGATTTGCTTTCTCCTCCACGAACTCATAAACGGCATGGATTAATCCCTTGTGATGAATAGCACGACGATTGAGGGGACACTGTGTCCTCTCATTGCACGATTGTGGACCATGACGCTCAGTGAGTATTTTTATACCTAGCGATGTAAACTTTGTCTACTCGATTTGACTAGTATCGGGGCTCTAATTCGAACATCGCAAGGCTTAATGCGGGGGTGAAATCATGGCAGATCGTATACCCAACGAATTGACGGAACAAGGTTCCCCCGATTGGAGCCGGCGTCAATTTTTATGGGGACTTGGAGGGCTTGCCGTAGCAGGGACTGTATCCTTGTTAGGACGCCAAGGCATCGTCTCAGCGGCTCGGTCACTGTTCGGGTCGCCTGTGACCTCAGGTGCTGTGAATTTATATGCCTTTGATTATTATTATGTGCCGAACTACATGGTATGGCGGGTAGGAGATTATTTGGAAGTTACATTCCAAAATCAGAGCCATACGCATTGGCACGAATGGACTATTGGCCGTCATGTGAATGAATCTTACTTTCAAGCGTTCGGTGAGTTGCCGGCCGATGCATGGAAAGTAGACTTTTGGGATGGCGTGCCCGTAACACTCAGCAATCCTTATAAAATTGATAACTTCGTACCCAATAAGGCCATTGTGACGTATGAAGGGCCGAAATCCCTATACAATATCGCCTCGGGTGGCGACTTCAGTCCCACACTCAAACCGGGGGGCAGTTTGACTTTGTCGTTCCAAGTTCCGGATAAACCCGGTATTTGGGACTTTGGGTGCTTTGTCCAGCAATACATTCATTACCGGACAGGTATGCGCGGCATTATCAATATTGTTAAGGCGTGATTGTGAAGTCGGCGAGTAAAAGGAGTGACATGAGTGGAGAGTATTCTCTTCGGCATAGTGTGGATTATCTTATCGGCAATAGGCGAATGGGCTGGCCGAATCCTTATTAATCACAATCCGCTCTATTACACCGCATCCAATATCGGCGTGATGGTCGAGCAGGCGTTCGATTTCATTTTGGTGGTTCTCATCCCCATTTTTGCCTTTGTAGTCCTCACATTCATTTGGACCATGGTCCGCTTTCATGTGAAAAAAGGCGAAAAACCGGAATTGCCACAACACTGGGCGCGGAGCAATCGGTGGTTTGTTGGCATATGGGTGTTAGGCAGCATTGTGGTCAATGTATTGTTTGTGCTTCACCCAACCACCAGTGCGACGGAACAATTCTTTGCGATGGAACAACCGTCGGCACCTCAAAATCGGCACGCGCTGGTTGTCGATGTCACCGCACGACAGTGGGAGTGGATTTTTAGCTATCCTCAATATGGACTGGTGCAAACCGTCAACCAAAATGGGCAGGATCTTCTCGAAGTACCCGTAGGGCGGCCAGTTGAACTGGTGCTGCGTTCGTATGACCCGTACCACACCTATGACCAATACGTTGATGTCATCCACAGTTTTTGGGTGCCCTCATGGGGGGTTAAAGAGGACGTCATTCCCGGGGAAACGCGTATTTTGTATATCACCCCGACCAAGATTACCTCATTTGCCCAAAATCCCATGAGCCGCGTGCAATGTGCGGAAGTCTGTGGACCGGGACATCCGTGGATGGAAGCACCATTAAATGTCGTGAGTGCTTCGCAGTTCCAAAACTGGATTGCGCAAGAAAAAGCTTTACAGAGTAATCAGGGTTAAGCCATTCACTTCTGTGGTTGGATTACCGGTCGGATAAAGGTCATAAAACTGCAAGAAGTGTAGGAATTGCTGGAATTACCGGAATGAACGGAATTAAGGAGGGATAACTTTGGCACAAGCGTTGGTATCTCCCACTTCATCGCCAAAACCGAGGACCCGGGCTCCGATGCCGCCGGTGTTGCGAGGTTTTCTGTGGGCCGGCATTGGGTTTGTAATTATGAATGTCATCGTGGATATTGTCGATCCCTTTCGAGGACATTCGTTTGTTACCGGGCCATCAGCGACTTTTGGCTGGGTTGGGGCGGTCATTGGGTGGCTTCTTGGCGTCGGTGTTCTAGAAGGCGTCGTTTTACCGATGTTTGGATTCCGTACCAATTGGCAAGAAAGGACCACCGGATGGAAACGGTATTTTGAATATTCCACGGATCACAAGGTTATCGGTTTGCAATATCTGGGATCGGCCATGGGCGGATTTCTCATTGCTGGATTTATCGCGATGTTGATGCGCTGGGAGTTAATGAGCGACCATTTAACGATTTTCCACTATCCCAGCAACTATCTCTCTGCCGTGGGGATTCACGGAACAATTATGATGTTCTCGGTAGCCAATGTGGCGTTGCTTGGGGGATTTGGCAATTACATGGTTCCCATAATGATTGGGGCCCGGGGAACTGCCTTTCCGAAATTATCCGGAATTAGTGTCTGGTTAGTTCCTGCGGGAATTTTGACCGTGTTATTTAGTCCCTTATTAGGGGCTTGGACAACAGGATGGCGAGGATATGAACCCTTGGCCAGCCAAGATGCTAACGGGATTCTCTTCTATTACTTGGGTGTGGCTGCACTGACTACCTCCACCTTTATCGTCGCACTCAATATGGTGACGACGATTATGTTCCGCCGTGCGCCCGGCATGACCTGGGGACGTCTGCCACTATTTGCCTGGGGCCAAGTGACGGTCGGTCTTTTGGTGTTAATCTGGATACCAGAAATTCAAACGACCTTCGTTTTGGGTCTGTTGGAAAAATTGGTGCCTTTCAATTTCTTTACGGCAACTGGAAGCGTCCTAAGTTATTTGGAGCTTTTCTGGTTGTTTGGGCATCCCGAAGTGTATATGATTGCGGTTCCTGCATTTGCGTTGTGGAATGAAATTATTCCGGTCATGGCACAAAAATCATTGTTTGCCCGGGAATGGGCGGTCATTGGGCTGGTTTTTGTCATGATGCTATCGGGCTTAGTCTGGGCTCACCACATGTTTACCAACATGCGTAACAGTGAGATTTTGCCTTTTGCCTTCTTCACGGAAATGATTTCGATTCCGACCGGATTTGCTTATATGGCAGGAATCGGCACTATGTGGCGAGGCAAGGTCCGACTCACCACGCCGATGCTATTGGTGTTAATGAGTATGTTCAACTTCCTAATTGGGGGACTGACCGGAGTGTTTCTGGCCGACCCGATTGTCAACTTGCAGCTGCATGACACGTTTTGGGTGGTTGGACACTTCCACTACACCGTCATTGGAAGTGTGGTCTTTACCGCGCTGGCAGGATTGTATTACTGGCTTCCGAAAATGTCAGGACGGATGTACAGCGAGTTTTGGGGTAAATTCCTGTCGATTGCATTGTTCCTGTTTTTCAATCTGACCTTCAGTCAATTCTTCTTGCTCGGGCTGCATGGGATGAACCGCTGGGTTCCGGCGTATCCCGCCTATTTGCAACCCATGAATTTCGAAGTCTCGATTTTCGCCTTCCTGTTAGGATTCTCTTTCGTAGCACATTTTGTCCACGTGATTTGGGCGTGGGTGAAAGGTCCCAAAGCGGCCGACAATCCTTGGCAGGCCCGGACACCCGAATGGTTTACGTCTTCCCCGCCGCCCCGTGAGAACTTTCCTGTTCAACCAGAAATTGTCTCCAGTCTATACATTTACGGTGCGCAACAACCCGTTGCAGTACAAATGTCGGCTCAGCAAGAATTAGCAGCCGCCAGCGACTTTAACAAGGGAGGAGATTCGGATAATGGCTAGTCACAACATGACTCGCGGTGCTTGGACCATTGAGGAAAATCCTGCCTTGCGCAGGCGCATGTACCGTTTTGGGATGAGTGTGTTTATCTTCAGTCAGTTGATTCCTCTCATTGTCTTAATTGATATGCGGTATCTTTCGGCGGGGACATACGTCTCGCCGAAGGCCAGCCCGTGGATTGGCTTGATTGCGGCCCTCTTTATGCTGATTTCTTTGGTCATCGCCTGGAAAGTCAAAATTGGCGCTGCCCACAGTAAAGACCTTACGCCGTTATTAAAATGGGTGACCTTCTTAGGGACAGGAGCTCTTTTAATCACGTTTTACCAATGGGCGTTGCGTTTTGATCCTACCACCAGTCGTTTTGGTGAAATTTACTATACCATGACGGGATTTGCGGTGTTTTATGTGGTCGTCGGTCTTATCGGCTTGCTGTCTGCCCTCTCTAGGGCACGGTTTGTCGACCCCCAAGAGGATGGATACTGGCACATTGAAGCGGTGTCCTACTTGTGGTCGGGTATCGCGGTGATCTGGATTATCACGTATGTGGTTTTATTTCTTGTTTAGTGATAGTGAAAGTCCCGCGGTTAAATGTCAAGAACCGATCAGCTTAGGACAACGACGAACAGGGCCAGGTCAACATAAACCTGCCTAAAAGGAGGTGGTAGATAATGGCAAATCAGTTGTCAATCCCTTTAGTGCGGCATCAACTTCCTTTCGTCGTAGATTTGGCCCCGGGTCAGCATCCCGTAGACCACGCCGACCAACTTGCGTGCCGTCAAGACCAACGCCCGCTTATGCGCGTGGTGCGTGGCTTCGTGGTACTTCTTCTCGTAAAAGGCTTTGAACTGCGGGTCCCGCACCCGGACCCTCTCCGCCGCTTCGATGAAGTAGTACCGCAAATAGACGTTCCCCGTCCGCGTCAGCGGACGGATGTCGGCATCAAAATTCCCCGATTGATGCGGGCGCCAGGTCAGCCCCGCATATTTGGCCAAGGCATTTTCCGACGGAAATCGTTCGATGGGACCGATTTCGGCCAAGAGGCCCGCGCCATAGACCGGACCAATCCCCGGAATCGTGGTCAGGGTTTGGCGAAACGCCTGCATGTCACGGGCAATCACTTTGTCCAGCGCCTGTTGTTGATGTTCCAAGGCCCGGATGGTGTCCAAATGCAGGACCAAGCTTTGGTGCCGCGCGTCCTGCTCGTCCGGATGCAACCGAAAGGCGCGCCGCGCCAAGCGGTGCAAGGTCTGCGCAATGTCATCGGGCGCTTTCAGCCGTTGGCGACCGGCCGCCGCGATTTCCGCCACCAGATCCGCCAGCGGGATGGCTGCCAGCGTATCGGGCGTGTAGCGTTCCAACACGGTTTGCGACGCTACCCCAAAGACGTTCGAGAAAAACGGCTCCTCCGTATGGGCATACTGCCCCCAGACACAACAATTGCACCAACGCGCGATTTTTTTCTTGGGTGATGAGGTGGCTCAGCTGCCGACGATGGCGGGTCAAGACCTGCAACGCCGCATAGCGCGGATCCGGCGGGGTCCAGGGCGTGACGCGCCCAAACCGCATGACATCCGCAATCAGGGCGGCATCCGCTCGATCGGTTTTGCCCCGATCCACATAGGTCTCTCGGAATTTCTGGACGACTTTCGGATTGAGGACGTACCAGGTGGGTTGCCACCGCTGCAAGTCGGGGGTTTGCGTCAGCCATTCCATCAGCGGCACATGGTACACGGACGTGGCCTCGACGCCAATGGCCAGCCGCGCGTACGGCGCGGCGTGGGGGTGCAGCCAGGCGACGAATTGCTCGGCCCCCGCCTGATCGTTGGGGACGGTCGTCCGCGCGACGACCTGGCCATCCGCCGCCATCGCGCAGACGACGTGAGCCCCGAGACTGGTGTCAATACCGACGTACAACACGCTATCCATGGGATTTCACCTCCCTTCGCGGAGGAATGCATCGGGAACGGGATTTCGCCGACGCGCCGACGCCTTCGCCGCAACCTCGCTTATAAGCCGTCATCGCCACCCGCGGTGTGCGATAGACCGGTGCCACGGGTCTCCACGGGGGAGCGGCATCCCGCGCGTTAACTGTGACGAAGCGGCGTCGCCGACTCACAGACTTTCGAAGCCGTCAATCCGGCAGGAGGAATGCAGTCTTGAATCGTCCCGATCTTCTTCGAGCATCGCCGACGAAACCCGATCTGGCAAGCCTGATCATCCCGAATGCCGATTGCTGCTGGCCGCGAGGCAGGCCTCAAGATAAAGCCTCAGGGTAGCAGAATCAATTTCTTTATACGAGAATCCTGTAATAAAGTGTCCGGGGCGTATTTAGGGATTGAGTAAAGAATGGCCCCTCTGATAGGGTTGGAGTAGCGAACAACAACCAAATTCAGGGGGGCACAGTTCAATGGCTAAGCACAGTGTAGAGCAGAGCGACGGAAGAAAGCAAGGACTGGGGGTGGGCGGCATCGACGTGGCGAAGGACTGGCATTATGTGCAATGGCTGGACACGAACGGGCGGCCTGTCGGTAAAGCCTTTCGGTTCGCCAATACCCGTGCGGGATTTGAGGCGATGTGGGAGCGGCGGCCGTCCGAGGAGGTCCGCGTTGGCATGGAGTCCACCGGGCACTATTGGGTTGGGTTGGCCCATTGGCTCCGTGCGCACGGCGCGGAGGTGGTGCTGGTGCAGCCGGCTCACGTCCATCGACTCAAGGAATTGGATGACAATACCCCGACCAAGACCGACGCCAAGGATGCCCGGGTTATCGCCCGACTCGTCTATGATGGCCGGTGGTTCCGGTGGGAGCCGCGCGGCGGCGCGCTGGCCCAGCTGGCCACGTTGGCGGTGACGCGTCGGCAGCACCACCAGGACGTCATGCGATGGCGAGCGCGCATTGCCGGCTGGATCCATCAATACTTTCCGGAATTCTTCACGGTCTTCAAGGCGTGGGATGGGAAAGCGGCGCTGACGACGCTGGATACGCTCCCGACGCCGGACTTGGTGTTAGCGCAGTCCGTGGATGCGATAGCGGACCAGTTTAAGGCCGCCACCACACATCGCGTCGGCGCTAAACGCGCCCACGCCTTGCACCAGGCCGCCGTGGACTCCATTGGGATTCCCGTAGGCCGGGCGACTGCGCGTCTCCAACTCGCCTCCTATCTTCGGAGTTGGCGCGCGGCGCTCGCCGCGCAAACGGCCATTGAAGCCGCGCAAGCCGCCATTTTAGAGGACTGGACTCCTGCTCAGCCGTTATTCAGCATTCCGGGATTCGGGCCCCAGGTCATTGCCACGGTGTTGGGCGAGTTGGGGGACTTGTCCCGATTCGCCGATGCGCGCCAAGCGCAGAAAATGGCGGGACTCAATCTCACCCAAACCAGCTCGGGACACCGCCAAGGCCCAACGCATATTGCCAAACGGGGACGTCCCGCCGCGCGTGCCGTGCTGTATCAGGCCGCGTGCGTCGCGGTGGCCAAGGATCCCCAGTGGAAGGCCTGGTATCAGTCGCTCACCCGACGGGCGGCGCATCCGCTCGCCCCGAAAGCCGCCATGGTGGCGGTCGCGACGAAGCTCCTCCGGGTGGCCTGGGCGTGCATGAAGCACGGACAGGCGTATGATGCGGCGCGACTGTTCCCCCTGGGGGAGGTGTCGACCGCCGCGTAACGATGGAGGGGCTTCGGTTCTGTCTCGGGCGTGGGAAGTCGTCTCCCTCCTGTTGGGCTTTCACTCGGTGAAATGACCCCGTATACGAGTCCGGCTCCCACGTCATTACTACCGCACGTCAAGCTGAACGAAGGATTGGTCGGGCATAGACCCTGTGAGACATGGTAGGGTTCGCTAACGTGGTCACGGTAATGAAAGACCGTTCGAGAGGGAACCGAAGCGAAATCCCTTGAAAGATTGTGAAAGGGTTAGGAAACAGGACAAAACATTGAGGTAGGAGGAGAGTCGTAAGCGTCAAATAATCCCCACCTTGCGGTGGGGATTCTCGTGTGTTCTGAATTCTTAAGGGGTTGCCGGATTGGCAGGAGTTCTGACGTGGGCCGGGAGCGTCGGCGACCAGGGCAGGCAGTCGGCCCAGCTGGCGGCGTTCGAGAGGTCGCGTTGCGGCAATTGTTCGAAGAGATATTGGAGATAAGCACGCGGTTCCAAGCCGTTTTCTTTGGCGGTTTGAATGAGACTCAAGGTGATCGCGCTGGCTTGCGCTCCGCGCGGCGTGTTGGCAAAGAGCCAGTTTTTGCGGCCCGTCACAAAGGGTTTGATGGCCCGTTCACTGCGGTTGTTGTCTACCTCGAGTCGTCCATCCTCGAGAAATCGCGTCAGCGGTTTCCATTGATTCAGGCAATAGGTCACCGCCTTGCCCAAGGGACTGTGGGGCAGGGTGTGCCGTTTTTGCCGACGTAACCATTGCGCAAAGCGAGCCAAAACCGGGCGACTCCGCGCGTGCCGCGCGGTGTGCCGATCCGCCGCGGAGACATCCCGCAGATCCCGTTCGATGCGGAAGATCGCGTTGCAGAATTCGAGTCCGTCCCGAATGGCGCTCGGGCCGTCGCGGGCCGCCGGCGGCAACGTTTGCAGGGCCTCAACAAAATACCGTCGTGCATGCGCCCAACAGCCGATCAGCGTGGCATCTGGGACCTCGCGATAGCCGACATAGCCGTCACATTGCAAGTAACCCCGAAATCCCGTCAGAAATTGTCGCGCATAGGCTCCCTGCCGTCCCGGCTGATACTCATAGAGCACAATCGGGGGACCCTCTCGTCCCGTTCGATAGAGCCACATATAGGATTTTTGCTCGGCCCGGCGGCCCGTTTCATGGAGTACGGTCAGCGTCGTTTCATCCGCTTGCACGATATCCTGCTGAACCAAGGAGTGCTTCAACGTCCGATAGACGGGTTTGAGCCACGTGTGCGCGGCATAAATAACCCAGTTGGCTAAGGTCTGACGGGACAACGGCACGCCAAGGCGTGCCCACTCCTGTTCCTGCCGATACAGAGGCAGATGTTCGGTAAATTTTTGGTGGAGGGTAAAAGCCAAAAGGGACGGGGACGCCAGACTTCCGGGATAGACCGGGCGGGGCATCGGAGCCGTTTTGATAGGCGTGGTGAGCGCGTCGCGCTCACACTGCCGACACGCGTAAACCTCTTGGACATGTTCGATGACTTTGACTTGCGCGGGAATGACTTGTAACTCTCGACGGATTTCCTGGCTCATCGCATGCAGGGGGCCGTGACAGGTGTCACAGACCCGGTCACCCTCCGGAAGAACGTAGGTAATGCGCTCCACGGGCAGATGAGCTAAGGCCAATTCGCGCTGTCCCGCCGTCTTTTTCTTGCGCGTATACGTGATGGTTTCTTGGGCAGCATCCATCGGCGATCCCGCCAGCGTTTCCGCTTCGTTAAAAAGGTGCAGTTGGTGGGCATCAGACCGTTCTTGGGAGGCCCCGAATTGACGATGTTTGGCTAAGCGAAACTGTTCTTCATACCATTGCACGCGCTGCTGCAGTTCGGCTATTTGGTGTTCTAGACGGGCGACTTCGGCGGCCCATTGTTCGACGGTACGTTCGGATGACATCATAAAGTATCATTCGCCACCCGAAGGCCCAATTCCTTGTCCCACCGAAATTTTTCTCGATCAGAGGACATGCCGATGACGCAAGGCTTGATACGCTGCGGGTTGTTCCAGGGATAGTCCATCCAGAAGCCACTGCAATTGGCGCAGCGTAATGGCCTGGGGCGAGGTCGTGGCCGTCATCGGCCACGCTAAGTGGCCGCGTTCCAACCGGAAGTAATGGAGCCAAAAGCCATGATCGGCCCATTCCAAAATTTTCAGTTTGTTGCGCTCCCGATTGCAAAAGACAAAGAGCGCCGCACTACAGGGATCCAAGTGGAAGGTACTGTGGACCAAGGCAGCCAAACTGTCAATGGATTTCCGCAAATCGGTCGCCCCCACCGCTAAATACACGGGACGGCTCGTCCCGCCGATAATCATGACGACAGAGCCCGGACAACCGCTTGAAACAAGGGCGGATCGAAATCGGGACCGACCCGAATTTCTGCCGGACCGATGCGGACGATCAATGTGGCCCCCGGGTTCGTCGCCGTTGGCGACGGCCACGCCACCCAAGCGGGTGGTGCGGCATGCTGAGTCGCTGCCCGGAATTTGCGGAGCCAATACGCTAATTGATGAACGGTCACTCCATGGGCTGCGGCCCATTGCGGCCGCGTTTGACCACTCGCCTGAAAGTCCGCTACCCGTTCTGCCCAAACTTCCTGTAACGCTTCGTGTTCCTCGTGTGTCATGACCCATCACCTCATCCTATTTTGGGGGAATTATGGATCAATGTCCCCAAAATCAGAAGGTGGGGATTATTTGACGCTTACGGAGAGTCAATGAATAACTTTTTTCCTACATTGCCCTTAAAAATTCCTTTTAGCCCGGGAATATCCCACTGGTGGGATCCCATGTGGTGGATCTTTCAAATTCTGGTGATGTCCTTTTTATTGCTGTCTCTTCGCAAGGTGGCTTTGGATATTGACCGAGACCGGGGAGAAGGGTCAAAGAGCCAACGTAAATCCCGTTGACCGAGGAAGCGGTATTAGGTTTCAAGCCGAACGTGTTGGATGTAAGGAGAATCCATAGTGGACGAAAAACTTTGTGTCCCGAAACGGAAATGGACCAAAGAAAATATTGTGAACGCTATCAAAGACCGTGCTAGGCACAACCGCCCGATGAACTCTTTCGCGGTGCGCCAAGAGGATGAAGGGCTGTGGCAAGCGGCCAAACGTCATTTTGGCGGGTGGAAAGAAGCTTTAAACGAGGCAGGAATATCGGTGGATTCCCCGGTGTCCCCGAGATCGCGGGCGCGAGCTGGGACGTGGTCCCGGGAGATTATCATCACACGCATTCAGCAATACCGTGATCAAGGCAGTCATCTTGCGGCACATCAAATGCAGAAGATTGATAACCGGTTGGTTTCGGCAGCAGGATATTATTTTGGTTCATGGGCCAAGGCTTTAGAAGCCGCCGGCGTCAATGCTGACGCCGTGCGGTTCTCTGTCCCTTGGAGTGCTGAGCGGGTTAAAATGCTTATTATTGATGCCAAAAACTCCGGTGCAGATTTATCGGATCGCTCGATTCGCTTTTGGAACCGAGCTCTGTATCGCGCAGCCTGTGAGCATTTTGGATCATGGGAAGCTGCGGTCCAAAGCGCGCTACAGACTAGCAATATGGAGATGAAGTGGAATAGCGAACGGGTCAAGCGCTTAATTTATGATTACTTTATTCATGGTTTCTCACTTAACGAAGCATTTCGCTACCATCCAAGACTTTCTCATGCTGTCATTCATCATTATGGGAGTCTCGAGAATTTAGCAACAGAATTGAATTTGCCGCAATCATTCATTAGTCGAACAGCAACCAGTCAAGCCCAAGCCAGACAACTTAAGGCCTGGCGATTGGAGAGGGGATTATCCCAAGAAGATGTTGCTAAAGCGCTTGACCTCTCTCCCTTGATGGTTGAGACCTATGAAAATGCTAAAATTGCGATTCCCTGGGACGTTTATTGGAAATGGGCTACACTTACAGGGAAACGCCGTCAAGCGTTCAAGGCATTATTCGCCAGCCATAAGAAGCACACTGCGCACGTCTATGCCCATGCGTCCATCAAGTGGGGCGGGAGGCGACGGTTTTCGAGTAACAGTTTATGTTTTGTTGTGGATCCGGCGGGAAGGATCCGCCACTGGGGTAAAAATCTGACGAGGATCACTGGAATTCATCCAAAAGACAGTGAAGGGCACCCGTGTTCTGACATCGTCCATACCTATTTGGAGCCGGGTCAACCTTACTGTGGCAAAACGTGTCCGGTAAAACCGGGACCATTAGGCGATGAGCCGCCTATTGTGCACTGGCAACATCCTTTGGGTCCGAAAGTGCGGATGCATATGATGACCGACACATTAGGATGGACGACTCATTGGATTGAACCGGTGCCAGACGAATTTACGAGAATATGATACATTATAAAGAATATAGTGATTAAAAAAGGCAGGGCTTTCAGTGATTAAAAGCAATATTCCGCATTTTATGGTCGATGAAAACTGGCAAATCACGGCGTGTGACAGCACTGTAGCAGAATGGATGGGGCACAGTGTGGAGGACGTTGTTGGTAAGTCGTGTTTTGACATGGTGGATGGTCATAATCTTGACGGATCGTCTTTTTGCCGGCCGGTATGCCCGCTGACCACTGCGAGCCGCCATGCATTGACCATTAATCCGGTCATGATTTTGAATAATCCTCATAACCCGCGTCAAATTGTTCGGGTGCATTATGTCATCTTAGACAACCCCAAGGGAATTTTGCATTTTGTGCGTCCTCTCCATGATCCGAATAAATCTTCGCGGACACTCACCAAAAACCAGCTGCAATTAGTTCAAGGATTGGCTATGGGTCTTACTCACCGTCAAATTGCGGAACAAAACCATATTGCGTTAAGTACGGTGACCACACAACTTAAGCGCATTCGGCGCACGTTATCTTGTGCATCGGACCGACATTTGGTCACGTGGTATTGGAATCAAGATCAACATTAGAATATTCCGACACATTAAGATGAAGACGAAGGGAAAGAGTTGTCAGGGTTGCTTCCCTGCATCCGCATAAATCGTGTCAGTGCATGGCGTTCTGTTGGTGCCTCCCACATCTCACATACTCGTCGAATATGCGTGTTAACAGTGCTTAACGAGATGTTTAAATGTTGAGCAATTTCTCGGCGCGTTAGTCCTTGAGCTAATAATGTAAAGATTTGCTGTTGACGAGGGGTTAAGGGGTTCGCCGGTTTAAAATCGCGATTGACCGGTTGGATCCAGTGAATGATGGTTAACGGATCATCCCAGATGGCAAAGTGGATTTGTACTAATTGCTGTCCCATATAACGCGTCGGGATGATCACGAACATGGGTTGATCGGCCGTATGTCCGGCTTCTGTTACGAGAGGACAGGATTTCTGGCAAAAATCCATGCCAGTAAACAACTGCGCAGCAAATACCTCATGACAAGGCCGGTGTAATACTTCACTTTCCGTCATCCCTGTAAATTGACTCAGACTGTCATTCCAATGCTCAATAGCAAACTGACTGTTCACCACAAAGCAGGCTCCATTACTCCAAATCATGCTCAAACCTCCTGCCTAGGTCTCTTTCAGCCGATATTCTTTTGCGGACCGGTAATAGATACTTTTGCAGTTTACGTTCTGTAAGCGTCGCATTTCCATTCCTTCGAAGAAACCAGGTAACTTGCAGAGAGGGCCGCCTTTCCAAGTGGAACGTGGATACCGATGTCTATCGTACTACATTTTCTATAGTTTTATAACTAGAATTATAACTTAAGCTTTCTCGATATCTGGCTCGAGAGATTTTCATCTCATGCTTAAGCGATCCATAAAAGGGCGTTTATTGTTCACGCGGTATAACCTCCTTTATGGCTTTAATCTTGGCCAGAAGGATTATCGATTCTCAAGTGCTTAAGACTCTATCGTGAGTTTTTCGTGCCCTAACGTAGAGGATGTCGGTGGCACAACGCTTATAAAGATGAGGAAAGATGAGGGTTAACGGCTTAGTTAGAAAGTAGCCTTTCTATCACGACCCATTGCCGTCGTAACACCAAGGAATTGTCCTGTCCAAACAACAGAGGCATAGCTCTACCGGGGTCTTCTTCCGAACGACTGGGTTCTGAAACAGGGTGACACCACTTAAAAGGTTAATGACCCGGAAGATAACGACCGCCATGTTCGTGATGAATAAGGTTATGATGAAAATCAAGAAGGAATTAATCCGCAGTGTTTGGCCCAAGTTAATGCTTCTTCTTTATTATGAGCATCAGCCTTGCGGTAAATGCTGGCCACATGGGCTCGTACCGTCCCGGGACTGACATGAAGAAGATGCGCAATTGTGCGGTAAGAATAATCTTGCGCCATCAAGTTTAATACTTCCTGTTCACGCGGTGTTAATACAGAAGGCACGGTTATGGGGGGTGCTAGTTCTTGCTTCAGGGCGAGAGCGAGATCGTGTGAACGTTCTTTGACAAGGTGCGCATCACCGGTAAGCAGATCCGGGGTTAAGGACTGATCCACATGTGCATCTAGGGTGCTCACAAATTCGTTTATTGCTATGAGACTGTTGTCGTATAGGTGTTGAAGTTTTCTATGACTTTCACTGAGCTGACGGATGAGATAGCCAAAAAGACTGGATATGACGAGAAGTAGCGTCATGATAATAGGCCAGTTCGGATGGGGAAAAGTATGCATTAAGTGATGTAAAGACCACATACGGAATCCAATCAAGAGAAAGCCTGCGCCGACGAGTTGGATATTGAATGTTGCAAACCAATAGGCCCCTTCTGCGATGGCGATGGGAGCCAGAATTAGACCGGGGACATTGGGACTGGAGAGATAGAGAATATAGAAGGCCAAAGCATATAGAATATCCCGAACACAAGAATTGACGATTGCTGTACTGCGGTGAAGTTGCCATATACACCAGAGAACATCAATTAATGCCAGTGTACCAATACCGATGGCTGGCCAAATGTCCCGCGATAGATTAATTAATTCCGCAAAACATAAGATGGGAACCGTAAATCGTAAACCGATAAGGACCTTCGGGGGATCGAGACTGTAATACATGAATTGTCAATCCTCTTTCTCTTTAACAAAAATCTCAAGTCCGTCCATAAAGTTATAGTCCTTTATCATTATCATAGGAAATGTGAAGAATTTCAATGTTTTGAACTGTCTTAGAAAAAAATAAGACAATGTCCAATAGTATCCAAGAAATCCCTCTTTATACAGTGGGATAGCAATACACCCACTAAAAAAGAGGTGAGCATGTTGAAAAAAACAAGCATGATGATTGTTGGCGTTGTTGGGATGATGAGTCTTGGATTGATGGCTTTGGGGACCGGATCCAGGGCCTTGGCCGATAATCAGAAGGCACAAGAAGGCTTAACAGCCAAAGCTACAGGGCAAATGGCCATTCGGCTCTTTCCCAGTGGGACCAAGACGGTGGTCTTGTGTTCTCCCAGCGACAGTGAGGGAATTGCTTTGGGACAAGCGCTCGCTACCAAATTATCAGGCGCCTTATTGCTGGTCCAAAATGCTCATGTGCTTGGTCAAGCAACAGCAGAAGCTTTGGCGGCGCTGAGTGTTCCAGAAGTTGCTCCCGCGGGGACAGTGCAGCCGTTTCAATTGCCGCCTGGTAAGCCCATGATTTATGTTCTCGGCAATTCCCAACAAATCAGCTCAGCCATTATCGCGGAACTTAAGGCCCAAGGTTACCAGGTGCAACGTTTAGCGGGACAGGGAGCGCATTTGGTGAGCGAAGTCATCGCTCAAGTGGCTCCTGCACTGCCGTTGAAACCGGATACCGCAGGATTTCTTCAAAATTGGCCAGTGTATGCTTATGGACCTTCTCATAACTCGGCCTTCAAGATTCCGAAATCGGCTCCTCAATGGGAAAAAGTCGGAGTGCGGTGGAATTTTGCCGAGGATGCTGCCGTCCCCTTGAATGCACCCTTTCCCGATTTGGCCAACTTAGGGGAACGCGGTGCTCCCGTGAAAATGACGCAGAATCTTGGAAATGCGGTGGGGGTCAGCGCGGTCAACGGCATAATTTATGCGGAGTCCGATGATTACCATCTCTATGCGTTAAACGCTAAAACCGGTGCTTTGCTATGGCAAACCGGCCAACTGGCCAACAATCTTATGGGCAATCCCATTGTCGCGGACAATATGGTGTATGTGACTGCAGGCGATACCGGCTTCCCATTCTCGCAAGTATTGAAATACGAGTTGTCGCAAGGCACCTCGACTTTGGTCCGGGGTCTCATGTATTCGGCCATTTATGCATTTAACGCTAAAACCGGGCGGATGGTATGGCGGCAAGATTTTCATGGTAACGCCATGCCGTCGCCGGTATATTACAACGGTACAGTCTATGTGGCAACGGGTGGGGGGCATTTGTGGGCCTTTAATGCGCTGACGGGGACTGTCAAATGGCAAGCCGCATTACAGGGGTTTGACAGTATGTCGAGTCCGAATGTCTACACAAATCCTGTTACTCATCAAACCGAAATTGTTGTCGGGACGTCTGATCAAAATCACGTGGTGGCCGTCAATGCGGCGAACGGGTCGATTTTGTGGACGCAGAAAACCGCGCTAAACATTTTCAATACGGGTATGGGAGACAATTCCCCGACGGTAGACCAGGCAAGAAATCTCATCATTCAAGATTCGGTCGTCAATTTTAATAAAGCGAATCACACGACGAACCTTGCCATTTATGCGATGAATGCGGCAACGGGTCAAGTTCTTTGGGCCACGGACTTGGGCAGAGGGAATGCGCCTCCCGCCTATAAAGCGGGTGTCAGCATGATTCATAACGGTGTTGTGTATGTGGGCTCACCTGTTACCTCAACGATTTATGCGTTAAATGAAGCCAACGGAAAAATTTTGTGGACGTTTCCTATCAAAAATGCAGGGCCGGCCGGAGCCGGACGCGGGAATCCTGTCTACGCCGATGGGGTGTTGTGGGTCGCAGCAGGACCAAAAGTTTACGCGCTGAATCCTCAAACGGGACAAGAACTGGGTTCCTATGCTCCAGGTGGCCGATTTGGGATTGTGAATCCGGTGATCGTGGGCGGAACGATGTATTTGGACAACTCCTATGACTGGGTCCAGGCGATTCCGCTTAAAACCATTGATCCTGCCGTCACGATTCGTTACGAGTAATTCCTATATGTTCAGAAAGAAAAAAGAACCAGGAGGACTGTCTCTCCTGTTCTTTTTTATGCGTTAGGCACGATGCTGCGGTAAAGGGGCTGTTCCACAGTTTTGTTGCATAGACTCGTGATGAGGTGATTCGATGGAACCCGAGTCCTTAACATCGCCCATTCGCCATGTGGTCAATCGCTTAATTATTTGGGGCGCTGACGGCGTTTATTTTCTCACCGTGTTATGTGTATTAGCCCTATCGATTCGCGTCGTGGCGGGAATTCTTAAAATCTTATGGTTCGCGCCGTCTTATGCGGCGATGTTGTCCGCCTTAGATCCCCTACTGTTATTGTTAATGCTTGCGGAACTTCTTCATACGGTCGCCTTAACATTGCAAAATCATCACTTGCCATTGCGGCCGTTGTTGGCTCTCATTTTCATTGCGGTGTTACGTCACGGAGTGGTATTGGCGTCGACGATGTCGTTGGCGTCGTGGAATGCCGGTGCTACGCTTTTGGGAATTCTTGCACTCTCCTTTTTGTTAGCGCAAATTCCTCCGCAAAATGCCGATTAAGAGGTTCGTTCATTAGTATGAACTGGTCTTACCGCACGAACTATATGAAAAAGTGTTTACGAATCGGGGGATCCATTTTTTCACAGCAATGAGAACGTGATGTGCGATTATGCGCAACAAGAATCCGGGCAGGGAATAGCACGAGAACCCCTGATTTTTTCCTAGTGCTTAGGGATGGGCCCAGAATTGTGCTATGATGATTGCAATTTTCAGACGTCATCATTACATAGAGGATTTCTCTTTGCCAGAAGGAATATAATAATATGGTATAATAACGCAACTTGGCCTAAACGAAGTTTTAACGCCTGTGAGCGAGAGGAGGCCGTTTCGTGACAAATCGATGGCTACGAGGAGTTCTGACGCTCATTTTGTCAGTGCTCTTTATTGTGACGTTATGGGAACTAATGAGCGGGCAGACGTCCACAACGACTCAGGAATCATACAGTCGCCTGTTATCCATGGCCAATAGTGGGCAAGTTCAAAGGGTCCGCATCGATCCCCAAACGCATACTGTCTATGCGACGACAACAACCGGTAAGCATTTCCAAACGACCTATGCGACAGGTGGAACGGCATCGCTTGCCAATGATCTCACTAATGATCATGTCACCGTCAATATCATGAAGCCTGCAACGACATCGTTGTGGCTGAGTTTAATAGGTAACATCCTTCCCTTGTTGGTGATCGTCTTTATGCTTTATTTTGTGTTCAACCAAACCCAAGGGGGAGGCAACCGGGTCATGCAATTTGGTAAGTCGCGTGCGAGACTACACACGGACGATACCAATCGCGTGACGTTTGCTGATGTGGCCGGTGTGGATGAAGAAAAACAGGAATTACAAGAAGTGGTTGATTTCCTCCGGTACCCCAAGAAGTATTTGGAACTCGGTGCGCGGATTCCCAAAGGCATTTTACTATCTGGCGCGCCTGGGACAGGTAAAACGTTACTGGCGAAAGCAGTAGCGGGAGAAGCTGGTGTACCGTTTTTCTCGGATAGTGGTTCGGATTTCGTTGAAATGTTTGTTGGTGTGGGAGCATCGCGAGTCCGTGATTTATTTGACCAAGCCAAGAAGAATGCTCCCTGTATCCTATTTATTGACGAAATCGACGCTGTTGGCCGGATGCGTGGCGCCGGATATGGGGGCGGACATGATGAACGCGAGCAGACACTCAATCAATTATTGGTTGAAATGGATGGCTTCGGCGTCAATGAAGGCATTATTGTGATTGCTGCCACGAACCGTCCTGATGTGTTAGATCCCGCATTGTTACGTCCAGGACGATTTGACCGTCAAGTGATTGTGCACAGGCCCGATGTGCGGGGACGGGAGGCCATTTTGAAAGTGCATACCCGGGGTAAGCCCCTTGCTGAGGATGTCGATCTCGCCGTGATCGCGAAGAGAACGCCGGGCTACACGGGAGCGGACTTGGCGAACTTGGCGAATGAAGCGGCATTGCTTGCCGCAAGGCGCCGAGAAAAGGCCATTCACATGTCTGACTTCGAAGAGGCGGCCGAGCGGATTATGGCGGGGCCGCAGAAAAAGAGCCGGGTGATCTCGGAAAAAGAAAAGAAGGCCGTGGCTTTTCACGAATCAGGGCACACATTAGTGGGAATGCTCGTGCCTCATGGCGATCCTGTACACAAAGTGACCATTATTCCCCGGGGCATGGCGATGGGATATACCTTGCCGTTGCCGGATGAAGATCGTTATTTAGTCACCAAATCACAAATTCTTGATCAAGTGGCGATGGCCCTAGGAGGTCGTGCAGCGGAAGAGCTGGTTTTCGGGGAAATTTCCACGGGGGCACAAAACGACTTGGAAAAATCAACGTCCATGGTTCGGCAGATGATTACCGAATATGGCATGTCCGAGGAATTGGGCCCCATGACTTATGGGCAAAAACAAGACCAAATTTTCCTAGGACGCGATTTGGCGCGGGACCGCGACTACAGTGAAGATGTCGCGTCGGCGATTGACCGTGAAGTCCGCCAAATTGTTATGGAACAGTATCAACGAGCTAAACACATTTTGATGACACACCGAACGACTTTAAATCGCTTAGCTTTAACCTTAATGGAGAAAGAAACCTTGTTGGCGGATGAATTGCAGGCGATTGTGCATGGTCGTGAAGTGGCCATCTAATTTAGCGGCCCGAAAGCACGCGAGTATTTCCCGTGCTTTCGGGCTATTCTTATGTTATGAGTCAGCAACCTCTGACTAAAATGCAGAAGTTAAGCGTACATAAAGCAAGGCAAGTAGGGGAAAGGAGTGGATGGTTTGTCCGTTACCGCCAAAGATGAAGGATTTGTGGGGCAGATTCACCAAGGAAGTGGGTGGTATTGTTTTTCAACGCCTCGGTTTAAAACCATTACCCTTCATGCATTTATCATCAATGAATTGACTGCGGATGAGGCAGCTTTTGGTGCGTTGTTACCGCATGTCCTACAACGGGGAACGCAAAAGTGGCCCACGTATATGCAAATGGAGCAGACCTTGGAAGATATGTATGGGGCCTCCTTTCGGGCTGATGTAGGAAAAATTGGAGACAAACAGCTCATTTCTTTCCATTTAGAAATTGTCAATGGCCGCTATCTACCTGGCCATCCCGATACACTAAATTTGGGTCTAGACTTTCTGCAAGAGGTTTTAGATCATCCACTCGTTCATGACCACGCTTTTCACGAAGCCATCGTTCAGCAAGAGAAAGATTTGTTGAAACGGCGGATTCAAGGATTAATTAACGATAAGGGACAATATGCCGTGACCCGCTTGATTGAGGCGATGGCGGACGGGCGTCGGTTTGGCCTAAGAAAACTGGGTCGGGTGGAGGACTTGGAACGGATTACCCCTCATACCCTGTATGAATATTATCGAAAGGTTCATCAGACTCACCCCATCATCCTGTTTGCTGTGGGAGATATTGATCCCGTGCGGATCGAGCAGTTTATGCAGCATTACCAACATGAAGATCCCCGACACGAATTGCAGCGCATTGATCCTTATACCCCCCATTATCATGACCGTACCTTGATTGAACGCCAAGATATTCGGCAGGGTAAAATCAACATGGGATATTACACCGGTATTACGCTTGATAATGCCCGCTATCCGGCTTTAATGATGTATGCAGGGATTTTGGGGGGATTTCCCCATTCCAAACTCTTTTTGAATGTGCGTGAGCGGGCAAGCTTGGCGTATTATGCCTACGCGCGGCTGGATGCCGCACTGGGATATATGTTAATCGGCGCCGGGATTGAATTTGAGGATTTTGACGCCGCGGTCAAGATTATTGCCCAACAACTGGAGGCCATGAAGCAAGGAGATATTAGCGATCAAGAATGGGAATTTACCTTGAGAGCTTTTGATAACGATATCTTGTCGGAAGAAGACAACCCCAGTCAAATCATCTCACGCCAACTGGAACATTTGTTGGTTGGAGGTGGCCTCATGGGAGAAGCGCTCAAAGACGCACTACATCAAGTCACCCGGGATCAGGTACAAGAAGTGGCGCAGCATGTGCGTTTGGATACGGTGTTCTTTTTAACACGTGATAGTGATGAAACTGCTACAGGGACGGAGGCCACAACCCCATGACGCACGAGGCTCAACTCATTGAAAATGAAGCGATCGGCGAACAGTTAAGTCGCCTTGTCTTGCCCTCAGGGCTCACCGTGGTTGTTTTTCCACGACCCGGGTTTAAGAAAACCTTTGCCACCTTCGCCACCCATTATGGATCCATTGACAATGCGTTCCGTGATCCCAAAACCGGCCAGGTTGTGGAGGTGCCGGACGGGATTGCTCACTTTCTGGAACATAAAATGTTTGAGAAGAAAGGCGGCGGCGACGCGTTTGATGATTTCGCGCGACTTGGCGCCTCATCGAATGCGTATACGGATTACACGTCAACCACTTTTCTTTTTCAAACGACGAGCCATGTGCTGGACAATTTAGGAATCCTCTTGGATTTTGTCCAGGAACCTTATTTTACGGACGCTAACGTCGAAAAAGAAAAGGGGATTATCGAGCAAGAGATTCGCATGTACTTAGATATGCCAGGGGACCGGCTCCATTCCAACTTGATGAAGGCCTTATATGTGAACCATCCCGTGCGCATTGATATTGCTGGGACTGTGGAATCGATTCGAACCATTACCCCGGAAGATTTGTATACGTGCTACCGGACATTTTACCACCCCAGTAACATGGTATTGCTTGTGATAGGCGACATCGATCCGCAAAGGGTGTTCGATTACACGTGGGAAAATCAAAAAGCCAAGGCGTATGGGAACCAGTCGCCAATCACACGGATTTATCCGGATGAACCCCACAGGGTTAACGAAAAGCACCGGGAACAAGAGATGGTGGTATCCATGCCCTTATTCGTCATGGGTTATAAAGATACCCAAACGGGTTTGGTAGGACGGGAATTACTGCGCCATGAAATAACTTACGGATTGATGTGGCAAATGCTGTGCGGCAAGAGTTCCCCATTGTTTCAACATCTCTATCAGCAGGGACTGATCAATGACCGGTTCTATGCCCGCTATGGAGCGTCCACGACCTTTGGCTTTAGCACGGTGGGCGGAGAAACACCCGATCCCAAGGCGTTAGAAGCACAGCTGGTGGATGGGCTTCAGCATGCTCCCTTGCGCGAAGAGGATTTGGCCCGGGCTAAAAAGCGCGAACTCGGGGAATTCATTGCCCTGTTTCAAAACCCCGAAGAATTGGCTTATGCATTTAACCATCTGTTTTTCCGGCAAATCGATATTTTTGATTATGTTGATACCATTTTATCGATTGGTTTGGACGATATTGAACAGGCTCGGCAAGTTCATCTCCAAGAGTCAGAACGAGCCAGTTCCGTCATCAAACCCATTTCATCATGATCAGGAAAAAAGGAGACTAGACGATGGAAACAGTTATCCTGACTGGTGACGATTTAGACATTGAACAAGCATATCATGTCGCCCATGATCACTATCCCGTAGCATTGAGCGAGGAGGCCGCCAACAAAATGGCGGCCTCCCGTGCTATGGTAACGCGTTACTTAGCTGAAGGAAAAAGTGTTTACGGCGTCACGACGGGGTTTGGACGATTTAGCGATGTGCTCATCCCCGAAGACAAACGCCAAGAATTACAAATCAATTTGTTGCGCAGTCACAGCGCGGGGGTGGGGGAACCGTTTGGCGAAGAGATTGTTCGAGGCATGATGGTTCTTCGCGCCAATGCTTTGGCGAAAGGTTATTCAGGCATTCGTGAATCAGTCGTCCGCTTGGTCATTGACATGCTTAATCGTGGCGTGGTTCCCGTTATTCCGTCCCAAGGTTCAGTCGGGGCCAGCGGAGATTTAGCCCCCCTGGCTCATCTGGCTCTTGTCCTCATTGGGGAAGGCTGGGCCCAGGTTCATGGAGGGCCGAAAATACCCGGAGGTCAGGCACTTAAGAGCGTGGGGCTTGAGCCCGTCATTCTCGAAGCGAAAGAAGGGCTGGCCCTCATTAACGGCACACAAGCCATGGGATCTTTGGGCGTTAGCGCAAGTACTCAAGCGAAATTCCTGGGCCTGTGGGCGGATGTCGCAGCCTCATTAAGCATCGAGGCTTTACGCGGCATTCCCATGGCATTTCATCCCCAAGTGGCTCTTGTGCGGCCTCATCCAGGGCAGCGCATTGTGCAACAGCACTTGCGGACCATGTTAGAAGGCAGTCACCTGGTCACAGAACCAGGCGAATTGCGGATGCAAGATGCTTATTCCTTGCGCGCTACCCCCCAGGTACACGGGGCTTGTCTTGACGCTTTAGGGCACGTTCAAGAGGTCCTCTCTCGCGAAATCAACAGCGCCACGGACAATCCCTTATTATTTCCTGAGGAAGAGTTGGTGATATCGGCAGGGAATTTTCATGGGGAACCTCTCGCTCTGGTTTTAGACTATTTAGCCATTTTAGCAGCGGAATGGGCGAATATTAGCGAACGGCGAATTGAACGCATGGTAAACCCGGCCCTATCAGGATTGCCGCCGTTTTTAACACGGCATGGCGGCGTATTTTCTGGGTTGATGCTGGCACAATATACCGCGGCCAGTTTGGTTTCCGAAAACAAAGTGTGGGCCCATCCGTCGAGTGTGGATTCCATTCCCACCTCTGCAAATCAGGAAGATCATGTCTCCATGGGAACCACTGCGGGGCGTAAGGCGCTCATGGTGGTGAATAATTTGCGCTATGTGTTAAGTATTGAACTGTTATGCGGGGCCCAAGCGTGTGATTTACTTGGGCCCGAGCATATGGCCCCGAGAACGCATGCGGTTTACCAATGGATTCGGCAGTTAGTCCCGCCTTTAGAAGCTGACCGTCCGCTGGCTCCGGATATTGAGCGCATTGCCGAGGCCCTCTTAGCATCCGATACGATCAACTGGTTAGAAAACCTGTTGATGGCTTAAAGGGCCTAACAAGCCTTGTTGTTCAGCCCATAAAATCGCGGCGGTGACAGGGTCATCGCTGCCTGTGGGGGTGACGTAATCGGCCACCAGGTGGCATTCTGGTAATCCCTGACCCACCGCGATGCCGATACCGGCCCACTTCAGCATAGGGACATCATTTAGCCCGTCGCCAATGGCTAAAATGTTTTGGCGGGCAATATGGTAGTGATGGGCCAGCTTTTCTAATCCTTCCGCTTTGGTGACACCAGGAGCGCAGATGTTGACCTCTCGGTAGTGGCCATGATCGAAAATGGTCAATTCATAATCGGGGCCAATCAGACCAAAGTCTTGAATAAATTGATCAACGCTCTTCTGTCCCAGCAGCAAAATTTCTAAAGGTTGCCGGGGAATCACAGTGCCTGGACTGACTAAACGATCACTGGGCTTTTGCCAGCGGTCATAATCATCAGGCAACCGAGTTAACAACACAGGTTGTTGATAACCTAAATAAAACCGCATATGGGCTTGATGGCGAAAGGACCACTCAAACATTTCTTGAGCCCGGGGCCGGGGAATGCCATGGCGGTATAAATCGGCAGGATGTTTTGAGGGATCAAAGACATAGGCACCGTTATGCGCGACAATGGCTCCGGTAATTCCGAGTTCTTGTTGTGCTTTGAGTGCCGTACGCCAGCTTCTTCCTGTGGCGATAATTACATGAATGCCATTATGCCATAATTGACGCAATAACTGCGCCGCCTTAGGCTGGACATGAATCTCTTGGTTTAACAGCGTGCCATCCAAATCGCATGCAATCATCTGTATCACAGTAATCCGCCTCTTTTCTACCCATGGCTTCATGCAGGGATTTCAGTCTGGTAAAACGTATTGTATAAAAAACGAAACGTCGCGTGGGAGGAATACGGGATTGATTAAAGTTATTTTGGGCTCCCCTCGCCAATTACAGGAACGGTGGCTGTCCGACTATCGTCAGGGGGCTTTGGCGGGGCCAACAATGGTTCCTAATGAGACGTTGGCCCAGTTCTTGTATGGATTGCTCAAGGCCATGGTACCCCAGATGCGCCAGATGCCACGGATTGAAAGTTTGTGGGACTTTGCCCGTTCCCTGCTGCCACAGGGGGCAAAAATTGCGCCCATTGGCATGGAAAAGGCGTTGGCCTCACTCCTTGCTCGGGATTTGCACCAGGAACTGCCTCACCAAGTCCCGGGTATTTATCTTAATATTATCCGGCATGTCTTAGAACTGCGCAGGCGACAAATTGTCCTCCCATCCTTTGATGGTATTCCCTGGCCCCTGATATTACGCTGGCTTGAAGATATTTGGCCCGAATCTCTCTACGATGAGTTTCGAGTTTATCAATATGCGAGTCAGGCCCCATTGGTGACAGGGGATATGGCTTCGCTGGCGATTTATGGCTATGTGGAAGCCCATGAATCCCAGTGGCAACTGCTTCATGCCTTGTCGCACCATTATTCTATCATCGTCTACACGCCTTGGTTGACGCATTATGATAATAGCCTGGCCGAAGATTGGATTAAAAAATGGCGGGAGCAAGGGGCAATCGTTGAAATGTTGCCGGAGAATGCCAAAAAGCCACGTCAATCGGCCATTTCTGTCAGGCCTGGTACCTTAATGTTGCACAGCATAATCGACCAGGTTGCCAGTCGCCAGGGAGAAAATCTCTTGCTGGTTTTGGGGGGCATGGATTCCACTTCGCTCATGCGTTTGGCAAAAAGACGGGGTGTGATATTCCGCGAAAAGGATCCGGTTCTCTCCCAAGCGAAGAATGTATGGGCCGCTTTTTGGCGGCTGGTTCAAAACCAAGGAGATGAGGCCACAAAACGGCTTTGGCTCGAAGTCATAGAGGAGCACGGGCGCAGTGCTTCTGACGCACTGGGGTATGTGCACCGCTTTAGTGAACAGTTGCGACAAATTCATTTGTGGCAAGAACTGGTTGAACTGGTTGATGACGCGGCCCGTTTTCACGATATAGATGATTTAAGCCGCACGCTCACAGCGTGTCGGGACTGGGTGATTTATGATCAGTGGCACATCCCACCGCGAGTCGATCTCATCGAAGAATTATGGGAACTCTTACCTTTTAAAAAGTCCTATGGTGGCCGGAGCGGGATTCTTTGGGCCGAGGGGCTTAATGCCCGCATGTTAACTGCCAAGACCATCATTGTGGCGGCCATCCATGAAGGAACTTTTCCCCGGGGTGTCGTCTTAGATTCTTTATGGATTCCGGAACTCGCCCAACTCTATGGGTTGCCGGGACCTGATCATGCGCACCAGCAAGATTTACATTTGCTGCATGTGCTTATTGAATCAGCCGAGCAAGAAATCTGTTGGGTGGTGCCGCAGTACGACGACGAAAAGTTGTGGTGGCCTGAGGGTTTGGCACCGGAAGAGGAATTTGATGGACCAGACCAAGTCCCCATCTCCTCGGCTACCAGAAATATGGCGAAGATTCGAGACTGGTATGTCAGCCACTATGATAGTGAGGTCTTAGATGCGTATCAAGGGATGATTGGGCAAGAACTGGCTGAAGCGTTGTGGCCCCATGAGGTGACACCGACGGCACTCGAGCAGTACGGAACGTGTCCATTAGCTTTTTTCTACGAGCAGGTTTTGGGGCTAAAATCACCGTGGGACGAGGATTTGTATACGATTTCCCCGTCCGTGAAAGGACAATGGATGCACAAAGTGCTTGAGCTTGCGGTCAAGTCCGACCAACCCATTACCGCCCAACGTCTGCGTCAATTTGTTGAAGAGATCGCTGCCCGGATTCCTCCTAAAAACAAGGTGCTTCAGGCCGTGCTGAGCCACGTCAAAGACGATGTTGTGCGCGATTTGTTGCAGGTATGGCCACTCATTGCGCCGTCGTCTTCGGATATTGTGGATACCGAATACCCCCTGCAATGGACGCTATACACCGAGGCAGGTTCCTGGCAGGTTAAAGGGCGGCTCGACCGGGTGGATTATGCAAAAGATGGGACCATCACGATTACCGATTATAAGACGGGAATCCTCAAGAATCCCGATAAGATTGCCGCCAACAATTTGCAGTTGCCCTTATATTACGAGGGTATGCGACACCATGTTTCCGAGGGCGCGATAGTGGCGCAAGTGCAGGGTATATCAGCCAAAAATCAATTTGTTCGGCGCCTTTTGTCTTTGGATGGAGCCCAAGATGATACGGCCTTGCAACTGGTGAATCAAATCGCCTCGCGCGTCAAACAAGGCGAATTTTTTCCTTTGCCGCGGCTTCAGGATGACCCGTGCCGGATTTGTGCCTATGTTCAGCTATGCTCGGCGGATATTAAAGGGATTCGGCGACGTAAGAAGGCTCCTGACGATGAGTACTGGCAATTATGGGAGGATTAAAAACGATGCCGGAGATTGTGGATCAACACATTCGCGATCAAATCATTCAAGATTTTTATCATAACATTTTGGTCGAAGCCGGGGCGGGAACGGGGAAAACTACCTTACTCGTAGAGCGAACGATCACCGCCATCGTGGAACATGGCATGAGTCTGGAACGGATGGCGCTTATCACGTTTATGGAAAAAGCGGCCACGGAAATTAAACTACGCGTCCGTCGTCGGCTTGAGGAGTTGTTAGCCAGTGGCACTCTTGACACCGTTTATAGGAAACGGGTGCAACAGGCTCTTTATCAGTTGTCCTTATCGCAGATTACGACGATCCATGGATTTGCTCTGCGCTTTTTACAGTCTCAGGGTCATCATGCCCCTGTCCCCTTATCCTTTCGCGTCATGGATAGCTATCAAAGCGAACAATTATTCCAGGAGGCATTCTACGATTGGACCGAAAGCGACCCGTTCCGCGCTCGGCGCCTTGCTGATTTGTTCAATTGGGGTCTGCCTTTTGAACGTTTTATGGAAATGGCTCAGTACCTTAGTACGCAAAGTGACATTCCCTCGTATTCGGCCACAAAACCTTCTACGGATTTTATGGATGATGTGAGGGCACAGGTCCAAGAATTAGAGGATATCGCACGAAGATACGCGAGTCCGTCTGACCAGGGATTACGACAAATTCACGATATTGCCCAGTTTTGTCAGAACTTCGCTCGATTAGATCCTTCACAGCGGATAAAAGCCTTAGCCACTTGGCAGGTGAGTGCCGGTAAAGGTGCCAAAAAGAACTGGCAGGATCCCGATCGTTTAACCGAACAGAAAGCCTATATCGCCGGGTTAAAAGCCCGCCTTGACCTATTTAAGCAGCAGCTCGCGGATTACCTCTTAAGTGAGGTGCGGGCCCTTGTTGCCGAAGACTTTTTGCCGTTTTGGAAGGACAGGCGGTGGAAGTTAGGATTATTGACCTTTGATGACTTATTATGGGAAACCCGTGATGTTTTGCGACAGCACGGTGCTAAAGACCGTTATGACTTAATTATGGTGGATGAATTTCAAGATACCGATGCGCTCCAGGCGGAAATCATTGTTCGCATGTTGGCTGAGGAACCCAAAAGTCATTGGCTCGAGGCGCGGATTCCCCAAGGCAAGCTGTTTGTCGTGGGTGATCCCAAACAGTCGATTTATCGATTCCGTGGGGCTGACGTTGAGATCTACCAGCGAGTACGCCAAAAGATTGAGCAGGAAGGGGGCATTGCTTTATCCATTGTGCAAAATTTCCGTACCCCTCCGGAAATTCTTGAGCCAGTGAACCAGTTGTTCGCGGCAAATTGGCCCCGAGTATTTGATCCATTGCGTCCCTTTGTGTCGCCTTATAGCCCTTTAATGCCGTTTTACCCCCAAAGTTCAGAAACCCGGTTGATCGTGGATGGGGGGCCCACCCCAAAAGGAGCCTATGCAATGCGTGTATGGGAAGCGCGCCTTATTGCTCGCCATTTACGAGAGATGGTATTGGAGGATCCTGTGTGGGTGCGTGATGAAAAAGAGGGTGGTCGACGCCGCATTCGCTTAGGCGATGTGGCGCTATTAATGCCTCATCGCACGGGTTTACACATTTACCAGGAAATTTTGCAGCAAGAAGGCATCACGGTTGCTCCCGAAGGGGGGATTCGTTTTTTTGAACGGGATGAAATTCGGGGATTCCAACAATTTTTATCCGCCCTGCGCAATCCCTATGAAGAGTTATATACGGCAGGCTGGTTATTATCCCCGTGGGTGGGCGTGTCTGTGAAGGATCTGGCTCAACACAAAGCCCAAGGAGGGACTTTAAATTATTTGAGCGCTGCAGCCAACCAAGGACATGGGGTGGTGACATCGGCTTTGCAGATGCTAAAAGTTTGGCATCAAAAATGGTGGGAATGGCGAATAGAGGATCTGTTCTGGGCCTTGTACGAATGGAGTGCCTTATCTGGGGTGTTATCAGAGCGGCAAGATGTGGCCAGCTTGTCTAATTTAGCCAAGATGGCCGATTTATCTCGAGATTTGGGTGACCGGTGGGGTAATGATGAATTTTGTTTATGGCTGCAACGAAAAGTCAGCCGTCAAGACAAAGAAGAAGAAGGACCGCTACCCAAAGCCCAAGATGCCGTGCATATTGTCACCGTACACAAAAGTAAGGGGTTGGAGTGGCCATTAGTGGTAGTGGCCAATTGGCAGTGGGATATGGTAGCCAAACATCCCGGTGTGCGTATTGTTTCCGACCGCATGGCCTTAGCATTAGGAGATTTACGCAGCCACTGGTGGGATGAACTAGCCGAAGAAGATCAACACAGAAGCCGAGCGGAACAAGAACGGCTTTATTATGTGGCCTTAACCCGGGCGCGCGATTACCTTGTCGTGATCGATACCTTTTCAGAAGAAGATGACGGATATCACGCTGCGTGGAGTTTATATCAACGGACCCGTTAAAGTCAGAAGATATCGTCTTGAGGTCTGTCCGTGTTCCCTCCTGCATAGCGTGGAGCAGGGGGGAGATTGGTCATGATGTCTTGGATAAGGAAAAGACCGTGGATTATCGCCTTGCTCATCGTCATGGGCGTTTTAGGGATTTTCGTGCGCCAGCATTTGTACCGGCGACAAATATGGCATTTCACGTCCCATCCGGTCACGGTATGGAGTGAGCCCTTTGGGCACCGCGCCGACTCATTGGCATTAGCCAAAGGGTTAGATGGCCAGATTTATGGTCCCTTAGCGTTTGTGATCTGGCACAATCACCCGATTATCGCCGATAGCTATCAACACCGGATTATTATTAGTACCCATCCCTGGCATATTATTGCCACGCCCGAACTCTTAGTGGAAGATTTGGTATATATGGGAAAATCCTTGTATTTTGTGGATAACCATACATTGGCCGTTTACCGGATTGAACAGGGTAAACCCGTAAAAATTATTCAATTTCACCCATCGCCGGGACAAAGCGAAGCCATCTGGCACATGGCTGGAGATGGCCAGCATTTACTTTTGGAAGGCGTGAAGCTAGGACAAGGACAATATGAAACCTGGTTGCGCCAATATAAACCCAATGGCCAGTTGGTGCAAACCCTCAATGTCGCCAAAACCCGGTGGAATAATCCCTTTGAAGTGAGTAGCCATTACCCCATTGGTGTCGTGGTGCGTTCGTTTGTGGTGGCACCCAATCGCCAATTGGTGATTGAGGTGGCTGGGGATAATCCCTATGAACGCCTGATTCAGCTTTATAATGTGCGTAATCAGTTGATTCGGCAGACGCAATTTATCTCGCCCGAAGCGATCGTTCACAGCCAACTCTTAGGGGTCAATAAAATGGGCTGGATTTATTTAGGGATCAATTTAACCGAACCCGGCAAGGCCCTCGTTGAAATCTTGACGCCTAAGGGACGCACCATGGTGATGAAAGTGCGCAGCGTTCCCGTTGGCAGTGTGGTGTATGGGGCTGTAGAGCCGAGTGGGTCTCTGTATCTTTTGCAGAGTACAGCAAAGGAGTATTGTATAGTCAAATGGGCACTGGTACCATCAGAACGCTGGACGTGGAACGGGCAGGTCATTTAAGCCGGGAATTCCAACCACGCGTCAAAACGGTACGAGTGTTGATAGGAATAGGGTGCAAGAAAAAAGCGACTTCGGAATCAAATAATGCTAGACAATATGATCATGGAGGGAAAGGGTTTATGCTTGCGATAATTGGGGGACGCGTGGAAACGATTAGTCATGGTGCCATGCATTCGGCTACGGTCCTGATTGATGATGATGGACAAATCCTTGCAGTGGGATCTGATATTTTGATTCCGGAAGACGCCCACATCATTGACGCTCATGGACAGTACGTTTTGCCGGGATTTATTGATTCTCATACCCACCTCGGCGTGTTT
Organism: Sulfobacillus thermosulfidooxidans DSM 9293; assembly: GCF_900176145.1. Lineage (NCBI taxonomy): Bacteria > Bacillati > Bacillota > Clostridia > Eubacteriales > Clostridiales Family XVII. Incertae Sedis > Sulfobacillus > Sulfobacillus thermosulfidooxidans. The sequence continues at coordinate 886,603 of NZ_FWWY01000001.1, read as the reverse complement.
AATGATGGCGAAGGGAAAGAAGGAGCCGATGGGAATGAAATGACTAATCCCCTGACCCCGGGGATTCGCGCAATCGATGGCTTCAATCCCGCCGATGTGGCTTTAATTGATGCGATCCAAGGGGGAATCACGGCGGCTTGGGTGACACCTGGCAGTGGCAATGTCATTGGCGGGCAGGGTGCGACCTTGCGCCTTTATGGCCAACATCTTGAGGAAATGATCCTCAAAGCGCCGTCGGGCATGAAAAGTGCTATGGGGGAAAATCCCAAAAGGGTGTATGGTACCGACAAGAAATTTCCCATGACCCGTATGGGCGTTGCCAAAGCGCTACGGGAAGCTTTTGTGGCGGCCCTAAACTATCGTCAGCAACGGGAAAAGGATCCCACCCATCCCCGCAATTTAGATCATGAAGCGTTGCTCATGGTGATTGATGGTGTGATTCCGCTGCGGACGCATGCTCACCGGGCGGATGACATTGAAACAGCCCTGCGCATTGGCCGAGAATTTGGCGTGAGGCAAGTGATCGAACATGGTACGGAAGCATTTAAGGTGGTTGACGAGTTAGTCCTATACCAGATCCCGGTGTCTTTAGGGCCGGCTTTAGTGGCACGGGTGAAACCTGAGGTGCGGGCTCGCGGATTTCACACCCCAGCCATTTTAGCAAAACATGGCGTGAAATTTTCCCTTATCACCGATCATCCTGTCGTGCCCGTCCAATATTTGGTGGTTTCCGCGGCTTTAGCCGTACGCGAAGGGCTTGATGAGCAAACGGCTTTACGGGCGATTACTCTCAACGCGGCAGAAATTTGCGGGGTTTCGGACCGCATCGGCTCAATCGAACCGGGCAAGGATGGCGACATTGTGATTTGGACAGGCCACCCCTTTGATTGGCGTAGTCAGGTGGATAAAACCATTATTCGCGGGCAGGTTGTTTATGATCGGAATAGGAGCAATTTGGAGGAATGAAGTCTGTGAGTCGGGTATTTCAGTGTCAGCAACGCGCTCTCGTGTTGGGAGAGAATACGAAAATCATGGGAATCGTGAATGTCACGCCCGATTCATTTTCTGATGGTGGGCAATATGTCGAATTGAACCGGATTTTGGAACATGTCGAGCAGCTGGTGCAAGACGGGGCAGATATTATTGATATTGGAGCCGAATCGACACGTCCGGGTTATGAACCCGTCGCCAAGGAAATAGAATGGCAACGACTCGAGGAACCGATTTTGGCGATCCGTTCTCACTGGCCTGACGTTTGCCTTTCTGTCGATACGCAAAAAGCTTGGGTGGCTGACCGGGCCGTCAAAGCCGGGGTCGATATCGTCAATGATATATGGGGACTGGCGGGTGATCCCGACATGGCCCAGGTTGTTTCCCAGCATCAAGCGGGTCTGGTGATGATGTTTAACCGCGTCAGCCCGTGGTTGCCTGGGACTATCGATATTGGTGCCATGGTCGACTTCTTTCGCCAGCAACTGGATTTTGCTCGGCATCAGGGGATTGCAGAAGACCATATTTTAATTGATCCCGGTTTAGGATTTGGGTATGGTGTTGATGACAACTGGATCGTTTTACGTCATTTAGAGGAGTTTGTCGGCTATGGAGCCGGTCTGTTGTTGGGACCGAGTCGCAAACGATTTCTTGGCAGCGTTACGGACAAACCACCTAGGGAGCGCGATGTCGCCACGGCTGCGGTGGCGGCGTTGGCCGTCCCCTACCATGTGGATGTGTTGCGCGTTCACAATGTGAAGACCACCCGTGATGCTTTGCGTGTGGCTGATAAGTGGTACCGCGATGTATGATTGGATTCGGCTTTATGACTTGCGTTACCAAAGCTGTCATGGCGCGCTGCCCCATGAGCATGTGGTACCGCAAGAATTTCGTGTCGATATCGAAATTGGCCTCGATACCCGTCAAGCCGCAACGCATGACGCTTTAGAATTGACTGTCAATTATGCAGAGGTGGTTAGCCGGGTCACCGAGATTATGCAAGGCCCTCCCATCAACTTGATCGAAACCATCGCCCAACGCATCGCGGATGTGGTGTTAACCTTCTCATATGTGGGTAAAGTGGGAGTACGGGTGAAAAAGATGGCGCCACCCGTGTCTTCTGTCATGGGGTACGCAGAAGTGGAGATTTGGCGCGATGCATAATGTGTTTCTGGCTTTAGGGGGAAATCAGGGAGATCCTTTACAGTGCTTTATGCTGGCCCATGAAACGTTTAGCCAAATGGGCACGATCAAGCGCTGTTCCGGGATTTATCAAACGGCTCCGCAAGGAGGTCCACCGCAACCGGATTATTTGAATGCGGTATTGTGGCTCGAGACATCATGGTCTTGTGAGGAGATTTTGATGCGTGCTCTTCAGACTGAGCACCGTTGTGGACGGGTTCGATCCGAACGTTTTGGTCCCAGAACATTAGACATCGACATTTTGTTATATGATGACGCCATTATCGAACGTGAAAATTTAATTATCCCCCACCCCCGCTTGCATCTGCGCCGTTTTGTTCTAGAACCCTTGCAGGAAATTGCGCCGAATCTGGTCATTCCCGCCAAGGGACCTGTGCAATCCTTATTGCAACATGTCATCACACAGCGGGTAATACGGGTACAAGATTGGCCGAGTACACATTAAAGGAGCGAGAGTTTGAGCGACAATTTTATGGATGAGGGATTTCGGCGGGATGAATCCGGATGGTTAGGACAAGACTTGAGGGTTTTCCCTACGGTCGGGTCCACCAACCACGTTTTGCGTGAACGTCTTAAGGAAGAGAATGTGCCGCCTGGGGCAACCATTATTGCCCTGGAACAAACCCAAGGGCGGGGTCGGTTAGGGCGCAGTTGGTGGTCACCGCCTGGACGGGGCCTTTACGTATCCACGCTGTTATATCCCCCGAGACTTCAGCACGCAGGGATTTTAAGCTTGCTCGCCGCCGTTGCATTAACCGATGCGGTGAGGCGGATCACGAACCTTACGGCGGGAATAAAATGGCCGAATGACGGCATTATTCAGGGAAAAAAATATGCTGGCATTTTGGTTGAAGCGGGAACAGCACCGATTTCCTGGGCTATTGTTGGTATGGGGATTAATGTCACAGGCCAGGTGCCGGGGGACATTGCGCATGCTATCACGTTGGAGCAAGCGGGAGCTAAGAAGCTCACATTAGAATTATTATGGCAGGCGTTAGCTCACGATTTAGAAGCCCGTTATGAAAGCTGGCTCGTAGAAGGCAATGCGGGGATTATTGAGGCGTGGCGGGCTTATAGTGTGACGTTAGGACAGATCGTTTTGGCTCAGGGCCCTTTTGGCCAGTTTACAGGAAGGGCGGAAGATGTCGACGAAGAGGGGCGATTACTCATTCGTCACGGCTCCAGCCTTATTCCTGTATCCAGTGGAGAAGTCAGTGTGCGTGCTCCCGATGGTTCATATGCCCCGTCGTCCGGCGCTGGCTAATCCTTGAGACGGTAATGTAAATCGGCCATTTCGATCGCCGCTAAAGCGGCTTCGGCGCCTTTATTACCCGCTTTGCCATCAGCGCGGTCTTCAGCCTGAGCCATGGTATCACAGGTCAGAATGCCAAAGATGACCGGGATATTGCTATGACGATTTAAATCTGCCAAGGCCGAGGATGTGCTCGCGGCAATGAAGTCAAAATGCGGGGTTTCTCCTCGCACGATAGCTCCTAAGGTAATGATCGCTGCATATTTTTTATTGCCATTTAATAAATAATGAACCATGTTGGGAATTTCAAAAGCTCCGGGAGTCCAAAATACGTCCACGGCATCGGCAGGAACGCCGTGACGAATTAAGGTATCGACCGCGCCTTCAAGAAGGCGATCGGTGACGCGCTGGTTAAATCGGCTGACGACAATCGCCCAGCGTTGTCCGGGATGCGTCATGAGAAAACCTTGATGTTCAGCCACAGTATCTACAAACCCCACTCTCTTTATACGAAATGTGCAGAACTCCTGTCTTTACCCTAATCCATCCAGTGGCCCATTTTGACCTTCTTTGTCTCTAAATAGAAGGCATTTTCTTCACGGGGCGTACTGTGAATGGGGACCCGTTCCACAATTTTAATGCCATAGCCTTCTAGGGCATAGTATTTTTCGGGTTATTCGTTAACAAACGAATTTCGTGAACTCCTAAATCGGCAAGAATTTGTGCTCCCACTCCATAGTCCCGTGAATCCGGTGGGAAGCCTAGGGCTTGATTGGCCGAAACGGTATCATATCCCGCCTCTTGTAACGCATACGCCTTAATTTTATTAGCCAAGCCAATACCGCGCCCTTCTTGCCGCATATAGAGAAGGACACCCCGACCTTCATCGGCAATTTTCTTTAAAGCCATGTCCAATTGATCGCCGCAATCGCAGCGTTTAGATCCAAATACGTCGCCCGTGAGACATTCGGAATGAACCCGGACCAAAACAGGCCGGCCATCTGTTACATCTCCCATCACCAACGCCAAATGGGTATCTTTCGTTTCTTTTTCCGTATAGGCAATTGCGGTAAAGGTTCCATAACGTGTTGGCAGCTGGGCACGGCCCTCTCGGACAAATAAGGTTTCGCGCTGTCGTCGGTAACGGATGAGGTCGGCGATAGTAATCAGTTTAAGACCAAATTTTTTACGAAATGCCTGCAATTGGGGCAAGCGTGCCATCGTTCCGTTAGTATCCATAATTTCGCAAATCACCGCAGCGGGTGTTAAACCAGCAAGTCGCATCAAATCCACACTGGCTTCGGTGTGTCCTGGTCGTCTTAAGACGCCTTCATCTTTAGCACGGAGAGGAAAAATATGACCGGGTCGCACAAAATCTTCTGGGCGGCTGTGGGGATCAATTAAGGCTTTAATGGTAGCAGCCCGGTCATGAGCGGAAATGCCTGTCGTGGTCGTATAGCGGGCATCGACCGATACGGTAAACGCGGTACTCATGGACTCATCAGGGGCATCAACCATGGAGGGAATGGCTAATTCGCGCAGGCGCTCTGATGTCATTGGCACGCAGATTAAACCCCGGCCCCATTGCGCCATAAAATTAATCGCCTCAGGTGTTACAAAATCGGCGGCCATGACTAAGTCGCCTTCATTTTCACGGTCTTCGTCATCGACGACCACAATCATCTCGCCTTGTTTTAACGCATCAAGGGCCTCTTCAATCGTATTGAACTCAAAGAGATTTTCTTCATTCTCCATAATTGACCACCTTCTGTTCGTGTCCTAAATAGGGGGCACATAATTGTTGAACATATTTCCCGAGCACATCAAATTCGAGGTTGACCGCTTGATCGAGTTGCAGTGCTCCCAAATTCGTGTGCGAGAGGGTATAGGGGATGAGGGTCACCTGAAACGTGGTTTCATCTACGGCGACCACCGTGAGACTCACTCCATCGACCGTAATAGATCCAAAGGGCACGATCAGCGTTCGATATGGTGAAGGATACCGGAAAAAGACGTGCCGCGCTTCGCCTTCGGCGACAATCCGGTCGACGTGGCCTTGTGTATCGACATGGCCTTGCACCCAGTGCCCGCCAAGACGGGTCGTGGGGGTCACAGCGCGCTCCAAGTTCAGTGCCTGACCCGTCTTAAGCTGTCCTAACGTGGTGATAGACAAGGTGGTGGGGGAACATTCCACCTGGAAAGAGTCAGAATGATGATGGATGACGGTCAAGCAGACCCCATTCACGGCGATGGATTCGCCCTCTTCGAGAGTACCGGATTTATCATAGCCAATGGTCAAAATGCGGGAATGGGCATCCTTAGCTGTATCCACGGCTAACAGTTGTCCCACGTGTTCGACTAACCCACTAAACATGAAGGCCCTCCTGTGTTTTGATGTGATGGGATGAAGACGTGTTCACGGAACCAAACAATCCATGAATCATCACATCTTCTCCCATTTTGTGAACATCGATAGGTCCTACCGGATAAGCATCAGCTAAGCGCGCAATGCCCTCTCCCATAACGGGCGTTGGAGCGACCCCTCCGATAATGATGGGAGAAATAAAACTGTACCATTCATCAGCCAACTGTTCTGCAATGAAACTGGCATGAACCCGGGGGCCTCCTTCGACCAATACCGAGAGCACATGTCGGGACGCCAGCTCGGCCAACACCTCGTGTAAATCGACGACGCCAGATGGATCTTGTGACACTTCAATGACTTCGCCGCCCGCAGAGAAAATATCTCGTTGCCAGTCAATCGACGATTGTGAGGTGGTAAAAATCAAGGTCGGTGCCGAGGAATTTTGTTGGAATATCCGCGCCGAGGCGGGAGTGCGGCCGTGAGAATCTAATATGACCCGAATAGGATCCCGTCCCGGTTTCGGACCCCGGTAGGTTAATGCGGGATCATCGGCCAAGATGGTGCCCACGCCCACCAAAATGGCGTCATGCAACCGGCGGAGTTCATGAACCTTTGCAAGGGATTTTTCATGTGTAATATAGCGGGAATCTCCGGTTTTGGTGGCGACCTTACCGTCAAGACTCATGGCAGATTTTAATGTAATATAGGGTCGACGTTTTTGACTCCAGGTTATAAATGCATGATTTAACGCGCGAGCGGTCTTTTCGCCATCACCAACCTCTACAGTGATCCCGGCTTGTTTGAGGCGTTGGATACCGCCTCCTTTGACCTCTGGATTAGGATCAGTCATGGCGATGACCACGTGGGTAATACCCGCGTCAATAATGGCCTCGGTGCATGGCGGGGTGCGTCCAACATGATTACAGGGCTCAAGAGTCACGTATAATGTGCCACCTTGAGCCTTTTCCCCTGCTTTTCGTAATGCCACAATCTCTGCATGGGGACCACCTGGGCGCTTGTGATATCCTTCACCGACAATTTGCCCATGGGAATCCAGAATGACTGCTCCCACCATCGGATTTGGCGATGTCGTATACCGGCCCCTGCGTGCGAGCGATAACGCGCGCTGCATTACCTGACTCTCCATCCGTCTTCCCCCCATAAAAAAATCCCCCAAATTCGGGGGATGGAAAAATTGTATAAGCCAAAATAGGCTTAACCTTCTCCCATCCAGACTGTACTGTCGGCGCCGGACTCACACCGGACTCCTGCCTTGCGGCTCGCGGGCTTACTCACATCAGTGAGATCACCGCCGGTCGGGAATTGAGGAATAACCTCTCACCACGCCCCGAAGGTTTCATGACATTCTTATCTTATGGCTTTTGTCAGAAAAAATCAAATGGCCGAGAATTTTTCCTTGAATTGGCTGTTTAGCAACCATTGTTATTTCGTGTCATGAATCCGGCAATGGTCTGTTTTGCGGATTATGACGGCATAGATGCATAATCCTCCAGCCAAAACCAAAGCCCATAAAGCGAGATGCTGAAAAATCGTCTGAATATGAAGGGCCCGCGATGGAAGCAGCACAATGACGAGCATGCCAAGGAATGATCCCATCTCACCAAACGCCTGAAGTCGAGCCTGCGATAAGGCGGCAGTGTGACCCGATCGCGACGTTAAAACGATGGCGGTGAGACTGTCCTGAATCATCCACCAGCTAAACCCTATCAGAACCGTCGCCACACAAAAAAGCGCATAGCCGATATCTTGGGAAATGATAAACCACGAAATAGCCAATAATCCAAACCACAGGGCCATGAATTGTGATAGCTTCGTATAAGAGAGACGCCTAAGAACCTGGCCACTAAAAATCCCCGATCCGCCCCAAAGAGTCATAATCACCCCATAGCTTAAAGACCCTTTATGAAGAATATGGAACAAGTAGGCCATGGACATGACGTTGCCTATCCACACCAGAAAATTCGCGACCCATATTACGAAAAGCGGCATCTCTATGCGCCTGGCAGATCGCACCTGAGATGTTAAGTGTTCCTTCTTTGCGGGTGAAATCTTAGAAAGCTGAGCAATGAAAGCGAGGCCTATGAGATAGAAAACGGCATTAATGAGGAAGCCCTGGCGGTAGCCGCATAACCTAAGAACCCATCCCGCCAATAGCGGACCGATGAGATCAATGAGGCTCTCGGTTTGGCGAAGCCAGGCAATAAGGCGCCCAGTAGAGATTCCATTATCGGTTTTGGTCAAATACGGAGCCTCCGCGATTTGATAGAGGCTACGACTCGCAGCGAAAACAAATAACACCGCGATGGCTTGGGGAAAATGGTTGACTTGCCACAGAGTGATGGCCGCTAGCAAGCGGATGACATAGGTGAAAACCATAACAGATTTGGAAGAGTATCGTCGTCCAATTATTTGATAGACAGACGTCATAAATAGGCCAGGAATGGATCCCATCAAGAAGTACCAAGCATAGGCTTTAGGCGAAGCATTGAGATGGGTCAGGAAAAGACCCAAAGCAATTTCGCGGAAATGTGCTGCTAAGCTCACACTGGCATTATTCGCGAGGAGCCAGAACTCGTCTTGATGGCTAGATGAGCTAGAGACGGATTGCGACATAAAAAATACCCCCTTCGGATGAATGACCGAAAAGGGAGGATATGGCCAATTTCTCTTACAGCGAGTTTTGGGCAGATCTCTCCCTAGGAGGAGATTGGGCAATTGTCAAAGGGAGAGACATGATCCACCTCATTTATAAATCTTGAACTATTTTACAGGATATCATAGAAATCAATGGCTTTGTGGTCTAAACATCGGCTGGAATTAACATGACCGGGAGTTTGTCGCCAGCTTGATAGGGGCCGGAATTTTCCGGGACAATCATGAGGGCTTCAACGCCGATCCACGACGTTTGTACCGCGGAATCTTGTTTGCTGTAGGGCCAGACATAGACTTGCTCGCCCTCTTGCACGAGACGACTTCGAACATAGTGACGACGATCTTGAATCTCCGTGAAAGACTCATACAATGGTAGGGATAGAACCGTGCGCTGCCATTGATGCACGTTCATCATTTCGCGAATGACCGGACGTACGAAAAGTTCAAAAGTGACTAATGCCGATACCGGATTTCCCGGCAACCCGAAAAAAGGATGACCGTGAAGATGACCAAATGTGACGGGTTTTCCGGGTTTCATGTTGACGCGCCATAAATCTAAGGAGCCTTCTTCTGATAACACATCCTTAACCCAGTCAAAGTCGCCGACGGAGACACCCCCCGAACTCAAAATGATGTCTTGCGTAGCAGCTTCAAGAAACTTGGCACGGATCGCCTCTTTAGTATCTTTGGCTGGTGAGAGTACCCAAGGTTCTCCACCGGCCGCAAGAACGGCGGCAGCCAACGCATAGCTGTTCGAATTGCGGATTTGCCCGGGCCCTAACGGAGAACCCGGTTCGATTAACTCATCCCCGGTCGAAACGATGGCGACCTTGGGGCGTTGATAAACGCTAACCGTTGCGATTCCTAAGGTGGCGAGAATACCCACAATAGGCGGTTTTATAGGGTGGCCGGCATGAAGTACGATGTCGCCTCGGCGAATATCTTGTCCCTGTGGACGGACATTTTGAGAGGAACGCACAGGGGCTAAAGCGAGTACCTGATTATCTGACAACTTCTTGGTCCATTCCACTTGGATAACGGCATCCGCCCCCGGGGGTAAAGGAGCTCCCGTCATGATTTTATAGGCCTCGCCGTGATGTACGGGCTGATGAGATGGATGGCCTGCTGCGATCGTTCCTTTGACCGTGAGGGCGATGGGATGATTGGCGTTTGCGTTTTGGACATCCTGTGCTATAATCGCATACCCATCCATAGAACTGTTGGTGAAGCCTGGGATATCCTCGTCACTGATTATATCTTCGGCTAATACTCTTCCTAGTGCCTGCAGCAACGGGACACGCTCTTTAGGCATTACGGGAGGGAGATCCGATAATATCCGTTGTTGGGCTTCTTCAACCGTCATGAGCATAAAGTAGTTTCATCCTTCCTCTTGCCTTTTGCCTCTTGCCTCTTGCCTCTTGCCTCTTAGGTTAGGTCTACTCAGGATTCTTAGACCTTTATTGCCATCTCACAGCTAGGGATCATACCGTGAACGGAAATCATGAATTATTCAGCTTCATTGTAGCAAACTGCTTTTGTTTTCCAAGCATTATCCTGTACAAGTGTAAAGGGGGATGGTATTGTCATCGGAAGGAAATAAGTCGCAGGAAGGAGCAGACCCGGGTGGATACGCCTAGACGCTTTGTGGACTATTTATTAGCAATTGACATCGGCAATACCCACATCAAAGTGGGATTATATCATCATGGTCAATGGCAAGAAGAATGGCGTTTGTCGACCGATCCCAAACGCACAGCGGATGAATATCGCATTCCTTTAAAGAGTTTTTTGCAAGATGTTTTGGTGGAACAGGTCGATCAAGTCGTGATGGCTTCGGTCGTCCCGTTATTAACACCCGTGTTCCACCGGGTTGCTCGCACATTATCCGACGCTCCACCCTTAGATGTGACTCCTCCGGGTTATGGATTAAAAGTGCAGTATACACCTCCCGATTCTCTAGGGGCAGACCGTTTTGTCAACGCATTAGGCGCATGGCGCAAATACCGCATGAATTTAGTTGTGGTGGATGTCGGCACAACGGCAACCGTCGATGCCGTCTCTCATGATGGCGTCTTTTTAGGTGGAACCATAGCCCCTGGACCTCACTTTTTGGCTCAGGCATTAGCTCAAGGCACTGCCCGCTTACCGCTTATTCCGCCGGCGATTCCTGACAAATTGTTGGGACAAAATACCCAGGAAGCGATTGCCATTGGAGTCGGGCATGGCTTTATTGGGATGGTTAATGAGTTGATTATCCGGACATGGCAGGTATTAGGAGAGAAAGCACCCGTTATCTTGACCGGAGGGTGGGCGAACCGGATTATGAGCCATTTACCCTGCGAAGCGAAATATGAACCGATGTTGACTTTAGATGGATTGCGTTATGCGGCCGAGTATCATTTTCAGCGCAGTTAGATTTGGCACAGTTTTTCGGAAGAAGACTGAGAATTGGATTGGTATCGTCTTTACCGTGGTCAACATAAGATGGGCCATGAGGAGATGATGCCATGATGCGGTATGTTGGACGACCAAAACGCCTTCAGCCGTCCCAAGACGATCAGCTTGGTGATGTGACAGCGAAAAAAGACACCATTAAGCAAGCTTTTGTAAAACTTCTGGTGGAACGCGCGCCAGCCGCAATGATTTGGTATGATTTTGCACCTCATTACAGTTTTCAATGGCCCGAATGGTCGCAAAATGCATTTTCTAAAGAACGAAAAGATTGGTTGGCCCTCTCTCAGTTAACGATGACCAGTGATGACCAGGAAGTACGGCACTGGGGACGTTTTGCGCGTCTGGCGGCGAACCGGATTGCACAAGGAGCGTGGCAATCCCCTCTCGCTCCACTGCATACGTTACGTTCGTCGTTTTTTACTCTATGGCTTTTGCATACTCAAGGAGAGGATATTGCCTGGGACCGGGTATGCACCCTCGCTGCGGATTGGCTTCATAACTTGATAGAACAACGCGGAGGCGATATTTTTGCTCGGGCTCAACTTCAAGGTGAAGCTGATGACTTCAAACGCTGGCTTAGGACGGTAGCGGCAGCTCAAGACGGACTAGCTCAACTGGTCGAGCCTCTCGCCGTCGCCTTAGATGATTATGTGGCTCAAATTGATAAGCGTGCTATGTGTCCCGTTGATGTTCCCTGGGCGACCAGTGCGCATGTCAATGCATGGGAATGGCATAACCGGCGGATTCTCTATGAAATGCCCAGTTTTAGTCCTGTTCCGGTCATGTCAGTCACATCGTTAACAGAGGATTTCCCTCGGGCGATATGGCCACAAGAAATGGATAAGACGATTCCGCAATATGTTCTGGTTCCTGCTTTAGAGCGTTCGAGTTGGGTTCGGTTCACACCTGAACCGACCGTATTTTTTGGACCTAATGCCCAAGGAGCGATTATTTTAAGTCAACTCTATTTATGGTGGGTTCAGCAATGTCGTCACGATCGCATCAACTTTGTTTTAACACCATCTCCAATTTTTGAAAGTGTGCTCTATGTTTTGGTGACGTATCTTCCCGAGGAGGTTTCAAAAGGGTTAACCCTATGGAAGCAAAAGTGGCGAAATACAGTCGATGCCTTAGCCTTGGCGGATGCGTGGATGTGGCTAGAAGGGGCTGAGCCCGACGTCGTCCAGGCGTGGCTTAAACCGCTCTTAGGCGATGAGCGTGCTACAGCATGGGTCCTTCGGTTAAAAACTGATCCCAGTTACTTTTTAGTGGTCCATAGTTTGGCGGAGCACATTTTGGAAGAGAGCCTGGGACAGGGCTATGAATGGCCAGGATTCACCCGGGGACCCATTGATTATCTGCTGCCCTGAAAAGCCTGCTGACGGTGGGGAAATCCTTGCGGATGGTCCCCACAGATAGAATCCTAGAAGAGGATCCCAGGACTTCTTGCAACTTTATCCTTCTCAAAACCGGCAATGGGTTGCAGGAGAAAAGAATTAGACCGGTACATTCACGAATCGTTCTGAGTGAGAGGCTGCAACGCCAAAGAGATTTACGGTGCATGCTGATAAAGCCTGTCCGAGCCTATAGGGTCATGGTAAAATAAGTCGGAATTGACAAATAAGGAGAAGAATTCTATGACCCCGGCGAGTTTATTGGACAAATTGGAAGAGGTCGTCATTGGCAAACGCCAACAAGCGTTGTGGCTGCTCGTTGCGTTGGTTGCTGGAGGTCACGTTCTTATCGAAGATGTTCCGGGTGTGGCGAAAACACGCTTGGTGAAAGCGTTGGCTCAAATACTTCAGTTATCGTTCTCGCGCATTCAGGCGACCCCTGACTTGTTACCGTCTGATATAACCGGCGGTATGGTGTACGAACCCTCTACGCAAAGCTTGCAGTTCAGACCAGGACCCATATTTCATCAAATGGTTCTCGTCGATGAAATTAACCGGGCTACGCCGCGCTCGCAATCTGCGTTACTTGAAAGCATGGAAGAATCGCAAGTCAGTGTGGATGGGACGACCTATCCATTGCCCGAGCCCTTTATGCTCGTGGCGACAGCCAATCCGGTGGAAATGGCGGGTACCTTTCCCTTGCCCGAAGCGCAAAAAGACCGGTTTTTACTCTCATTTGCCATGGGTTATCCCACATTGGAAGAAGAACAGCAAATGGCTTACCAATTATCACACGCCGACCCGGCCAATGATCTCGTCCACGAAATCTCTGTCGATGAGGTTCTTCGCTGGCGCCAAGAGGCTGATTCCGTGCAGGTGAGCCGACCCATTAATGATTACATTGTGGGATTAGTTCGTGCAACCAGAAGCCATCCTCAAATATTGCTTGGGGCATCGCCTCGTGCTGTGGTGCAATGGATTCGGGCCTTAAAGGCTTATGCGTGGATAAAAGGACAAACCTTTTGCACACCGGATGACGTGCAAGCCTTAATGCCGGTCATATTAGGGCATCGCTTGATTATCCAAGGCGGACCCAGACAAAACGTGTTTGATGAGCGGCAACGTGTATTGCGGGAGATCTTAAAGGAAATTCAGGACAGTGTCGTTGTTCCGGTTGAAAGTCTGTCATGATCTGGACAACGTGGTCGTCTCGAGGAATTCAGATTATCGCTGTAATCCTCTTTCTCACGGGAGTGCTCACACAAGAATTTTTGATAGTCACCACCGCGATCTTTATCTTGGTGGCCTTATTTCTGGCCAATTATATGGCTCTGCAAGCTTTTTCTCATCTACAAATTTCGAGTGACAGACAGCACATTATTGTGGAAAGTGGCGAGACTTTTCATTGGTCTGCAGTCATTGCCAATCCGTTGAATATCGCTGCCGGGCGCATTCAGTTACGACAAGATATTCCAAGTGGGTTTAGCCAATCGGCCCCCGAATTGAAAACGGAATTTGTCTTAGGCCCTCATCAGCAAGCCCGTGTGGATATGATGCTTGTGTCCGAAAACCGGGGCCGCTGGATTTTTCCGCCGCTGGATTTATATCAAACGGATTTATTAGGATGGACGGATATTGCTACCCAAAAAGCGTCACCGGTTATGGTCACGGTTTGGCCTAAACGGATTATTTTACCAGCTGACTTTTGGCGGTCGGCCCGGGCCATGGGAGATATTAAAGGGCAACGGTGGGATGAGCCTGATCCATCATTATATATAGGGATTCGTCGATACCAGCCTGGCGATCCGCTGAAATGGGTCCACCCATATGCATCAATGCGGATGAGAGAACTCATGATAAAAGAAATTGATCATACGCGTTCTTTTCATGTCGAAGTGATCTGTCACCCCTTAAGTCAGTTACAGTCATGGTATGGGATCGATCGGGAGGCCGTGGAAGATTGTTTTGTTTTGGCGGCGAGCGCGGTGGAATCCGCTTTGAATCAAGACTTTGCTTGCGGTTTAACGATTTCCTGCCCACTACCAGGTTATGGACACGGAGTATCTCTCCCACCAGTTACCGGTCACAGCGTGGTGGCGGAATATTTGACGAATTTGGCATGGGCAATACCCTCAGGTTCTTTGTCGTCGAATTTAGAAATGTTAATGAACCAGATTATCTTGCGCAATGAACGGCCCGGATTGATTGTTGTCGTATCTCCGTTATGGGATCCTGTGTTATCACCATATTTACGACTTTTGGCGGAACAGGGCTATGTCATTGGATGGCTGACAACCAGTGCTGAGGCTCATTGTGATGATGATGTGGATATCCGGTGGCAATGGAAAAAAGGACGGGAGATTTATGCTCAATATATGGCCCGTGTTATTTGACTTAACTTGGATTTTAACGACCGCGTGGCTAGCAAATCACAACGCCCTGGCATTGGTCGCATTAGCTGGCCTTTATCTGGTGATGCGGTTACTTCCAGCGGGTAATCGCCAACGATTCGGTGTGATCATCTTGTTGGGGATTGCCGCCGTATTCGGCTCTGTGTTGGGAGTGATTTTGGGGTTGATTACCGTAGGACTTGTCTACTTGCAAAATCATGATCCGCATAATCGCCGTTATGCATACATTTTAGGGATCATAGCGTGGACTATTTTGGTTGTGGCGAAACCTTCTGATCAGTTTTTGCCTTATCTTCTGTTGGTGATGGCCATTGGCGGACTCATTGTTGGCGATTGGCGGAAAGATACGGAAACCACAACTATGGCCATTCTCGGAATCTCTCTTATTGGCTCCTTAATGATTGCCATCCTGCTGTGGTTAATGCCGTGGGACTATGTGATTGCCCACGTCGTGGGAGCCATTGGCGGCATCATTGTCGCATTGCTGTTAACGGTCATGCCCAAACTCAAACTGCGGCATAAAGTTAATACGTCTTCGACCACGCAAGGATTGCATAACCTCCATGAGCATCTTAAGGGGCATAGCGCGGTGGGTTCTGATGTCTTGGTGATATTAATCGGTTTTGGCATCATTATGACGGTATTTTGGCTTTTACGTCGCAGGCATTATGAGATGGCCACGCTAGCGGATCATGATGAGGCCATTTCGGTGGAACTGGAAAGCATCCGTATACCCAAAAAATCTTTGTGGCAGAAAGAATCTCTGACCCCAGTCCGATTCTTCGTCAGACGTCAACTTAAAAAAGCGCAACGTCAAGGACATGCAAAGCCCAAGGGAATGACATTCCGGCAATGGATCCGGGAGAAATTTGATAACCGGGAAGTGGCCGATGAAATAGCTCAGATTTATGAGCGCATTCGCTATGGCTTTGAACCTGATACAAAAATCATGGGTAAACGTCTACAAGGCCTATGGAATGACCACAAATCTGAGCCACCAGCTTCTCCCGAAAAATAGCTTGATGGTGTGACTTAAGTTGCACCTTAACCGAGCTTACAACATATAGGCAATATCTGATGCTCCCGTGGGATATGCGAAGGGCATGCGGCGAAGTTCGGTTCGAGTGATTCCGCTTCTTATCGCCAGTGCGAAAATATTAATCACTTCTTCTGCATGGGGGCCTAGGACATGGGCCCCGACAATTTTGTCGGTGTCCCTATCGACGAGCACTTTAAAGGCCGAGAGGGGACTGAGCACCCTCCTTGACGAATACCAAGAGGTGGTCTCTGCTGTGAGCACCTGCAACGAATAGCCTTGGGCCTGGGCTTCTTCTTCGAGCATTCCGACCCGCGCAAGTGCCGGATTCGTGTAAACAATCGTGGGAATTGCGGAGTAATCTAATGGTTTAGGATGGTTGCCTAAGAGATGAGCGGCCAAAAAGTTTCCTTCCATCACGGCTACGGGAGTCAGTGGGAGTCCTGGCGTGTCTGCAGCGTCGCCAGCAGCATAAACATGTGCATTGCCGAGACTTTGCAGGTTCGTATTCACCGTGACGCCGCGCAAGGTCGTCGGGACATGGGCATGTTCCAAGTGTAGATGTGATAAATTGGGTATTCGTCCCGCCCCATGGACAACGCGATCGGCGGCAAATGATTGCGCATTGTGAAACGTGTCGACGGTGTGCACAACTTGGTCTCCAATGATGCCTTCGATAGATGTCACTTCTGTATTCAAGTGTATGTCAATGCCTTTGGCCATTGAATATTGCCGCAACCGTTCGACCATTTGTGGATCAAATCCCGGTAAGATTTGCGGTCCTCGCTGTAAAATGGTGACCTGGGCTCCCGCACTGTGGGCAATATGGGCAAATTCTAGGGAAATATAACCGCCACCAATAAAAATTACCCGTTTGGGCAGGGTGTCCCAATTTAAGAACTCGTCACTGGTATATACTTTTCCTGAAATCGGCATATTTAAGGGGGCCGGTGTGGAACCTGTCGCAATCAGAATATGTTCGGCTTCCACTTCGGTCTCACCAATCATCAACGATTGATCTCCCTTAAACCGAGCCGGGCCTTGAAATGTGGTGATGCCAATCGAGTGTAACCAGCTTTCCATGTGCTGCGGAACGGGATCAGTGAAGGTCCGTTTAAAATCTATCAGTTGGGCCCAATTGATTTGACCGGCCGCATCCAATATATGCGTCCTGTAAAACCTCTGCGAGGTCTTGGCGAGTTCAGCTGCACCGACCAGAACCTTTTTCGGATCACATCCGCGCTGGGCACAGGTTCCGCCAAAAGGGAGATCATCGGCGATGCCAACCCTCCAACCGGCTTGGCGACACTGGTCCGCGACGGTTGTCCCCGCAGAACCCGTTCCAATAACGAACAAATCAAATCGCTGTGCCATCATGAATTGCTCCTTCCTTATTCCCAAAATACCCCCCTAAACCCCGGAAGTTCTATTATCCTCGTCGCAATTGACCATATCACGCGCGAACTTTGCCATCTGCAATCTACTTCACAAACAGATCGGGATTCCCTGGTGGAAAATTAGAAGGATTGATGAAATCTAGGTTCTCTCATCAATGTTCATGATGGTTCTATTCAAGTTTCACCCCAGGGGATATTATCGGCTCATGCGTCGCGAAACACGCTGTCCCCATGTGGTCAACAAAATGGTCGTAGAACACCGGAAGAAATTCCGAATACCACCAACCACAGGAGGTTAAAAAACAATGGCTGAAGGCACGCGATATTACACATGGGCTATGACACAATGGATTCCTGCGATTACGAGTCATGAAATGCAAGATGTTGATGAGGCGCTCTTTAAAATGGGCTATGATTTGCGACAATTGATGGAAAACGCAGGGGCTGCTATGGCCTATCTGGCAGCTCGTTACCTGCATGAAAATCCCGCAGGAAAAAAGATCGCTGTGCTGTGCGGCCATGGACATAACGGTGGAGGAGGGATGGTTGCGGCCCGGCGTCTGCATATTTATGGTGCGCAACCTGAAGTTCTTGTGCCTGCTGGGACCTTGAAACCTGTAACATGGCACCAAAGGCGACTATTAGAGAACATGGGAGTGCGTGTTAGTCAAATATCTCGTGTCGATGAGCAAAGTTGGCAGACAATTATCGGGGCGGATTTGGTGATTGACGCATTAGTAGGATATGGTCTTAAGGGTCCACTGAGCGGAGTTGTGGCGGACATGCTGAACCATGTGGGCACAATGAGCTGCCCTGTCATATCCTTAGACGTGCCCTCGGGCTTATCGAGTGATGGAGAAATTCTCAACGGTGCCATCATTGAAGCGACGGCTACCATGACTTTGGCCTTACCGAAAAAAGGATTAGTCATGCCGCAGGCTCAAGGCTATGTGGGTGATCTCTATTTGGCGGATATTGGGGTGCCCGGAGAATTGTATCGGAAAATGGGATGGTCCATGGCACCAATTTTTAATGGGTCCCCCTACATCCCGTTGACTGACACCAAGACGGGAGAGGAAGGCGATAGATAAGGGGACGGCAAGGCATAAGGGACAATATCCTGTGGTATAATAATTGGGCAATTTTTAAAAAGAGGTGATACACGGTGCAAATAGGAACAATGACCATCGACCCTCCGGTGCTGCTTGCTCCAATGGCGGGAGTATCAAACCGTGCTTACCGAGCTATTGCACGCAAGCAGGGGGCCACATTGTGTATCACTGAAATGGTCAATGCCAATGCCCTGCTGCATAAAAGTGCTAAAAGTTTTTGGCTGATGGAAATGGATCCCGGAGAAAGTCCTGTGGGCATTCAAATTGCGGGGTCCGATCCGGAATTAATGGCGGAAGCTGCACGCCAGGCCGAACAGCAGGGTTGTGATTTGATTGACATTAATATGGGCTGTCCGGCACCCAAGGTTGTCAAAAATGGTGATGGGTCTGCGTTGTTAAATGATGCTGCAACCGCTGTGGCTGTTGTTCGCGAGGTCGTGTCAGCGGTTCACATTCCGGTCACCGTAAAAATGCGTGCGGGATGGGACCATAACACCATTACGGCCCCGTCATTAGCCGAGGAATTTGAGCGCGTCGGGGCTAAAGCCATTGCGATTCATGCCCGGACTCGTGACGATTTATATGTGCGCCCGGCCAATTGGGATTTTATTCGGCAAGTGAAAGAACGGGTAAGTATACCTGTCATTGGTAATGGTGATATTAGAACACCGGAAGATGCTGTGCGCATGATGGAGCTTACCGGAGCCGATGGAGTCATGATTGGACGAGCCTCCTTTGGAGATCCGTGGATTTTCAAGCGCATTACCGAATTTGTCCGGTCGGGTCATCACTTAGAGCCTCCCAGTGCGATAGAACGCGCGGAAATGGCGTTGTACCATGTTCGCCGGATGGTGGAGATTAAAGGAGAAAGTGTCGGAATCCGCGAGATGCGTAAACAATTGACATGGTATCTCCATGGAACACCCGGGTCGAGTGCTTACCGCAACCGCTGTTATGCGCTCAATACACTAGAAGACGCTGAAAACCTCATTAACGAATGGTTGGATCACGCCAGGAATGAGGATCTTTCGTGGATCTGATTCGTGTTGGCGATAAAGTGATTAGCTTATCACGAATAGCCAATGTTACGGAGCAAATTCTTTTGGCCAGGTCCCAAGGCATGTCGCAACAGGATGTGGCCAAAAAATTTGGTGTTGACCGTTCCTTTGTCTCCCGCCTTGAAACATTGGGGGAATTACGCAAGGGACGGTCTATTGCGGTTATTGGCTTTCCCATTGCGAACCCTGAAGAAGTTCGGACATTATGCCAGGAACTAGGGGTAGAATTGTGTTGGGTGATGACTAACCAAGAACGCTGGGAATATGCACAAAGCCGTAATGGTATCGAACTTGTGAATGAAATTATGGATTTGGCCAATAAATTTCGCCAATTTGATGTGGTGATTTTATTGGCGTCCAATGCCCGGGTACGGCTGATGGCTGCCCTATTGGATAGTCGCACCGTGATTCCTCTGGTCTTAGGAGAAACCCCTCTCAGTACAGATGTCGTTGTGGATATCGCCGCACTTAAACGAACGATTCTGACGGTTATCGATTCGCCGGAGAATAAAAAATGAGGGTTATAACCATTGCGCTCGACTGATAAATGTATATAATAGGTCCACATAGCATAGATAGCCAATTTCTGTCGTAGGATTCAATAGCAAGCTCTTATTAGAAGAAAGCGGGGAATCGTTTTGAGCGATAAAGAGTTGCTAGTATCTGAAGAAGGATTGAAAAAATTAGAAAGCGAGCTGGAGTATCTTAAAACGGTACGGCGCCATGAAATTTCGGAACGTATCAAGACGGCTCGCGAATTTGGTGACATCTCGGAGAATTCCGAGTATGAGGATGCAAAAAATGAGCAGGCTTTTGTAGAAGGACGAATTCAAACCATTGAGAAGATGCTGCGTCAAGCCAAAGTGGTCAATAGCGATAATGCGGATCCGACGGCGGTACACATTGGATCTGTGGTGACAGTCAAAGATTTGGAAGAGGATTTCGAAGAGGAGTATACAGTCGTAGGGGCAGCAGAGGCTGATCCGAATAAAAACCACATTTCCAATGAATCCCCCGTGGGGAAAGCCCTGATGGGTGCCAAAGTCGGACAGATTGTCGAAGTGAGTGCCCCTGTTGGAAAAATTCGGATGCAGGTTATGAAGATATCGTAAGAGCTGTGGAGGTTATATTTTGGCAGAAGATAGTTTTGATCCCCGCGCCGTTCGAATCAGCAAATTAGAAGCGCTTAAGGCGCGGGGAGTGAATCCCTAT
Source organism: Sulfobacillus thermosulfidooxidans DSM 9293 (assembly GCF_900176145.1). Lineage (NCBI taxonomy): Bacteria > Bacillati > Bacillota > Clostridia > Eubacteriales > Clostridiales Family XVII. Incertae Sedis > Sulfobacillus > Sulfobacillus thermosulfidooxidans. The sequence continues at coordinate 866,046 of NZ_FWWY01000001.1, read as the reverse complement.
GAGCCGACTCGCTTTGATGCCACAGCCTTCAGCCAAGAAATCAAAGAACATTATGAACAGTGGGAAGGTCAATGGGTACGGGTAGCAGGGCGGATTATGGCAATCCGTACCCATGGTCGAGCAATGTTCTTAGATTTGGTTGATCAACAAGGCAAAATACAATGTCATTTGCGAGAAGATATTGTTGGTGAAAACGCCTTCGCGTTGACAGAATTTATGGATCTGGGCGACATCGTCGGGGTGGAAGGAACGGTCTTCAAAACCCGGCGGGGCGAAGTAACCATTGAGGTGCGTCAATATCAATTTTTAAGTAAAAGTTTGCTCGATCTTCCGGATAAACGTCATGGTCTAACCAATGTCGACTTAAGGTACCGTCAACGCTATGTGGATTTATTGGTGAATCCTGAAGTACGCGAAGTCTTTAACATTCGTAGCAAGACGATTACCTATATTCGCCAATTTTTGGCGGAGCGGGACTTTGTAGAAGTTGAGACACCGGTGTTACTGCCGATAGCGGGTGGCACAGAAGCGCGCCCTTTTGTGACCCATCACAATGCGTTGGATATGACGTTATATTTGCGCATTGCCTTGGAACTTCATCTCAAACGACTCATCGTCGGGGGATTTGACCGGGTTTATGAAATCGGCCGGGTTTTTCGCAATGAGGGCATTTCGACAAAACATAACCCAGAATTTACCATGCTAGAATTGTATCAAGCCTATACGGATTATCAAGGCATTATGGAATTGGTTGAATCACTTTTGTCCTATTTAGTGACACGAATAAAGGGACAAGCGGTTATCGAATATCAAGGACAGCAGCTCGATTTTACGCCGCCTTTTGCTCGTGTCGACATGGTTGAGCGTCTGTACGAGAAAACGGGTGTGCGTTGGGAGAGTATTGTTACCACGGAAGATGCTCATCAATTTGCGAAAAAGCTAGGGATTGCAGTTGACCCGCGCTTTGATCGTTCCCAGGTCATGGATAAGATTGTTGGACAAGTCGTCGAGCCCGATTTAATCCAACCAACATTTTTGTGGCACCATCCCGTTGATATTTCGCCTTTAGCGAAACGGGATCCCAAAAATCCATCGCTGACGGAGCGCTTTGAGCTATTTGTGGCAGGTCGTGAACTCGCCAATGCTTTTTCAGAGCTCAATGATCCCTTAGATCAGCGTGAACGATTTTTGCGACAACAAGAACAACGGCGGCAGGGAAATGATGAAGTGCCCCCATTAGACGAAGATTTCCTCAATGCTTTGGAACATGGGATGCCGCCTACGGGAGGATTGGGAATCGGCATTGACCGGTTGGTGATGTTATTAACAGATAGTCCATCCATTCGTGATGTCATTCTCTTTCCGACCATGCGTCCATTAACGCCGGGGACTATGCCCGAACCCTAGGCTAGGAATCATCGGCAAAAGACGATAAGATAGCTGTGTACAAATTTGTGCACAGCTATCTTTTTGGGAGGCTTCGGATGAAACACGTGGTCAGTGTGAGCCTTGGCAGTGCAGTGCGTGATCATGATACCGAACTTGATATTTTTGGCGAAAAGGTTCATGTAAGTCGGCGTGGCACCAATGGCGATCTCGAGCGCGCCCGGGAAATGATTCAGCAACTCGATAATCATGTAGATGCTATTGGGTTAGGCGGCATTGATCGCTATTTAGTGGTTAATGGGCAACGCTATGAAATTGAAGATGCTAAAGGTTTAGCTGCGGCGGCGCAAACAACCCCAGTGGTAGATGGCAGCGGTGTGAAGGCGATATGGGAATATCAGGTCATCAATCAACTTGTCCAGCATCAGATTATCCATCCGCCAATGAAGGTCTTGTTAGTCTCAGCCTTAGACCGTTTTGGGATGGCCCAAGCATTTTACGAAAATGGTTTTGAGACCGTTGCCGGCGATTTTATCTTCGCGAGTCATATTGACTACCCCATTAATTCCTTAGCGGAACTAGAGAAATTTGCCCGGCGATTATTACCAAATTTGACGAAGATGCCCTTTGCCACGCTATACCCTACGGGACAGGAACAAGAGCAAATTTCTTCGGATACCACTTATCATCATTACTTTGCAGATGCCGATATTATTGCTGGGGATTTTCATTTTATTCGCCGTCACTTGCCACAAAACCTCGCGGGCAAACTCATGGTCACCAACACCACCACGAGCCAAGACCGTGATTTATTAAAAGAGCGTCGTCTTAAGGCACTTATCACGACCACACCGGTTGTACACGGGAGAAGTTTTGGCACTAATGTGATTGAAGCAGCCATTGTCGCGGCGACTGGAGTAAAACCTGATGACAGCGCATGGGCCAAAACAGTCCTTGATGCCGGGTTACGGTATGACTTCACGCGGTTCGATTAGCGGTTAGTGACCACGACGAATTGTGGCGACAATATGCAAGGGAGTAGAAACAATGAGTATGCTATCGACTTTCGAAGACTTTGCGCGCGCCTGTAACGAAAATGAACGGCTGCGGCAAATGAACCGGGACTGGAACCGGACGATTGTTATTGAGACAACGGATAGTCATCAGTGGTATTGGCTCCGCAGTCAAAAGGGCGTTATTGAAGCTGGCGAAGGCGATGTTCCCTATGCCGACATGCATATCGAAGGGACAGAGGACATTATTCAGGCCGTTTTTTCGGGCCAGATGAGTCCGACCGAACCGTATAATGCGGGAGATTTGTTAGTTAAGGGCCATCAGGATGACTTGATGCGTCTTGATATTATTACGCTATTAATTTGGGGGGAGTGACAATGGCCAGGCGCCAAGTGCTGCCTTTACGGACAGCGGTCTCGACCAGTGCGGGTCTTGCGTCTGCGGCGATCAACTTCCTTGCCTGTGTGGAAGTTGCAGAATATGCCGGAGGCCCCTCAGCATGGATCGCCTTATTGGTGGCTGGAGCCCTGATTGTTTTTTCCGCTAGCAATTTTGCAGAATTAAGTGGTCTTTATCCTTCGGCAGCCGCGATTCGGGTATGGACGCGGCGTGGACTGAATGATTCGTTATCATTGATTATCTCGTTAGTTTATGCCTTAACGGTAATTTTTGTTATTGCTGCCGATGCCTTTGTGTTAGCCAACGCCTTTCATGCAGGTATTCCCCAGATTCCCGGATGGTTATGGATTGTCGTCTTGCTGTTGGTGATCGTCATTGCCAACTTACGCGGAATCCGGATTGCAGGACGTATTCAAGATGCCAACGCGCTGTTATTGTTGGCGACCTTGAGCATAATCAGTCTGGTGATTTTAGGTAAGGTACCCTTGCCCCCTGTATCAAAATTTTTGCATGTAGGTCCCGGAATTTTTCAAAGTATTGCTTTGGGTGTGTTCATTTATGTGGGTTTTGAATGGGTTACCCCATTAGCCGAGGAATTTTCTGATGCACGGGCCATACCACGCGGCATGTATATCGCTTTGGGTTTGATTGCCATAGCGTTCGCCTTATTTACTGTGGCGTTAACGACAATTTTTCCGAAAACTGAACAATTAAAGACCACCTTGATACCTCAGCTGCTGGCGGGGCAGAAGGCACTGGGAGAAGTGGGATTTTGGTGGATGCTTTTTGTGACCATGACGACGGCCATGACGACTTTTAATGGGGGTCTATTTACGGCGTCCCGTTTTGTGTACGCGCTGGCGAGAGAAAAGTCTTTACCCAAGGTCTTTGCGCATTTAAACGATCGTTGGGTTCCTTCTTATGCCCTGATGACTCTGGCAGGTTTATCCCTTGTTCTGGCCCTGGTGATTTTTGCCACGGGACAATTCACGATATTGATTAATGCGGGAGCGGGTGTCGAGGGGCTGATTTATGCTCTGTCGGCACTGTTGGTTATTCGGTTGCGGCGTAAAGAACCAACTCGCGCGCGTCCCTTCCACGCCTTGGGCGTGCCTTGGCTCACCGCTATGGTGGGAATTGTCTTTTTGTTGCTCGGAGTGGGAGCGCTCATGACGTCATCTTCACCGGTCCCTTGGCCTTTAGTGTTTGTCGGCACTTTAGTGATTCTGACTTCCCTTTATGTCTATAAGGTCGTTCCGCAATTAAAAACGAAAAATCCTGTTAAGTCGATGAAGCGGGCGCGCGAAGAAACCATAGAGTAAATGTGGTGCCCTCTTCTCCTGTTTCTAGGGTGATATATCCTTTTTGTGAGCGCATCAAAGCTTCGGCAATACTTAATCCGAGACCCGTACCGCTTTTTCCCCGGCCATTTTGACCGCGGTAAAAGCGAGTGAAAATATGCGGAATATCTTCTTCAGGGATACCGGGACCATGATCGCGTATGGCAATCCCGCAGCGTTCTCCTTGCGGTAATACCGTAATCTCGATGGTTCCGCCATCTGGACTGTATTTGACGGCGTTTTCGAGAACCGCCCATAAGGCTCGTCGAGCGAAGGGTTCATGAATCAAGACGGCCGCTTGTCCCGGATCGTGAAGGAGGATATGCAAACTCGGATTCAAGGCGCGGGCATCTTCACTGGCATCTTCCAATAAGGTGCGAAGAGAATGTTTTTGTAATTGAGCTGGCCCTTCGTTGCGCACGTGTTCAAGCGTTAAAAGATCGCCGACGAGGGTAATCATTTCAGAGACGGCCCTATCCATAGCTGTTAAGCTATCCTCTTCGGTGGCCCGGTCGATACTATCCCAGTTGCGTAAAATATCGAGATTACCCCGAATAACTTCAAGGGGGGTTCGCAACTGATGGGCGGCATCCGCTAATAAAGTCCGGTCTCTTTGCCACCGAGCTTCTAAGGTTTGTACCAGTTCTGATAACAACCGCGCGAGCTGGCTAAATTCATCGTCCGTTCGAGATGGATTTTCGACAGGAAGAAATTGATTCGTGGATAACATATGTTCTACGGAACGGGTCATGCGTTTGACCGGCTCCAGAACCCGGTGCGTCGTCCATCGTCCGAGCAAAACACCCCCTGCTGCTGCAGCAATCCCGACTATCGTCATCACGAGAACAAGATCCCCAAGTAAATCCAAGTCGGGTTTCAATGGCCAATCAATGACATAAGTGAGGTCTGCGTGGTATTCAACTAAACGTAGCGAAATGGGTTCACGTGCCAAGCCTCCTATTAAGGGTCCAATAGGGCGAGGAGCAGTGTTAGGAGAGCGCAAGATGACATGACCATGCTGCAGGATCCAAATATGCGGATCGACCGAGCGGGTATATTCATGCACGATCACACTCAGTGTATTACCATGAGCCTGTTTGAGGCCGGCATACACGCTTAAGGCGTCAGAAGCGGCGGCATCATATAAGTGAAAGCTGACAGCCAAAATGGTGATAATAGCAAAAACAACCACCAGGCTGACGATGGCCCCTCCTGTTTGGATAGTAAAACGGGTGCGAAGACTACGTGGGAAGTTCACGACGGATTCTCGTATTTCAACACATAACCCACTCCACGGATCGTCACTAAATTGAGTTCATCGGTTGGTAGTCCGATTTTTTGTCGGAGATAGCCAACATAGACATCGACAATGTTAGAGGCTCCGGAATATCCCCATCCCCAGACACGATCGAGAATCATGTCCCGGGTTAGAGTAATCCCCACATTTTGCATAAAGTACTGTAAGAGATCAAATTCTCGCCGTGTGAGTTCAATGGGGGTATTGTTCAAACGGACCTCATGCCGCATCGGATACAGTTCCAAAGGACCGACTTTAAGGGTATCATCTTGATGGAAAACGTTGGCAGGTCTTCGGGTGAGGGCACGCATACGTGCTAACAATTCCATAGTCGCAAATGGTTTCACCAGATAATCATCGGCACCGGCATCGAGTCCTCGGACACGGTCAACCACGGCATCGCGTGCCGTTAAAATTAATATCGGGGTATCTGACACTTGACGAAGAGATTGACACACTTTAATACCATCAATATCGGGGAGCATTAAGTCTAAAATCACGACGTCGTAATTCCCTCCAATGGCTTCAGAAAGTCCATCACGGCCTTTATTGCACCAGTGAACATCCCATCCCGCATGACGGAGTTCTAACGTAATAAGACGGGCAACGCGGTCGTCATCTTCGATGAGCAAGGTGTGCAATCCATTCCCATCCTTTCGTGTCTCAAGCCATGTCTTTTGATAGAGGAAGTGGCTCCCTAAAGTTCTGTTTAAAGGGAAGACACGGCTTTTAAGCTTATTATAACGAAATACCTGTCTATTTCGCGGGCTCGTGGCATAGGTATTACGTACGATAGTGGGGGAGGATCTTCTATGACTCGCGATAAAGGAATTCGACATGCTTATTATCAGCGCCCCTTGTTTGTGGTGACAGCGATATTTCTCGTCATTGCCTTGGTAGGGGGATTGATTTATGGCCAGAACAGTCGCGTCATAGCAAGTTGGGATCGCGCCTTGCTACATCCCGCTGAAGCTTCCATAGTCGTGCCGACTACTGGTCCCAGACCCGAGAAAACGGCTCAAAATCCTGGTCCTTCGGATGGACTGCCGCCCGGCATGGTATTAGGGTATTTTTATGACCCGGGAAACCAGGGAAATGCTGCCGCTATGCTTCAGCATTATCTCCCCTTTTTAACGGGTATTATTCCATTTTGGTATACGATCAATGCGAATGGATATATTAGTGGTCAAACCAATCCCACGGTTTTGCAAATAGCACGCCAACATCACTTATGGACATTTGCCCTAGTTGAAAATATGGCGGGACAGTCTGTATTTGGACCTTTATTGAGTAATCCGGTGGCGAGTCAAAGAGCTATTGAGAATATGTTAACACTCGTGGAAGATAATGGCTATGATGGGGTGAACTTGGACTGGGAAGGGATGGCTCCCTCTGAGCAAAAGGCTTTTACTCAATTTGTTTCGCATTTGTCGCAAGTGTTTCATCGTCATGGCTATTATGTCACACTGAGTCTGCCCGCAGAGACCAGTTACCAGCCCACGAACTCTTGGACAGGAGCTTATAATTACCCGGCTTTGGCCAAGAGTGCAGATTTATTAATGATTATGGCTTACGACGAACATTGGGCCGGAGGGAGCCCTGGGCCTATTGCATCCCCGTCATGGGTGAAAGCTGTGTTGAATTACACCATATCAGTAGTTCCCCCTAGTAAAGTGATTTTAGGGATTCCCGGATATGGCTATGATTGGAGTAATTCTGGCGCGATTGCGTTATCTTATGGGCAAGCCCAGTCGTTGGAACAACAATACACCCATGAAACCGGAAAAAATCATTTTGTCTATGTGCAAAATGGCGCTGTTCATTCAGTTTGGTTTGAGGATACGCAAAGTTTGCTATCTAAAATACAATTGGTTTCTGGTTACGAACTGCGTGGTATTGCGCTGTGGCGCCTAGGCATTGAAGATCCAAAAATCTGGGACTTTTTGCAATGATAAAAAGTCGCACGATCCCCTTGTTTTTAGCATAAGGCCGTGTTATTATATCAAAGCTGTCCGACAGGGCAGCACGGCCATGAGGTCAAGACCTCGGGCAGTCGGTCCTTGAAAACTATATCGTCATGTTGAAGTGAAAGTTATCGAATCACGTCAGAAGACAGAAATGAGTCATGGAGAGTTTGATCCTGGCTCAGGACGAACGCTGGCGGCGTGCGTAATACATGCAAGTCGAGCGGACCTTCGGGTCAGCGGCGGACGGGTGAGGAACACGTGAGTGATCGGGCTGTGAGTGGGGGATATCGGGCCGAAAGGCGCGGCAATCCCGCATACGTTCCGGGGAACCGGAAGAAAGCTTGGCAACAGGCGCTCACAGGGGAGCTCGCGGCCCATTAGCTAGTTGGGGGGGGTAATGGCCTCCCAAGGCGACGATGGGTAGCCGGCCTGAGAGGGTGAACGGCCACACTGGGACTGAGACACGGCCCAGACTCCTACGGGAGGCAGCAGTAGGGAATCTTCCACAATGGGCGCAAGCCTGATGGAGCAACGCCGCGTGAGTGAAGACGGCCTTCGGGTTGTAAAGCTCTGTCTGTCGGGACGAAGACCGGCCCGGAAGGGCCGGGGAGCCGGTACCGACGGAGGAAGCCCCTGCAAACTACGTGCCAGCAGCCGCGGTAAGACGTAGGGGGCAAGCGTTGTCCGGAATTACTGGGCGTAAAGGGCGTGTAGGCGGTGCGATACGTAGCGGTTTTAAGCCTCCGGCTCACCCGGAGGAGGGCGGCTAAACGGTCGCGCTAGAGGGCAGGAGAGGTGCGTGGAATTCCTGGTGGAGCGGTGAAATGCGTAGAGATCAGGAAGAACACCCGTGGCGAAGGCGGCGCACTGGCCTGGCCCTGACGCTGAGGCGCGACAGCGTGGGGAGCGAACGGGATTAGATACCCCGGTAGTCCACGCCGTAAACGATGGGTACTAGGTGTCGCCCGGGTCCACCGGGCGGTGCCGGAGCTAACGCACTAAGTACCCCGCCTGGGGAGTACGGCCGCAAGGTTGAAACTCAAAGGAATTGACGGGGGCCCGCACAAGCAGTGGAGCATGTGGTTTAATTCGACGCAACGCGCAGAACCTTACCAGGACTGGACACGCTCGTGAGCGCCGCGAAAGCGGCGGGCCCTTCGGGGAGCGAGCGCAGGTGCTGCATGGTTGTCGTCAGCTCGTGTCGTGAGATGTTGGGTTAAGTCCCGCAACGAGCGCAACCCTTGTCGTGTGTTGCCAGCGGTTCGGCCGGGCACTCACACGGAAACTGCCGGTGACAAACCGGAGGAAGGTGGGGATGACGTCAAATCCGCATGGCCTTGATGTTCTGGGCTACACACGTGCTACAATGGTCCCGACAACGGGATGCGACGGCGCGAGCCGGAGCCAATCCTTCAAACGGGATCTCAGTTCGGATTGCAGGCTGCAACTCGCCTGCATGAAGCCGGAATTGCTAGTAATCGCCCATCAGCATGGGGCGGTGAATTCGTTCCCGGGCCTTGTACACACCGCCCGTCACACCACGAGAGTCGGCCACACCCCGAAGCCGGGCGATCCAACCGCAGATGCGGAGGGTCCCGTCGACGGTGGGGTCGGTGATTGGGGTGAAGTCGTAACAAGGTAGCCGTATCGGAAGGTGCGGCTGGATCACCTCCTTTCTAGGGAGCTTCACATGACGATATGGTTTCCGAGGACCGACGGCGGCGCAGAGCGCCGCGGCCGGCGGACCTTGACAACTTTACAGGAGAAAGAGACAACCAGCACACGGGGGATGCCTCGGGTGCGGATGGGGCGAAGAAGGTCGTGGCACGCCACGAAAGGCCTCGGGGAGCGGCGTCGCACGCAACGATCCGAGGGTCACCGAATGGGGAAACCCCCAGACCGGCAGGTCTGGACGGTTCGCCACAGGGCGAAACCGAGTCCAAAGCGGGGAACTGAAACATCTCAGTACCTGCGTCGAGAAAGCGTCAGCGAATCCCGTAGTAGCGGCGAGCGAACCGGGACGAGTCCAAACGTTCGAGGCGTGACCGGACATACCGGCGCCTCGGGCGGGTTGCGGGCCTGTCTTGTCGGCGTATGTCGACCGACACCGGCTCTGCGCCGTCGATCCGAAGCTGTTGGAATGCAGCGCCCTAGCGGGTGAGAGCCCCGTCGGAGCAGACGCGCGCAGACCGGGACAGGTTCCAGAGTACCACGGTCCTCGTGGAAGACCGTGGGAAGCCGGGCGGCCCACCGCCCAAGACTCCCGACCATCCGTCACCGATAGCGCAGAGTACCGTGAGGGAACGGTGAAAAGCCCCCCGGGAGGGGAGTGAAAGAGATCCTGAAACCGTGTGCTGTCAAGCCGTCAGAGTGGGGTTCGCCTCATGATGGCGTGCCTATTGAAGAATGAACCGGCGAGTGACCGGCAGGCCGCGAGGTTAACGACCGGGAGGTCGGGAGCCGGAGCGCAAGCGAGTCTGAAGAGGGCGGCCAGTGGCCGCCGGTCGACCCGAAACCGTGTGATCTAGCCGGCGCCAGGCTGCAATCCCCTTAAGCCGGGATGAAGGGCCGCACCCGTGTCCGTTGAAAAGGGCTGGGACGAGCGGCGGCTAGGGGTGAAATGCCAATCGAACACGGAGATAGCTGGTTCTCCCCGAAATCGCTTGAGGGCGAGCCTCCCCGACCAATACCGACGGGGTAGCGCTCTGTGAATGGAAGGGGTCCGTGAAGGATTACTGCCTGTTCGCAAACGACAAAGTCGTCGGTAGGCGGGAGAGAGTCAGACGTTGGGGGATAAGCTCCAAGGTCAAAAGGGTAAGAGCCCAGATCGTCCGCTAAGGTCCCCAAATGACCACTGAGTGGCAAAGGTCGTCGCGTGATCGAGACAGCCAGGAGGTTGGCTTAGAAGCAGCCATCCTTGAAAGAGTGCGTAATAGCTCACTGGTCGCAGTCGCGCGGCGCCGAGAATGTGCGGGGCTAAGTGGTCTACCGAAGCGGCGAATCGGCCTCCTTAGGAGGCCGGTGGTAGGGGAGCGTCCGCCGGGGGGCGAAGCGTGCGGGGAACCGTGCGTGGACCGCGGCGGAGTGCGAATGCCGGTATGAGTAGCGAAAAGGCCCGTGAGAATCGGGCCCGCCGAAAGCCGCAGGGTTCCGGAGGCAGGATCGTCCGCTCCGGGTTAGTCGGGCCTAAGGCGAGGCCGTTGAGGCGTAGTCGATGGAGACACGGTGGAGATTCCGTGACCAGCCGATCACGGCGAAGGGAGCAGGACGTGGTCCGCGGGGGTCTGCGCCCCGTTGGTCGTGGGCGTCCCGCAAGGGGGACGGAACCGCAAGTACGGAAGAGAGCTCGGCGGACCACCGAGAAAAGTGCAACTGGAGTGATCGGGTGTCCGTACCCGAAACCGACACAGGTAGGCGAGGCGAGGAGCCTCAGGCGCGCGAGTGACCTCTCGTTAAGGAACTCGGCAAATTACCCCCGTAACTTCGGGAGAAGGGGGCCCGGCCGCAGCCGCGGCCGGGGGCACTACAGCGGCCCAAGCGACTGTTTACCAAAAACACAGGTCCCTGCGAAGTCGTAAGACGCCGTATAGGGGCTGACGCCTGCCCGGTGCTGGAAGGTTAAGGTGAGGGGTGCAAGCTCCGACCCGAAGCCCCAGTCAACGGCGGCCGTAACTATAACGGTCCTAAGGTAGCGAAATTCCTTGTCGGGTAAGTTCCGACCCGCACGAAAGGCGTAACGACTTGGGCACTGTCTCAACGAGAGACTCGGTGAAATTGCAAGTCCTGTGAAGATGCAGGATACTTACGACTGGACAGAAAGACCCCGTGGAGCTTTACTGTAGCCTGCCATGGAACGCGCGCGACGTGTGTACAGGATAGGTGGGAGGCGGAGAAGCCGCCGCGTTAGCGGCGGGGGAGCCATCCTTGGGATACCACCCTCACGGCGTGCACGATCTAACCGCCGCCGGCACCCGGCGCGGGACAGTGGCAGGGGGGCAGTTTGACTGGGGCGGTCGCCTCCTAAAGCGTAACGGAGGCGCCCCATGGTTCCCTCAGCACGGTTGGACAGCGTGCAGGGCGTGCAAAGGCACAAGGGAGCTTGACTGCGAGCGTGACAACGCGAGCAGAGCCGAAAGGCGGGCTTAGTGATCCGGTGGCACCGCGTGGCAGGGCCATCGCGCAACGGATAAAAGCTACCCCGGGGATAACAGGCTGATCTTCCCCAAGAGTCCATATCGACGGGAAGGTTTGGCACCTCGATGTCGGCTCATCGCATCCTGGGGCTGAAGTCGGTCCCAAGGGTTTGGCTGTTCGCCAATTAAAGCGGTACGTGAGCTGGGTTCAGAACGTCGTGAGACAGTTCGGTCCCTCTCCGTCGTAAGCGGTGGATACTTGAGGGGCGCGACTCCTAGTACGAGAGGACCGGAGTGGACGAACCGCTGGTGTGCCCAGTTGTGTTGCCCAATGCAGCGCTGGGAAGCTAGGTTCGGAGCGGAGAAGCGCTGACCGCATCTAAGCGCGAAACCGACCCCAAGATGAGGTATCCGAGGCGGCCTATGGGCCGCCACGAGACCCCCACACGACCAGTGGGTAGATAGGTGGTCCGTGGACACCCGGTAACGGGCGGAGCGAGACCATACTAATCGGTCGAGATCTTTCTCCTGTGAAGTTGTGAGGGTCTGTGGAGCCCCGAAGTTTGTCGGTGCTTTAGGTCGCGTGTGTTGACCCGTTCCCATCTCGCACACGGTCGTCCCCCACGCGGCCGCTGGTGGTACTGGATCCGTCGGGATCTGGGAGGCCCAGTGGTGCCGACAGATATTTTAGA